>CAZGCA010000035.1:0-55138 GCA_964524145.1 uncultured bacterium | reverse complement strand
TCCCCACTTGACACGGTCATTCCATATCAGGGACGGCTGAACCCATTTCTTGAGGCCAAAGTCTTTCAGCCGTCCCTCCGGGACTCCATATGTAGGGGTATGCATTTGATCCCAGGAATAAATTCCTGGGCTATTATCGTTCGTCCCTGCGGGACTTTGTAAAGAGACCTTCCGGGCGACTCCCGGCTGCTGGAGTTCTCGTCCACTCAGCCATTAGCCGAACGATTAAGGCGTTTGCAGGGATGCGACGATCTGTGGTAGAATGCAGTTGGATGGGTAGAATACCCCGGAGAACAAGGTTGGCTGCGGGGAGACGAGCAGAGGAGAGGGAGACGATGAGACGAAGATCCTCGGAAGCGTTTACGCTGATTGAACTACTGGCTGTCATCGCGATCATTTCCATCCTGGCCGCGGTCCTCCTCCCGGCACTGGGCGGTGCCCGAGTGAGAGCTAAAGTAGGCGCGGTGGAACAGGAGCTATCCAGCCTGAAGAACGCTCTCGGGTCGTATTACACCGTTTCCAACACCTACCCGCCTCGTGAAGGCTGTCTCTTCAAGGGACTGGAGCTTGAGGAACGTGATAGAGATCCGGTGCGGTTCTACCATGACCTTTACACGCCGTACCTGGCACGCTTGACCGACGTTTCTCCTTCCGACTTCGTGGACAAATACTCTACAACCGAAGATCTGAACCAGAACGGTAGCGTTGAACCCCGAACCGACTCTGAGACAAACGAGCCAATTGTCATCGAGGACCAACCGATGCTGGATAGAGATGCGGTGACCCGAGTGGAGTTATATGGTCGGCCGAATGGCCAGCTTGACAGACGTAAGGTGCCGTACCAGTATTTTCCGGTCTACTCTCGCAACCTCAGAAAGTTCAGGCAGCTACTCAGTCGGGAGAGCGATCCGTACGCAGCCCGGCAGCACACGGCGCAGGAACTGCGTGATGCGGGTCTCAGACTCCCGCCGCCGCTTTATGATGCATACGCCCTGTGCAGCCTGGGACCCAATGAGAAGGATTTCGATATTATACCTCGAAACGTGAACAGCGCGGACGACCTGCGGCTGCGAGCGTACTACAGGCTGACGCGAGATCTCAACAACAACGACCTTCGCGATTTCGAGTATCGCGAGCGAACCAAGGGGCGGGAAACGCGAGACGCGTTCGAGAACCCGGCCGACTCGAATCTCCCGGACGGGAGCGCAGGGGTAGGCGTCATAATCTTCGCCGACATGGTCCGGTGACCCTGTCCAGCACAGTCGGGGACTCCGCCGCTGCCGTTTGACCTGAGTAAGTTTTCTCCCTATAATTGTGCACCCGGTGGAGAAGTGTGTTCTGTCGCATTGGAAGATAGCGTAACGGTCGAATCGCAGGTTGACTCATGACAAATGCCGAGCTGGTAAGAGCCGGAGAGAAGGTTGCGCGCCGGCTGGCGGATGCCGGCAATCGCGCGCTATTCGCAGGCGGTTTTGTTCGCGACAAGGTTCTCGGCCGAACCCCGCAGGACATAGATATCGCCACAAGCGCGAAACCGGAAGAGGTGCAGCGGCTTTTCGAGAACGCGATTCCGGTGGGCGCGGAGTTCGGCGTTATCAAAGTGTTCGAGAGCGGTCACGCGTTTGACGTGGCCACGTTCCGCACGGAAGGCGCGTACGAGGATGGTCGCCATCCGGATCATGTCGAGTTTGCCGGCGAGCGCGAGGATGCCGAACGGCGCGATTTCACTATCAACGGGATGTTTTACGATCCGCTGACCGGGGAGACGATAGACCATGTTGGTGGGATGGACGACCTCGAACGAAAGCTTGTCCGGACGGTGGGCGACCCGCTCAAACGGTTCGATGAAGACAAGCTGCGGATGTTGCGCGCGATCAGGTTCGCGGCATCGTTACAGTTCGAGATCGAGTCGAAAACGCACGAGGCCATCGGAGCGATGGCCAACCGGATACACGATACGAGCTGGGAACGTATCGGCGACGAGATCTCGAGGATACTGGTCGAGGGCGGGGCCCGGCGCGGGTTCGAGCTGATGAAAGAGACAGGGCTGCTGAACGAGGTGTTGCCCGAGGTACACGCGATGGCCGGGGTGCCCCAGCCGCCGGACTTTCATCCCGAGGGGGACGTCTTCGAGCATACGATGCTCACGCTCGAGAAGATGGAGGCCCCGTCCGTAGGGCTCGCATTAGGCGTCCTTCTGCACGACGTCGGCAAGCCCCTGACGTACAGAGTAGCCGAACGGGTGCGGTTCGACAACCATGACAAGGTTGGTGCGTCGTCGGCGTACAAGATATGCAGACGGCTGAAACGGTCGCGTCGGCTGATGGAACAGGTGAGCTACCTCGTGCGGCACCACATGCGGTTCAAGGACGCTAAAGAGATGCGCGAGAGCACGTTGCGCCGGTTCTTCTCGGAAGAGCATTTCCTGGAGCTGCTCGATCTCTATCGTCTGGACTGCCTCGCGAGCCACGGCAAGCTCGACGTGTGGGAGTTCTGCCGCGACAAGCTTGCGGAATACGAGCACGAACCTATCCGGCCCGAGCCGTTGCTTGGAGGAAACGACCTGATACAGCTCGGATACCAACCAGGACCAGAGTTTGGCAAGATACTCGAGACGGTGGAGGATGCACAACTCGAACATCGGATATCTACGAAAGCCGAAGCCGAGAAGCTGGTGCTGCAATCCTTCCCGAAACAGTCCTCGTCGTGATGTGAAAGGGAGACGCATGTGAGCGCAGAATCCGAGAAAGCAGCGTTGAAAGCGTATTGCGCGAGCCAGGGTATGTCGCTGTTCGGCGTGGCGGATATTGTTGAGCTTCGCAAAGACTTCCATCCGTCAATACAGACGCTCGCGCAATCATTTCCGCGTGCGATATCGATCGGCTGCAGGCTGCCTGACGCGGTTATAGACGAGATAGTTGACAGGCCGACACTGATTTACGCGGCCGCGTACAAGGCTTCCAACTGGGTTCTGGACCAGACGGCGCTCCGCCTGACAAACCTCGTTCAGGAGAAAGGGTATAGCGCAGTGCCGGTTGCAGCCTCTCAGTACGCCGACCGCAAAGCGCAGCTCGGACATCTGTCCCATAGAGTCGTCGGGCACGCGGCCGGGCTCGGATGGATCGGTCGTTCCTCGCTGCTCGTGAATCCGCGCTACGGTGCAAGGGTACGGTATGCAACCGTACTGACTGATATGCCGCTTGACCCTGACGGTCCGGCGGAAGGAAGCTGCGGCGAGTGCCGCGACTGTATCGATATGTGTCCGGCGGAAGCGATCTCGATGGACGGGTACGACAAGTGGAAGTGCTTTGACCTGCTCAACAAGTTCAGCGGCATCGCAGGCGTTGGGAAACACATCTGCGGTGTCTGCGTCAAGGCATGCCCCGTGAATAGAGGCGGCGGCGGATGAAACTGCTCAAGATAGGGATATCGGGCGTTCGCGGTATCGTCGGTGAAACTCTGACACCGGAGCTCATAGTGAATTTCGCTTGCGCGTTTGGCACGTACGTCGAGGGCGGGCACGTGGTTGTGGCCCGCGACCCCCGCGCGTCGGGCGCGATGGTGGCCCCGGCGGTCTTCTCAGGACTGACCTCGTGCGGGTGCGACGTGGTTGACCTGGGAATATGTCCAACGCCAATCGTCCAGTACCACACACGCGCCACAGACGCCGCAGGCGCCGTCTCGATAACCGCGAGCCACAACGACGCTCGATGGAACGCACTGAAGTTCTTCTCGGGCGACGGCGTAGCGTTGAACGCGCAGCGGGGCGAGGAGATACTTGACATATACCATCAGCGTGATTTCCTGCGGGCAAGCTGGGACTCCGTCGGCACGGTCGTCCGTAACGGTGACGCTGTCGAAAAGTACCTCGCAGACTTGGCGTCGCGATTCCGTATCGACGAATCGGTGCGGTTCAAGGTCGTGGTGGACCCGTGCAACGGAGCCGGTGCCGGCATGGCTGGTCGGCTGCTTGAATCGCTCGGGGTGGACTATGTCGCGCTGAACGATGAGCCGAACGGCGAATTCCCGCACGATCCCGAGCCTCGACCGGCCAACATGAAACAGGCCGCGGCAATCGTGTCCCCGGTCGGCGCGGACGCGGGCTTCGTTCTGAGCACGGACGTCGACAGGGTTGCCGTGGTGGACGAACGCGGAGTCGCGTTGAGCGAAGAGTACTCGCTCGCACTCGTCGCTGAACGCGAAATGAGCCGCGAACCCGGTACGGTCGTCACGAACGTCTCGACGAGCCGGATGACCGAGGACGTTGTGCTCGAGCACGGCGGCCGATTGTTGCGAACCAAGGTGGGCCAGGCCCACGTTGTCGAAGAGATGATAGACGAAAACGGGGTTGTCGGGGGAGAAGGCAGCGGCGGGATAGCGATGAGCGAGTTTCAGCACGGGTTCGACGGATTCGCGGCGATGGCGGCGATCATCGACCTTGTGGTAAGCAGAGGGTGCACGCTTTCCGAGGTGGTTGCCTCGCTGCCGAAATACCATATGGTCAAGGAGAAGATCGCGTGCGACCAGGAAATCATCTATTCGGTGGTACACCAGGTGGAACGGGCGCTTAGCGAGGAGAAGCTCGACCTGACGGACGGTGTTCGGGTCGAGCGGCCCGACGGCTGGCTGCACGTGCGCGCTTCGTACACCGAGCCGTTCATACGAGTGATCACGGAAAGCCAATCTGAGACCACCGCGCGAGAGTACGCTGACGAGGCGATACGGCTCCTGAGATCGGCAATGTAGGACGATGGAACCGCGACGCCTAGAGCTTCACGGGCTTAAGAGCGAAGTCCTGGTTAACTTCGACATCCACGGCATACCCCACATCAATGCCGAAAACATTTCAGACCTCAACTTCGTGCACGGCTATGTCAAGGCCGGCGAACGGTTGTGGCAGATGGACTATCTGCGGCGTGCAGCGGCAGGCAGGCTGGCGGAGATTCTCGGCGCGGGGGTGCTCGATCGATATGTCGAGTAGAACAGCGAAGAGGTATTCCGGTTTGTGCCCAAATGTGGTACCATAAGGAGCGGCTGAGCGAGTTTTCCAGCGAGGAATGGATTGATGATAAGGAGAAAGAAGCGTATTGGCGAGCGGCTCGTTTGGGACGGGCTCGTTACGAGCGAGCAGGTCGACGAGGCGCTCAAGGTGCAGAAGGAACAAGGCGGCAAGGTGGTTGGCATACTGATAAACCTCGGCTACCTGGACGAGGACACCTTCCTCGAGTTTCTCTCACGGCAGTCGGGCGTACCGAGCATCGACATCAGCAACTACGAGATACAACAAGAGATCGTCGACATGGTGCCCGCCGAGTTCGCCCGCGAGCACGAGGTTTTTCCGATAGACAAGCTCGGGAAGCTGCTGACGCTTGCTATGGTCTGCCCGCTCGACGAAGTGACGCTGGAGAACCTCAGCGAGATGACCGGCTTGAGGATAAAGCCCATACTCTGTTCTGCCGCCGACGTGCGTGAAGCAGTAGAGACTCACTATGCAAAGACAAAGGCCGCGCCGAAGCAGTCCGAGCCAAAGGTTGAACACGTTGAAGAAGTTGAAGAAGAGGCGGCGCCGACGCCTGAGCCCGCGCCCACCCAAACGGCTATCCCGAGCGGCCCGTTCAAGCTCGCCGGAGTTAGCGAGATAGTCAAGCGGATCGATCATTTGCCGACGCTGCCTGCCATACTGACTCAGATGCAACAGGCTATGGCCGACCCGCAATCGTCAGCTGAGGACGTCGCCCGTATCGTTTCCGCCGACCCGGCAACTGCGAGCAAGCTTCTACAGGTTGCCAACTCGGCCGCATACGGCTTCTCGCGCAAGATAGGCGACATAAAGCACGCCGTTACGTTGCTCGGCCTCCGCGAAACGTATCAGATAGCTCTTTCGATCCGGGCGCTCGAGATGTTTCCACAGAACAAGAAGTTCGACTATGAAGGATTCCGAAAACATTCGTCCCAGTGCGCGCTGGCGGCAAAACTTATCGCGCAACAGACCGGGGCAGGCGACAGAGTCGGCATCTTCGCAGGAGGCCTGCTTCACGACATCGGAAGACTTGTCCTGGTCGACGTGATGGCGGAACGGTACGCCAAGATACTGGGGCGGATCGAGCGTGAGCAATTGGACAGTACGGTCGTCGAAGAATGGGAACTGGGTGTATCGCACGCGGAGACAGGCTTCCTGCTTGCGGAGCACTGGCAACTCCCGCAGGAGATATCGGAAGCGATACGGTTCCATCACAAGCCGAGCTTGTCGCAGGACAACCCGGTCTTCACGGCTGTCATTACATTCGCAGATAGGATCGTTAACGGCGTCGCGGCAGGCGAAGACGCGTCCGCGCTCGTCTCCAAGCACCAGGAGATACTGTCCACGCTTCAACCCTCGCGAGAGTCAACCGTCGACGTCATCCAGGTTATCCAACACTACGCCGAACAGAGCGAAGATATGGTGATTTACTAGTCATGAGAGTCAGCAGGTTCATACTAGCGGGAGTTCTCGGGCTTGTCGTGGCGGGGTGCGCATGCGGCCGGAAGGCCTGCGCGCCTCGAGATGAGTTCGAGCCGGGGTTTGTATCGTTGTTCAACGGGGAGACCCTCGACAACTGGGTCGTCATGGGGAAGGCTGCAGGGTGGAAGGTGCGGGACGGCGTCATCCACAGCGGCGGCGGCCGGGGCGGCGAGTGGCTTCGGTCGGTCAAGCAGTATGGCGACTTCATCCTGAGGCTGGAATGGAAGGTGTCGCGGGGCGGCAACAGCGGCGTGTTCATTCGCTGCAAAGAGACCGGCTCACCGTGGGATACCGGCCACGAGATACAGATATCCAACGAGCAGCCTCCGCGAGACGATCTTCACTGCACGGGCTCGTTGTACGGCAGTGTCGCAGTGAACCCTCGGCCGGACGAGACGCCGAACAGGTGGCGGCAGTACGAGATCACGTGCCGCGGCAAGAGGATCACGGTCAAGGTTGACGGGGTGACCTGCGTCGACGCCGAGATGGACAAGGTACCGGCCATCGCTGACAAACCGTTGCGGGGCTACCTAGGCGTTCAGGACTCACACACCGGCATAGGTAAGTTCGTCGAGTACCGCAACATCCGCATCAAGGAGTTGTAGCCGCAGTTTCTCCTCAGGGCTTCTTGCGGTCGCGCCGTGTCAGCTTGCGCAATACGTCGAGGTTCCCGGTCACTTTCCCGAACGCATCGAGCACCTGATCGACGAGCTTCGATTGGTCGCCAAGCCAGCTTGGCCCGCCGCCGAGCGTCAACTCGTGCTTCGCGCACCGTTTTTCCGCAACCGGACAGTCGCCCTTGCGGTATCGCACCTTGCGCGACGCGGCATGACATTTCCACGGGCACCCTTTCCCGTAGAAGAACTCGAACTCCTGCATCCGTGGTCGCAGATGAATCGGTACGCGGACATATCCGAGCCCTATCGGCACCCCCTCGGCAGCCAACGCTCTCACGTACACGTCGCGCGAGACGCCGGGCACCTCTTTCGGAACGAACGACGGGCTGTAGACATGGTAGACGTGAACATTTGTCGGTGGCACGTGAACCGGCTTGATCCCGGGAATGGCTTCGAGCCCGCGCGAGAGCCGGTCGTAGTTGCGCCGGCGTTCGCCGTTCCACCGGTCGAGATAGGGTAGCTGCGCGTCAACGATCACTGCCGCGAACGGATGTATCCTGTACGTGTAGATGAGGCTGTCCGCGTAACGCAACAGCTTCTTATCCTTTATCACCCGATGCTGCCGGGCGGGATGCTGGCCGACCGAATGGCCGAGCTCGTGCGTCGCCCGGGTCTTCGTCAGGACGACACCGCCTTCGCCGCCGCTGATCTGCTTGCCGTCGCCGATGCTGAAACACCCAAAGTCGCCGAACGTGCCCACGCGGCGGCCCCTGTGCAACGCGCCCGTGGCCTGGGCACAATCCTCGATCACTTTGAGCCCGTGCTTGCGCGCGATACGCATGATCGGGCGCATGTCCGCGGGTTGGCCGAAGATGTGGACGACCATGATCGCCTTCGTCCGGGACGTTATCCGCGACTCGATCGTCGCCGGATCGATATCATACGTATCGGGGTCGATGTCGGCGAAAACCGGGACCGCGTTCTGCTGGAGTATGCACGAAACCGTCTGGCCCCAGGAGTACGGGGACACGATAACCTCGTCGCCCGCCTCGACGCCCGCGGCCATCACCGCTATATGGAGCGCCGCGCCGCCGCTGTTTGTGGTCATCGCGTATTTTGCGCCCAGAAGCTTCGCAAACTTGCGCTCGAACCGTTCGACCGGTTCGCCACCGCCCGCCGAACAGAGGTAATCGTCCCGGGTACGTGCTTTCTCTATCGCTTTGTGCAGTGCGGCTATCTCGACATCGCCGAGACGCGGCCACCGCTGGCCGGTGAGCGTAACAGTTTTCCTGCCGCCGTCAATGGCCAGTCTAGCCATCTGGCAATTCCTCCTTTACGTGATTTCGATTAACATCTCAGTGCCATCCTGAACATCATCCGCGTCATCCTGAGCGGAGCGAAGGATCTCGCTTTTCGGAAACCCCAGCAAATGGAGATTCTTCGCTACGCTCAGAATGACAGTAAAAAGCCAAATGACAACAGGAGTCCAGGTACACAAAGGGATTTATGGAAGAACTCGTCACAAAGTCTGCCACTGTCGCCTGCTGTACCCTTCCGCCTTGATACTTGGTCGTTATGGGGTTACACTGTTAGGCGAATAATACCAGTAGAGGAGGGTAGTATTAAAGAGGGCTGTGGAAGACTGTCGCGGCCCTGACGAAAGGAGAGAAGGAGATGCCACGCATATTCAACGATAGGGTGCCGGCTGACCGGTTGAGGCGGCTCGTCGGCGATATGGACCAGATAGCGGGCTGCAAACTGCACGAGCTTGCCGACGGGAACGAGAAAGGCGTATCGGCCGCGGACGTGTGGACCGGCAGCGGGTTCGAGTTCACCGTGCTGTTGGACCGCGGGATGGACGTCTCGGCAGCGTCGTACCAGGGCAAATCGCTCTGCTGGCGGTCGACGACTGGCGACGTTTCCCCGGCGTTTTACGAACCGGAAGGGCTCGGATGGTTGCGGGGTTTCTACGGCGGTCTGGCAGTGACCTGCGGCCTGACCTACGCCGGCGCGCCGACCGAGGACGAAGGAGAAGCGCTTGGACTTCACGGCCGCATCGCGAACATCCCTGCACGCGAAGTCTCTACAAAAGCGCGGTGGCAGGGAAACAACTACGTCATCACGCTCGAGGGGAAGATGCGCGAGACGGTCGTCTTCGGTCCGAACGTCACGCTCACTCGCCGGATAACCGCACGTCTGGGCGAGTCGCGCCTGGCGATACGCGACGTTGTAGAGAACGAGGGGTTCGAAACGCAACCGCTTCAGATACTCTACCACTGCAACTTCGGCTACCCTGTGGTGTCGCCAACCTCCGAACTGGTTTCGACGACTACGAGAGCGATCCCGCGCGACGAGGAAGCCGAGGACGGCAAAGAGAGCTACGGCAAGTTCCACGACCCGACGCCCGGGTACAATGAGAAGTGTTATTACCACAACCTGCGGACCGACGCCAAAGGCGCAATCCTCATGGGGATAGTCAACCGGGACCTCGGCGGCGACCAGTTCGGCGCGTACATCAAGTACGACAAGAACCAGTTGCCGCGGTTCAACCAGTGGAAGATGATGGGCGAGCAGACGTACGTCGTCGGGCTAGAACCGGCCAACTGTCGCGTCGAAGGACGCGCAAAGGACCGCGCGGACGGCGTGCTCGAGTTCATCAAACCCGGCGAACGTCGCCAGTTCGACATCGAGATCGGTGCCCTCGCCGATGCCGCCCAGGTCGAATCCTTCGAAAACACTGTCGCCTCGATCATGAAACGCAAAGCTCGCAAACGCAAGTAACTAGCGGCGGCGTTTCCGCGCCAAAACATGGGGAAAGGCGCGGGCAGACTCGCCGACGAGCTTGCGTTACGGAGGGAATAGGGATGCGCGAGCTGGTTGTGACATGCGAATGCGGTCTGCAGATGCGGGCTCCCGTGGATGCTGTTGGCAAGACCACCAAATGCGTGGCGTGTGGCAAACCGCTCAAGATCACACGGCGGAATGCACGCGGCGGCTCAGCCGTCCAACCTGGAACGCCCGTTGTCCAAGACAAAGAGGTCCCACGAGCACATCCTGGCTCAAAGAAGATAACTGTTGCGAGCCTGGCCTTTGCGGTGGCTCTAATGGCGGCTGTTGCTGCAATCGTGCTTCACCGTGGGGGGAGAGGATCACTTAGAGCCGGAGAACCCGACACCCTCGAATGCGCTTGCCGATTCCGACACAAGAACTGAGGCGATAGCAGAGTCAATCGCGGCCAACCCCGATCCTAACTTTCGCACTTTGCACTTCCCCGTCGACCGCTCCATGGGACGGGTTCTCCTGCGCCCCCTCGGTTCGACGGACGAACGAGCGTGGGAGGAGTCCTGTGCTGCTCGTGGTACTGTTGCAGTTCCCCGTAGCAAGGAGATACAACTGGAGATTGCCGAGCAAGGCGCGACGGACCTCTCTCCCCTTGCGGCCCTCGGACCGGACGACCTTTATGTGTTGGAGCTTATGTGGCGCGCAACAGGTGACGACGACCTGGCCAACATCGAGGGGCTAACCTCGCTCAGGACGTTGCGGATCGGCGGCGGGCAGATCGGCGACGCCGGGCTCGCTCATGTGGGCAAACTGACTTCGCTTGAGGAACTGTCCTTATTCAACACTGGCGTCACTGGGCTGGGGATGACGCACATCAGGGACCTCAACTCACTGAGGAGTCTCAAAATTGTTGGTGGACGTACCAGCGATGACGCACTTCCCAGCATCAAGGACCTACCTTCACTTAGGGAGTTAATCCTCAGTCACACCGAGGTCACTGACGCGGGGCTTGCGCACCTCGGCGGATTGTATTCCCTCGAAGAGCTGGATCTCAGCGGCACACCGATTACAGACACTGGCTTGGCTCATCTCAAGGAACTCCGTTCACTGAAGGTCTTGCGTCTTGGGCGCACGCGGGTCACCAACGCTGGAATGTCCCATCTCACAGGGCTGACATCACTCGATGTGCTGGTTCTCAGCGACACACGAGTCGGTAACGCGGGCATGTCACACATCAAGGGTCTCACCTCACTCAGAAGTCTATCTCTTGACAGCACGCAGATCAGCGATGCGGCACTGGTTCGCATTAGCGGATTGACCTCGCTTGAGGCGCTGTCCCTTTCACACACCCGAATCAGCAACAGCGGCATGGCCTACCTCAAGAACCTGACCTCACTCAAGTTACTGTGGCTGGACGGGACGACCATAAACGAGACAGGCTTGGCTCACATCAAGAAGTTGCCCCGGCTCGAGCTTCTGAATGTGGCTGACACGCGCGGAGGCAACTTGGCGCTGGAACAGTTGCAGGGCCTCATTTCTCTTGAAGTGCTCATGCTTGAAAACTCACATATTACGGACATGGGGTTGAGCTACCTTTCGGGACTCAGGTCGCTCCAGGATTTGGACCTACGTTGCACGTACATCTCGGACGAAGGTCTGTTCCATTTGAAGGGATTGACCTCGCTCAAGAGGTTGGGACTTTACGGTACCCACATCACTGACGGCGGGCTGGCTTACCTGGAGCGTATGACGGCCCTCGAAAGCCTGGATCTCGGGTGTACTCAAATCACCGATGACGGGTTGGCTCGCCTGAAAGGATTCAAGTCGCTTCATTGGCTGGATCTTGGCTGTACAAGTGTCAGCGACTCGGGACTGGTTCACCTGCTAAACCTCCCGTCCCTTGCAGTGTTGACCCTGAGTGAGACGCAGATCACGGACGCAGCTCTGAGCTACCTTCAAGAATTGACATCGCTCAAGAGGCTGTCTCTCTCTGAAACCCAGATCACCGACGCAGCACTGGCAAAACTCAGGAAAGCGCTCCCGGATTGTCAGGTATGGAGCTTCGACTGAAGAACGCTTAGTGTCAAGCGTCGGCTACTTGCCAACCGTCTAGTCGAGTTGTGTCCCGAGCATTGCGGAGTCCTGGCAAGAATCAAACAGAGCACTCATGGATCCGACACCGTCGTTGACGTGTGGTGCAAACCGTGGTAGCATGCGACGAGGATGTGTGTAGTACGCGAAAGTACTCGTTGAGCTCTTAGAGACGGAGATGGAGGGAGTCGAGTATGGCGACGCTGGCGTGTAGAGGCGGGCAACCGGTTCGGACGGAACCGTTCCCGGGTTGGCCGGTGTGGGACGACAAGGAACGCGAGGCGCTGCTTGGGGTGCTCGAGAGCGGCAAGTGGTGGTACGGCGAGAAGATTCGCGAGTTCGAGGAAAAGTTTGCTGCGTTCCAGGACGCCAAGTACGGGGTGTTGACGTCGACCGGTACCGCGGCGCTTGAGGCGTCGTTGCTCGCGTTGGGCATAGGCGCGGGCGACGAGGTTATCGTGCCGCCGTACACGTTCCTGGCGACGGCAAGCGCCGTGTTGACGGTTAACGCGGTACCGATATTCGTCGATATCGACGCAAACTCGACGAACATCGATCCGGAACTCATCGAGCCCGCTATCACCGACAAGACAAAGGCGATCATACCGGTTCATTTCGGCGGGTACGTTGCGGACATGGACCGGATAAACGAGATCGCCCGCAAACACAACCTCCACGTGATCGAGGACGCGTGCCACTCGTGGGGCAGCAGATGGAACGGCAAAGGGACGGGCGCGCTCGGCGATTGCGGTGTGTTCAGCTTCCAGATGAGCAAGAACATCACGAGCGCCGAGGGCGGCATACTGCTCACCGATGACGAGGCGATTGCCGAGACGTCACGCTCGTACACGAACTGCGGCCGCGGCAAGGGCAGCCCGTGGTACACACATTTCGTGGTGGGCGGCAACCTGCGGCTCACGGAGTTCCAGGCGTCGATCCTGCTGGCGCAGCTCACGCGGCTCGAACAACAGACGCTCACACGGCAGGAGAACGCCGAGTTTCTCAACGCCGAACTCGAGAAGATCGACGGTATCATCACGCAGAAGAACGATCCGCGTATGACACGGCGCGCGTACCACCTGTACATGTTGCGGTACGACCGCGATGCGTTCGGTGGCCCGACACGCGAACAGTTTCTCGAAGCGCTGACCGCCGAAGGCGTCCCGGCCTCGTCCGGATACGCGCATCCGCTGTACAAGAACCCCGTGTTCCAGCGGCCCATCGCCGACGGGCCGGAATCCTGCCCGTTGTCATGCCCGTTTTACGGTAGGAAAGTGGACTACAACGCGATGCCGTGCCCGGTCTGCGAACGGCTCTGCACCGAGGAGGCCATCTGGATCGAACATCCCGTACTGCTCGGCACGCGCAACGACATGGAAGACATTGTTGCCGCGTTCCGCAAGGTCCGCGATAACGTCGCCGAACTGCTCGCGTAACGAGCGCGACCCGTCTTATGTCGTAAAGTGCGCGTTAAACCTCTTGGCGAGCGACTTGAGGTTCTCGAGCGTTTCCAGATCGAACCCTTCCCGTGCCATTGGCAGGATCGACGGGTTGTGCATGAGCGGGTCAAGCTCAGCGACGTTGAGAAGGTCCAGCACGTTCTTGTACCCTTCCGTGCCGGGAACAGGCGAGAACTCGGCCAGCTTGATCCTGGCGCCGCACCTGTTGACGAACCGCATGCTGTCCTCGGCCTCGGTAACGTCGTCGTCCGGCATCCCGACCATCAGGTACACCTCGATCTCGTTTGGCGAGTAGCCGGCAGCGCCCAGCGAGTCGACCGCGGACGCGAACTCGTCGCGCGACGTTTTGAACGACCAGTCGCGTTGCCGAAGATCGGTCGCCGTCTCGAAACTGAGCCGTAGTGTGCGGAAGTCGGCCCGGTGCAGTGCGGATGCCGAGTTGTCGGTGATGTAGCGGACATGGAGACCGTTCGGCGTATGGAACCTGATATCGAGGCCTCTCTTCTCGACCTCCCGGAGAATGGGGCCGAGATGATCGTCAAACCGCACGAGAAGCGCGTCGTCGAGAAACGCGACGTCGTGAATAGCGAGATTGGCTACATGCTGTTCTATCTCGTCGGCGACGTCAATCGGCCGCCGTTGCTCGAACCCGCCACACAACAAGTTCGACGCGCAGTACGTACACGAAAACGGGCACCCCCGCGACGTCAGAACGCTGACCGAGTCGAGCCGGTCGTAAAGGTCGTAGGCGGGCAGCGGGAGATCGTCGAGCCCTGTCGGTATCGTGTCGTAGTCGCGGTGATGACCACAGATGTCGTCGGCGATACGCAACGATTCGAGCGTGCCTTCGCCCGATACAACCATGTCCGCTCCGGAGTGCGCCCGCGCGTGGTCCTGGCACAACGTCGCGTAGATGCCGCCGAGAACTATCGGCACGTCACCGAACGAGTCGCGCAAGAACCGTATCGTATCGAAGACGCCCGGATACCAGTACGTCATCACGGACGTGACGAGTATGAGCTTCGGCCTCGGTATGGAAGACACCAACCCCGTCGCAACATCCCGCGTGATCCCGTGCCGTTTGTAGGTACGGGGAAAGTCGCGATAGACGGCCGGTTTCGGGATCGCTTCCGCGTGGTACTTGCCCGTCCCGTATCGTCTTGTTTTGCCGGGCGCGTGCGGGTCCAACCTGCCGAGCAGATCGGCGAAGCGGACGTTGTATCCGCAAGAACGCAGGAACGACCCGATATACAAGAGCCCGATCGGTTTGGCCCACAGGTCATAGGCCGCAAAATCGTGAATCCAGGGATTGACTATCAGGATCTCGTCCGACATAGCCTATGCACCTTGCGTTCCCTCACCGTTGCAACCGGCAGCTGCAGCGCACCGTGTTTCAGGTAATATCTTCGACGGGCAGGAGAAAGGCCTTGATGCCTTCCTTGCTGAGCGTTTTGCGCAGTTCCCTGATCGCGTCCATCAGCCTGGCTGCCTGTTCGTCGGGAGCGACCACCGCCATCACAGCGTTCTCGACGGGCCAGACGTGCGTGCCCAGGTGCGGCCCGCTGATCTGGCCGCTGCCGTGCGCCTTCGGCCACCTTGTGTAGCTGTCGATACCCACGGCTTCAAGAGATTCCATGACCTCAAGCTCGACGGCCACGTTGTAGGCGATCATAACCATCTTCATTGCTCGACGTCTCCTTCGGTGCCGCGGTCTTTGCGATACCCTTCGACTATCGAGTAGACCATCGGTATGAGCAGCAGCGTGACCAGCGTCGCAACGCTCAGCCCGCCCATAACCGTATAGCCGAACGGTTGCCACATCTCAGAGCCCTCGCCCGTGCCCAACGCCACGGGTATCATGGCGAACACCGTTGTCGCGGCCGTCATCAGCACGGGCCGAAGCCGCCTGGTCGATGCCGTCAGAATTGCCTCCCGCAATCCGAACCCGCGCTGCCGAAGAATGTTGGTGTAGTCCACGAGCACTATCGCGTTGTTTACGACGACACCCATCAGCAGCACCAGACCTATCAGCGCCACTATGGTAATCGGCAATCCGGTCGCAGCCAATGCCCAGATCACTCCCGTGAAGGCGAACGGCACACTGAACATGATGACAAACGGGGTTTTCAGCGACTCGAACTGCGACGCCATTATCATGTACACGAGCGCTATCCCCACCACGAGCAGCAGTCTGAGGTCGCGGAACGCCTCGCGCTGTTCCTCGACTTGTCCCGCAAACGTTATGGTCACCCCGGGCGGCACATCGAGCTTGTCGACAAGCCTCTGCACGTCCGCCTTGACCTCGCCCAGCGACCGGCCGAATGTATCGGCTTCGACGGAGATGATGCGTTGGCGGTCTTTACGGTCGATCCAGATGGGGCCCTGTGCGGGTTCTATGCGGGCGATGTTTTTCAGCGCTACGAGCCGTCCGGTTCTTGAGGCCACGGTAACGTCTCCAATATCATCGAGCGTGCCCCTCTCATCGTCGTTGAGTCGGAGGAAGACGTCGAAATCGTCGCCGGCGTCCCGGAACTTGGTGGCCTCGTACCCATAATAGTTGGCTCTCAGGGTGCGTGCAACCGCCGCGGTCGAAACCCCAAGCTGGGCGGCCTTCTCGCGGTCAACAACAACCCACATCTCGGACCGCGGCAACCGTTCCGTGGTGGTGACGTCAACGGCACCGGACACCTTCTCGACGGCGTCCCTCAGCTCGTTGGCGATTCTGGTGATCTCATCGCGGTCGCGTCCGGCGATCTCGACCAACAGAGGCTTGGCCCCGCCCATGATAACCATCCGCATCATCGACGCCGTTGATACGTCCATCTTCTGGATGCCGGGCACGGCACGCATTTCTTTCCGGAGCATGTCAGCGATTTCCTTGTCGCTCCTGTCACGATGGCGCTTGTCGACAAGCTTCGCACCAGCCTGGGCGACGTTCGCACCTTCGGCCATGCCCAGCGCAACTCCGAACTGCGCTTCGGTCTCGCCGGCCCACGCATAGTAGCTGCGCCGTTCGGGCACAAGCTCCGTAAGGATGCTGGCCATCTTGAGAGCCACACGCTCGCTCTCCTCAAGCCGGGCGCTTTCGTCCAGTTGGACGACAGTCTCGATCTCCCCTACGTCCACTACCGGGAAGAGCTCGCTGCCGATGAACCGAACAAGACCAAGGGTGGCCACGAATACACAAACCAGCACCGCGAGTATCCGAACCCTGTGGTCCAGTGCGTATCCGAGTATTTTGCCGTAGCGACGTTCAAGTCGGGCATACAATCGTTCCGTGGCTGCGAAGATCTTCCCCACTCCGTTGCCGCTCGAGCGGTTCGCTTGCGGCCTGATGAACCGGGCACCGAGCATAGGTGTCAGCGTCAGTGCGGTCAACAGCGACCCGCCCAGCGCTATTGCGACAATCGCACCGAGCTGCTTGAAGACTATGCCCGCGATTCCCGTGACAAAGATGAGCGGTGCAAAGACGACTATCGTTGTCAGGGTGGACGCGGTTATTGCCGTGCCCATCTCGGACGCGCCGAACACGGCGGCCTCGACAGGTTTCTCGCCTTCATCGACTCGTCTGGTGATGTTCTCGAGCACGACGATCGCGTTGTCAACCACCATACCTATGCATACCGAAAGGCTCATCATCGAAATAAGATTGATGGTCAGGTCCCGGACAAAGAGGTATATGAAACTGATTATCAACGTGAACGGTATTACGGTGGCAATGATGAGGGTTGGTGCGAGCCGGCGCAGGAAGATGAACGTTATTATCAGCACGAGCACCCCTGCAACCAGCAGCGTTCGGGCAAGGTTCTGGAGCGAGTGGACTATGAACTCGGAGTTATCTGTGGGAATACTAATGCTGACATCGGCCGGCAAGGCGGGTTTAACCTCTTCCAGTCTTTGCCTGACTCTTCTGACGACAGCAACGGTGTTGGTGCCGGATTGTTTCTGGACAATGAGCAGGACGCTGTTTTTCCCGTTGGACCATGACTTCATCTTTTGCTCTTCGAACGCGTCCTCGACCGTTGCGATATCGCGAAGGTACACTGGTCTGCCTTCGACGGCGGCCACTATCACGCTGCCAATCTCCTCGGCGGACTTGAACCTGCCGGGGACGCGCAGATGATAATCGCGCCAGCCCATCTTCACGCTGCCGACAGGCATGTCGAGATTCTCCTGGGCCAGCGCTTGTATCACCGCCTCGAGCGGCAGGTGAAACGCCTCGAGCTTCTGCTTGTCGAAGAAGACGTTGATCTGGCGTCGCAACCCGCCGTAGATGATTATCGCCCCGACGCCCTCGACACGGCGAAGCGAGTCAGCGATCTGCGTGTCAACGATATGGTAGAGCTGCTCCCAACTCTCCGTCGCCTGGACGCTGATGAATAGTATCGGGGCTATCGCGCTGGTGAACTTGAATAGGAACGGTTCCAGTGCGTCGGGCGCATGTTGCGCCAAGTCGGTCTTCGTGAGGTCGATCTTGTCCCTGATGTCGCTTGATGCAACATCAAGGTTGGTCCCCCACGTGAACTGGCACGTGATGACCGCGACATTATCCTTGGCAACAGACACCAAATGGTCGAGGTTGTTGACCGTGCTGAGGGTGTCCTCGAGATACTCGACCACATCGCTCTCGACGTCGCTTGCACTTGCTCCCGGGTACGGCACGATAACGCTGATGCCGGGCGGGGTTATCTCCGGTAGCATGTCCAGGTTGATCCGTGTCAGCGAGACTATTCCGAAGACCAACAGCGCCAGAAACACCATCAGCGTGGTGACAGGACGCTTGACCGCCAATCCGGGAAGATTCATGAGGTCACTCCTATCTGACTGCAGGCTGGAAGCCTGCGCTACCCGCCTCAGCTACGACAGTCACCGGCACGCCGCTCTTGATCTGACCGCCGCCGGTCACGATTACCTCCTCACCAAGCTCCAGCCCGTCCTCGACAACCACCCAGTTTGCCTCGCGCATACCCGTCTCGATGTTCTTCTGCTGCGCCTTGCCTTCGCTGATGGTGAAGACGTAATACACACCGGTCCCAGGAAACCGTCTCAGCGTGTCGAGCGGCACCGCCGGATTCTTCGATTTCCGCGTCTCGAGCCGTATGCGGGCAAACATACCCGGCTTCAGCTTGCCGTCCGAGTTGGGTGTCTCCATCTCGATATGAAACGTCCGCGTTATCGGATCGACCGCAGGGTTTACCAGGCTCACACCGCCGCGAAACTCCTCGCCCGCATAGGCGTCCACCGATATGAACGCCGGCGTACCCTTTTTGACCCATGCAAACTCCACCTCAGGAATGTCGCACTCAACCTTGATTACACTGATGTCCACGAGGAAGAACAGTGCACGTTCCGGGCCTATCATCTCGCCCACGTTCACCAGCTTGGCGATAATCGTGCCGTCGAACGGCGCGCGTACCGTCGCGTTCTCGAGTTGTGTCCGCGCCTGCTCGAGAGCCGCTTCTGCCTGTTTCACCTGTGCTTTGGCAACGGCTATATCCTCGTCGCGCGGGCCGCGGACAGCCTTCTCGTAGGTCTCCTTCGCCATCTTGTACTGCGCCTCGGCGCCATCGAGCCGTTCCTTCGGGATCGACCGCTTTTCCCACAACCCTTTCATCCTCTCGTACGCCTTCTCGGCATGATCGTACGCGGCCTTCGCAGACGCGATATCCTCCTTGCGCGTGCCCGCAAGCAGGTTGTTCAGACCCGCTCGTGCTGTCGCAACCGCCGCCTCCGCCTGGTTCACCGCCGCACGTATATCGCTCTCATCGATCCGCAACAGGACGTCGCGTTCGCCCACCGTGTCTCCCTGGTCTACCAGTACCTCCGTGACCTTCCCGCCAACCTTCGGCCCCATACGGCTCTCGTGCAACGCCACCAACGTCCCAACGGTCTTGACGTTATGAGCGAACTCTCTCTCCACAACCTTGACCGTCTCGACAGGAACCGCCTCAGGTTCTGCCCCGGCGTCCGGTCCCCCGTTCCGAGTGCATCCACACACAACAACAAGGCTACACGTAACGCCTACAACGGACTGCCACCATACTCTCATAAGTCTATACTCCCTCCTGCTCATTGCCGCTCGACCCCCATCGCTCGCTCGAGCTTCGCCACAGCAATATTGTAATCATAGAGCGCACGGTACAGATTACCTTCAGCGCCCACGAGGGCCGTCTGGGCATCCAGCACGTCGGTGTTGGTGCCCACGCCTTCCCGGTACATATCCTTTGCTGTCCGGTAGGACTCTTCCGCACTCGACACCGCCGTCTCCGCTACACCGATGTTCTTCTCCGCTTCCTGCATCGTCAGATACGCCTGGCGCACCTGCAAGGCTATGCCATCGCGCAACTTCTTCAATCCCAGCTCGGTCTGGCTGAGCCGTGATCGCGCCTGCTTCACACGCGAATATGTCGCGCCCCAATCCCAAAGTGTCAGGCTGCCCGACAACCCGATTGTCCAGTGCCAGTCCTCGCCCTGGAACTGCAACTGATCGTCTTTGTGCCACTGATAGGTTCCCTGAAACCCTATCGTCGGAAGGTAGCCCGCCTGGGCGACACGCACCCCGGACTTCGACGCATCGACAAGCGCTTCGACCGACTTCGCCTCCGGCCGGTTGGACTGCGCTATCGCCGTCGCCTCCTCCAGAGAGATGTCAAGACGCGTGTACGCCAGCACGTCCTCTATCTCGACCGGCAGAGTCAGATCCCGGTTCAACAAGTTGTTGAAAGCTGACTTGGCAAGGTCCACTGCGTTCTGCGCCGAGTTGAGCCTCTGTTCCGCGTCGGCCCGCTGAACCTCGGTCCGCAGGAGATCGACTCGGGAGGCCACCTCGTACTCGACGTAGTTCTTGACGTCGCGCAGATGCGCCTCAAGCATCGTCACACTGTGCTCCGCGACATCTTCAAACCGCTTGGCGAGCAGGATCGAGTAGTAGCTCTGTTTCACCTGGAACACAAGCTCGCTGCGTACGGTGTTGAAGTCTTCCTCCTTCGAGCGGAGGTTGTTCTTGGCCATCTTGTGCGTGTTTAGTAGCCGCCCCCCCATGAACAGCGGCTGCGTGGCCACAAGCCCGCCGCTATAGCTCTTGTCAGGAGTAAGGCTGACAGAACCTGTTTGTCCACTTCCCGCCTGTCCTGTCTGACCCATCATCGAGGCTATATCCGGGACCTCAAAGCTCGGCGCTTCATCTATCTGCTGGAACAAAGCGGCTGCTTCCAACATCGGCAGGAACGCCGAGACAGCTTCATGTACCTGTCTCCGGGACTCTTCGATCTTCTCGCGCGCAATACGCACATCATGATTCTGCTCGAGCGCAAGATCGATGCTGGCCCCCAACGAGAGCCGTTCTCCGGCTCCGACTTCCCCCTCTGATGCTCCCGTGGCCCCCCGCGCACACACCACCAGAAACGTCACTACCGATAAAACCAAAAGCCGTCCCTTATGCTTCATCGTTTTCTTCCACCTTGAGATGCCTGCATTCGAACCGTGCCATCAAATAAGCGTCCAGTCATATCAACAACCATCCGGCGCAATGGATGACCCACCGGTCCTGATCTTCAACCCGTTGAGAAAGACGTTCAGGACAGTCTCGCTTCTCTGCGCCAGACTGCCGACACATCCTTCACGCCCCCATGACATTATCTCGGCGCTGATGATGCTCCGAAGGATCGCTGCGGCCTCCGACGCATCAATTTCCGAAAAGACACCCTCCTGTTGAGCCTGCTCGATGAGTTCCGCGATTACCCCGGTGTGTTGGTGGTACAGCTCAATGTGCTCGGGGGCAATACGGGTGCCTACAGCCTCGAAGATATCCGGGTATGCCAACTGTATCTCCGTCGCCAGCAACCGCGCAAAATCGAAATTCTGCTCATAATACGTCATCAGCTCTATGACAAGGAACCTCAGTCTTGCCTCCGCATCAAGAGGCTCTTCCTCAATTCGGTCGAACAACGTCGACACTTCAGCCACCGCACGTTCGATCAGGGTTCTGAATATCTCTTCCTTGCTTCTGAAATAGTTGTAGACGCTCCCCTTGCCGAAGTCCGCCCGTTCGGCGATCTCATCTATCGTCGTCCCGTCATAGCCTTTGTTTGCGAAGAGTTCCCTGGCCGCGGCAAGCAGAAGTTCTTCTTTCGCAAGACGTTTCCGCTCTCGTCGCGACATATTTCCAGGTGGACTCTCAACCTGCCTGCTCATCAAAATCTCCTGCTCGACACCCAACCCTGACGCTGCGGTCGAATTCCGACTCTGTAGTCATTCTAGCACGGGCAAGCCAAGTTTGTCAAGTCAAAAGAATCGCGATTTGCGGAAGGCGTCGGGAACGGGTTGCAGAAGGTTTTCTTGTTCTTCGAGCTCAGGAAGAAAGGTCACCCCACGCAGAAGCAGAACGGTTGAACAGCTACGAGGACTGCCACGATCATTCCAATTCTAAGCGTGGACATGGCAGGCGAACATACCCCCCTATGAGGTTGCGTAGCTCACGGTCTCGACCCCTGTGCGGCTGCATCTCCTATCGGCAAAGGGTACCGGCGCGCTTTCGTATCGGCCTCACTCAACTCGCACTGTACACGTTCAGAGATGCAGGCTCTTCAGGCCGGCCATCTGACAGAACGCGCGTAACTGCCGGGCGTGTTCGTCGCCGTACATGAATACCTGGTGGAAGCCGCGCACGTCGGTAGCCTCCGGGACGTCGTCCACATCGGTCTCGACGGAGGTCCGGCACCCGCCCGCGGGAGGTGTGTTGATATTGGTGCGTACCGTAGCGGTACCAACGAGCACTTGTTGCGGTCCTTGAAACTTGGTGATGGTGATCCGTTGCCCCTCGCGCCAGAGGATCTGCATCGCCACGGCGATGTCCGACTCTGAATGGCTTCGGAGAATAAACGGTTCCTGGGGGCCATGGATCCCGTTCAACCGTGTGGGCGACGTGCAGTGCGCGCCGATGAATATGTTTCTCACGGTATCCGCCACCGGGTCCTGCATGAATCCCGGTTTGTCGAACAGCCGCTGTAACATCAAATACGTCATCACCGCCTCGGTGTCCGCCTCGCACGCTGCCGGGACGCCTTCGTCATTGAGTTTGGACCATGCCAGACACGGCGTGACGAAAACCTTCCTTTCGCCAATCAGGCCGAGACAGTCCACCGTGATGCCTGAAGCACCTTCCGCTTCAAGAATGTTTCGCGAAGCGATGTAGACCCGCGCGGCATCGAGCACGTCCTTTTGAGACGGTTCGACAATCTTCCTGGCGTTCTGGGAGTATTCGCTAGCGATCTCGCGTGCTTCCGGCGTATCGCCAACACGGTTTATCTCGTCGGCATATCGCTGCCGAGGGATGGTCCGCAACCGAGTGCCGAGAGTTCCCCAGGTATCCTCAGACGTTTCTTTTCCCCTGAAAACGACGATCAGGTCGCGTTTCATCTGGAGCATCGCCCAGATCATACGCAACCCGTACTTCGCCGCGTCGAAATCCATCGTCGAGGCCACATACACGCCCTTCTTCCTGGCGAGATCCTTCACGTGACCTGTGAACGACATCCCGATCGGCGCAAATATGACGGTCGGCAGACCCGCGTCACATATCTTCGTTACTTGCCCCCACGTGTTCATGTGCAAAGGGATGAGCAGCACGCCGTCGGGGTTGCTCGCCTTGACGCTCGTGATAAACCTTGCCACAGCACCATTGTTGTAGAGTGGCTCCTCCTCGATGAGAATGCTCAGCCCAAGCTCTTTCTCGGCCTCCTTGATCTTCGCGACACAATCGCGCGTACGCCCTTCCACGTCGTAGCTCGTCCCAGGCCAGCCGAGCCAGTACTTGCCCTTCGGCCTCAAGAACGCCGCCCTGACAACACCGCCTGTATCGGTCTTCGCGGGAATGACCGCCCGGCTCGTGGCACACCCGATATTTGACGACCCGACACCAGCCGAAAGCAGAGTCGTGCCGGCCACGGCAGTGCTGGCCCTGGTTAAGAAGTCACGGCGCCCCATACCTCCCCTCGCCAATTCTCTATTACATCTGCAACTACACATCTTCGCACCTCCCGAACCCGATCGTCCTTACCGTAAGAACACAACCTCCGCCAATTCGCCTCTAAGTGACATCATAGCTGGCTACGTGCTCAGAATCAACCCCAACCGACGTGTTTTCCGTCGCCCCGTTCTGGGATTCGCTCTGTCACTATCTTTACTCGGTACTCAGACCTGTCACAATCGCAGCAACGAGTCCCGGTATCGTCTGCTCGGCTGCCTCCCAGGCCACGGGAAACCCTGCGTCCCGCGCCGTAGCCGATGTTGCCGGTCCTATGCTTGCATAGCGGATCTTGGCTGAGACGCGGTCCTTGGCCTCGCCAAGCGCTCGCGCAAAGTTGAGAACGGTCGACGAACTGGTGAACGTCACCACATCGATCCCGCCTCGTTCAAGTCGTCCCGCAACAAGTTCCGCGTCGCGCGCCGTGGCGATTGTCTTGTAGGCAACAGCTCCGACGACCGTTGCGCCAAGCTCCTTCAGGCCCTCAGCGAGTGCCGGCGGGGCTATGTCGGCGCGGGGCAACAGGATCTTCTTTCCGGCAACGGAATGGTTCTTTCGCAGTTCAGACAGAGTGCTCTCAGTGGTATACTTCGGCGGACAGAGGTCTGCCAGAACACCTTCCTGGAGAAGCCCCTTGCGCGTCGCGGGGCCAATGGCGCAGATGTCGACCCCCTTGAGTTGTCGCGCATCGCCGCCAGCCGCGCGAAGCCGACCGAAGAAGTGAGCAACAGCATTGACGCTCGTGAAGATGATCCAATCGAACCCGTCGATCCGCGATATGGCGTCGTCGAGCGGGCCGTAATCGTCCGCAGGAACGATCTCTATGACGGGCATCTCGGTCACCGCGGCACCGAGCGATTCAAGCCGTTCCGTCAGTCCGGACGCCTGGGCGCGAGCGCGCGTCACGAGGACCCGCTTCCCGAAAAGCGGTTTCTGCTCGAACCAGGCGAGCTTCTCGCGCAACCGTACCACATCGCCGATAACGGTGAGAACAGGAGGTTCGAGGTTTGCATCGCGCACTTTGACGCCGATCTCGGCGAGCGTCGCGACGAGGGTCCGCTGTTCCGCGCTCGTGCCCCATCGTATTGCGGCGACAGGTGTCTCAGGCGGTTTGCCGCACTCGATAAGCTTTCGGGCAATCTCTGCTATCCTGCGCGCTCCCATGTAGAAAACGATTGTCCCGGGAAGGGCCGCAAGCGCGTGCCAGTCAACAGCGCTCTCTTGCTTGGTGGGGTCCTCGTGGCCGGGCACCGCAGTGAACATCGACGAGACGTCACGATGGGTTACCGGAATCCCTGCGTAGGCAGGCGCTGCTATGCCTGCCGTGACGCCGGGCACTATCTCGAACGGCACGCCGGCTTCGGCCAGAGCCTCAGCCTCCTCCGCCCCGCGGCCGAAGAATGTCGGGTCGCCGCCTTTCAGCCGCACAACGGATTTGCCTTCCCGCGCTTTCCGAATGAGCAGTTCCGTTATCCGGGCCTGTTTCTTCTCGCCTCGCTCGCCGCCTTTCTTGCCGACGTAGACGATCTCGGCGTCCGACCGGGCATGATTGAGCAACCTCTCGTTGGCCAGGTAGTCGAAGAGTATGACGTCGGCCTCGCGCAGGCATGCAAGGCCCTTGACGGTGATGAGTCCGGGATCCCACGGGCCGGCCCCCACGAGATACACTGTACCTTTGTCGAGCTCCATCGTCATTCGCACCTTATCTTGCAGAGCGATCTCTGCGGACACAACATGACGTCTTACAAACGCCATGGTATAGAGGTCTGCTTGGCCATGTCAACACCGCACGGGCAGACGCCCTACTCTGCCGGAGATGTGTCGGGGGACGACGGTAATGAAAACAGCGTGCGGGCATTGAGAGTTGTTACGCGATCCAACTCGGTCAGGCTCATCCCCTTAAGCTCGGCGACCATGGCGGCCGTCTCTGTCATATAGGCCGGCTCGTTGCGTCGACCGGTACCGCGATACTTCTGCGGCGGCAAGTATGGCGAGTCGGTCTCGATGAGGATATTCTCGATCGGGATACACCGGACCACTTCTCGGAGAGCGTCAGCGCGCGGATACGTTATCTGTCCGGCAAAGGAGATGTATAACCCGGACTCGATGGCAAACCGGGCGAGCGTCTCGTCGCCGGAAAAACAGTGGAGCACACCGCGCAGCCTGCCCGCGCGACGGCGTAAGACGGTCATCAACTCGTCTTGAGCCTGTCTGCAGTGAATTATGACGGGGAGCTGCAGTTGTTCGGCAACGTCGAGCTGAGCCTCGAACGCCTTTATCTGGTCGTTGGCCGGTGAAAGGTTGCGATAGAAATCCAGTCCTGTCTCTCCTATCGCTACAACGCGATCATTTTGGGCAAGCTCGACGATATGGTCGATGACGTCCGAACAGAGCGTGACTGCACCGTGTGGATGGAGTCCCACGGCGGCGCCGAGCCGGTAGCTCGAAGCGAGCTCGACGGCGCTCTCGCTGGTCTCCGGGTCGGTACCCACAACGACGATTCCCTCGACACCGGCATCGCGTGCGCGCGCAATTGTCTCCGAGCGATCAGCGTTGAAAGCGGGGAACTGGAGGTGGGCGTGCGAATCTATCATTCGGCTGGTGCGGGCTGCGGCTCATCTTCCCGGCGTTTCTCGTCCGCCTTACGGTAGGCGCATTTTCTGGCATGCTCCTCCTGATACATCTTGTCTTCGAAGAGTATGCAACACATCAGCCTGCCGCACAACCCGGAGATCTTCGACGGATTAAGGGCAAGGTTTTGGCGTTTGGCCATCTTGATCGAGACCGGCTCGAAATCGTGCAGGAACGTCGTACAACAAAGGGGTCTGCCGCAACATCCTATGCCACCGATCATGCGCGCCTCGTCCCGGACGCCGATCTGTCTGAGCTCGATACGCATCTTGAACTCGTGCGCGAGATCCTTGACCAGTTCCCGGAAATCAACGCGTTCCTCCGACGTGAAGTAGAATATCACTTTCTTCTGGTTGAACGTGTATTCCACGTCAACAAGCTTCATGGGTAGCTCGCGTTCCTCTATCTTGCGCAGGCACACTTCGCGCGCTTTCGCTTCCTTCTCGACAAGACGTTCGTGAACATTGAGATCCTCGGCGTTTGCCTTTCGAACGACAGACATCCCGACCTTCCTGGCCTGGTCGGCGGTAAGCGTCTCTGTGCGGCCAACCACCGTCCCAAACTCCAGACCCCGGTCGCTCTTGACGATACAATCATCTCTGGAGTCAAGCTCCAGGCCTTCCGCAAGAAACGAGAACACGCGGCCGGGCTTGCGTAGCCGTACTCTTACCAGGTATAGCTCACTCATATCGGTCTTTCCTGCAAAACGAAGCCGAACGATCGGGCGGCGGTACGATCCGCAAGGGTCATGAAGAGGGTGCGGAACGCGCGCTCCTCGTTGATATTCCGCTCCAGAAGGTATTTCGTTCGCTCGATCGAATCAAGTTTCCCAACCATATTCCAATGTTCGCAATCCGTTGCGGCCGTCTCTATCTCGACGATGCTGTCCGTATTAAGCAAAAGATCCGAGTCATGTGTCTGGGCACACACCAACACGTCGCGGTACCAAGCACCCATGAGTCGGAGAAGCATGTAGAGCTCATTTCTCAGTATGCTCTCGGCGTAAGCCGCCTTCGTCTCGGTCGAACCGTCCGTCTGGATGTTGTCCCCATCCCTGCCGGCAGCCTCAGCCTGGATTGTTGCCCGGACAGCTTTACGCCGCTCCCTCAATTCTACCACAAACTGCTCGGCGAGACCGACGGGATCGCCACCGGAAGAAAGCTGCTCGATAATCCCCCGGGACTTCTCACGCAGGTCGGAGGTCGCCAACGCGATGGCCTTGCTCATTTGGCCGTCGGAGAGCGATGCGAACGTTCGGGCGAGTTCCGGCTCGATTCCCTGTTCTTCAACAAGTATGTCCCGGACAGTTTCGGGCGAGAGCGTTCTAAACCGGATCTGGTGGCATCTCGAACGGATGGTCGGCAGCAAAGCGTCGGGCAGCTCGGTCAGCAGTATGAAAACAGAATCCCCGGGCGGTTCCTCGAGTGTTTTCAGAAACTTGTTGGCGCTGGCGACGTTTATCCTGTCGGCCTCACGGAAAATGAAAACCCGCCGCCGCCCTTCGAACGGTTTTAGCGAGGCACTTTCGATGACCGCTGCTATACGGTCGGTGGTGATCTGCCGCGACAGCTTCATCGGCGTTATCAGTGAGACGTCGGGATGCATCCCGCGGTCGATCTCCGTGCATGCAAGGCAACGGTCGCACGGTTCGTATCCCTGCTCGGCACAGTTGAGCGCCTTGGCGACGTTCCTCGCGGCGAGCTCTTTACCGACGCCGTCGGGCCCGATGAAAAGGTAGGCGTTGGGAACCCTGTCGGACTCGAGCGCACGACGGATCAGCCCGATTGCACTTTCCTGGTCTCTAATCCGGTCGAAACTCAACGCGAAGACCTCTTGCCTTCCAGAAAGCGCTCGAGGACCGGGGCACATTCTGTCCTGACCATGCGATGAACCTCCTCCGGCGTTCCTGAGGCGTCGACCACCTTCATGCGATCCGGATCGCGTCCGGCCATATCGAGATACCCTGCACGGACACGTTCGTGAAACTCCATCCGTTGCGATTCGAGCCGATCCGATCCCGCACCGGACTGGGCGGAACCGCGCTGCCGCTGTGCGGCACGTTCGAGCCCGTCAGCCGGTGGCAGGTCGAGTATAATGGTCAGATCAGGCATCAGGCCGCCGGTCGCAAACTCGTTGAGCTTGTTCACGAGTTCAGGACCGATATCGCGAGCATATCCCTGGTACGCCACCGACGCGTCGGCATGCCTGTCGCTCAGAACAACCTTTCCTGCATCCAGCGCAGGCAGTATCTTCTCCCTCACGTGCTGGGCGCGGTCCGCCAGGTACAGGAACAGCTCTGTCTCAGAGACCATCTCGGTGTTCGCCGGGTCGAGCAGAATCCGACGTATCTTCTCACCCAACGGCGTCCCCCCTGGCTCACGGGTCACCATGACTTCAATACTCTGGTCAAGCAGATACTTCTCGAGCAGAGCCATCTGCGTCGTCTTGCCGCAACCTTCGACACCGTCAAAGGTTATGAACACACCACGGCTGCTCTTGCCAGGCTTCACCTTGCCCATTGACACGCTCGTGTTGCGGCGATCACTCCTGGACGGGAATTCAAGGCTTCCCCTCCAGTGTTTTCATTGCCTGCTCATAGGTAAACGCACCTTCGTACAAGGCGCGACCAATAATCATCTCATCAACGCCAACCCGTTCAAGAGAGGAGACTTGCATGACATCTTCCAGCGAAGCGATGCCGCCCGACGCCGTCACCGGTATGCTTACCGCCGCCGCGAGAGCTTCCGTTTGCTCGATGTTAGGTCCCGACATCGCACCGTCCCGGGCAATGTCCGTATAGACTATCCGGGCAACGCCGCGAGCCTCCATCTGTTTGGCGAGCGTGCGTGCATCGGTCTCCGTCGAACTGGTCCATCCTTCAACCGCAACGCGGCCATCGCGCGCGTCAATGCCGACCACGAGCCCATCGCCGGCCAGCTCGAGAGCCTTTGACACGAATTCCGGAGAGCGGTGCGCCGCCGTGCCGATGACTATGCGGGTCACACCGGTGTCGAGCATCTCGCGAACCGTGTCTTCGGTACGCACCCCGCCCCCGTACTCGACGGCAACCCCGTTCGAGACCATCCGCCGGACAATGTCAAGGTTGCGCGGACGGCCCACAGCCGCTCCATCGAGATCGACAACGTGCACAAGCTGCGCGCCGGCCTCCATCCACCTCTCAGCCATGGCTGCCGGGTCGTCAGAGAAGACGGTCTCGCGCGACATATCCCCTTGGAAAAGCCGCACACACTTCCCGCCCTTCACATCAACTGCAGGGAGTATTCTCATGGCTTGTCGTACGCTCGCGGCACCGAGCCTGCGCTGTTTCCTGCCCGCCCAAAGCCTTGCGCGCTGGTCAGACAAACTGCGACTTGGCGACCTCGACGAGTTTGGCAAAACTCGCCTGGTCGCTGACGGCCAGCTCGGCGAGCACCTTCCGGTCAAGCTCGACGTTCGCTTTCTTCAGCCCGTTGATGAAGCGGCTATACGACATGCCGTTTTGACGGGTTGCAGCGTTGATGCGCGCTATCCAGAGCTTGCGGAAGTCGCGCTTGCGATTCCTGCGGTCACGATATGCATACTGGAGTCCCTTCTCGACGGCTTCGCGCGCCGTGCGGTACAGCTTGCTCCGCGCGCCGCGGTATCCTTTCGCAGCCGTCAGGTATCGCTTCCGTCTTCGCCGTGAGGCTGGGTTGTTTGTTGCTCGTGGCATAGTCTCTCACCTTTCTCAGGCGGCCTCTCGATCTGCCGCCACTATCTGTTCCATGACGTTACGATTACGCGTGGGGAAGTTGCGCTCGCAACTTCTTGCTGTCGCCCGGACTCGCGGTTGCCCCTGTCCGAAGACTGCGTCTTCGCTTCGCAGACTTCCCGGTCATCAGGTGCCCTGCGAACGCCTTGCTTCTCTTGAACTTGCCGGACTTGGTCTTCTTGAACCGCTTGGCAGCACCTTTCCTTGTCTTGAGTTTTGGCATAATTACAGGGTTCTCCTCTTGTGTCGGCAGGCCTGCGGATTCTGCCCGCCGGGTGTAAGGCTTTGCGTTGGTTTTGCGAAATCCCTAGCAGGTCAATGTCGGGGCGAAAGCATCACCGAGAGCCATCTGCCTTCCATTCTCGGCTTCTGGTCAATGTCGGCAAGATCCTTGGTCTCCTCTATGACGCGCGCAAGGAGCCGGTCACCGATCTCTTTGCGCCTCATTTCCCGACCACGGTATCGTACAACGACCTTGACCTTGTTACTACTCTCAAGGAACTCCCGAATATGCTTGAGCTTGAAGTTGAAGTCGTGCTCGTCGGTTTTCGGTCTAAACCGTATCTCCTTGATGACTACCTGATGCTGATGCTTCCGCGACTGTTTGGCACGTTTGCTCTGTTCGTACCTGTACTTGCCATAGTCCATGATCCGGCACACCGGCGGGTCGGCTTCCTTGGCAACCTCGACAAGATCGAGTTCCTGTTCCCGGGCGATTCTCAACCCCTCGGAAACCGTCATGATACCCACCTGCTCACCGTCGCTGCCAACAACGCGAACGGACTTGGCTACAATCTCGTCATTGACCCGTGCACTTCCGGGTCGGCTTCTCTTTCTGAATATAAGCCTGTCTCCTTTCGCCGCATGGGCCGGAAACAAAACGGGCGAACACCCGCCAATTCCGGCGTCCGCCCAAGGTCGGCCCTCACAAAACCACAGTGTTTCCTCAAGTAACCCTGTGAGCAATCGCCACGACGCTACAGGGTGAGAAGCGGACGCTCCTTCTTTTACGTCTATAAGACGTCGATACTCTTCTCACTGCACCTCAATGCTAGCACATAACCGGGGATCCTGTCAAGGGACGGTTCAGGCCCGGATTCATATCCCACTTGACTATTCTTTGAGCGTCGATCGTACCATCTTCACGACACCGCTGACCATTTCGTCCTCGACCTCCGGTGCCCAGCCTACCGGAGAAGCATACTGAATCTGGATCACCTGTGCCTGATAGGCCCCGAGGCGGACTATCTCACGCGTGGGTATGTAGAGGTTATGCTCACCCATGTAGCCGCCAACCATTATAGGCACATCACGGCGAAACGCGTCCTTGACACGCATTACAATGGGCGCGCAGATCTCGCCCTGCATGGCGACAAACGGCATCGGGCCTATCTTGGCGACAATGACTTCCTCGTACACGCACGGGAACTCGTTATGAATGCTGTACTCGTACTTCTTCAGGGACTCCTTGTCGCTCTTGTGAATAAGGTAGGTGTCGTCCGAGCAGACCATCTCGGTCGTTTCCGTCGGAAACGGCAGGTTCTTGTCATAGTAGCGAAGCAGCATCCGCACCCAGTTCGTGCTCCTGTGAGGATGGGGATAGGAAACAAAACCCACGTCTTCATGAACCTTCTTGACCTTCTTCAGAGCTTCCTCGCGGGAAATCGGCGGTGCCAGCGGTAGGGACAACACTTCCATCTTACTGCTGATAGGTCCCGTGACGTCCTGAAACTCGCCGCCAGCGATCTTCAGCACGGCATCGGCGAGCTCGTGGCCAATCGCCTTACAGCGTTTCTCGAGAAGCTCCCTGTAGTGTTCGGGTCCCTTCTTCCTTGCCTCGGCCGCGAGCTGCCGAAGCTCCAAGAGGTTGCCCGGAAACTGGTTGCCGGCGCCCGAAGCTGCATACATCGCCTGAACGCCGGGCATCGCTTCCTCTATCTCGTCCATGGCGTAGCCGGGATGCCCCGCGCCGACTTTCTTTCCCGACGCTTGCATCGGATGTGTGCCATGGTTGAAGAAAAGCGCTATCGGCTGACCGTCATGTACAACCTTCAGAACCTGGATCTCATAGTCCGTCGGAGCGTTCCCTACACTGGCGATGAAATACCCATAGCCGTGTCCAAACAGGACTTTGACTGGGCCACGTTCGTTTGCTATCGCCTCCCGGATCAGATCGAACATCCTGCCGGCAAGCCACTTGCCGTACTCGAAGTTGTCGGGATTGATCTGGATCGGTGCGTTGTGGTTGTGCGTAGCCAATAGGATCAAGTGGGAAGGCTCGATCCCGAGTTCGTCCCGAACGCGCTTGCGCAGGAACGGCGTGGCGTGATCCAGACAATTCAGGTCGTAGGTGATGATAATGAGGCGGTTCGAACCGTCGTTCAGAACCAGTGCGCGCGCGTAGATGTCGCGGAGCGTTCCTTCCGAGACGTCTCCGTTCACCATGACCAGCGGTTCGGTGTTGGTGATGACCGCCTTCGCCACCCCGGCTTTCATCTCTGCCGCTCCAGCAGTCAGTGGAACGAACATCATGACCGACAACAACAGGCAAACGGCAACTAGTCTCTCACTCTTCATTCGTCTCATTTTCCCGTCCTCCTTCACCGCGTTTCTCCTACCACACAGCCATACGACTCAACGAAGGGCAGATTCGCCCGGCTCTATGTTCCATCCGCCAAGCCTGATTATAGGCGACGCCCCTTCAAGGTCTTCGACGGCAAACGTTGCCGTAACCTGCTTCTCGTCTCCGGGCAACAAGCTGAAATAGTTGTCCGACCAAAACGTGGGCGCCACTTCAAACCCGCCCGCCCCCTTCGTCACTGCCAAGTGGACAAAGAACGCCAGGTTCTCTGTCGGGTTCTTGACCGTCACGCGCACGACGTTCTCCGCACCTTTCTTCTCGATCGTGCACGCCGCGTCCAACTTAACCGCAGGCAACGCGCGCAGGTCGGTGTGGTCGGCCACCGAAGTTGCATTAACGGCAAACAACCCCTTTTCGTAGGTTTGCTTGCCGGGGATGTCCGGCACGGTCGATAGCCAGTACAGATTGTCCGATATCTCCTTCCCTGAGCTGTCTTCCAGCTTCAGACTCAGAAAATGCGATTTCGTCAGATCGTCCGGCCACTCGACGGTAAACACGTTCACCTTGCCGTCCGGTCCTATGTCCAGAGCGGCTGTTTGCGAGTGTTTCTCGGTCATGTCACTGTCGTAGACCTTTGCCGTGACCGCAAGAGAGTTTAACTCCTTGTAGTAGCTGTTGACGACATAGACTGAATGGTCGTCATACGAATATTGGACGTGCAGCGGCTCGCACGCCTTCTTGGCACCGTAATATGCGCCAGTCGGCAGCAGATACCAATCAACGTATTGCCACGTCATGGCCGCAGGCCAGGCAGCGTCATACTTCCATGTCGTGATACCTGTCGCCGAGTACTTGTTCCTCGCGTAAGCCTCGTACATGCCCCGGGCGCTTTCATAATTCATGACGTGCGCCGTCTTGCAGAAGTCCTCGATCCCGGCAGGCTTGCCATAACGTGCGTCGAGAGCCTTCAGCACCGCATCGAAGTATGGACCGCTCTGAATCACCGTGTGGAACGACCACGTGTCTGTCCAGAGCGGCCAGAGATCTTTCTCGGCCATCATCCGGCGCACGCTCTCGATTGGCGCGACAATACCGCCGATACCGCCGGATTGAGCAAATCCCCAGGCACCGTCCTCTTTGTTCTTGTAGTAGTGCGTGGGGTTCGCATACGTCCACAGCTCACGCGTTCCTGTCCGCGTCCCGCCCGTTTTGAACCGTTCCCCGATGTCAAACGCGCCCGAATGGGGTTGGTACGTTCTCTCCGGTGTGTACTTCGCGATCAGTTCCCGGTACGCTTGGTCCAGTCTCGAAGTCGGAAACGTCTCGTCGTGTCCGAGAAAATGGACCAGGCTGGGATGGTTTCTGACCCGGAGCATCATATCCTCAATACATTTCACGGCAAGGTCTTCATCCGGGATACTGCGCCCGAATATCTGTTGCGTAACCATGACGCCGTGCTTGTCGCACAAGCTGTAGAACTCCTCGGTCTCCCTGATCGAAAACCCTTCCGACCGAAGCATGTTAAGATTCGCCTCTTTCGCGTACCGTATGAGCGCGTCGTACCTCTTGGGAGTGAGCCGCAGCAACATATCGCAGGTCATCCAGGCCCCGCCTCGAATAAGGATCTTCTTGCCGTTCACCATATACCCGCGCCAGCCCTCGTCGTTGATGTACGTCGTTGCCTCACGAATGCCGAAGCGCACACTCTCATCGTCCGACACCTGGCCGTTTACGGTAAGCACGAGCTTCAAATCGCACAGTTCCTGAGGACCAACCGGATTCGGCCACCACACGCGCGGGTTAGATACGTTCAACTGCGCGAACGTGTCCGGAGCGAATTTCACCCATCTCGCTTCTTTCGGCGCAAGCTTGACGGTTTGGGAGAACGTTACATTATCGATGGTTCCTGCAAGCTCTGCGGTCACCGCTTCGTCTGTCGTGTTGAGCACCTCAGCCGAGACGGTAAGGTGAGCCACCTCGAGCGACGGCAAATCGAAGTCCGTGGCAACGTACGGGTGTCTCACTCGTGCGGGTCCGGTAGCGCTGACGTACACGTCCTGCCAGATTCCCACGTTCATATCCGGAGGCTGAGGATTATGGTCGTCCCAACCCGTTGTGGCTTCCATTTGCTTGGTGCGATACTGTTTCTCGGGCAGCTTGCCGGGAGCAATGGTCTCAACAGCCAGACAGTTGGTCCCGTTTATGACTGCAGAGTCGGTGATATTGAACTCGAACCGCCGGAACATGCCTATTACCTGGTCACTGTCGGCTATCTTCTTGCCGTTAAGCCAGATGTTCGCCCGGTAGTTGATGCCGTCGAGGTGCAGGATGAGGTTCTTGCCCTCATACTCGGCCGGCAACCGAAACTCCGTCCGGTACCACCAGGAAGGATAGAAGGGGCTGTCTTTCGGCATGATGAGCCATCGTCCCGGACGGTAGCCGGGAATGGATTTCAGGTTCTCGCCATAGTACGGGTCGGGATACACGTCGTTCTCCACCAGCGCGGCCAACACGGTAGCGGGAACCGACGTCGGATACCATCCGTCCGGGCTGAATCGAGCCGTCGAGATAGTCTGCCCGTCGTCTTCAACCTTGGCCGAGGATTGTATCTGCCAGTTGTCCTTGAGCTGGAGCACCTCCTTCGCTGAAGCCGCATTCAAAAGACCCCACACAAACAGAACGCTTGCTGTCAACAACAGCACATGGCGGTGTTTCATACGCTGCTCCTTTCTCGCTGTACCACAGGCAGCTGACTCATACCCTCTGGCCCGCTCGGATTCTTGTGTCTAAAGGAGCATAGATGCTCCGAAGTAGAAATGTCAAGGGGGGGGCGCTCGGAGCACCGTCGAGGTGCTGCATTCTGTTGTTGCCCGGCACCGGTGTTTCAGGGAACACAAGCGGCTTCTCGATCAGTTCCTTGGGAGCAACCCACAGAAGCAGGACGGGATGCGGGACAATCCTAGACGGTTCTAGTGCAGCAGACGAGGTTGCGCCCGTCGTCCTTTGCACGGTAGAGCATGTCGTCGGCCCGTTTTGTAAGCGTTTCGGCGGTGTCTTTGGGCTGGAGTTCGGCCACACCAATGCTGACAGTCACCCCGGACTCGATCTCGACCGCAGCCCGGATTCGTTCCGCCACGTCGCGTGCCGCTTCGAGCTTTGTCATCGGGAGTATCACAGCCAGCTCTTCGCCGCCATACCTGTACGCAGAGTCGACTCCGCCGCGTATCGTGCCTCGCACGATTCGGCCGATGCACGTGAGCACCTCGTCGCCCTTCTGGTGGCCGTAGGCATCGTTGTACCGTTTAAACATGTCAATATCGAGCATGAGCAATGCCAAGGGTACCCCGTACCGCCGCGCTCTTGTGATTTCGCTCCGTATCTCGGTATGGAAATGTCTGTGGTTGTACAACCCGGTCAGATAGTCGGTGATCGAGAAGCGTTCGAGCTCTTCGTTCTTCCGCTGGAGCTCCCTCTGGAGTTGCCTCTGCTCGGTGACGTCCTCGCACATGATAAGGAGACCCATGGGAGTGAAGTTGTCGTCCCGGAGCAGCGTGACCGTGAATCGGCTGACCGTCTGTGCCCCGCCACGCGCTATCTCGGTTTCGAAGATGAGTCTTTCTTCTTCGTATTCGAGCACACGCCGCAACGAACGCGTGACGAGATCGGGGTTCGACACCAGCGTCTCAAGCTGCATGCCTGCGGGGTCTTTCCTGCCGTCCATGCAGAACAGACCGCGCGCCAACTCGTTCATCAGCGTCACTCTGCATTCCATATCGGTTGTGACGATGCCAATGGGCGCGTTGACAATGACGTTCTCGAGATAGCTCTGTTCGAACAAGGTAATCACTCTCGTACCCGACGGCCCGATTTCGGACTTCGGAGATCAACCCTCGGAGTATGATCCATAACGCTAAACGGATTCTGGGTTCAATGCCTTATTGACCGTTCTGAGCAGATTCTTCACGCTGAACGGCTTCGGCAACAGGATCGCGTCCAGCCCTTTCAACGAGTCATCGGTAGCAAGGCCGACCGTGTCGCCGGTAATAATAATAACCTTCGTCGATCCCTCGTTTCTGCACGCCAGCTCACACAAGGCTTTACCGTCAACCGTGCCCGGCATCTTCATATCGGTGATGAGCAAGTCGAACCGTTGGTTTTCCAAATGCGCTTGTGCTTCCTCGCCGTTGTCCGTAGTGACGACGCTGTAACCGTGCGTTTCGAGGGCTCGGCGCAAGAAATCGAGCAACACTTGTTCGTCGTCGACGACCAGGATCCTGCCGTCGCCCACTGGTGTGCCGATATCCTTTTCCTCTTCCTCCTGGTCATCAGGCGGTGCGTCCAGTGGCTCTGCCAGCAGGGGCAATTCGACCACGAACCGTGCTCCGTCCTGACACGATCTATCGTGGTATATTCGCCCGCCGTGGCGTTCAACGATGCCGTGACTGACCGCGAGCCCCAGTCCGGTGCCCCTACCCACCTCTTTTGTCGTGACAAACGGATCGAATATCCTCGCCGCTATGTCACCCTGCACTCCCGGACCAGTATCCTCGAACGTGACAAGGATTCTGCGACCGGCCTTCTCTGTGGAAACGGTGATAGTCCCGCTCTTGCCGGACTCGGAGATCGCGTCGAACCCGTTGTTCAGCAGGTTGAGGAAGACCTGAGCAAGTTCGTCCTCATCGACCCACAGCATGGGCAGCGATTCACCATATTGTCGGTTAATCGTCACGTTGTTCACCTTGAAATGGTGTTCCCGCAACAGAACGGCTGACTCGACGACTTCGTTCATTTTCACCTGTGTGCGCTCGAAGTCCTTCTGGCGGGCAAAGCTCAGGAGGTTCTCGACTACCTTCTTGCTCCTCTCGGCGCACTCGACCACCTTGAGTGCCATCGACTTAATCTTTGATGTTGCATCCCCGTCAGCCGCAATCAATTCTCCGTATCCGAGCACACCCGTGAGCGGGTTGTTGAGTTCGTGCGCGACGCCCGAAACCAATTTTCCCAACGCTGCAAGCTTCTCCGACTGTATGAGCTGACGCTGCAATGCCGCGCGTTCGGTGATGTCGCGCGAGCACCCCTGGACACCGATTACCTGCCCCTCCTTGTTAAGAATCAGCCCGGCGCTCGTCTGAAATCGTCGTCGCGAGCCGTCTTTGATTATGACGTCGTGGGCAAAATCCACCAACGGTTCCCCTTTATCGAACACCCTACCGAAGGCTTGATCAACTCTATTGATCTGTTCCGGGGCGACGTACTCGGTGTAATGCATTCCCATAAGCTCGTCTCTGGTCCATCCGGTCAACCGCTCCGCGCCCTCGTTGATTGATAGAAAAGTGCCATCGTCCCTTACCACGTAAACAAAATCGGTCGAGTGCTCGAAAAACGCCCGGTACTTGCCTTCCGACTCGCGCAAGCTGCCCATGGTCACTATCATCTGCGCTATGATGACGAACGATCCTCCTATTGTCGCCAACAACCCCATGCTTATAAGGATGGTCTCCACGATCTCTGAAGGTCCCCCGTCCTCGCCAATCAGCGGGATGCCGCGCAGTGCCGGTATCTCCTCTGTCACGCTCAGCGCCTGCGACACAGCTATCGCACATATCCCTAGAAACAACGTTCGCGTATCCACCTTCTCGGCTCTGCCTCTTCGGGTCAAGAGCAGCGTGAAACCAACAAGCAGCAACAGGGCGAGAAGTTGGATGGGATCGGCAGCGATGTCCGGAAGTATGTCGAGCCCCTTTGCCACAGCCCCGGCGACATATAGAGCTCCCGCGACTCCAACAGTGGCAAGTATCATGTTCTTAGTCTTAAACGCCATGCTCCAAACTCCGCGACCCAGAATCAGCCAGCATCAATCCAGTGTCTGTTAGGTCCAAGCACACTCCCTCCACGGGACCATGTGCTGCCATCTGCGTGCGTCTTTGAGGGATTCCAATCCCCGGATGGGAGACTATGTTACTCCCATCGCCCACTGCCGTAATCATATTATAGCCAAACAGTTGCATTCTGTCAAATCGCGTTTGGCTAGAATGCCGGGAAAGGGCCATTTCAGTCGATTCCGGCCTGCCCAGCCAGCGCTCCCGCGCGGAAACAATGACAGGAGTGCGGAAAGAAGTGCTGCTTCTTACTTGACTATATAAGGCGGTACCTGCTACAAAAGAAGCACGAGCCGGCATGATGTCGCGTGGACAGAAGTTTCTCAGACAACGATCGCATAGACAAGGAGGCCTTACTCGGGACAGGTTGTATGCATGAGTTCACGATAGCGAGGGAGATTGCTCGGGTGGCGATTGACACCGGCAGGGAGAATGATTTGGCGCGAGTTACTCGTGTCACGATACGTGTTGGCGCTTTCGGCCACATCGTGCCGGAGTCGCTGACGTTTTGCTTCGATATCTGCACCAAGGATACAATAGCCGAAGGTGCATCGCTCGATATACACCAGGTCGCGATGACATATCGCTGCAGGGACTGCGATAAAGAGGTGTCCATTGAGAAGTACGACTTTCTGTGCCCCGAATGCGGCGGCAAGAACCTGGAGTTCGTGGCGGGCGACGAACTCTATATTGAGACAATCCAGGGAGAGCAATCCGATGACGGAGATTAGAGTTTTCGAGGGGATACTGGCCGCGAACAAGCGGCTCGCCGAGCAGAACCGGCGTCTGTTTGGGTCGAGGGACGTCTTGGTAATCAACGTTCTAGGTTCGCCTGGCTCGGGAAAGACGACGTTGCTCGAGCAGACAATCAGGGAGGTGGGAAGAACCTCGGGGCTGAGTATTGGCGTCATCGAGGGCGACGTCGCAACGAGACGCGATGCGGAACGTATCGGCGCTCTCGGCGTCCCGGTGATTCAGATCAACACCGCCGGCGGTTGCCACCTGGACGCAAACATGCTCGACTCGGTGCTGGACGAGTTGCCGCTGAGCAAGATCGATATCTTGTTTATCGAGAATGTCGGCAACCTTGTGTGCCCGGCTGGCTTCGATCTTGGCGAACACGCGAAGGTCACCGTGTTGAGTGTCACGGAAGGTGACGACAAGCCCACCAAGTATCCCGCAGCGTTTCTCAAGTCGGCTTGCACGGTAATCACCAAAACCGACCTGCTGGCTCAGACAAACTTCAATATGGACGTTGCTATAGCCGATCTCAAGGCTATTAACTCATCGCTCGAGGTGTTCCAGGTCTGCAACACCACCGGCGATGGGATCGAAGCGTGGACCCAATGGCTGCTGGCGAAACGGAACGCCGGCCGCGAACAAGACGGAGGTGATGAGCGTTGAGGCGACAAGTGGTATTAACCGTGTCCGAGTCGAAAAGATTGATTGCAAAAGGCGTTGCCGCGATGCCGAGCGTCAAGCGCGCGCTCGAATCCGGCATGGTAGTGATAGCAACCGGCTCGACCAACAGCTACGTTGTTGAGGAACTGCTCGGAAAGCAGATCGATAAGACTGCGTATCGCAGCGGGTTGACCCTTCCGATGAGACCCCAGACGCTGGTTAACTTCACGTCTGCCGTGATGCCTGACATCGTGTTGAGGAACGGCGAGATCGTCGAAGACCTCGACCGGTTCAACGCGCCGGCCGAGATGAAGGCCGGGGACGTGTACCTCAAGGGATGCAACGCGCTCAACTACCAGCAGAAGCTGGCCGGCATACTCATTGGTTCGGAGTCCGCGGGGACAATAGGCGCAACCATCGGCCAGATCGTTGGCCGGCGCATACAGCTGATTGTGCCGGTCGGGCTCGAGAAGGAGATCGGAGCTGACGTGCTTCAGGTGGCCCGGTTGCTGGCCGAGGCCTGCGAGTACGCAACACCCACGCCGCGCATGATGCCTGTGTGGGGCGAGATCATAACCGAGATCGAAGCGATCGACATCCTTACCGGACTGCGCGCTACACATATCGGGTCCGGCGGCGTCGGCGGCGCGGAAGGCGCCATATGGCTTCTGCTCGATGGAGATCCGTCCCAGATCGATGCCGTAGCAGAACTGATCGATTCTATCCAGGGCGAACCGCCGTGGATTTGATCCTGCAGACTGAACCGCAGAACAGACGCGCAGGCAAGGAAAGGAACTTCTCGTAAGCTACTTCTCATCTCTTGAATCCCGGGTCGGGACTCTGCTGTCGTGGCTCGCCTTCAAGAAAGAACAGGGGGGCGATACGGCGCGTCTCGAAGCCGAGGTGGACGCGGCCCTGGCGCGTCTCATCAAGAACGCCGAACGGCTCGAGACCGAACCCGGCTTGGACCAGCTCGAGCCGGATACGTTGAAAGATATTCGTTCGGCGCGGATGCGAGGACCTCGCACGCTGGACCTGGATCTCGACGAGGAACGGCTCTACGACAAGATGCTCGGCGCGCTGCTCGGTCGCGGCGCAGGGTGCATTCTGGGGATACCGGTTGAGGGAATGTCGCGCGCGCGTATAGAGGTGTGGGCTCGCAAGATCGGCCAGAACTACCCGTTGGACGGCTACTGGAAGGAAACCCCGGCACACGGGCACCATTATGTCGAACCGATCGAGCACTTCCTGCGCGGCAAGATAACTCACATCGGCAGCGATGACGATCTGGCCTACACCATATTGGGCCTCTTGATCCTCGAGGAATGCGGGCTTGAATTCACAACAGCCGACGTCGGCAGGATGTGGCTGAAGTATCTGCCGATGGCGTGCACTGCCGAGAAGGTCGCTCTGGACAACCTGCGTGCGGGTGTCAAACCGCCACGGACTGCGATCAAGGACAATCCGTACGCAGAATGGATAGGTGCCGACATACGCTCCGACCCGTGGGGATACGCTGCTGCGGGCATGCCCGAGCTTGCGGCCGAACTGGCGTACCGCGACGCGACGCTGAGCCATATCAAGACGGGCGTGTACGGTGCGATGTTCTTTTCGGCGGCCATTGCGGCGGCATTTGTTGTGGACGACCCGATGGAGTGTATTCGTATCGGTTTGACCGAGATCCCCAAACGCTCGCGGCTCGCGCAGACGATCAGACAGACGGTGACATGGTGCAGAAAGGATCGGAACTGGGCAGAGACGCATGACCGTATCACACGGAAGTTCAAAGGGATGAACGGGGTGCACACTCTTAACAACGCCGCCGTGACCGTGCTCGGGTTGTACCACGGTTCCGGTGATTTCGGGAAGACGATCTGCTACACTGTGATGGGCGGAATGGATACCGACTGCACGGGCGCGACGGCCGGATCGCTTCTGGGCGCGATGCTCGGGGCCAAAAAGCTGCCGGCCCGATGGGTGAAGCCGCTCGGCGACACGATGACAACGTACCTGAAGGGCAAGAAACGGTTCCGCACTTCGGGTTTTGCTCGACGGTTCACGAAGGCAGCGCTCGATGTGCAGCGCACCTTCAGGTAGGATGCGCGCTGAATTGCCAGGCAAAGAAACGTTAGAACATCACCAGTCTTATCATACGGTAGGCTGAACAAGCGGGAGGAGAGCGATGCCTTACATACTAACGTGCAAGTGCGGTCAGGAGATGAGCGTTCCTGACGAGGCTGTCGGGAAAACCGGGCGGTGTGTCAGTTGTGGCCGCAGCATCAAGATAACCATGAGAAACGTGCGGCCGGCACCATTGGGTGTGGTTCCGCTTACACCGCCGGGCCCCAGCGCGCCGGAACCCGGTCTTGGCCCCCAGGTGCCACCCGTCCCTCCGCGTCAGGTGCCGCCAATCCCACCGTCCGCGGAGCCGCCGGGATTTGGTCCCGGTCCGGGCATCCCGCCGCCGCCGCGCCAGGCACCGCCACCGCCGCCGGGCGCATGGCCGCCGGGTTACGATGCCGGTCGGTCGCGACAGGTGTGCCCCAACTGCGGAACAACGTTGGAACCCGATGCGATACTATGCACCACGTGCGGGTTCGATCTGCGCACGGGTCAGACGTTCGACGCGCAGACGGCCGGTGCTGAGGGTGCAGGTGTCCGTACGGGTCCGCCATGGGAGAACCGAAGCCAGCTCGGGTTCTTTAGTGCGCTCTTCCAAACCGTGAAGGGCGTGCTGCTGTCGCCAACGGCAACCTTCAGCGACATGCGCGTCGAGGGCGGTGTCGGCAGCCCGCTGCTCTTCGCGGTGATCTTCGGCACCGTCGCCGCAATCATCGGAGCCTTCTTTCAGCTGGCCATGACCGCTATGGGACTAGCTGCTCAGGCGGACTTGGCGGCCGGAGCGGGTGTAGTAGCTTTTGCTTTCGGGTCTGTTGTCGCGGCTCCTGTGTTTATCGCGATGTGGTTGTTCGTGGCCAGCGGCATCACGCATCTGTGCCTCATGCTCGTCGGTGGCGCGAAACAAGGATTCGAGGCGACGTTTCGCGTGCTCGCATACACCACCGGTGCGACATCCCTTCTCGGCATGATCCCCTGCATTGGGATGATCGCCGGTATTTGGGGTATGGTGTGCGAGGTTATCGGGTTGAGCAAGGCGCACGAGATCTCTACGGGCAGGGCGCTCATTGCGGTCTTGCTGCCGCTTATTGCCTGCTGCACGTGCATCGGGTTGATTCTTGCCATGTTCGGACCGGCGCTGTGGCAGAGTCTACAACAAATGGGGCCGTCGGTTTAAGTCGAGGTTTCGGACGATTGCGATTCGAGCTGGAGGAACTGCAGCCAAAGGCCGTGAACCACGAGCTTATCTGGGGTTCAATAGGGCTGTTCGTGGCTCTCTGCTCGCGGTTCGTTCCGTTCGACCGGATACCGTTGCCACCGTGTTTGTTTCATAAGATCACGGGCATCCCGTGCCCAACGTGCGGGTTCACGCGCACGTTCCGCTTGATAGCCAGGCTGAGGCTGCTCGACGGGTTCCTGATGAACCCGGTTGCCGCCCTTATCTTCGCCTTTATGGTCGTGTTCGTTGTCTACGCTGCCGTCGTGCTGGCGTTCCGCAAGCCCCGCATCAGGCTGCACCTGAATGGCCGGAGAGAGCTGAATATTGTCCGGGTACTCGTCGCAGTCGTCGTCATATCGAACTGGATCTACCTCATAGCCATGGGAAGATAGGAGCTGCAACTTCACCGTCTGAACCGAGACTACTGAGCCACTGCCGCAGTCGGTCACAGCGAGTCTTAGGTCTCGCATTCCCCTCCCTCTCTACGGTGCCGTCTCTACGGAGATGATGGCATATATATCCAATCTCGGTATCGTGATGTGCGTCCCTACCGTGTCGCGTTTGACTTCGAGATTCTCCGCCTCTGCGCCGGGCCGAAACAGCAATGCGGTGATATTCCGGTGTTCGCGCGGGGTGCGAACAGTGAGCTCGATATTTTCGACCGGGGCCAGTTTGCGATCTTTGGGATCGCCGGCGATCGGGACGTTGTAGTTGACAGCATGGACCCGAGTCTTCGTCCGTATCCTATCGGGACGTTCCGGTCTGTAGGCGTTAAACCGGACGCCCATCGCCTGTCTGGGGTCAGCAACCCGCAGATCGTGGCCGGCGTGTTTGTTCATGAACTCGAGCAGCTTCCCGCCGTCAAGGTAGCGGTCGATACCGATGCGGTAATCAGCATCCCGGAGCAGCGCGTACCTCGGATCGCCCGGAACGTCCATGTTCTGCCGGACGCTGCCCGATCGGCTCAACATCAAGGCCTCTTCACGCGACAGCCTGTCCTCGGGCAACAGCGAACCGAGCGATTCGGCGTGCAGCAACGCATGGACGCCGGGCCGCGGACCTGTAAACGGGCTCGCGGGACGCGGTCTTGCGTCCTCGTCGAAATCGCCGGCCTTACCCGTGCAGACAACGGCACCACCCTTGACGAGGAAACTCTCGACCGCCGCGACCTGTTGCGCGCTCAGATATCGCGTACCGGGAAGTATGAGCACCTTGTACTTGCCGAGCTGTTCCCGTGCAAGATCGGTTTCGGTGACGTACTCGAAGAGAATGTGCTGGTCGGCGAGGTAGCGTGTGAGCTTGTACACCTGCTCGATGTGGTCGAGGTTGCCCATGTGGAGTTCGTCGTAAAAGTACGCCAGAGCAACGTCCGCCACGGACACGTTCCCGTCGAAAAGAGACCGATACTCATCGTAGAACGTCGCGTACTTCCTGCGAATTTCCGGGTAGTTGTAGCCGGGCTGCATGAACGCGCCGCCGCCGCCCGCCGCCGCTTCGGCGTGAGACAGCTCGCACGTCAACTGGTCCGCAACCGTGTGGAGCACGCCCGCTCTCGTTCCGCACGCCAGCGCGTACTTGTACTGGAGAATGTAGTCGAGATAGACGCCCGGCGCGATCATGCCGGGCTCCGCGTCTTCCTCGAACATCTGCATGTCGCACGCCTCAGCCCATATACGCAGGTCGTGACCTATCTCGCTGCGGAAGTGATTGGCGTTGACCCACTGCATCGCGCCCCAGTTCGGCACAATGTAGAACCCGCGCTTGATCTCCGAGGTCCATCGTTGAATCTTCTTGAGGTTTTCTCTGATGCTGTCGGCCCAGAACAGTTTCGTCTCGGCCCACAGCGCACGGTCTTCCGGTGTAACAATTCCCCAATCTTCCAGTTTGGCCGGCCCGTACTTCCGGGCGAACTCTGCTTCCGAGTACTTCTCGCGAAGATACTTCTCGAACCCGCGCACATGCATCCAGAGCCACCCGTTGCCGCCTTCCGGTAGGTTGGCCTTGGCGGGATCGTCGGTGCCAAGAAACTCGATGAGCTCTTCGGTCTTCACTGTCGTGCGCAAGAACTCTGCGAAATCAGGCGACTGCATCGACCACAAGTAGCGGTTGCCCTTGGTACCCAGGTTTATTCGAGACGCGTTGTTCACGCCGAAACGCTTGGCCAGCCGCGTCGGGCTGTACTTCTTGCCCAGGTACTCGCGAAATCGTCGCTGACAGTGCTCGCAGTAACAGTTGAGGATACAGTTGTCCACAAACACGCCGTCGAAATTCACCGCAGCCATCGTCGTAACGATTCCGCGCAGATACTCGTTGTAGTACGGGTTGTTGACGCACGGGGCGAACCGGTAGTACCCGAAACGCGCGAAATACTTGTGCCGTTTCTCGTAGTTGAAGTGGGGCTGGCCGTCGGGCTGGCGTGCAAGCCAGTCGATAGGGTCAGCCATGGGCTTCGAGCCGAGACCGAACCTCGAGTAGTTGTCCCAGTTGTCGTAGAACCACCAGATACCCAACCGTTTCTCGGGATCTCCCGCTATCGTCTGGTTACAGATGTACGGTATGACTATCTTTACACCGGATTTCCGCACCTCGGTCACCATCTTGCGCACGTCGCCAAACCGTTTCTCCATCTCGGCGGGCGGTATCGGCTGGGCGGTATCCAGCTCCAAGGCTCCCCAAGAGTTGACGAATGGACCGTCATGGGCCACATGGAGCAGATACGGTGGCGCCTCCCCGACCTGTCCGGCAAACTCGCCAACCCGCGATAGATGCTCACTGTAGTCGAGTATGTATATCAGCGGCACGGACGTTTTCTGGTCGCCGAGAGCACTTACCGAGAGGCCCCCGATGGAAACGATGACGCAAGCAAACAAAAGATATCGTACCATCTCGATACTCCTCCATGTTGTGCCCTTCCGGGCAGTTCCTTTTCAGATCATCCTACCACACGCCGTTGCATATCGCAAAAGGCGAATGCCGTTCCCCGATTGACTTCGCTGCTCGCGTAGCCGATAATGCATCGTCAAGGAGTCGGCAACAAAGGTCTCGTTGACAACGGAGAATACAGCATGCTTGCTGCAGTACTGAAATCGCCGGGCAACCTTGTGTTGGAAGACATACCGCCGTTCGAGCTGGGGCCGGGCCAGGTCTCCGTTCAAGTGGAAGCCTGCGGCATTTGTGGGAGCGACCTGCGCTACTTCGCCGGCGAAAACCCGTGGGCGCTGCACACGCTCGGGAAACAACTTGCGAACCCGCCGAACATCGTGCTCGGCCACGAGTTTGCCGGCACTGTGGTCGAAACCGGCCCGGAGACTCCTGACACGCTCGTGGGCACACGTGTCGCGGTGATGTGTTTCAAGACCTGTGGAGAATGCCGGTTGTGCACGACGGGAAAGCCCAACCTGTGCAGGTCAACCGTCCACATCGGGCACGGGGCCGGTTGGGGCGAACGGGAATACTATCCCGGCGCAATGGCGGAACGGTGTGTGGCGTGGGCAGAGTACTGCTACGAGTTGCCTGAGCATGTGTCGAGCGAGGAGGCGGCGCTGCTCGACGTTGCCGGAGTAGGGTTGCACGCTGCGAGCCTTGCCGAGATAGAGCCCGGCGCGACGGTCCTCGTGCTCGGGGTCGGCCCGGTGGGTTCGGCGATCATGCAATCCGCACGAGTTCTCGGTGCAAGCCGTCTGATCGCTGTGGACACATACGACGTCGCGAGGTCTATTGCAGACCGGCTCGGCGCGACGGTAACACTTGATCCCGCCGGCGTGGCACTCATGGACGCTGTGAAAGAGATCACCGGCGGAACGGGATGCAACGCTGTCTTCGATACTGTCGGTACCGAGTCGAGCTTTCGCAACGCACTGTCGCTGCTCGCGGAATCCGGAACGCTTGTCAACCTGGCGATACATCCCGCCGAGTTCCGGTTCAAGGGGACGGAGCTCGGGGGCGAGCGCCGTGTGCGCAGCTCGTGCAACTTCCTGCCCGAAGAGTACCCCGAGGCGCTGAAGTTAGTGGCATCCGGGTCGGTCGATCTCAAACCCTGGATAACCCACCGTTTCCCACTCGATCACGTCGAACGCGCCTTCGACGTCGCGTTGCACAAGGAGGAGAACCGCGCGTTCAAAGTTATAATTGAGCCGCGTTCCGACAACCGCAAGTAGTAGCGTCTTCACGAATCAATACCGAGACCGCAACATGCATTGGCGGCATTCTGAACCTCAGCGGCGACCCGTTGCTCTCAGAGGAACCCGGAGATGTCGATGCCGAGCGCGGCGTTGATGATCAGTTGGACGTCAATCGCGTTGATGAGGCCGTCGCTGTTGATGTCGGCTTTGGCTATTCCCTCGGGTTTCGGTATTCCCAACGCCTGGTTGATCGTGTGCTGCACGTCGATCGCGTTGACGAGACCGTCATCGTCGAGATCACCCAACGGACGGGGAGGAACGGGGACTCGCACAACGATGTAACCGATGCGGGTTGTCGTCGCCGGCCCACTACCATCATTGACGGTCAGCGACACCGTGTACTCCGCTTCATTCTCGTAGCAGTGCATCGGGTTCTGCTCGGTCGAATGGGCGCCATCGCCAAAGTCCCAGAGCCATTCGGTTGGCGGACCGTTTAGGGTCAAGTCGGTGAACTGCACCCAAAGCGGTGGGGGACCTTCGACAGGATCGGCTTCGAAATCCGGTGTCAGCGGACCGGTGCTGAGCGTCACACACGCGGTTGCCGTACCGTTGTGGCAGACTCCAGCAAAGAAGTGGACAATGCAACGGCCATCCTCGTGAATCGAAGGATTCTGAGGGATCCACGCCCCACTATAATGGCCAGGAGAAACCCAGTCCAGCAGGAACGCCGGGTCCCCGTTATCCGGCCGAGCAACGAGGTACAGCTCCTGAGAAGTATCTTCCGTGGTCACGTGAAATGTATACTCTGCACCGAGTTGAACAGCTCCGCAGTCCTCAATAAGTTCATCCGCGGAATCACGGACCTCGATCTCGTCGATAAACCAGGAAGGCGGTTGAGGCTGGAAATAGCCGTGGTTATTTACATACTCGCTGGCGGCTTCCTGACTCTCGGCACAGACTGTAAGGCTGACCTCATCTATGGCGATAGTAACAAGGAAATCCGTGGCTACAACGTAATGACCAGGATTTGCCCCGATCATCTCGAGCCGTACTGTATTCCGGGCAACTCCTCGAAGTGGCAGGATAAATGGCGACCATGGGTCACCGGTCACAGGATCATCGACAGGGACCTCAAACTCAAACCGGCCATCTGGAATGATGTCGACCAGACTCGCGATTTCATAACCATTGATAAGCAACCTGAGACTGTGCGGTCGATGCACCCAACCTGAGCGGAGTTCGAAGTACACCGCAAGGTTCGCCTTCTGGATGTTCTCCACTGAAAAGCCGGAAGGAAGATTGAAGTAGGATTCGAATGCGGGTTTGTTGGTGCAATACCAATCGTGCATGCGGGCGCGAATCATCTGGTTGTACAGGGTGCCCGTGTACATCGAATCTCCCTCAAGACAGCCAAAGTCGAGGTACAGTTCTTCCGTAACGCCGGCTGCACTAGCATAGACATAGCCGGCGGATGGATGGGTCGGGTCGTCGAGCAAGAGTCTGAGGTCTGGAATAGCGTCGACAGAAAGACTGTCTCCCGCAGGCACCAGTCCGTGCTCCACATTCGGCTGGAATACCAGCAGGTCATTCAGGTTGTCGCCCGCGTGGATCCGCAGATCGGTCAGCGTATCACCGAAGTTGTTGACTCGCAAGGTCTCAATTTGCGTGTGGTCCTCAGCAGCGACTTCCGCAAAAGTGAATGAGATGTACGGCTCGTTGATCTGGATTTCGATCTCGGTTGAAATGGCCAGTTCCGTAGCGCCGATCATTGCATGCAACCGGGCGGTAAAATGGTAGGTATGAAGAGTGGCGTCCTGGGCATGGACCATCAACCGCACCTCGAGACCGGCTCCCGGACTCAGAGACACGAATCCCGTATCTTCACTGCCCTGGCCTGTGAAACCGAGCGCGAGATCCGCGGGAGGTTCCTCCGTCAGCTCGACCCACACGTCATGTGCTTCAGCATCGTTGTTGACGATTGTGACGATACGGGCCTGGTTATAGTCCCGCTCCACGGCGAACGTGTATTCGTCCTGAGAAAAGCCGACGGGGAGATCCGGGTCGAGGTAGTCCGGGATTCCATCATCGTCCCAGTCGCCGGTCCCTTCCTCAGCATCCGGGAGCCCGTCGCCGTCCCAGTCGTGAGCGGGGTCATGGGTTACGACTATGAGCGCCGGATCGCTCTCGTTAAAAGCGACATCGACGGCGGTAAAGCTCAACGGGTTTGTTCCAGCAGATAACGTGACGTCATTCTGCCATGTTGTATCTCCTGACGTGTGCCCGAAACTCGTATCATTGAGCTTCATGTCAGCCGCGTCCGAGCCGCAGGTACCCGCAAAGGTGAAGGGTGTAATGCCGATGGTGAAATCCGCACCGTCGTTGGTGGTGATAACCGGTGCGTCGGGTGGAGTGAAGTCGAATAGCACAGTGCCCGTTAGACCGCCCAGCATCCCCGAGACGGCCTCGCCCGTCACAGAAACCAGGTTCTCGCCTTCGATGTCGGCACCGGAAACCTGGTAGCTGCACGTGTAAGACAGGCCGACCTGATCCTGTTTTATGGCAGGATTACCTCCCACCGTCACCATCGGATCGCTTACAAGAGTCTCCGTCGCGGTGAAGGTGACAGTCAACAGGCTCGCCTGGTTGGCCGGGTCCGGGCTTATATCGAGATCCAAGAACAGTGGTGACGGCACATATTCATCTGCGCCCATGTCAACCTCATTCGCAGTGTTGCCGAACGACGGCCGAGGGTCATCCTCAAAATCGTGGTCCGGAACGTCATCTGTAAGCATACCTGCGTCCACACACATGGATAGCGGATGCAAGTGATAGTCCTCGACGACATAGACGTCCTGCTGCGATGCCACTGCAGTCACATCGCCGTATACGGTGATATCAGTCTCAGTGTTGGATTCCACATAGAACGCAGTGTCGTTGATCCAGAGGAATGTTCGTGCCAACGCACCCGCGATGTATCCGCCGATCGAGTCGGTGATCGTTGTTCGGCAGTTGTCGGGGTTATACACAAGTTCGGCCATGGTTCCCGACCCTATCTCGCCGAGAAAGTCGGGATTCACCGAGATGTTGCCATTGATGCCGTTAAGATCACCGTCTTCAATATTGCAGTGGGAAATGGCCTGCTCTTCAATCACCGGCAGATTGAGGTCGTCCCCGTTGCCCCAAAGGAGATCGTTTATCATGGTGATGGCAGCAGAAGGGGTGGTGGACTCGTACCCGCTATTGTTGAACAGCACGCTGTTATTGACAGATGTTATGGACGTTCCCCGCAAGATGATCTTGCCGCCGCCAACGATGAAGTTGTTCGTGAACGTCGTGTCCGAGCCAAAAGAGCAACTGATGTCCCGCGAGCTATTGTTATCTACAATGATTGAATCAACGACCGAGCAGTTCCCGGATACATGAATGCCGCCCGCAGTAAAATACATTGTGTCTCCATACCAGTTTTGGCACAACACGGTTCGCCTGATAGCGATGTTTCCTGAACACTTGATCGCGCCTGCGTAACGTCCTCCTCCAATCATATAGCCTGTGGGAGTCTGGTTACTGGAGATCAGTGAATCCTCCAAGACGGAGTTGGTGACCGATGAAAGCAACAAACCGCCGTTTTGATTGTGTCCGACGATGCACGAGGTGCCCGTCAGAGTTCCTCCTTGCATCAAAACACCCAATTGAGCGTTGCGCAGGATCCGATCGTTCGATAGCTCCAACGTTACCGCGTTTATTGCATGTATGCCGTGGCCGCTGGCGGTCTCTGAAATAACATTGTTTTCGAACGTGGCGGTTCCGGAGTCGATGTAAACACCGGCACCCGTATTTCGCTGGATTGTGTTGGATGAAAGAGTGAGGCTCGTCAAGCTCGTGGCATAGACGCCGCGTCCGTTGATGGTGTCTGATATGACACTGTCGCCGATCATTGCGGTTCCAGAGTCAATAAGAATGGCCGTGTTCGTGTTTTGCTCGATGATAGCGCCCGCGATTTGCACTGTGCCGCCGTAAATATAGATGGCAGAGCCTCCGTGGTTAGCCGTTGCCTCGTTCTCTGTGATTCTGCAATTTAAGATGGAGGCGTTGACCTGCCGACAATAGACGCCACCGCCGTAATCGCGCGATCCGTTAGTGAGTGTGCACCCGTCGACCGTGCCTGCTTCGCCCAGCACGACTACCGACCCGTCACTGTTGCCGTCGATCGTGGTCTCGTGGGTATCCGGGTCCCTGCTCCATGAGGTGGGTTCGTAGCCTCCGTATACCGATTCGTACGCATCGCAGACAACGTTCTCGACATATGTCCCTTCGGCGACGAGAACCTTGTGCGACTCTTGCTCGCTGCCGTTAATATGGTCCAGAGCATAGTTGACGGTCTTCCACGGTTGGTCGTGGCTCCCCCGTCCGGGAGCGTCGTCCCCCGACGTCGCGTCGACGTAGTAGTCGGCGGCGTACAGAGACGGCGTGAGACAAAAGCCTGCCAGAACGGCTCCCAAAACTGCAAGTTGGCAAGTGCGCATTGCAGATTCCTCCTTGTTGGGAAAGCGTTGCGTTATCCCTCATCCCTCATGCCCGAGCCCCAAGAAACGCTGGCCTGGCTTCTTCGAGCGCCGTCAACATAGCATGTCCACGGTGAGACTGTCAACCCTTGGAATGGAGGCGCGAAGCGGCGTGAGTCTTGTCCCGCGCCGGGAGGCTGCTGACCAAGTGAAGGCACAAGGCCACGCTGCACTCAGAGGAATCCGGATATGTCGATCCCGAGCGCGGCGTTGATGATCAGTTGGACGTCAATCGCGTTGATGAGGCCGTCGCTGTTGATGTCAGCTTTGGCTATTCCTGCGGGTTTAGGTATTCCCAACGCCTGGTTGATTGTGTGCTGCACGTCGATCGCGTTGACGAGACCGTCACCGTTGAGGTCGCCAGGCACCACGCCTTCAAGGGTGATGCTGATGACAGCCGGACCGCTTTCGTTGCCCGCCGCGTCGGCCGCGGTGAAGCTCAGGAGGTTGGCCAGTGGAAGCAACTCGACATCGACCTGCCACGCGGTCTCTCCCGGCGTGTAGGCAACGGCCTCGCCGTTGAGCCGCATCTCGGCCACATCTGCGCCGCACGTGCCTTCGACTAGAACCGGCGTGATCTCCGTAGCGAAATCCTCGCCGCCGTTCGTGGTGATGACGGGTGGCGCGGGCGGCACGGTATCTATCGTAACGGTGATCGAGCTCGGGTTCGACTGGTTCGACGCCACGTCAACGGCGGTGACGACGTAAAGATTGGGGCCCTCGCTCCCGGTAGCAGTGTAAAACCATGTCGTGTTGCCGGGAGCAAACGTCACCCCGCTGGTTGATCCGTTGACTCTGATGGCATCGGTGCCCGCTGCGCACGTGCCCTCGAGGTTGACGGTCCTGGTGATGCCTTGCAGAAAGTCCGCGCCGCCCCCGGTCGTAATGACGGGCGCGTCTGGCGCGGTGAAGTCAAACACCACCGTTCCCTGGATACTTCCGGGGGTGCCGGAGAGATCAGCGCCGCTCGCCAGAACGGGGCACGTGCCCTCGGGTTCGGTGCCGCTGATCTGGTAGGTGTACGTGTAGTGAAGCCCGTCCTGGCTCTCCTTGCCGGCAGGGTTCCCACAGATTATCACGGTCGGATCTTCGAGAAGCGGCTCGCTCGCGTCGAAGGTTATGGTCAACACGGCCGTGCTGTTGGCGGGGTCGGGGCTCACCGCGAGATTAGCGAACAGAGGCAGACGGGCGTATTCGTCCGCCCCGATGTCCACCAGCCCGCCGGGCTCGGGCCAGGGGCGGGGATCCCCCTCGAAATCGTGGTCAGGAACAATGTCGTAGGTTTCCGTGCCGGCGTCGACGCACAGTGACGACGGGTCCAGCCGGTAATCGACCACTGTGTAATCGTTTCCGGGCGTGGCCACCTGCCGCATGTCGCCGTAAACGATAATCGTTTCCTCTGTGTTGGATTCAACGCAGAACGCAGTGTCGTTGACCCAGAGAAATGTCCGTACCAATGAGTCCGAGGCGTAGCCGCCGACCGAGTCGGTAATGGTAGTCCGGCAGTTGTCGGTGTCATACTGAAGTTCGGCGATGGTTCCCGAGCCTCGCTCGCCGAGAAAGTCCGGGTTTACGGAGATGTTCCCATTGAGCCCGTTAAGATCGCCGTCTTCGATATTGCAGTGCGTTATCGTCTGTTCTGCGATCGCCGCAACGGTGAGGTCGTCGCCGTTGCCCCAGAGGAGATCGTTGACCATCGTTACGGCATTCGTCCCGCTGGATGCCTCATATCCGTTGTTGTTGTGAAGAACACTGTTGTTGACCGAGGCTACCTCCGTGCCAAGTAGGATGATGCGTCCGCCGCCGACGAAGAAGTTGTTCTTCATCGTCGCGGTGTTGCTGTCGAAGTGGCAGGCAACACCGGCTGCGTTGTCGTTTGCCACAATGAACGAGTCGTAGACAGAGAACACGTTATTGGCGTATGTCTTAATACCCCCGGCGTTCTCCTCCCATGGGTAGAAATACGTGTAGTAGTTGTGGCAGATCGTGCTGCGCCGGATCGTTGCTGTCTCGCCCCAAATGTAGACGCCCGCACTCTTTGCGCCTGAGACCCCGGACCAAGCTCCGCCATTGCCGCAAATCAGACAATCCTCGATTGTGGCAATTGAACCGACCACGACTCCGGTCGATTCGTTGTCGGCCATGGTGCATGAGGAAGCGACCAAGGTTCCGCCACGTGTCACTATCCCTCGTTCCGCGTTGCGCAGAAGCCGGTCACCTGACAGAGTCAATGCCGTCTCACCAGCAGCGTCCACGCCGTCGCCGTCGATAGTGTCCGATATGACGTTGTTCATGAACGAGGCAGATCCGCCCTGGATCAAGACGCCGTCAATGGCGTTTCGCTGAATCGCATTCGAGCTGAGAGTCAAGCTCGACTCGTTTACAGCACAGATCCCACGTCCGTTGCTGGTGTCTGATATGATGTTGTCGCTGAGCGTTACGGTTCCCGAGTCGATGAAGATGGCCGTGTGTGTGTTGTGTTCTATGATATTCGAGTCAATCTCGACTGCAATATCGACTCCGCCTGCACGGATATAGACGGCCGAGCCTCCATCGGCAGCCGTTGCCTCGTTTTCGGTGATTCTGCAGTTCGAGATTGTCGCGCTGACTTCCCAGCAGTAGACGGCCCCGCCGTAGTCACGCGACCCGTTGGTGAGTGTGAACCCGTCGACCGTGCTCCCCTCGCCCGGGACGATCACCGAGCCCGCGTCGCTCGCGCTGATCGTGGTTTCGCCATAAGGGGTGGGATCTTGCGGGTCGCGTGTCCAGGTGGCGCCGTCGTGATCGTAGTTGCCGTAGATCGACTCGTACGCATCGCACACAACGGTCTCCTCGTACTGCCCCTTGGCTACGAGGACGCGGTGAGGGTTCTGTTCGGTGCCGGTGATGCGGTCCAGCGCGTAGTTGATCGTCTGCCACGGCTGGGTCTGATCGCCCCCTTCCGGGTTGTCTACCCCAGACGAATTATCGACATAGTAATCGTCCGCGTGTAGCGAAGGCGCAAGACAAGAGGCTGCCAGTATGATTCCAACGGTGACAAGGTGGTTTGCACGCATAGCAGGTCCCTCCCTAGAATGGTTTGGTGTCTGGCCCCATGTTTCTGTCCTCAGAATACCTCAAACAAGCCCTGAGTCGTTTCCTCGAGCGTGCACTCGAAGCCTGGCCGACTCCCTCTCAGCGAGCACTAGGAGAGTACTATACCTGCGAGATGATTTTCAACCCCCGGAATCGATCCTTAGTCGTTCAGCAAATGGCTGAGTGAGCACGAACTCCAGCAGCCGGGAGACGCCCGGATGGTTTTCTTGAACAGTCCCATAGGGACGGTCGATAATAGCCCAGGAATTCATTCCTGGGATCAGGTGCATACCCCCCACATACCGAGTCCCGTAGATAGAATGGA
>CAZGCA010000034.1:0-56989 GCA_964524145.1 uncultured bacterium | reverse complement strand
ACCCAACGCTCAGGCCCGCCGAATCGCTCGAGTTCGCCGATGTTGTCTGTGTCGGCGAGGGCGAGGGAGCGTTCGTTGACTTCCTCGGCGCGCTCGAGAGCGGGAGCGACTACTCGACGATTCCCAACCTCTGCGTCAAACGCGACGGTGAGATCGTGAGCAACGAGTTGCGTCCATTGGTGGAAGATCTCGATGCCCTCCCCTCCCCCGACTTCACCGGCAAGAACAAGATCTACATCGACAACGGCCGGATCCTCACGGGGTTCGAGAACGAGAAGGTGATGCAGTCGTATCCCGTCACGGCGTCCCGCGGGTGTCTTCACGATTGTGCGTTCTGCTGCAACTCGTTTCTCAAAAGGGCGTACAAAGGCAAGGGCAAGATAATGCGGCGACGCAGCGTTGACAGCGTCATAGATGAGCTCGTACAGGCGAAACAGACATACGAGAACCTTCATAACGTCGCTGTTGAGGACGACTCGTTCATGTTCGACGACGAGTGGCTTGAGGAGTTTGCCGAGAAGTACCGGGAGAATGTCGGGCTGTTCTTCTTCGCATACAGCCATCCGAACCTGGTGTCCGATAAGCGTATCAAGCTGCTGCAATCCTGCGGCCTTATATACACCGTTATGGGCGTCCAATCGGGTTCCGAGCGGATACGCACTGAGTACTTCAACCGGCACACGCCGACGGAGCGAATACTCGATACGGCGAAGATCATTCACGACAACAACGTGCTGCTCTGCATCGACCTGATCACCAATGTTCCTTACGAGACGCGCGAAGACAGGATGGCCTCACTGGATTTGCTCACCTCCCTGCCCAAACCTTACCAGCAGGAGGTCTTCACGCTGCAGTTCTTTCCGGAAACCGAGCTGACTAAACGGGCGCTCGAGGACGGTACTATCACGCAGAATAGCGTGGAGTCCGTCTGCGAGAGAGGGTACGAGATCTGGTATGAAAGCCTCTATCTGGGGCACGACGACGAACACCTATTCTGGGACGTTCTCTATTTCCTCGCAAAGAAGAAGCGGTTGTCGAAGAAGTTCGTCATGGGCCTTTCCCGGAACAGGTTCTTCGCAAAACATATCAGAGTGATTGCGCGGGTTTTGCGGCTGCTGCCGATCGACAACTACAAGTTCCATCAAGTCACGATCAACTCACCGCTCCAGAAGGTCTATTTCGGACTATACCAGTTGTTCCGTCTTCCTTCGAAACGGTCGCTGGCCGTTGTGAAGCGCGACTTGAAATACTTCGCGGTCGTGATCAAACAACGCGTTCTGGCCCGGAAAGCTCATCCTGCAAAGTAGCCGTTTCGGTTCCCCTCAACGCGCACCACTCAATTATCGGACGATTCGGTAAAACAGGTCTCGAACGCACCCTGACGTCGAAGGGGTCACTCGGGATGCTTGTCGGCGACGAGCCGGCTTGCCCGGAGCAGCGACTGAAACGTGCCGGCGTCGGTCCACCAGCCGTCGAGGACTTCGTACGTCATTTGGCCCTGCTCGATATAGGCGTTGTTGACGTCGGTGATCTCGAGCTCGTTGCGATTGGACGGCACCAGGGTTCGGATGATATCGAACACCCGGTCATCATACATGTAGATGCCGATAACCGCGTAGTGCGACTTGGGTTCTTTGGGTTTCTCCTCGATCCGCACGATGTGGTCGCCGTCAAGTTGGGGAACGCCGAACCGTTCCGGATCGGGCACTTCCTTGAGCATTATTTTGGCGCCGCGTTCCTGCATGGCAAACGCCTCGGTGGCAGAACGGATGCTTTTTTCGATAATGTTGTCGCCCAGAATGACGACTATCTTCTCGCCGTCAGCGAAATCCTCGGCAAGCCCCAGGGCGTCGGCTATACCGCCGCTGCCTTCCTGGTACGTGTAGTCAAAGTGCTTCAGGCCGAACCCTTTGCCGTTGCCTATCAACTGCAGGAAATCGCCCGCCGAGTTGCCGCCGGTCACGAGCATAATATCCTCGATTCCCGCGTCTACAAGAGTGCGGATCGGGAAGTAGATCATCGGCTCGTCGTATATCGGCAGGAGATGTTTGTTCGTGACCTTTGTGAGCGGCATCAGCCTCGTGCCGAGTCCGCCGGCAAGAATAACACCTTTCATTGAGACCTCCCTTGAAGCGTACAGGTTAGCGGTTCTCGTAGTTCCTCTTGTAGTACTCGAGGTACTCCCCTGTCTTGAGTTCCCGCCACCACCATTCGTTTGCGAGGTACCAGTCCACAGTCCGTGCGAACCCGTCATCGAAGCTTACGAGAGGTTGACAACCGGCCTGCTCGAGCTTGGCGCAGTCCAAGGCGTAGCGGCGGTCATGGCCGGGGCGATCCTTGACAGGCTTTATAAGATCGTTGCTCTTGCCGAGTCGAGCTACAATGGCCCGAGCGACATCTATGTTAGTCCGCTCGTTGCCGCCTCCGACGTTGTATAGTTCGCCCGGAACGCCGTTCTCCACAAGAAACAGCAGCGCGCGGCAATGGTCCTCAACGAACAGCCAGTCGCGCACGTTAAGGCCGTCGCCGTACAGCGGCAAAGGTTCGTCGTCAATGGCGTTGGTGATAAAAAGGGGCATGAACTTCTCGGGATACTGGAACGGGCCGAACGTGTTTGACCCGCGGCTCACGACAACCGGCAGCTCGAACGTCTTGAAATACGACATGGCCAGCATCTCGCCGCCCGCTTTGCTCGCGGAATACGGGTTGCTTGGCGAGAGCGGGTCGGTTTCCGAGAACGCGCCGTCCTCGATACTCCCGTAGACTTCGTCCGTGGACACGTGGACGAACGTGGTGAGTCCTTGACGTCGTGCTTCCTCGCAGAGAACGTAAACGCCGGTGACGTCGGTCTCGATGAATCCCGTCGGATCGTGTATGCTGCGGTCGACGTGTGTCTCCGCGGCGAAATTGACGACCGCATCGGCGTCCGCCATCGCCTCAGACACAACCGTCGGATCGCATATATCGCCTCGTACGAAACTGTATCCCGGATTGTTCTCGACGTCTCTGAGGTTCTTGAGGTTGCCCGCGTAGGTAAGCTTGTCGAGGTTCGTTACGGTCCAATCCGGGCGCTCTTCAAGCACGAGCCGCACGAAGTTCGACCCGATGAAGCCCGCGCCGCCCGTAACAAGAAGTCTCACGTGATCAACCTCCCGAGGTTCGTCCGACTACCGATGTTAAGAGAATGATCGCCTCTTGAATGCAAAAAGTCAAGTGTATAGTCCAGCTGTCAGCATCTTCAGTCGATTCATCACCTAACCCTTGCTCCGGTTCAACACTTCCAATGCGGTCTCGACTACACGGTCCGCTGTGAGCCCGAGCTTCTCATATACCGTTTTGCCGGGGGCGGACGCGCCGAACCGGTCGATGCCGACCAGCTCTCCCCTATCGCCCACGTAACGGCGCCAGCCCTGCGTGATCCCTGCTTCTACAGCTACCCGGGCTCCCAGGTGCGGCAGCAGCACCTTGTTCCGGTACTCCTCCGGTTGCGCGTCAAACAGCTCCCAACTCGGCATGCTCACAACACGTGCGGCAGTGCCTTTCTCCTTGAGCTTCTCGGACGCCTCGAGAGCAAGAGGGACCTCGGAACCGCTCGCGATGAGAACGACGTCCGGTTCGCTGTTCTCAACATCGCTCAAAACGTAGGCCCCTCGGGATAGTCCGTCAGCAGACGCGTACTGGTGGCGATCGAGCGTCGGGAGGTTCTGTCGTGTCAGAGCCAAAGCCACAGGTCCTTCCTGAGACTGTACTGCAAATCGCCAGGCTTCCGCTGTCTCGTTGGCATCCGCGGGCCGTATGACCGTCAGTCCGGGGATCGTCCGCAGTGCGGCAAGATGCTCGATAGGTTGATGGGTCGGGCCGTCCTCGCCCACACCGATGCTGTCGTGAGTAAAGACATAGACAGCCTTCAACCCCATCATGGCTGCCAGACGAATTGGCGGCCGCATGTAGTCCGAGAAAACGAGGAACGTCCCGCCATACGGGATCAGTCCTCCGTGCAGCGCCATGCCGTTCATGATCGAGCCCATAGCGTGTTCGCGCACACCGAAGCGCATGTTCCGGCCACCCCGGTTACTCGAACTGAAATCGTCCGAACCTTCTATGAGCGTCTTGTTTGATGGGGCCAGGTCGGCGGAACCCCCGATCAAGTTGGGCAAGTTGGCTGCAATAGCGTTGAGCACTTTCCCGGATGACGCACGCGTCGCGAGCCCTTTCGGATCGGCCGGAAACTCGGGGATATCCCTGTCCCAACCGGACGGCAGCTCGCCGCTCATGCACACCTGCCATTCCTCGGCCAGCTCAGGGTACGCTTTCGCGTACTCCTGGAAACGCGCCTGCCATTCTTGCTCCAAACCCTTGCCGTTTTCGACAGCTTTGCGAAACTCTGCCAGTGCATCATCAGGTATCAGAAACGCCGGCTCGAGGGGCCAACCAAGATTCTCCTTCGTTAACTTGACTTCGTCAGGCCCCAGGGGTGCGCCGTGCACATCGGCCGTACCCTCCTTGTTCGGGCTGCCGTACCCGATATGCGTGCGAACAGCAATCAACGACGGGCGTTCCGTCTCCATCTGCGCGGCGCGTATGGCAGCGGCCACGGCCTCGAGGTCGTTTCCGTCGTCGACCCGTTCCACATGCCACCCATAGGACTCAAACCGTTTCATTCTGTCTTCCGTGAAGGCCAGGTCCGTGCTCCCTTCGATCGAGATGCTGTTGTCGTCGTACAGGCATATGAGCTTGCCTAGCTTGAGATGGCCGGCGAGAGACGCTGCCTCGTGCGAAACGCCCTCCATCAGGTCGCCGTCGCTGGCGAAAACGTAGGTGTGGTGATCGACGATGGTATGGTCTGCACGATTGAAACAGGCCGCCAGGTGCTGCTCGGCGATAGCCATGCCGACCGCATTCGCGAACCCCTGTCCCAACGGCCCGGTGGTCGTCTCGACTCCGGGCGTATCGCCAACCTCCGGGTGGCCTGGTGTTTTGCTACCCCACTGGCGAAACTGTTTGATCTCGTCCAACGGCAGATCGTACCCTGTCAGGTGCAACAGCGCGTACAGCAGCGTGGACCCGTGGCCTGCAGAAAGAACAAACCGGTCACGGTCCGGCCACGATGGGTTCGCAGGGTTGTGCCGGAGAAACCTCGTCCACAGCACGTAGGCGGGAGCGGCTGCGCCCATCGGCAGCCCGGGATGACCGGAGTTCGCTTTCTCAACCGCATCCACCGCAAGCATGCGGATAGTGTTGACGCAAAGATCGTCTAGTTTGTCCTGAACAGCATGCATCTTGTAGTAAACCTCCTAGCTTTGTGGTACCCGTCTCTGATTGTTGCCACTGCAAACCTGATTCAGACTTCATACCCCGGCCAAGTAGTAAACACTCTTGTGACCGGCGCTGTCGAGCAAAGGTGTCGTATTCGTTCATCGAGATACGCTCGGTCTGTCCTAGCCGGTGTATTGCTTCTCGAGTTTATCGGCATGATGTCCGCGGCCGGTATCTCGCAGCCGTTGGCAGTACTGCGCAAGCATGCCGCGAGTGTGAAACGGTCCGCCTTCGCGTACGACTCTCCAAAGCGGGTCCTCAGCGTAATCGGAAGTATCCATCATGGTGCCGTGCCAGTGCTCGAGTTTGGCAAGACCTTCGTTTACCACAGCAGGATTGTCACCGGCGACATTCCGCGTTTCGTGCGGGTCATCCTCGATATTGAACAACATCACTTCAGGGAAGTCCTTAAGCCCGTCGTGATACGTGCGGACCAGTATCCAGGGTCCCCACCGCACGGCACGCTGGCAACTCCACGCGCACTGGCTCACCACGAGATAGTCCCTGCCGCAGTCGCCGCCTTTTTGCAGCACCGGTGCAAAGCTCTTTCCATCCCAGGTCGGGGTTATCGCCGCTCCCGTGAGTTCGGCGACCGTGCGTGTCAGGTCGAGATTGTAGTGCAACCCGTGGTCCACGGTGCCGCCTTTCATTCCCGGCCACCGAACGATCAAAGGCACTCGCGACGTGATATGGTCCGCGGTATGATGGTCGCCGTAGATGTTTAGCTCTCCCAGGTTTTCAGCGTGGTCGGCGCTGATAATGACGGCTGTCTCATCGAGCACGCCCGCGGCGTCAAGCGCGTTGAAGATCATGCCGATATGGTCGTCCATATACCGGATTCCCACGTCGTACCCGTCTATGGCTTTCCTGAAATCATCCAGTGAGGCTATCTCCGACGGTACCCGCGGCAATTCGGGGTGGTTCCACTCGTCGAACCCCCACGGCTCGCACGCGCTGTGCGGTCCGTAACTCTTGCGGTGTCCGTCCAGAATGTCTTCTGTGAGCCAATCCGGCACCGGTTCGCCTTCGAACGGGTTGCCGTACTCCATCGGCGTACGATATGGCGTGTGCGGGTCCCAGAAGTTTACCTGAAGGAACCAGTTGTCGCGTTGGGCGTTGTCCTTGATCCACCGCAGCGCATGAGGAGCAACCTCATCGGCCCGTTCCATACCACCCTTACCGGGATTGTACATCTCTCGGAACCCGTTGTAGAACCACCACGCAGCATGACGCTCAGCGTAGGGGCTGACCGAGACCGTGTACAAACCTGCTTGCTCGAGCGCCGTCATCCACGTGGCAAACTGGGGACGACTTGCGAAGCTCCGGTCTCGCCCTTCGAGCCGGAGATCGGCGGCGGTTCCGCCATGACCAACAATCCCTGTATGTATCCCAAACCGGCCATTGAAGAGCGCCGAGCGCGACGGCAGGCACGGGGCGTCCGCTGTGTAATAGTTCTCGAATCTGACTCCCTCGGACGCGATACGGTCGATGTTCGGCGACGTGTTGCGCAAATAGCCGTAACACCCAAGATGGTCAGGTCTTAATGTGTCCAAGTCCAGGTAGAGAATCCGCATTCGTTTTGACTCCTTTTCGCTTTCCGAAGCCGACAGTGCTGTCCGACTGGGAAGTATACCACATGGCCGCAGCATAGGAAAGACATGCACCATGATATATGGCATTTGCGCTGTGATTGTTTCGCCTCTCCGCGGATTCGAAGATCGCTCTTCGTTCGTGCTCGTAATCGAAGCTCCCGCAATCCGGCCCCCCAATCCATACTGTTCGTCCTTTACCCTCGTTCCCACCGTCCTCCGTGGGAACGAGAACATTTCTCATACGTGTCAACGGCCGCAAGGTGGTATAATGGTATCCGTGGTACTTGCCTGCAAGTGGACTTGTGAGAATTGCGCGAGAACGAGAGACTAAGGAGGAGACACTATGCATCTAAAAGGCTTGGCAGTCTGCGTGCTACTGATCCTTGTCATGGGGATGAGGTTTCCGTTTGCTGCGGCGTCAGAGGAGACCATCACGCTCTACGTAGCTCCCGGCGGGGACGATACCTGGTCGGGCACTCTGCCGACGCAGGATGCCGCGGGCGCTGACGGTCCGTTCGCTACAATTGTGGGCGCGCGGGACGCTATCCGACGGCTGAGATCGGCCGGTGAGGTCGAGAACCCAATCACTGTTCTTGTCCGGGAAGGCACCTATCGCATATCGGAACCGGTCGTGTTTACCCCGGAAGACTCTGGGACCGAGAAGTCCCCCGTCACGTATGCAGCATACCCGGACGAGAAACCGGTCATCAGTGGTGGTCGTCTTGTTACTGGCTGGAAGAAGAGTGGAAGCCTCTGGAAGGCAGACCTGCCCGAAGTGAAAGCCGGAGACTGGCATTTCGGGGCGCTCTGGGTTAACGGCGAACGACGCACCGTTGCCCGAACCCCCAACACAGGCTACCTCTCGACAGCGGGCAAGGCCCCGCCTCTGAAAGACGCCGCAACGGGCAAAGAAGTCTCTCGCGAAAAGACAGCGTTCAAGTTCAAGCCGGGTGATATAAGACCGTGGCAGAACCCGGACGACGTACTTGTGGTGGTTTACCATTCCTGGGAGACGTCAACCCACCGGATCGAGTCGATAGACGCCGAGAACAACATTGTCACGTTCACCGGCCCCGCGGTATGGCCGTTCGAGCGCTGGGGCAAGAACCAGCGGTATCACGTCGAGAATCTTCGCGAGGCGCTCGACTCGCCGGGAGAATGGTACCTGGACCGCAGTACCGGCATGTTGTACTACCACCCGCTCGACGGCGAAGACCTGTCCGTAGCAGAGGTGGTTGCGCCCGTTACAGCCCAACTGCTCCTTCTCGAGGGCGAACCGGGTGAAGATAAGTATGTCGAACATCTGCATTTCAAGGGGTTGCGTTTCATACACTCCGACTGGCCCATCCCGCAGCAGGGACACAGTGACCCGCAGGCCGCGTTCAGCATTCCCGGAGCCATAAACGCGGTCGGCGCACGGTTCTGCTCGGTCGAGCAGTGCGAGATAGCGCACGTCGGAACCTACGGGATATGGTTCCGGCGTGGGTGCCAGGACAACCGTATCGTGCAAAACGAGATTCACGATCTCGGCGCGGGCGGCGTACGTATCGGAGAAGGCGGCAGTCCCAAAACCGAGGACGAAGCGGCGTCCCGCAACCTGATAGACAACAACTTTATCCACGACGGCGGGAAGATATTCCGTGCGGGCGTTGGTGTGTGGGTTGGCCGGAGCAGCTACAACACGATATCCCACAACGAAATCAGCGACCTCGACTATTCGGGTCTCTCCATCGGGTGGTGCTGGGGATATGCGCCGAGCTCGGCCAACCACAACGTGATCGAGCACAACCACGTACACCATATCGGTCGGGGCGTGCTCAGCGATATGGGCGGTATATACACGCTGGGAATCTCGCCCGGGACGGTGATCCGGCACAACATATTCCATGACATCCACTCATACAGCTACGGCGGCTGGGGCATCTACCCCGACGAAGGAAGCTCGGAGATACTCATCGAGAACAACATTGCCTACAGCACCAAAACGGGCGGGTTCCACCAACATTACGGCAAGGAGAACATTGTCCGGAACAACATCTTCGCATTTTCGAAGGATGGGCAGATAATCCGGACACGCGAGGAGGAGCATATTTCGTTCTTCTTCGAGCGCAACATCGTTTACTTCGACAACGGTCGCCTGCTCGGGAGCAACTGGAAGAACGGCAACTACCGATTGGATTACAACGTCTACTGGGACACGTCAGACCCCGAGATCAAGTTTGCGGGAATGAGTTTCAAGAAATGGCAGGCAAAAGGACAAGACATCCACTCGATTATCGCCGACCCGATGTTTGTAGACGCGGAGGGCTTTGACTTCCGCCTCAAACCGGAATCGCCTGCGTTCAACCTGGAGTTCAAGCAGATAGACACGAGCGAGAACGGACTGTACGGCCCGCCGGAGTGGGTTGACAGGCCTGGCAAAACCAGACGATGATGCGGCGTTTCCCGCCAGGCTCTGTCGAATAAGTGTCATACTGACCTTGTTTTTTGCCTGGCCTTTGTATACAATGAATTTGAAGGAAAAGTCACCCATAGCGTCGTCCTGCCATGATAAGGAAACAGGCCAAGGAGACATACGATGCCGGTAGCGACCCGATACGTCGTGTACTTGTCGATAGCCGTGGGGCTGGTCGTCCTTGCAACGTACTTTCTGGTTTCCACCACCCAAGGTTCCGGTGAGATGGCGCACAACGTGTTCAAAGCTCCGGGTTGGTGGCCAACATCCAATCCGAACGCGCTTCGTGCCGAGATCGAACGCTACATCAAGAGAGCCGACGCGGCGAAGTTCGAAGGCAAAGTTGCCGGCCTGATACTGCCTCACGCCGGGTATCAATACTCGGGCACCGTCGCGGCATGCGGCTGCAAGCTCCTGAAACAAGGCGACTACGATCGGGCGATCGTGCTGGGTTTGAGCCATGGCGTCCCGTTCCGCGGAATCTCGATACTCGAGGACGTGACCCATTACAGCACGCCTCTCGGTGAGATAGAGGTCGACAGAACCATCTGTGACCAGTTGCTCAAAGAGCCTCCGTTCACCAGCGTGCCGAGAGCTCATGCCCGCGAACACTCGCTTGCGAACCAACTGCCGTTCTTGCAGGTTCAGCTCGGCGAGTTCAAGCTGGTGCCGATGCTTGTGAGTGATGTTACTCCCGCCGATTGTGACCGCGCTGCCGGGGAGCTCCGGGAGCATGTCGACAACAGGACGCTTGTGGTTGCCAGCTCGGATTTCACCCACTACGGAGCCGACTACCGGTATCTGCCGTTCCGAGAGAACGTCGAGGAGAACCTGAAGGTGTATGCGGATCAGGCATCCGAGGCAATCATTAGCCTTGACTTTGATGCGTTCCGGAAACACCTCGAGAAGACAAAAGACACCATCTGCGGCCGTAACCCTCTGTCCATACTCATCAAGCTGCTGGCAGGGTATCCGAAGGGAACAGTTGTGGCGCGCGATTTCTCCGGTCGGATGGAAGGCAGTTTCGCGCGTTCCGTAACATATATCTCGATTGCCATTCCGATGAAGGAACACGTTTCTGCTTCGCGAGGGGAGGAGGTCTCAATGAAAGAAGATGATATGCACACTTCTGGGGAAGAAGCTCCTGCTCCATCGCCGGGCGAGACCCCAACGGAAGAGAACGACGTGCTTTCTCATGCGGAACAGCAAACGCTGCTGAAGCTGGCCCGCGACACCCTCGAGGGCTACTTCAAGAACAAGATTCCCAAGGGGCCGGCTGAAGACGAATTTACCGATACGCTGAAACGGAAGCTGGGCGTTTTCGTCACGCTGACGCGGGGGGGACAGCTAAGCGGGTGCATCGGGTACATTCAGGAGGGTCGGGCACCGCTGTACCAGGGAGTCATCGACAACACTATTAACGCAATAAACGATCCGCGGAAGCAGCTTCCGCACGTGACTGCCGACACAGTGGATGAAACCCACATAGAAATATCCGTGATGAGGCCGGTGGACGCTCCCTCGAGCCCGTTCGAGCGCGTGCCTGACGTAAGCATGATAGAGATAGGCAAACACGGGCTGCAACTCAGGAAGAAGGGCTGGCGTTCGGGCATCCTGCTTCCACAGGTTCCCGCAGAACAGGGGTGGGACAGGGATATGTATCTCGAAGGTATTTGCAGGAAGACGGGTTTGCCGCGTGGCGCATGGAAAGATCCGGATGCGGAGTTGTATTGGTTCAGTGCCCAGGTGTTTGGCGAGGAAGGCGAGCAGTAGGAAGATCCGAGACAGACTTCGATGAAAGGATGGAAGACATGAGCACAACCTCAAATCGGTCGACGAGGAGACAGTTTATTAAGCGAGGTGCCGGGATGGCGGCTGCCGGAGCCGCCGGGACGTTCCTGGGCGTGTCCGGTCTGGAGGCTGCTCCAGCGGGCGGACAGGTGCTGATATGCAAACGGCCTGGTGTCGAAAGCGAGTCAAGGGAACTCGACCTCAAGCTGTTGCGCGAGATGGTCGAGCAGTCAATGATGAAGCTCACCGGCGCGTCGAGCGGCCGGGATGCGTGGGCCGGCATGTTCAAGCCTACGGATGTTGTTGGTCTCAAGGTGAACATGCTGGGTAAACGGAACCTTAAAACTCGTCCTGAATTGGCGAACATCGTCGCCGACGGGCTGATCGATGCCGGCCTAAAAGCCGAGAACATCATCATCTGGGACAGGCGAACCAACGAGATGAAATCGTGCGGCTACGAGATAAACGAGCCGGAAGGCTCCAAGGGCGTCAAGATCTTCGGCAGCGACAGACGCTACGATGCAGAAGAAAGCTCTATGGGCAAGTTCAAGGGCAAGTTTAGCCGGATACTATCGGAGATGTGTACGGCGACCATCAACATGCCGATGCTCAAGGATCACGGGATATCGGGTGTGACGGTCAGCATGAAAAACTACTATGGCGCGATAAACAATCCCGGAAGCCACCACGCTACCAACTGCAACCCGTATATCGCAGACCTGAATAGCCATCCGCTGATCCGCAGCAAGGAGCGGTTGATTCTCGTTGATGCGCTTACCTCTTGCTACAATGGCGGTCCCGGATACAAACCGCAGTTCACCTGGCAAGAGTCCGCCATCATGGTCGGGACTGACCCGGTGGCGATGGACCGCATCAGCGAGGGCATCATCGAGGCGAAACGCAAGGAGAACGGGTTGCCAACCCTCGCAGAAGCAGGACGGCCCGCAAAATTCATCGATACGGCAGTCAAGCTGGGTCTCGGTGAGGGCGATCCCGCGAAGATCAAAGTCGTGGAGGTATGACAGAGCGATCTCGAAGAGAGTTTCTCGCGGCTACGGCGGCCGGGACTGTCGGCGCCGCTTTCAGTAGGAGCTTGGAGGCGAAGTCCCGTCCCACGCCTGACTTGGACCCGACAGTTGTGCTTGCCCGACGCGACGGCGTCGTTAACGACGCGGGCGTGCCCGACCAGAAGCTCGTTCGCGAGATGGTCTCGCACGCCGTTCTGAAGGTGACAGGAGCCGGGACCGAACGCGACGCGTGGCGGAGCCTATTCACACCGAAAGACGTGGTCGGTATCAAGGTCAACTCGCTCGTCGGGCCAAAGGGATCTACTCACAAGGAAGTGGTTGCAGCTATTGCGGACGGGCTCGTCTCGGCAGGCCTCAAACCCGAGCGGATCATCGTTTGGGACAAGTCCTCGTACGAGTTGAAGAGGTGCGGGTACAAGATTAAGACGGGCCGCTCCGGGCTGAGATGTTTCGGCACCGACGAGAGGGGCGTCGGGTACGAGCCCAGACCGCGAACCGCAGGCAGCGTTGGCTCGTGCTTCAGTCGCATCCTTTCGGAGCTCTGCACGGCGACGATCAACGTACCTATCCTGAAGGATCACGAAATGGCCGGGATAACCGTGGCCATGAAGAACTGGTACGGTGCGATCCACAACCCGAACAAGTATCACGACAACAACTGCGACCCGTTCATCGCGGACCTGTCTTCTCATCCGCTCATAAGAGACAAGCAGCGACTGATCATCTGCGACGGGCTTGTTGCTCTCTACAATGGCGGCCCGGGGTACAAATCACAGTTTGCCTGGGATCTTTCCACCATTCTCGCGTCGCGAGACCCTGTTGCGCTCGACCGGGTTTCCGCTGACATAATCGAGGAGAAACGCAAGGAACACGGGCTGCCAACACTGAAAGACGTTGGCCGGGAGCCCAAGTGTATCGCGACTGCGGCAGCGCTCGGTCTCGGCGAGGACGACCGTACCAAAATCAAGAAGGTGGAAGCATGAACAACCAGTCGCGACGCGAATTCCTGACACATCTCGGTGTTACAGGGTGTGCCGCCTGCTTGACCTCGACCGCAGGGGCCGCCTCCGGGGACGACCCGCTGATCAGTGCCGACGGATCCTGGCCGGTCGTCGAAGCCCGCCACTACACAAAACTCGACGAGCTCAAGATCAAGTGTGAGCTTTGTCCGCGAGAATGTGTTATAGGCGACCGCGAACGGGGATACTGCGGTGTCCGCGAAAACCAGGATGGCACGTACTACACGCTTGTCCACTCAAGACCATGTACGTACCATGTCGACCCTATCGAGAAAAAACCGCTCTTCCATTTCCTGCCGGGTACACAGGCGTTCTCGATCGCGACCGCCGGCTGCAACATGGAATGCAAGTTCTGCCAGAACTGGAACATCTCCCAGTTCAGGCCTGAACAAGTCCGAAGCTACAAGATGACCCCCGAAGATATTGCCCGAGACGCGAAGAAAACCGGTAGCGCTTCGGTCGCTTACACCTACTCAGAACCGGTCATATTCTATGAGTACATGTACGACTGCGCCGTGGCGGCTCGGAAGGAAGGGGTCAAAAGCGTGATGATCTCGAACGGCTACATTCTCGAAAAACCGATGCGGGAGCTGTGTGCCGTTCTTGACGGTGTCAAGATCGATCTTAAAGCGATGACGGAAAAGTTTTATACCGAGACGTGCAGTGGTCACCTGCAGCCTGTGCTCGACACGCTTGTGCTGCTCAAGGAACTCGGCATGTGGTTCGAGCTTGTCGTGTTGATAATCCCGACGCTCAATGACAGTCCGCAAGAGATCGAGCAGATGGCCAAATGGGTATACTCCGAACTCGGTCCGGACGTTCCGATTCACTTCTCGGCGTTTCATCCGATGTACAAGATCCAGAACCTGCCGCGCACTCCGGTCAGAACGCTCGAACGGTGCAGAAAGATCGCGCGCGACGCAGGCCTCCGGTTCGCTTACCTCGGCAACGTGCGGGGCCATCCCGGCGAGCATACGTACTGCCCGGAATGTAATGAAATCCTTATCCGGCGCCAGGGCTATATAATCATCAAGAACACGATCAAGAACGGTAAGTGTCCGAAGTGCGAGGCGACTATACCCGGCGTGTGGACCGCGTGATGAGGATGCCCGTTCTCAGGGTCGTTTAGCGTAGATGCCGAACGCCGAAGCGGGCAACACGTATCCCGTCTTGCTTACTATTCTGTCGATCTCGATGATCCACCCGACAAGATCGGACCTGCGATGAAACTTTCTGTTCAGCCTCTGCCAGAGACAGACGTAGAGACTACCGAACGACGCAACATGTTCCGGAACGAGGTAACGTTCGAGGACTCCAAGTATCTCGTCGGACCGCACCGCCTCGAAAGGGCTTGCAGTGTTACCATGAGGCAGAAGGCTTCTGTCAATCCGTTCGAGCTGTTTGTCGGTCCTGTACTTGCGCGGGATAATCGAGTAAACGCGGTTCACAAGTTCGATCTTCTCAGCTGAAGCCTCCAACCCTCGCTCTCCCACGTAGTCGTACAGGAACAGCTTGCCACCGTGCTTGAGTGTCTTGTTGATAGCAAACGCGGCATGTTCGAGATTCACAATATGGTGCAGACAACTCAGTGCAAGCACCATGTCGTATCGCCTGTCACCGAGGTCACAGAAGTTGAGATCGGCTTCGTGACAGTCGAACGCATCCGCGCACTGCTCGGGGAGGCCTTTCTTTGTGTTCGCAATGACCTTCGGGCTCACATCAAAGACGTCAAAATGCTGGACCCACCCGCGCTCAACGAGTGTTCTCTCGAGTACTAACGAACCGCCGCCCAAGGTGCATGCAGAATCAAACGGTCCGCGTTCGCCGACAAGTTCCCACCATCGCCGGGTCTCCGAGCCGGTCAACATCTCGTTTGTGTACCTGTCGAATGGCGAGAGAGCAGCGAGCTTGGCGCAGCAGAAGTCGCTTATGGCATCACCCTCTGCCCAGAATTCTGCCTCCTCGCGCAGCAGTGCCAAGTACTCGTCATCGCGTTGTCTGCAAAAAAGGTCTTCAGGCATCGACAATTCACCACTCGGAACTGCGTTTCATCGTTTGCGACAAGCCTCGAGCGTTCCCGTCGAAGAGGTTCTCATCACCGCCGGCTACTACATCCATCATTGTGAAGACCGGAATGTGTCGGCACCATCAATGAAAATCCGGTGCCAGAGCTCGACCGTAAGCAGGCAAACGAGAAATGTGGCTGATCCCGTTGAATGATCGGTCTGCTGTTTGAAGAACCGATTCAACATGTCTCGCAGGAAACGCTCGTTGAAGTACCCCCTTTGAAGAGAGACGTTGTCCAGGAGAATGCCCTTGACGTAACCCGAGAGCGGAGCCCGCAACCATTCCTCAAGCGGTACGGCAAATCCCTGTTTCGGCTTGGCTACAGGCCGTTCCGGCAGAATGTCTCTTGCGGCCTCTTTGAGCACGAACTTCGTAGTAGCGTCACCGTTCCTCTTGAGCTTCAGCCTGTCAGGGATAAGTCCGGCCAACTCCAGAATGGCGGCGTCCGTGTAAGGGTACCGCGCCGTCAGCGAATGAGCCATGGTCATTCTGTCAACTTTGACCATCAGGTCGTCGGGCAAATAGAACGAAATGTCGTAGAAGAGTATCTTCTCGAGGAAGCTCCTATCTGCAACCTTCTCGAAATACGGGCGGGCAATCTCGAACGGATCATCGAGCGTGCCGATATCGAGGAGGTCGGGTGAGTAGAGCGCCTGCTTGAGAAACAGCTGCGCACGACTCTGGTGCTCGAAGAACTCGTGCTCAATCGGGAGCGAATCTCGATACAACTTGCGCAACACTTTGTCCTGCAAGCTCGTGGTTACCGGCTGGAATCCGAGCAATTTTGCAGATGACCATCCAAGCCTGCTGATGCTTCTCCTTATCAGTGATTTTGCGCGCGACGCTCTCGCCGTCCAGAATTTGTGTTTCCCACTCCCTGCCATGAGCTGGTCAGGTGCGTCGCCGGTAAGGACAAGTCTAATGTGTTCACTCGCGGATTTCGCACCGAAGTACGTCGGAAGGCAGGACGTGTCGTGAAAGGGCACCTCGTGATGGCGCACAATGTTCTCGAAGACCGGCGGCACCATCTCGGGCTTCAGGACAGCCTCGTGCAACTCCGCACCGCAATGCCGGGCGACAATGCGTGCATCGCCCAACTCGTCGTATTCCTCCTCTTCAAACCCCACCGAGAACGCCTTAACGCCAGGCCCGAGGATTTGCGTCATCATCCCCACAACGGTGCTCGAGTCCACTCCCCCGCTGAGAAACGATCCGAAAGGAGCGTCGCATTCCACTCGTTTGGCAACGGCCTTGTGAATGAGCTCCCTGAGCCTCTCAGCGTACGAATCATCGGGCATTTCCTCCGGCTCGCCGTACCGGAACTCCCAGTAGCACCTCTCTGTCACGTGGCCGTCCCTCCACGTGAGAACATGCCCCGGGTTGATCTGGCTAATACCGCGAAACATGGTTTTGGGATGGGGCACGAAGCCGAAGCTGAAAAGTGCGTCTATCGTTCCGAGCTCGACCTCCGGGCGGCAATCAGTGTCGGCCAGAATCGCGCTCACTGTCGAGGCAAATGTCAGTCCTCGACTCTTATGGAAATAGAACAACGGCCGGCAGCCAATTCTATCTCGGAAAAGGTGAAGGGTACGTCTTTCGGTGTCCCAAACGGCTATTGCGAATTGGCCATCTGTCTTTTGAATGAAATCAACGCCGAACTTCTCGTAGAGCCGTGCTATTGCGTCCGCGTCGCTCTCCGTAATCACGCTCAGACCCGCGACGTCACGGGCGCTTTCGTGCACGAACACGTCACCATCAAGCATAACCCATACGGTGCCGCGCTCGTTGCTCGCCGGCTGAGCTGCATTGGAATGACGTAACTGTAGAACCCGCGCGCCGAGCCCAATGCCTCCGTCGACGTGAAACCCTTCCCCGTCCGGTCCCCTATGTCGCATGGTTTGGCACATGCGCTGAAGGATAGTGGATTCAGGAACGCGTTCTACGTCAGTGTATGAAAGTCCGCAAAAGCCGCCCATCGCTGTTCACGCCTATAGAACGAGGAGCTCCGTATCTGTTTCGTCATCTCACTGTGGTAAAAGCGATGACGTCGTGGGCTCGGACCCAGGCTGCGGTTCCTCGGTTTCCTGCTGGGTCACCTCGGAAGAGATGTCCAGCGTCTGTCCATCCGCTGGTTTTGGCCCCGCTTCTTCGAGCAGAACGAGGCGTTTCTCGGCCTTCTCAGCCCACGTGCTTCCGGGGTGCAGAGACACAACCTTCGTGTACGCTTCTACTGCGGCAGTTTTGTCGCCGAGCGCTTCGTAGCAGCGACCTGCGTTGAGCCACGCCCGCCGGGCAGCAAAGCTTGTGGGGTAACCTTCAGCGACCTTGCGATACAGCACGACGGCATCAGCAAACGCACCCGCATCCTCTTCAATATGTCCAAGCGCCTCCTGGGCCTCGGGTGCAAGCTGAGACTTGGAGTATTTCTTGAGGTATCTCTGAAACGTTTCGCGGGCCTCTTCCACGTTGCCGACTCGGTAATGTGCTTCAGCCAGGTAGTAGAGCGCCTGATAGGTAACGGGCGAGCGGCCGTAGTCGTTCACGACCTCGCCGAACAGCGATATTTTCGTTTCGTCGGTCTCTGCCGCCAGCGCCTGTTCAAAAACCTCGATGGCGGTGACCTCGCGTTTGCCCGAGTAGCTGGAATACACGATAAGGAATATGACCGCGAAGACAACGACGGCACCGAGCAGCGCGTATTTCTCGCTGTTCGCCTTCAGGCTGGCTACGAATCTGTCGAACGGCAACTCGCGTTCTTCCAACTTTGTCTTCCGCTTAAGCGGTTTGGCCTTGATCGGCATCTATTCTTCCTGTTGTAACAAGCCCCATTCGGTTATGAGCCATCTGCCCGCCACCTTCTCGAGGTGGATGGACATCCTGCCTGACACCCGTGACGGGAGATCTTCCAGTTCGCAATACGTGCTGAACGATTCGGATGCTATGGCTCTGTCTCCAAATACTTTCACACTAATGTCCTGTCGCACGACATCTATCTTTTGACGTTTGCTGAACGCTGTCTGAAGAAATGCCTTCAGATCCGCGTAGCCTCTTCCTTCGCTGTCGTGATACGATGCAGAAACGTGCCTCAACACGCCGTACAAATCCTCTTGCTCCATGACCTCTTCGACGGTCGCCAGCACGTCACGAATCGCGCGTTCGTCCTCCGACATCTCGACAGGCGGCGGCGCGGCAATCGTTTCCGCGTTGCGACCGTTAGGAGTCGACGTCCGGCACGCAACACCAGCGACCACAACAACAAGAACCCAGAGCCTTCGCATGCGCACTGCAGACTGCCGGTATGCAGCCTGGCTACCTCCCGAACGCGCTGGTTGCCGGCGACGGAGACATGCGGTTCGCCTTCCCCGGCGTAAGATATACCTCGCTAATGCAGTTCTTGCCGTCAGGGACAACTCGGATAACCAACCGCGCGCGGTCGGCTTCAAACGTCAAAGCCGTCGTGTCGTGCTCGAACACGTCCACCAGGTTCCACCCTTTTTGGGGAACATTTTCCAGGAAGAACTGGATGACCTGGGCCTGAGGTATTTTCCCTTCGTACACGAGGTACCCGATCCGCTGTTCCTGGTTCTCGAATATGAATGACTTCGGATGGTTCAGGATCAGACCTTCAGGTATCGGCACGTCATCGAACCGCATGTTTGCCGCAGTCGGAAGACCAAGCACTTGCGCCTCTTGCACAGAGGGCTCAGTGGCGACAAAGACGTCTTCCTCACCCTCTTCCGCCACTTCGCTGCCCAACGATGTGCAGCCACCGATAATCAGAGCGAGCACCACAACGCCGGTCTCTAAATGCAAAAACCTTCTCCGTCTCATCTCGCACACCTCCCGATCAACGCAAAACTTACTAACATCTCCATGTCTGATCAACCCGCTTGGACGAGAAGCCGTTCGGCAAATTCCCGGGCGGCTTTCCGCACCTCCGACAACTCCGCGTTCGACATCCCGGCTCCTCTGCCGACACTCTCGACATCGCCTGCCGTGAGTATATCCTCGGGTGCATGCGCATCCGAGTTTATCACCACTCCCGCACCCGTTTTTCGGGCAACCTGCAGCACGTGACCGTTGGCTCGTGAATGCCCTTGGCGCGACGTAATCTCGAGCAGTACACCCTTCTTTGCTGCGAGTTCAGCGTCTGCAGCGGCAATCAACCCCGGGTGCGCAAGAATATCGCAACCGGCATCTATCGCTGCCCGGTTGGTTCCCGTCGCCACCGGTTCGGCTGTCGTTTCGCCGTGAACGACCACGTACAGCGCCCCAAGCCCTCGCGCCTTCTCCACAAGCTCGCCGATAAGGCTCGGGGGCACGTGGGTTAGCTCCGCGCCGGGGATAGCCTTCACCGCAGTGTCTGCCGCAACGTTCCACTCGCGGGCAACGGCCGCGATGCGAGGGACCACGAAGTCAAGATTGGACATGTCGACGTGGTCCGAGATCCCCAACACCGCATACCCATTCACTTCGGCACGTCGAAGAAGCTCGACAGGGAGCAAGGCACCGTCGCTCAGCAGCGTGTGCGTGTGGAGATCGATCACCTCAGTCAAACGTTCGTCCGCGATTTTCTCTATGTACGCCCGAGAGGATTCGAACCTCCGACCCGCGGTTTAGGAAACCGCTGCTCTATCCTGGCTGAGCTACGGGCGCAAAAAACACTGAATACGCTCCATTCGACAGTGATGATACCATGCTGAATGCAGCAGTGTCAATGAATACGCGCCATTGGAGTGGTTTCATGAAGTCGACAACCGGTGCTTAAGAATGTGGTCGGGAGAGCCGCACCTATTCTTGGGGTGCTTCGTTTTTACCCTCGTTCCCACGGTCCTCCGTGGGAACGAGAACATACCACGCTGAATGCAGCAGTGTCAATGAATACGGGCCATTGGAGTGGTTTCGTGAAGTCGACAACCGGTGCTTAAGAATGTGGTCGGGACAGCCGCACCTATTCGTGGGGTGCTTCGTATTGAGCCTACTTTGCAGAAGCCAGGTCGCCATGGTCTAACTGACGTGCGAGTTTGAGCAATGCAGCTTCTTGTGGGGACAGATCGTCCCCTTCGAGCAGCTTGAGCGTAAGCTGTTGTTCGAGGGTCGCGGCAAGCTCCTTAAGTCTGCACCGGGTGCGTACGAGGTTCTTCTGGGTGAACTCGATGCTGCGCGCAAGCGATGCCAGCGCGAGCAAATCGCCGCTGTATCGGTACTCCGCTTCCGCGATATGAGGCAGATCGGCTGCTCTTTGCCGGAGCGACGCCTCCTGCTCGAGACTCGCCTCGAACAGGTTCATCACCGCACGGGCGGAATACTGCTTCTCGGCGCGCACTTCGGCGACGATCAGGTCCACAGGTTTCAGGAGTTGCTCAAGCATTTGTCGTCGTACCTGCAAAGGTGGACCAACGCGCACCGGCAGCATTCCGGCCGCCGGGGATGGCACACTTCCCTCCCGTGCCGGATAAGGTTGAGGTGCAAGGGGTAGCTGTTATCTGCTGGAACGACGGTAGCAACGTACTCGTGCGCGCGTTCGACGTTCATTTTGGGAGGTATAACGCCAAGCCGGCCAAGCACTCGATATATGTGCGTATCGATCGGAAAGACGTCTCTGCCGAGTCCGAACAGCATCACGCACGCAACAGTCTTCGGCCCGACTCCCTTGAAGCGTGACAGCGTGTCCCGCAGTTTCTCGTCGGGCAGCCGCTTCAGATACCCCAGGTCAAGTTTGCCCCGGTCCGCGTGTACCTCTCTCAACAGGGTGACGATACGTTGCCCCTTCTGGTTAGCCAGCCCGCCAACTCGTATCGCGCGGGCAACCCGCGACGGCGACGCGTTCATGACGTCGTCCCATGTCGGGAACGTCTCACGAAGCGAATTGTATGCCCGGTCGCGGTTGACGTCGTTCGTGTTCTGCGAAAGGATGGTCTGGACGAGCACATCGAGCGGGTCACGACGCCTGCCGGGGCGCGGCACGCCGTATTCGCGTTCCAGCGCCGATGAAACCTTGCGCAGCTTGGCCCGCAACTTGTTCTTACCAGTTCCGGCAGTCCTCTTCATTTCACGCGCAACGTCCTGAGCCGGTTGATAGCGGCTCCTATCTCGAACCTTCTGGCCGCAGCATAGCTTCCGAGCTTGCGCCGGCTCAGAACGTCGAGCCCCTCTGTTTTGAAATCCGCTTCAACCCTGTCCAGTATCGACCGCAGCGTCAGCGACCCGTCCATGTACCGTTCCCTGGCGTAGAGGATAGCGTCACCAATAGCGCGAGTTTGAGACGACGAGACCAGTTGTTCTATCGCCGAGAGGTCTATCGTCTGCCGCCCGAACAGTATTGTCCGCATTCCTTTGACATCGATCTTGACATCCCGTCTGCCTCGGCTCGGATCGATGCTCGACGCAACGGGCTTCCTGTTCGTGACTCTGCCGAACGTCTCGCCACCTTCGGCAGCCCGTTCCGCCTGATACTTCCCAACTATACGCTGCGCTTCCGCGGTGACATCCTTCGGCACATACTCTTCCATGGCGATCACCAGGTCGGCGATGTCGAAGTAGTCGCCAGAACCTCCCACCACCAATACGACAGACACGCCCAACTCGCGGTACAGGTAGTTGGCCTTGTCGAGAAAACACGTTATGGGTTCTTTATCCTTCGCAACAAGCTCCTGCATTCTGTGGTCGCGGATCATGAAGTTCGTCGCGCAGGTGTCTTCGTCCATCAGCAGACAGGTAGCGCCAAGTTCGAGCGTCTCCATGATGTTGGCCGCCTGCGACGTGCTCCCCGAGGCGTCGTCCGTGCTGAATGCGTGCGTGTCTCTCCCGAACGGCAGGTTAGACAGAAACGGACTGATATCCACCTTCTCGATGCGGCGGCCGTCTTCAGCTCGTATCTTCACCGTTCCCGAAACGCTCGCCACCAGGTCGCGACCGTCGCCCGGCACATGGTTGTACACCCCGAGCGATAACGCGTTGAGCAGTGTTGACTTGCCGTGAAATCCGCCGCCCACCACCAGCGTTATGCCCTGCGGGACCCCCATACCCGTGATCGTGCCGCAGTTTGGCAGTTCGACCGAGACTTCGAGCGACGGCGGCGATTTGAACTCGACAACGTGACCGTTGCTCATCGGCCTGTCGTCAACACCGCTCCGCCGCGGCAACACGCTCCCGTTGGCAACAAACGCCACAAGCCCGAGGTCGTTAAGTCTATCCCGCAGAGAATCCTGATCCTCGGCGCATTCGACGTGGTCCTTGAGACGTGCGAGGTCCGCGTGTCGCGCCGTCAGGGCTCGATCGACGATTGACGGGATCTCGTGAAACAGCATCGTTTCGGCTTCTCGCGCGAGGACACGGCGGCCTGCGGCGGGCAGCCCCACGAGGAACCTTGCCTCGATCTCCTTGTCGTAAGCGATGGCGGCCGTTCTGTCGAGCACCTGCTGGCGCGGCCGGTCGATCTCTATGAGGCCGCTCTTGCCGGACCCCCGCCGGCCCTTGGCAACCTCGTCAACTGCTGAGCCGAACGCGCGGGCAAGAAAGTCGCCGAACGCGATTCGCCTGCTCCTGCTCGAGTCCGCCCACGCGGGAAACCCGGCCACCGACTTGTCGATAGTCACGCGGAACCGGCTCGGCGTAGCGAACGGGTCGCCCTGGACATGGTCTATGTGGAGGACAAACTCGCCGAAATCGTACTCGTCGCGGATATCCTTGTACGCTGGATACCCGCGCCCGTCGATCCGGGACAGTATGCGGCGAAGGTCGTTCTTATCGCGCATCGGTCCCCGCCCCGGCTCGTAACTGGTTCTTGTAGGTCAAACGCATCTTCTCGAAGAAGCTGATGTTTTCGGGACGCCGGTAATCCGGGTACGTCCAGTCCAACGGATGGTACTGCCCGTCGCGATGTAGCAAAGTGACCTCGGCGTAGATGCCGTCACCGAGATAGATTCTGTGCGCATAATCTTTCGTTGTCGCAAGAACGAGCCTGCTCGTGAGAATGTACCCGGGATCAAGGTTCACTCGCCGGGACCCGCTCGAATCGGCAAGCCGGCTCTCTATCTCGTTGGTTCTCAGCTTTATCCGGGCTAGCTCATCTTGCCGGATAAGGTCGCGGAAACTCCACCATGCGCGCAGGAGCTCCGGACCCATCTCGCGTGTGTAATAGTCCGTATCCACAAACGGCACAAACTCCGAACGAGCATCTATCGGCCCAAACGCCTCAACCATCTCACGCTCGGCCTGCTCGACACTCTCGCCCGGCACCGCCAGCACGCCACAGATCAGCTTCGCCGCTACCGGCTCTTTCACGATACCCACTACTCATCTCTCACGTGTGTTCCAATGAATCCCGGTTTTCAGCCATATATTATAACCAAAACGAGACACCTTCTGAAAGATCGCCTGTCCGTTTGCTTTTCCGGGTTTCGGGGGCTATGATGTAATTAGAAGGAAGCCAGCCATAGGAGCGCATCACATAAGGAGGGGGAGAATGGATCCCGACGGGATCGAGCAGGTTTCGGCCGCCTCTCTGAGAGGCTGACCGACAGGGGTGCGAATGGGCGTGTGCCCCTTTGAAGTAATTGAGTGCGTCATTGAAGTTGTGACTCTGAGGACTGAGCCAAAAAGGCTTTCGAGATGTCTGGTGCGATTTCACTTGCGGTAGCGATAGTGGTGGTCTTGCTCTTCACCTCACGCAAGGCGGTCGCATGGGGTCCGGCGACGCACGTCTATCTCGCCGGTGAGGTTCTGGCGCATGATGCCGGGTCGATCCCCGCCCCCGTAAGAAAGTGTATCACCAAATACAGTGACGAGTTTGTCTACGGAAACGTCGCGGCAGACATTCTGTACCGCCATCACAGCTGGAACATAGGAGCCGAGGTGCTCCGCCAGGCCAAAGGTGCCGCGCAAGAAGCGTTTGCGTACGGGTACAACTGCCATCTTGCGGCAGACGTGGTCGCGCACAACATCTTTGTGCCTACACAGCTTCTGACAACCTCGACGCCGAAATCTCTCGGACATACGTACTGGGAAATTGTCGCCGATGCGCACATACGGAACGATGTCTGGGAGAAGTTGAATACCATCAGAAACCAGAAGCACGAACAACTCGACGCTCTTCTTGACCGAACCGTCATCCAGGCAGGACTGTCCTACAGAACCAAGAAGCGGATATTCGACAGGACGATCAGCATGCCGCCCCAGCACTGGACGCTCCGGTTCGTCCGCTACGTGAGCAGGCGGTCAAAGTGGAAGCTCGATAAGCACTACTTGTCGCGGCTGCACGACGAATCGCTCCATACGATGCTCCTCTGCCTTGACGACATCGAGAACGTATCGCACGTCTTGCGCAGCCCGACCGGCGGCAAGCTGCCGCGGGGCAGCAAAATCACCCGGCGCTACATCAAACGTCTCGCCCGCGCAGGGCTCGGCTCCGAGGACGCCTTCAAGAAGGTCGCTGCCACGCTTTTCCCGCTGAGCAAATAGTGCCGACCTGGCATGATTACGCAACAATGCAAAAGATTCTGAATCACACGTATCGGGAACCCTCACCGTTGCAACCGGTACATAGGTAACACAATAGTCTCAAGCGATGGGCCGGATGTCACAATCCGCCGACAAACCGGGCTTGACACCCTGTCCTCGCCGTAGGTATGATCCAATCAGGTTGAGTGCATATACTCGATGTAACTGCGCGCTATGACGCGGGGGATTTCAGCAAATACGGGAAAGGAGTAGCCTGGTGCCTGAAAAGGACGGACGCCATGCCGATCTTGTAGAGAGGGTGCTTGAAGTCATACAAAACGAGGCCGATCCCGTTCGCCACACCAGCCAGGAAGAGCTTTTCGAAGGCAGAAGCCTCACCGAATTGCTCGATATTGCTGAAGCGCTCGAACGGCTCCGGATCCGTTCTCACAACCTGTATCATCGTGTCCGTGCGTGCATGCTGCTCTATATCGTTTACCAGTTCTACATCATAGGGCGGGAGGACGTGCAGAAGGTCGGGCACATGCCGTTCAACGGTGTCAAGCTGGCTCTCGACCGCCAATACGCCGACGCAATAGACGTTATTCGGACGGAGATGGAGGACCAGGGGCTTAACGAGGCCTTGGTCAGCGCTCTTGCGGAAGCCTACCACGGCCTGACGTTTAAGTATCTTGTTGACCAGGTGCGCGTTTCCATAAGCACGTTCCAGGGCAACAGACAGTTGTTTACGACGGAATCACTCCGAGATTACCACTACCGCGTCCCTCCGGTCCTCATGAAGAAAGACCAAACCACGGCCATCTACCCGGCGGTGGAAGACAAGTCCCCGGTACGTGCCGATCCCTGCCACAGCGGTTGGTCCGACATCTTTTTCCTTGGCATGGACTATCCGGAAGGCGCGCGTGTCGTCAACGTCTCGGTGGATCTGGCAGTCCGCGGTCGCGACGACGGTGTGCGGCCCCCTATTGAATGCCACTGCCGCCGGATCGACCGACCGTGTATTCGTCTCGTATCAGTGGATTTGAAGACACACAAGGACGTTGACAGCCTCGAAGAGCTGTTCAACTTCGGCAACGATTACCTGAGTCTTCTGAAAGCTGCGGTGGTGGCTTCGGGCATAGTACCGCCGTGCTTCGAAGACAGGCACGTCGAGCTCTCCGAGATACTCGAGAAGCTTTTCGGTGAGGCCGGCGTCGGCTTCGAGTTGGTCTCTATCGTTCATGGCATCCCAAAAGGGTCGAGACTGGCCGTCAGCACCAGCCTTCTGGCGTCGCTTATAACGTGCCTGATGCGTTTTTCGGGACAGATCAAGACCATCGACGGGCCGTTATCCGAGGAGAACCGGCGGCTTGTCGCCAGCCGGGCCATTCTCGGCGAGTGGCTTGGCGGGTCCGGCGGCGGCTGGCAGGATTCGGGCGCGCTCTGGCCCGGGTTCAAGGTTATCAATGGTGTGTTGGCCGGGCGTGGCGACCCCGAGCACGGTGTCAGCCGAGGGTGCCTTCTGCCGACTCACCATGTGCTGGACGAGGAAGGGCTGGCGCCCGAGAACCGCAAGAAGTTCATGGAATCTGTCGTCATCGTGCACGGCGGCATGGCCCAGGACGTCGGGCCAATACTCGAGATGGTGACCGAAAAGTATCTGACGCGCGCGTCACGTGAGTGGTACGCGCGATTGCACGGTTACAAATTGTTCGATGGCACAGTCGAGGCGATACGGCTCGGGAATATGCAGCAGCTCGGCCGCCTTACGGACGAGGACTGGGAGAAAGTCACAAAGGTGATCATCCCTTGGGTCGACAACAAGTACACCGACCAGATTAACGAGCGGTTGCGCAAACAGTTTGGAGACGACCTGTACGGGTTCCTGATGCTCGGCGGCATGGCCGGCGGCGGGATGGCGTATATCGTGAACCCCAAACGCAGGGAGAAGTTCTGCAAGGCTGTCGCCGCCACCATGTCGGAACTCCAATCCGAGCTTCGCGAGGTGGTGCCGTTTTCGATGGATCCTGTCGTCTACGATTTCCGTGTGAGCGAGACCGGGAGTTGCGGTAGACTGCGTAGCGGCCCTGAGGCTCTGCTCCCGGACGAGTACTACATATACATCGAGACCGAGTCCGCGCATGGCAGGGCGGCTCAGTGGGCCAAAGACCACGAGGCCGAGTTGGAGCTGTTTGCGAAACAGAGCGGAGGAAGCGCGTTTGGAACAAAACGCACCGGCACGCAGATCAGCTCGATAACATCCAATTGCGAAGAGTGGGACAAGCGTGTCGAGCAGATAACGGCCGCAAGCGGGTTCGACCCGGAGTACCACGAACAGATGCGCGCACAACTGGTTGCCGGCAAGATCGGGCTCGCCAGGAACCGCCTTTCTGCCGAAGCCACCGTCATTGAAGACGTCGAGCCGGGTGACGTGCGCCTGGTTCCCACCCGATTCGACTACCGTCGCTTTGCCCGGTTTGAACGGATCGGCAGAGAAGCTGAGCTGAACGGCGAGATTGCCGTCGTAACGTTGTGTGCCGGATTGGGCAGCCGCTGGATGCACGGTGCCGGTACCGTCAAGGCCCTCAACCCGTTTGTGCGGATGCACGGCACGTTCCGGTCGTTTGCGGAGATACATCTCGCCAAAACCCGCAAGTGGAGCCAGCAGAGAGAGCGGCCGTTGCAACACGTATTCACGACGAGTTTTCTGACATTGCCGGCGTTCGAGAAGCATCTCGCTGTAACAGACAACTTCGGGTACGACGGACCCCTCTATCTCTCACGCGCACAATCTGTCGGACACAGAGTGTACCCGATGGAACGCGACTTGCGGTTCTTGTGGCAGGAGACCGCGCAACAGCGGCTCAGCGACCGGGCTCAAAAAGTGCTCGACGACGTCCACGAAGCGCTGATCGAGTGGACACGCTCGCGCGGCGAGGGACAGGATTACCACGAGAACCTTCCGGAACAGCGGCTCTACCCGCCGGGACACTGGTACGAGATACCCAATATGCTGCTTAACGGCACGTTGGCAAGGATGATCAACGACAACCCGAACCTCAAGTACCTGCTCGTCCACAATGTCGATACGCTCGGTGTGGCTATAGACTCGGTGATTCTAGGCATGCACGTGGATTCGGGAATGACGTTCAGCCTCGAGGTTATTCCGCGCCGGATCGAAGATCGAGGCGGCGGTCTCGCGCGAATCAACGGCAGGCTGTCGCTGCTCGAGGGGCTTGCCCAACCGCGCGAGGAGGACGAGTACAAGCTCTCGTACTACAACACGCTCACGAACTGTCTCACGATCGATTCCTTGCTCGCGATGTTCGCCCTGACACGCGACGATATTGTGAACGCGCTAACAAAACCCGCCGCCCGGGACAAGGTGCGCAACGCCGTTCATGCTGCGGCCGACCGCATGCCTGTCTACGTCACCATTCGCGACGTCAAGCTGCGATGGGGTGCGGGCCAGGAAGACATCTATCCCATCGCCCAATGGGAACGGCTATGGGGCGATATGACCCGATTGCCGGACTGTGCCGCCGAGTACATTGTGGTGCCGCGCATGCGAGGACAGCAGCTCAAGAACCCCGCACATCTGGACCGCTGGGCCAACGACGGCAGCAAAGACTACGTCGAGTCTTTCGTCGAGTTCGCGTATTGAGAACGCCAACACGGGTTTATCTTACAGTATGTCAGCGTTCGGGCACGCCGCGCCAGATGATGTCCCCGGTCATGTAATGGGGCGGGGTGCCGCCGTCGTCGCTGAGGTTCATGCCAACACTGTAGAGCGAGAAACTGTCGCTCGATGGACGGTAGTGATACGACTCGCCCGTGAACGGGTCAACGGGCAACTCGCTGCCGAGACCCGGAGCGATTGCATCGAGACTCTGCGGATACGCGCCGTGCTGTACCTCGTACTGTTCGAGCAGCAAACCCATCTGCATAAGGTCGAGATTCGCCTCATGACGGGCCTGGGACATGCAGGCTCGTGACAGCGCCGGGAGAAGGTTTCTGCTCACGATACGTAGGCGTGGCAGGCTCTCTACATCATGCTCTACCTGCATCAGCAGGGGATTTGCTTCGTAGTAGGGAAGCTCGCCCGCTCGCCCGACACGTGTCATGATGTCCGCGTATGCGCTCTCGTCCATGTTCACCCAAGGCGCTCCTAAAGGGCTCGCATAGAGCAATGCGAACGCCTCCCCCGCGATTTGCCCCAACGTTGTTGTATCCGAAAACGGCGCCGCTGCTCCTATGCCCATACCTAACAGGCCGTCTAAGCCGATTTCACCGCTTCGAATGCCTTCAAACGCCTGGAGACCCATCACCTGTTCGCCCGTGAAGCATTCGGCGAAAGCCGCCCGATTGTCGGCTTGGGCCGCATGTGCAAGAAGTTCGGACACCAGCTCGGGGGGAAGTTCTTCTCCGCGGCCGGATTGTTGAACAGCGTCGTTCATGATGCCATACACTGCGATACGTACGAGTTGTGAGATGAGTATTGGCTCCTGGGCAACTGCATCGCCGAGCTTCATCCCGGCGATCACGTCCTCCACCGCTTCCGAGTAATCGCCTTCCCCAGCCTTGACGACCGCATCGGCTTGCAGCAGCCTCGCAGCTTGTCGCAGTTGCCCAAGATGAGGAAGTTCTATGTCAAAACCCTTTGAAAAATCTAGCGGGTAGACCGGGCCTCCCTGCTGAGCCATCCGGTGGATCTCGCGTATCAGATCCTGATTCTCAGACAAGAACTCTGCCAGCTTGGATTTGTCCGCGTCGGTCCATTGGTATGAGGGCTTACGGAGAATGTCCGCGATGTCAATCCCGGTGCGACCGAGAGCGTTCTGTGCCCCTTGGACGTGGCTCTCTTGGATATGGGCGAAAAGACGCTCGTACCCTGCAATAGTCTCTTCCGCATCATCGGGCAACACTGGGCTTTCCCGTGCACGCTGCGCTTCGACCTGCGAAACGGGCGCGGAAGAGTCCTCTCTATCTCTGTCGAGCCGGGCAGCAAGCTCGTTGTACGCGGCAACCGAGGGAGATTCTTTGATCTTCGCGAGTTTAATCTCGCGGTTCTGTTCCGTCACGAACTGGAACACAATCCAGCCCGCAACAACAACCATTGCCACGGCAATCAGCGATATGACAAGCCGCCTCATCGGTTTGTGCATCGCGTACATCTCACCGCACTCGTAGCGCAGGCTTCGAGCCTGCAACTGCTTTTCACTCCCATTTCAAAGGCACCACTGCAATTGGGACTCTTGGCTGTCGTCACCGCTCGTACTCCCCGCGCCAGATGATGTCGCCTCTCCGTGGATCATGTTGCACACCTCCGTCATCGGTCAGGTTATCGCCGACACTGTAGAGAAGAAAGCCGTCGTCCGATGCCTCGTAATGGTACGGCTCTCCCGTGTACGGTTCAACCGGCAGCTCGCCGCCAAGGCCCGGCGCAATCGCATCGAGACCCTGCGGATAAGACCCGTGCTGTCCCTGGTACTGTTCCAGCAGGAGTCCCATCTGCATCAAGTCGATGGTTGCTTCGTGACGGGCCTGCGCCTGCCATGCTCGTGACAACGCCGGAAGCAACGCTTGGCTCACTAGGCGAGTGCTCGGCAGGTTCTCAATATCCTGGTCTATCTGCATAAGCTGGGGATGCGCTTCGTAGTACGGAAGCCCTGCGGCGTCCTGCACACGTGTCATGATGTCCGCGTATGCGCTCTCGTCCATATTCACCCACGGTTTTCCCAAAGGTCCGAAGTAAAGCCATCGGAAGCGATTCCTTACGGTCTGTCTGAACTCCGAGTATGAAGAGGGCCATAGGGTGACATCGACCTCTCCTCTTAGAATCTCCTCAAACGCCTGAAGACCCGCCACCTGTTGGCCCGTGAGAGACTCGGCGAAGGCCGCCCGATTGTCGGCGTGCTCAATATGCGCAAGAAGCTGGGATGCGAGGTGCGGGGGATACTCGCCACCGTGTGTGAGTTGCTGGAGGGCGTCGGTCATAATGCCGTACGTCTCGATACGCTTTATTTGTGAGATGAGAACCGGCTCCTGCGCAAGCGCATCAGCGAGCTTCATCCCGGCGATCACGTCTTCCACCGCTTCTGAGTAATTGCCTCCGGCAGCCTTGATTACCGCATCGGCCCGGAGTAATCTCGCGCACTGTCGCACCTTGGCCAGATGCGAGACGTCCATCGAGAACCCTTTGGAGAAATCGAGGGGATGTACCGGACCTCCCTGTTGAGCCATTTCGCGGATTTCGCGGATGAGAGGTTGGTTAGCAAGGATAAACTCCCCCAGCAGCGAGTTGTCCGCCTCAGTCCACTCGGACGCGCGCTTCCCAAGAGCCTCTCCTAGTTCCTGCCCACGCTCCGAACCAATAGCGAAAAGACGCTGGTCCATGTGGGCGAAAAGGCGCTCGTATCCTGCGATAATCTCTTCCGCATCGTCGGGCAACGCTCTGCTTTCCGCTTGACGTTGCCCTTCGACCTGCGAAACGGGCGCGGAAGAGTCCTCTCTATCTCTGTCGAGCCGTCTAGCAAGCTCGTTGTACGCGGCAACCGACGGAGATTCCTTGATCTTTGCGAGCCTAATCTCGCGGTTCTGTTCCGTCACGAACTGGAACACTATCCAGCCCGCAACTACAACCATTGCCACGGCAATCAGCGATATGACAAGCCGCCTCATCGGTTTGTGCATCGCATATTCCTCAAGGGAACAGCCTCCAACCGGCCCTTCCATATTGATTATACGTGGCACATGTTGTGCCGTTCAAATAAACGCTGAGCGACGGGTGTTGATTTCTCGTTCCCACGGTCCTCCGTGGGAACGCGCAGATGCAGGCTGGAAGCCTGCGGTACGACGCTCATCGTTCGGGCACGCTGCGCCAGACGATGTCGCCGGTTCGATAGTCGTGTTTCCCGCCGTCATCGGTCAGGTTGTCGCCAACGCTGTACAGAAGGAAGCTGTCGTCCGACGCCTCGTAATGGTACGGCTCTCCCGTGTACGGTTCAACCGGCAGCTCACCGCCAAGACCCGGCGCTATCGCGTCAAGACTTTGCGGATACGACCCGTGCTGTCCCTGGTACTGTTCCAGCAGGAGTCCCATCTGCATCAGGTCGATGGTTGCTTCGTGACGGGCCTGGGCTATGCATGTGCGCGGCAATCTAGGAACCAAAGTCCTTGTGATACCTCTGGCCCAGGGCAAGTTGTCGATGTCGTTCTCTATTCGTTCCAGTTCCGGACGGGCTTCGTAATACGGCAACTCTGCAACAGCCGCTGCCCGGCTCAGAATCTCGGAATATGCGTCCGCATCCATATTCAACCATGGCCGTCCAAGCGGACTTGAATAGAACTCGAGCAAGAGCGGTCGTTTCGCAATCTGCCCAAGCGTGGTTGTCTCGTTAAAGTACGGATCCTCACCCCAGATTTCGCGCAGATCATCGGGAGTCCGAATGCCCGAAAACGTCTGGAGTCCCATCACCTGTTCACCGGTCATACTCTGGGCGAGCACCTCGCGATCGTCGGCTCCATCCAACTGCGTGAGAAGCTGGGAGACTTGTTCGGGAGAAAGGTCGCCGCCGTGGAATGATTGCTGAACCGCATCGTTCATGATGCCGTACATCGCGAATCGCACCAGTTGCGATATAAGAACAGGCTCTTGGGCCAGGGCGTCAATGAGTTGCATTCCCGCAACGATGTCTTCAACCGACTCTGAGTAATTGCCTTCGGCTGCCCTGACGATGGCGCTTGCCCGAAACAGCCTTGCCCCGTTACGCAGTTCCGCGAGATGGGGCATTTCCATCGCAATGCCTTTGGAGAAATCGAGCGGGTATGCTGGTCCGCCGTGTCCAGCCAGCGCACGCAGTTGGTCTAGTAGATCCCGCCTTTCGTTCACTATCTGCACCATCGTCGCCCATTCCTCGTCGGTCCACGAGTCTTGGGACTTCTTCAGAATGTCATACGCTTCTTGTGGGAGATAATCACCGCCCCACTTCTCGAGCATCTCGTCATAAAGACGCTTGTACGCAGCGATTGATTCTGCCGCATCTTGAGGGAACGCCGCCGGCTGTGCCGCATCTTGGGGGTCGACATTTGGGACGGGTCCGGGTGGCTTGCTTCCAGTCTGATCCGCAATAAGCTTCTCATAGGCAGCGATCGACGTGGATTCCTTGAGCCGGGCAATCTCGGCAGCGCGGTTCTGTTCCTTCACGGACTGGACGGCAATTTGTACCGCAACAACGACCGCCGCCACGATTACCAACGAGATGACCAGCCGCCTCATTGGTTTCCGCATTCCAGCATCTCCAGTAGTCTCTCGAGCCAATGCCTTTCTGCTCACCGCTTCCTTGCGACGCCGGCTCATTCGCGCTGCCCGCGCCACACGATATCGCCCGTTAGTGGATGGTGTATGCTGGCGCCGTCGTCGGTGAGGTTCCCCCCAACGCTGTATAGAAGAAAGCTGTCCCCAGACGGCTGGTAGTGGAAGGGCTCACCCGTAAACGGGTCCACCGGTAGCGAACCGCCCAGGCTCGGCGCTATAGCATCGAGCGTTCCGGGATACGATCCGTGTTGAGACTGGTACTGTTCCAGCAGAAGCCCCATCTGCATAAGGTCAAGCGCGGTTTCGAGGCGGGCCTGGGCCTGGCAGGCCCGTGGCAAGGATGGAAGCATAACTCGAGTCCCGACGCGCGTGAGAGGCAGATTCTCGACATCCTGTTCTATTTGCGTGAGTAACGGATGCGCCTCGTAGTACGGCAGTTCCGCGGCATCGGCTGTGCGGCCAACGAGGTCGGCGTATGCTGACTCGTCCATGTTCAACCATGGTCGTCCGAACGGACTTCCATAGAACCTGAAGAACGCCGATCCGGCTATCCGTTCGAGACCACTTAGCCCAGAAGACGGGTCATTGCCGTATACGAATGCCCGTAGTTCATCCAGGGAGTAGTTGCCGTCTCGGACATCTGAGAAGGCCTGAAGACCCACCAATTGCTCGACCGTGAACGACTCGGCGAACGCCTGCCTGTTGTCGGCATGGTCCGTATATGTCAGAAGCTCGGACATGAGCTCCGGCGGCAGTTCGCCGCCGCTCACAGATTCCTGAACGGTCTCCGCCATAATGCCGTACATCGCGATGCGCACAAGCTGCGATATGAGGATGGGCTCCGGCGCGAGCGCGTCCGCGAGCTTCATTCCGGCGACGATGTCCTCGACCGTTTCGGAATAGTCCCCACTCATCGCTTTCACGATCGCGTCCGCGCGCAGGAACCGAGCGAGATCGCGCATCTGACCAAGATGCGGCAGTTCCAACGCGAAACCCTGCGAGATGTCCAGCGGGTACACGGGCCCGCCTCGCTCGGCCAGCTTCCGGATCTCTCGGATCATCTCCTGATGCTCGCTCATAAATGCTTCTACCTGCGCTCGTTCTTCAGCAGTCCACTCGCTGGGATGCTTGTCAAGAACACCGTCCAACAGCTTCCCCCATGCGTCCTGGAACGATTTGTCCTTCCTGCGCTCAAACAACCGGTCGTACCGCGCCATGGTTTCTGCTGCGTCCTGCGTGTCTTCGTACAGACCGTCCCCTCCCAAGTCGGACGCTTCAGGCAGCCTTGTTTCCCGATCGCCGATATCCTCACCGGCCAGCCGCTCGTAGAACACGAGCGACTCCGGCTTCCGAACGCGCACAACGATCGCGGCACGGTTCTGTTCCGTCACGAACTGGAACACTATGTGGGCGGCAACCGCGATCACCGCAAGAACTATCAGCACGATCACTGCGTGTCTCATTGGTTTCCGCATTCCAGCATCCCCAATAGTTTCTCGATCCAATGCTTTTCTGCTCACTGCTTGCTCGCGACGTCGGCTCATTCGTGCTGCCCGCGCCACACGATATCGCCCGTTACCAGATGGTGCATGCCGCCGTCGTCGGTCAGGTTGCCCCCGACGCTGTATAGAAGAAAGCTGTCCCCAGACGGCTGATAATGATACGGCTCTCCCGTGTACGGTTCAACTGGCAGTTCGCCACCGAGGCCGGGCGCTATTGCATCGAGGCTCTCGGGATACGACCCTTGCCTCGCATGGTACTGCTCGATCAAGAGACCCATTTGCATCAGGTCAACGGTGGCTTCGTGACGTGCCTGGGCCTGGCACGCCCGTGACAGGGCCGGAACTGAAAAAACATTCCTGGTACCCACACGCGTGATCGGCAAATTGTCGGTATCTTGTTCTATTTGCGTGAGTAATGGGTGCGCTTCGTAGTAGGGCAGTTCGGCGGCATCGGCCGTACGGCCAACGAGGTCGGCGTATGTGGCCTCGTCCATGTTGAACCACGGTGTGCCAAGCGGACTCGTGTAAACCCGATAGAAGAGTGGCCACCCGACCCGTTCCAGACCACTCATTCTCGAATAATCGTCGTCGGACAACAATTCATCCAGAGAGGAGTAGTCGCCGTCTCGGACATCCGAGAACACCTGAAGCCCCACCAATTGCTCGACTGTAAAGGACTCGGCGAACGCCTGCCGATTATCGGCATGGTCCGCATGTGTAAGAAGTTCGGAGACGAGCTCCGGCGGAAGATCACCGCCGCTCACAGATTCCTGAACGGCCTCGGTGATAACGTCGTACATAGCTATTCGCGCGAGTTGCGACATGAGAATGGGCTCCGGTGCAAGGGCGTCGGCGAGTTTCATCCCCGCGACGACGTCCTCTACCATCTCGGAATAGTCGCCGTTCATCGCTTTCACGATAGCGTCCGCGCGGAGCAACCGGGCGCAATCGGGCATCTCTGCCAAATGCGGCAGTTCGATTGCAATACCATGCGAGAAGTCCAGCGGATATACGGGGCCGCCGCGCTCGGCCAGATCCCGCAACTCGCGAATCAAGTCCTGGTTCGCAGCCAGGAACGCTTCGACCTGCGCGCGCTGCTCCGCAGACCATTCGCCAGGGTGTTTGACAAGAACCTTCGTCGACAGTCTATCCCACACCTCTCGGAAAGATTGCTCTCTCTTTCGCGCAAACAACCGTTCGTACCGCGCCATGGTCTCTACCGCGTCCCCCGTGCCCTCGTACAGACCGTCTCCTCCCAAGTCGGACGCTTCAGGCAGCCTTGCTTCCCGATCGCCGATATCCTCCCCGGCAAGCCGCTCGTAGAACACGAGCGACTCCGGTTTCCGAACGCGCGCAACCATCGCGGCACGGTTCTGTTCCGTCACGAACTGGAACACGATATGTGCCGCAACCACAATTACCGCAACAACGATCAGCACGATCACTGCGTGCCTCATTGGTTTCCGCATTCCAGCATCCCCAATAGTCTCTCGATCCAATGCTTCTCTGCTCACTGCTTCCTCGCGACGCCGGCTCATTCGCGCCGGCCACGCCAAATGATGTCGCCGGTTCTGGGATGATGTATGGTGCCACCGTCGTCCGTGAGATTACCCCCAACGCTGTACAGAAGAAAGCTGTCTCCAGACGGCTGGTAGTGGAAGGGCTCACCCGTAAACGGGTCCACCGGTAGCGAACCGCCCAGGTTCGGCGCTATCGCATCGAGCGTTCCGGGATACGATCCGTGTTGAGACTGGTACTGTTCGAGCAAGAGACCCATTTGCATCAAATCAAGGGTAGCTTCGTGACCAGCTTGGGCCTGGCATGCCCGCGGCAAGGCCGGAACTGAAAAAACATTCCTGGTACCCACACGCGTGATCGGCAGATTCTCGGCATCCTGTTCTATTTGCGTGAGTAATGGATGCGCTTCGTAGTAGGGCAGTTCGGCGGCATCGGCCATACGGCCAACGAGGTCGGCGTATGCTGACTCGTCCATATTAAGCCACGGTCTCGCAGGCGGGCTCGCATAGAGTCGGACAAGTAGCCATTCAGAAACCTGTGCGAGGTCACTGCTGTCAGAAGACGGGCCGAGCATGGAGTAGTCGCCGTGTCGGACATCTGAAAACGCCTGAAGACCCATCATCTGTTCGACTGTGAACGACTCGGCGAATGCCTGCCTGTTGTCAGCATGGTCCGCATGTGTCAGAAGCTCGGAAATGAGCTCCGGCGGGAGATCACCGCCGCTCACCGATTCCTGAACGGTCACGGTCATAATGCCGTACATGGCTGTTCGCACGAGTTGCGATATGAGGATGGGTTCCTGTGCCAGTGCATCTGCCAGCTTCATCCCCGCGATGACGTCCTCGACCATCTCGGAATAGTCTCCATTCATTCCTTTCACGATCGCGTCCGCACGAAGCAACCGGGCACAATCGCGCAGTTCTGCCAGGTGCGGCAGTTCCAACGCGAGACCCTGCGAGAAGTCCAGCGGATAGATGGCCCCGCCGCGCTCGGCCAACTCGCGCAGCTCACGAATCACGTCCTGGTTCGCTGACATAAACGCCTCGACCTGCGCGCGCTCCTCTGCAGTCCACTCGCTGGGGTGTTTGACAAGGATATTCGTCAAGAGTCTATCCCAAATCTCTCGGAACGATTGCTCTCTCGTTCGCGCAAACAACCGCTCGTACCGCGCCATGGTCTCTGCGGCCTCCTTTGTGTCCTGTTCCAGATCGCGCGCTCCTGGTTCGGCTGGCTCGACCTGCTGTGTTCCCTGGTCGCCGATATCCCCCTTGGCAAGCCGCTCGTAGAACACGAGCGACTCCGGCTTCCGAACCTGGGCAACCATCGCGGCACGGTTCTGTTCCGTCACGAACTGGAACACTATGTGTGCGGCAATCACGACCACCGCAACAACGATCAGCACGATCACTGCGTGTCTCATTGGTTTCCGCATTGCAGGAACTCCTGCCTACACCTCACATGTGTTTCGCCTCTTCATTCACTTTCACCCCGCCACGCCCAATCACCTTCCCGCCAATCGTGCGTGCCTCCGTCGTCGGTCAGGTTACCCCCAACGCTGTAGAGAAGGAAGCTGTCCCCCGACGGCCGGTAATGGTACGGTTCGCCGGTAAGCGGATCGACCGGTAGTCCGCCGCGAAGGCCCGGCGCAATCGCATCAAGGCTCTCTGGATATGATCCTTGCCTGGCATGGTACTGCTCGATTAAGAGACCCATTTGCAACAGGTCAACGATGGCTTCGTGACGTGCCTGGGCCTGGCACACCCGTGACAAGGGCGGAAGCGTCGTTCTGCTCAATACGCGCGTGACCGGCAGGTTCTCGATATCCTGGTCTATCTGTGTGAGTAATGGGGACGCCTCGTAGTAGGGCAGTTCGGCGGCATCGGCCATGCGACCCGTGAGGTCCGCGTAGGCTGCCTCATCCATGTTCAACCACGGCCTCGCAGGCGGGCTGGCATAGAGTCGGCTAAGCAGCCATTCCGAAATCTGTGCGAGGTCACTACTGTCAGAAGACGGGCCGAGCATGGAGTAGCCGCCGGCTCGGACATCTGAAAACGCCTGAAGCACCATCATCTGTTCGCCACTGAAGCTCTCGGCGAACGCCTGCCTGTTGTCGGCATGATCCGTATGAGTCAGAAGCTGCGAAATCAGCTCCGGCGGAAGATCGCCGCCGCTCACAGATTTCTGAACGGCATCGGTCATAATGCCGTAGATCGCTATTCGCACGAGTTGCGATATGAGAATGGGTTCCTGTGCCATCGCGTCGCCCAGTTTCATCCCCGCGATGACGTCCTCGACCATTTCGGAATAGTCGCCATTCATCGCTTTCACGATAGCGTCCGCACGGAGCAATCGGGCGCAATCCCGCATCTGCGCCAAATGCGGCAGTTCCATTGCGACACCCTTCGAGAAGTCCAGCGGATAGACGGGCCCGCCAAGCTCGGCCAACTCCCGCAACTCACGAATCAAGTCCTGGTTCGCTGCAAAAAATGCTTCTACCTGACTGCGCTCCTCCGCAGTCCACTCGCTGGGATGTTTGTCAAGAACATTCGCCAAGAGTCTATCCCACACCTCTCGGAACGATTGCTCTCTCTTTCGCGCAAACAGCCGTTCGTACCGCGCCATGGTCTCTTCCGCGTCCTTTGTGTCCCGCTCCAGGTTGCGCTCTCCCGGTTTGGACGCTTCGGAACGACTGGTTTCCTGGTCGCCGATATCCTCGTCGGCAAGCCGCTCATAGAGCTTCAGCGATTCCGGTTTCTGAACCCGCCCGACGATAGCGGCACGGTTCTGTTCCGTCACGAACTGGAACGAGATATGTGCCGCAAGCCCAACAACCGCAACAACAACCAGACAGACCACCACACGGTTCATTCGTCGTCGCATCGGGCCAACTCCTCATTCACCCTGCCTGTCGGCAGCACTTATTACTTTCTGTCCACATTATTATATACGGACTAGAGCCTTCACCGTTCAAAGAAATGTGAAGCGAATCACGAGGCTTCTTGCTCTTCCGTCACGCGGTCGCGTCGGCAATGCTGGCCGGTATAGCCGTCCTTGCAGAATATAGCCTGATACGCTATACTCTCCCCACATTTGCATCGACAGTTCGTACGCGCCTCTTATCCGGCACGTAGTGCATTTCACCAACCGAGAAGGGGTCGAGAGTTGGCAACAACTGAGTATCCGACGCTTGACGATGTTGAGGCATACTGGAGCAAAGCCGTAGGCGAGGTGCCGTCACACGGCGAGGCACCGAAGGATCTCGGTCACGAGTTTCGTGAAGACCAGCCGTACGAACGGCACTCCTGGGGCACGTGGCTTGAATTCAAAGGTTTGGACGGTCTGCCGTTCTGGTGCTACTGGCAGACATGCTCGAGGCCCGGCAAACGCAAGACGCTGGTCCATCTCCCGGGGTACGGTACCGAGACTTCCATGCATCCCAGCCTCGTGCACGCGGGATACAACGTGCTCCACGTCAACCCGCGCGGATACTGCGGTCCCAACGGGTTCTCGAACCTCGATTGGCGTGCCCCTGACGGGTCTGCCGACGTCTTGCTGCGCAACATTGATACCCCCGACTCGTACGGCTACCGTTCCTGGTTCCAGGACGTCGTCATCGCGGTTCGGTGGCTCCAGAGCCGTGACGACGTAGCAGGGAAGCTTGGGTTCTTCGGGACGAGCCAGGGCGGCGGAGGTGCACTGATAAGTGGGAGCATTCTTGCTTACGAAGGTATCGTCGGTGCGGTAGCGGCGGACGAACCGTTCCTGACAAACTTCCGGCTGCTGCACGAGACTCGTGTCGGCACGGCATACGACGTGTTCTTCTCGAACCTGCCGCAGGAGAAGGAAGCGTTTCGCCGCGCGTTCTACACGCTGGGGTTGATTGATGCTGCGGTCCACGCGCCGAAAATGACGTACCCGGTGCTTCTGACGGCCGGGAGCGCGGATCCCTCGTGTCCTACGGAGTCGATACACTCGCTTTACGATCTGCTGCCCGATACGCGCGCCATCGTCGAGATGCACAACGAGGAACACGGCTACACGCCGCCGTTCCCTACCCTGGCTGAAGCGTGGTTCGACCTGTACTTGTAAATGAAGATGGTATAAGAAGGAGACGCACTGAACAATGGAACTTCAACACCTTTTTGCTCGCAACCTGGTGGGACTTGTCGACGCGAGAACGAAACGCGCGTCGAGCTGGGATACTACCGGTAGGAACGCCGATTTCCTCCGCATCCAGCCGGGCGAAAACCGTGTGCTGGCGGACATCTCCGGCCCCGGTTGTATCACCCATTTCTACTTTACGATGATACTGCCGGACATGCTTGATTTTCGCCAGGCAGTACTCCGGATGTTCTGGGATGGCGAGGACAGCCCGAGCGTCGAAGTACCGCTCGGGGACTTCTTCTGTGTCGGCAACTGTATCCTCCGGCGGTTCACGTCGCTCATGGTGACGATCAATGCAGGGGCCGGGATTCAGCGCAACAGCGGGTTCAACTGCTACTTTCCGATGCCGTTTGCCGACGGTGCCCGCATAGAGATCGAGAACCAGAGTCCCCGGGTGCTCGGCGGTCGCGCGGGCGCGTTCTGGTACCACATCGAGTACGAGGAGTACGATTCGCCGCCCGCGGACGACCTAGGCCGATTTCACGCGCAGTGGCGAAGAGAGAACCTGACAACAGCGACGACCGAGCCCGAGAACAGGAACACCCCTCTGTGGAACGGGGTCAACCTTGATGGTGCCGAGAACTACGTGCTGCTCGAGGCTGAGGGGCAGGGTCACCTGGCAGGGATTCTGCTCAACGTCGACAATGTCGCGGGCGGCTGGTACGGCGAGGGAGACGACATGATCTTCATCGACGGTGAGAAGTGGCCGCCGTCGCTTCACGGGACCGGCAGCGAGGAGGTGTTCGGCGGCGGTGCCGGCCCCGATACGGAGTACTTCGGACCATACACCGGATTCCACCTTGTCGAGAACCGTAATGGGCAACAGTATCTTGGCAAGAACTCGATGTACAGGTGGTACCTCCACGATCCTGTGCGGTTCAAAGAATCCATCAAAGTAACCATTGAACACGGCCACGCCAACAACTACGAGAACGACTACTCCAGCGTTGCATACTGGTATCAACGCGAGCCGCACGCGCGGTTCCCCAAGCTGCCCGCCCCTGCGGAGCGAATCCCGGTGTTTCCGCCGGAGTTCCACCGGGCCCACGCCAAGGTTGAAGCGTTCACCGTGGCGTTCTTTAATCCTACGACCGAGGAAGCAGAGAAGAACAGAGAGAAAGTCTCTCAGGAAGAGACCACACGGATAGTCCAGTTGTTCGACCGTGCCGACGAAGCGCTCGAGCGAGGCGATTACCACGCTGCTGACGGCTATCTCGCAGGCGCCGTGGATATTGCCCGCAAACATGTCGAACTTGACCTTGATGAGTAATGATCTCCGCGGCAGACGTGGAAGGTGTACACAGGCACCCTTGTGAACCATCCCGAAGAGAGGAGACACGCTGAGTGTATGTAGGGTTATTCCTGATTTCCCTGGCCACATTGTTGCTCGAGTTGCTGCACACTCGCATCCTGTCGTTCATGCTGTGGAGCAGCCTCGTTTACATGGTCGTCACCATTGCCATGCTCGGATTCGGGATAAGCGGCACATTCCTCTGCTTCTTCTCTGACCGACTGGTCAAGAATGTGGAGCGCTGGAGCGCCGTGCTCGCGCTCCTGTTTGCACTGAGTTCTGTCATCGGGATTGCCATCATAGGCAGAGCGCCGATTCCTGCGTTCCGCCTCAACGAGAGCCCAGTTTACGTCGTTCGACTGGTGCTGTTCTATGTTGTTCTCACCGCTCCTTTCTTCCTTGCGGGCGCCTGTATTGGACTTGCGCTGATGGCACGTACCGACAGGGCCGCTCGCCTGTATTTCGCCAACCTTCTTGGTTCGGCTGCAGGCTGCATCGTATACGTGCCTCTGATAGAAAGCGTCGGCGCTGAACCGGCCTTGCTGCTAAGCGCCGTGGTGGCTTGTATGGCAGGTGCGGCTTTCTCGTATCGAAAACACTTGCGGCTTGCCGTTGCAGTCTGCGCAATTGGTTTGGTTGCTCTTGTTGCAGGTGTGGTCGCACCCACGAAGCTCTTGACGCTTCGTTGCGACCCCGACAAAGTTCTCGGAAGGTATACCGAGCATGGAACTGACAAACACGGGACGATCGAACTCACCCGGTGGAGCGCAATCAGCAGGACAGACGTTATCTCTGCCCCCGACGCTGGTGGCGAACTCCCGGACGGAGTCTGGATTTCCTACAAGATCGCAACTGCCGACGCGGACTCGTGGACGGCCATTGTCGAAGGGCTTACGGATGAGCGCATGCAGGAGATGGCTGCCTACAACTCGTACCGGCACGACCCGCGCGGCCTGCCCTACGTAATCCAAGACGAGCCCGATGTGCTCGTCATCGGCGCCGGTGGCGGCATAGGTGTTGTCCGCGCCGTCGTTAACGGGGCGAGAAGCATCGTCGCGGTCGATATCAACCGGACAACTCTCGACCTCGTGAGAAACGAATACAAAGAGTACACGAAAGGTCTCTACCTGAGGCCCGAGGTCGAGGTGGTAGCCGATGAAGGCAGGAGCTTTGTTCGCCGATGCAATCGGCAGTTCGACGTCATCCAGTTGCACGGTGTTGATACGTTTGCTGCCCTGGCATCCGGCAGCTACGTCATGGCCGAGAACTATCTTTACACCGTCGAGGCGTGTCGGGATTACCTCGAACATCTCACTGAGAATGGCATCCTCGTGTTCACACGAATGTCCTTTTCCCCGCCCCGCGAGACGATGAAAGTGTGTACGGCGCTGGTTGAAGCCATGCGCCAGCTTGAGGTCGAAGCGCCTTGGCGTCACGTGATCGTTCTCGGCAACAGTGATTCAGACTGGGCAAATGTCCTCGTGAAGCGGACACCGTACACCCAGGACGACTTGAGGGCGTACAAGGGGATAATCGCGGAACTCGGATATAAACCATACTACGTGCCTGGAGAACCAGCACCTGTCGAGCCGCCCGACAACACACGCTTTTACTTTTTTCCTGCCTTCTTCAAATCGGATCGTGAAGACATGCTCCAGGAGTTCTACCGTTCGTATCCTTACGACATCACACCTCCCACTGACAACAAGCCGTTCTTCTATAAGACACGGCGGATTCGGGAGTACCTTGCCGGGCGTCGTGTTGTGGAGGCGTCAGGCTATGAGCACAACCTTGGCTTCCTGTCGCTCGCTGTGCTCCTTGTTGAGACAGTTGTCGCCTCCTTGGTATTGATATTGCTCCCGCTGCTGAAGTTTCGTCGGGAAGCATTGCGCGGCGCCCATGCCCCAAGCTACATCACATATTTCTTCTGCCTTGGACTGGGGTTTATTGCCATTGAGCTTCAGCTCATGCAGCGGTTCGCACTCTTCCTTGGCCACCCCGTGTATTCGATCTCGGTGGTCCTGTTCACTATTCTGCTTTTTGCGGGCGCCGGCAGTCTGCTTTCCGAGAAACTGCGGCTCTCGCATGGCACGGTTGCCCTCATGACGCTCTGCATCGCGACGCTTTCGTTGGTATACATCTTTGTTTCTCCCTTGTTGTTTAGAACCTTTCTCGGCTGGAGCACGCCCTTGCGGGTCACGGTATCGGTTTTGTACCTGGCGCCGCTTTCGTTCATGATGGGCATGCCGTTTCCAACTGGGCTTCGACTCCTGAAACAGGTCGACGCATCGATCATTCCCTGGGCATGGGGTGCAAACGGAACGGCGTCGGTGGTGGGAGCGGTGTTGTCGGTCTTTGTCGCGATGTCCTTTGGCTTCAACGTGGTGCTTGCATCTGCCACCCTTGCTTACGTACTATGTGGCGCAATAATGGGGGTGCGCTCCCGCGCCATAACCCTTGGTACCGGGTGAACAGTATGAGCCCCAAATTCGTTCTGGCGTGTCCTGAATGCGGCGGGGTGGTCGCTGGCGACCATATCGTCTGCGAGCGCTGCGGCCTGCCGCGAGTCGTCCGAATGATGACCGACCAGATCGGCACCCCTCAGGACGTAATCAAACGTCCGGGAGACTCGTTGTGGAAGTACTTTCCTCTCCTTCCGGTTGAGAATCGGGACAACATCGTCTCGCTCCATGAAGGAATGACGCCAGTCGTTGAAGCAAAGAACCTCGCGTCCCGCACCGGTCTTACGAGCGTGTTTCTCAAGAACGAGATACTCAACCCGACAGGGTCGTTCAAGGACAGGCAGGTATCCGTCGGTATATCAAAGGCTCGGGAGTTGGGCGCCGGAACGGTCGCGGTCGTCTCCTCAGGGAACGTTGCCGCTGCTGCGGCTGCCTACGCAGCGCACGCCGGAATGGAGTGCTGCGTTTTTGTTGCCCGCCACGCTCCCGAAACCAAGCTTGTTCAGGTGAAGGTATGCGGTGCAAAGGCGTACAGGGTTGATAGCGCGTACGCCAGCGAGATATTCTCATTGGTCATTGCCGCGTGCAACAAGTTTGGCTGGTACCATCTCTCGACTGCCGGTATGTACAATCCGTTCAACGTCGAGGGCGCCAAGACGATATCTTACGAGTTGTACGAGCAGTTCCCTGACGGGTTGCCCGAGTTTGTCATCGTGCCGGTTGGCGGTGGCGGGCTGCTCGGCGCGGTCTGGCGCGGGTTCACCGATTTGGCTAAGCTCGGGTTGATCAGCCACCTGCCCAAGCTCGTCGGCGTGCAGGCGGCGGGGTGTGCGCCGTTCGTGCGTGCGATCAACCATGGGGAATCTCCGTCCGACACTTTCGGCAATCCCTGGACAAACCCGGAGACGATCGCCGGCGGAATAGCCGACGACGTCGTCTTTGACGCGCACACCGCGATTCCGGCCGTCCGCAGTACGGGTGGGACTGCCGTTGCGGTCGACGATGCACAGATACTCGCTGCGGAACGGTTGCTCGCGTTGACCGAAGGAGTCTTCTGCGAGCCGTCAAGCGCCACAACCATAGCGGCGCTCGAACCTCTTCGCGAGATGAATGTCCTGACCGAGACAAGCACGGTCTGCTGCCTCATCACCGGCGGCGGGTTCAAGGACGTTGAGTCGGCACAATCACTCGTCGAGGAAACCAGGCTTATCCCGGCTGAGCTTTCTGCGATCGCCCATCCCGTTTCCTCATGACGACCTGGCAGCACAATAGTACCAGGATAGTCGCTGCCGAGATGGCGATACCCATGGCGAACGACGCCGGCCTATAGACAAACGTCACGACGTGCCGGCCGGCCGGCACTGCCACGGCTCGGAACATGTAATTGGCGCGATACACCGGTACACTGACATCGTCGAGATAGGCCTTCCACCCCGGGAAGAAGAGGTCCGATAGTACAACAAACCCGCCTTGAGCCGCTTCCACGTCGATCACAACCCGTTCAGGCTCGTAGTCCCGGATCGTTGCTGTGGTGCTGACCGGTCCCCCGGGACCGATCTCTCGTTCAATATCCGGCTCCTCCTCAAGAATCACCGTTTTGCGGGGATCGAACTTGGGCAAGATCAATTCCTCGAGTATCTCCGCAGGATCGCGGATCACTTTGAAGTCCGGCGCTACATAGGCCCGTGGCAACACGTTCAGATTCTCGTATACTTCTCTGGTCCCGGTCTCGTAAACTAGTCTGTATCTTGTCGCCTCGATTCGTGACTCATGCTCATTGGTACCGTCGTTCACATGGAAAAAGCGAGAGTCGGGGCCGAGAACGATGTACTTGACAGCAAGATGATCGAGTAGTCCGATCGCCGACGAGTTTCCCGAGAACTTGATGTTGTTATATTGAGGCATGATCAAACGGTAATTGGGTACATGCGCCCACGGGGAAGGTTCCCGTATCGGTTCAACGAAATCAAGATAACGAGCAGGACACAACGGGTCGCGTCCATTGACGGTGAAAAACTTGTTTGTCAACCCAATGGTTGGAATAGTCCAGTTGCGAGTGAAATTTGCAGCGTCGAAATACGTACGATGCATGCCGGCGTTGTCTTTCACGAACTGCACAACCTCGGTCTCTCCCGCTACTGATCGTGGATAATGGTGGTGGGGCAGTGCCTGGGTTGTGACAACTGCCCGCCACGTGTCGAATGGGATCAGAAGACACAACATAATCTGAGCCACAATCCGAACACTTACTCGCTTCGACAGCAGCAGGAGGCATGAGCACACCGCAAACATCAGGACTACCATTCGACTCGTTCCTAAACCATACTGCGAAACATCTTTGATCGCGGGTATCCGTCCCGTATCACGGGCAATAAGTGCCTCCATACTGCTGTTACGCATGAGAACGATCAGCGCTCCACACACAAGCACGACCGCCGCGCATGTCCCGAGACGAATGGCCGTCCGCCGGTTTTCGCGGGACATTCCCGCGATGTGATCCGCTGCAAACCCCACTGCAACGGGCGCAGCAAATACGAAGAATATTAACAGGCGTGTTGGGATCCGAAACCAGCTTCCGGTTGGAAGATGGTAGTAAACCGACGAGAGGAATGTCGCCTTACCGAGTGACAGCATAAAGCCTGCAATCGCTGCCGCCACGAAGAAGACCGCCATCGGACGACGCCTGAAGCAGATCGGCGACAACAGCAACAAGGCAAGGCCGACGAGACCTATCGAGGTAGTCCGCTTGACCGGGCCGAGCAGATTCAACAATTGCCCAACGGCTGACGGGGCGCCGGGAAACTCAACATAGTCGCGTGGCATCCTTCCAAGTGGTCTCTCGCCCAGACCCGCAAGCTCTCGAGTCGGCATCCACTGGGGAGCCGTCAGTCCCAGACAAACAACATAGGCAATCGCAATGCAGGCGGCCGCAATAATGAGACCACGTAGGTTGATATCTCCGGCTTTGAACCGGGCTGCTAATCGGCAAAGCACGTAAGGACCGAGTATCATCGAAGTGCGGACAAATATCTCGGGCTCGCCGGACAACAACATCAGCCCAAGAGCTACGCCAAGCCAAATGCAACGCGTCAGCGTCCTGCGCTGGATCAACGCCTCTGCACAGAGAAAGACCAGCGGCATCAGTGCTGTGGCGCGGTGTTCGTCCGGAATGAATTCCGCGGTAACCGTTACCCAGCTACAGAACAAGAACGTGAGCGCCGCAACGGTCGCACCGAAAACGCCGATCTTGAGCATACGACAGAACACAAACATGCAAATGCCCGCCAACGCACTGTGAAACAGCCCTGCCACAAACCAGGCTGCGTTTGGCGGCATCACCAGATAGGGGAGGTTCAACGGGTACAATCCGCCGCACTGCAGTGTTGCCAGCAACGGAAGACCAGCCATCTCGTACGGATTCCACAACGGCATATCGCCGCCCCGAAGCATGCTTGCAGCGTAGTCGGTCCGGGGCATGTAGTACGTCAGCGAATCGAACGTTACGAACGAAAACGGAGGGTCTTTTCCAGCTGGCAGGATCCGAAACAGCCAGAAGGCGGCTGCCGTCGACGCCACAAGCAAGATGAGCAGCAAGTCGCGTCGATTGATACGTGTCAATGTCGACAATCTCAATTCCCCGTTTCACTCCCGGACACTAATCACGGCCGCAAGACATTCTAGCAGAGCCCTTTGGGCATCTTCAATAAGGCTCAGTTCAGACGGGACGTGGATTAGCGTGCAATGCCCCGGCTCAGCGGAACCTGAGGCCCCGTTTCTTCAAAACTCTTGTGCTTCGAAGACAGCGCGCGAGTTGTGGGAGTCCGCCGCGCCACGAGTAGCCCTCGAAGTACTTCTTGAGACGGTGTGGCGAGCGAGTATAGTAGCTCCATATAATGGCGTCGCGGATAAGCCCCGGATGAACTCCTTGAAGCCCGGGGGCTCTATACACAGCGTAGGTCGGCTCGTTGCTCATGGCATCCGCCCAATTCAGATAGTTGAGCCCCCCTATCTCGAGAGCCTCCGGAAATGATTCCGTGCGCGGATACGGAATGAAGAAACAGAATCCAATCAAGTCCGGACTCACCTCGTCAAGGAATGTGAAAGTCGTCTTCAATGAGTCGAACGTTTCCCAGGGGGTGCCAATGATGATTGTCAATCCGGAATGGATCCCATGCTTCCGACAGGCGTCCATCGCTTCCCTCACCCTGTGAAGGGGAAGCTTCTTGTTAATCTTCTCCATTATCAAGGGATCCGCCGATTCAAGGCCAAACCCGAGCGCAAACAAGCCCGCTTCTTTCAGTACTCGGATGTCTTCCTCGTCTACACAGTCGGCGCGCGTTTGTGCAATGAATCTGAAGTCAAGATTCCGACGGAGCTTCTCTTCGGCGAATTCACGAACCCTGTCTTTCTTCAGCGTGAAGACATCGTCGAGAAAGAAGAACGACCGGATTCCGAACTCTTCCATGGCCTTCTCGATATCGTCTAGAAATGAAGGGATAGACCGGAATCGTACCCGTCGTCCCGTGAGCGCTTTGTTGGCGCAGAACGTGCAGTTGAATGGGCACCCGCGGCTCGAGACCATCGGGAGCGCTATCTCACCTTCGATATGGAAGTGAAAGACATCGTACCACTGCTCGAAAGGAATCAGCGACCAGTCGGGTCCACCGATACGATCAAGATCCCGTTCCATCGCACGTGGTTCCGAGAAGAAAAGCTTGCCATCAGAACCGAAAAAACAGATGCCCGGTGTTTCCCGCCAATCGTCACCAGTGCCGTACCGGTCGAGGATGTCCAGTGTGGTAAGCTCGCCGTCCCCGATGACAACCGCGTCACAATATGGAGCAACATCTTGCGGTACCAGGGTTGCATGAATCCCGCCGGCGATCAGCAACTTGTCGGGAAACCGGGCTCGCACGAGTTTCATAAACTCGACCGATTCATAAACGAGCTGAGTGAGCGGGATTGACACGCCAATAACGTCCGGGTCCAGTTCGCCCAGCCTCTCGAGAGCGGTTCGAACATCGTATTCCAAGAGCGGCGCGTCTATGAGCATGACATCCACACCCTGCCGTTTGAGATACCCCCCCAGGCAGGGCAGAGCAAACATGCCGGCAAGCTTATGCTTGCTCGGAGCATATATAAGCGCAATAGAAGCACTCATGAACGGGTTTCCCTGGATCAACCTTCTGGTGTTGTGCAACCTCTGGAACTCGCGTTCGAGTCTACAGCATGCTCGAGAACCATGTCAAGAGTCCTGCCTCTGAGTGTGAGTCAAGCCGGTCGGAATACCGAATCGAGCGCCGCCCGAAAGACGAGTATCTTGTTGTACCGGTTGCGGAACTCGGCCGATTCATCTCTTCAACCCCCAACTCACGAGTGTCCGAAACGGGGCGTGTCCTTGCATGCTTCCTGCGAGAAAGGCAACGAAGCGATCCAAATGAGAATGGCACTTGTAACGTGCCAGCTGCAAACCTTGTTAACTAGCCGTTTCCGGGCCGGGATTTTTTTTGTTGACAATACGTGTTCGGACGCTTAGAATTCTCTGAGGCGATTGGGTAACCTGTGGGTGCTGCTCCGTCGGCTCATTCCAAGGTGACAAGATCTCCGGTGTGTGATTCTTGCCAAGGGAGCAAACTCACTCTTGTGCCGGCCCAAACGGTGACTGCAACGTTTCACCTCTGTCACCTGGAAGCCGGGAGAGCCGCTGTTGGATTGTTGTTCGGACATGCGCCTTGTTACCAATATCGCTCGATGCAGCGGTACCGGCTGAAGGGAACAAACAGATGTGCGGAGAACCAAACGAACTTGAGATAAGGGACGCCTTCGGTTCGGCCCTCGACGCTCAGGTCGCGGCGAGGGAGAAGGGGTTTGACTGGCCGGACGTCCATGGCCCTATCGCGAAGTTGCGAGAGGAGATTGACGAGCTTGAGGCCGCGCTCAAAGAAGGCCGAGATGATCTTGCCAAACGCGAGATCGGTGATCTGCTCTTTACCGTCCTCAACATCGCACGCTTTACCGGTGGTGATCCCGTTGCGTGCCTTACGCATTCCATCCGGAAGTTTCAACGAAGATTCGGCGAACTGGAACGCAGCCTTGCCCGACAGGGAAAGAAGATTGAGGAGTGTTCGCTCGAAGAGATGGACGCTGTCTGGGAGGAGGTAAAAACACATGATCTCGACGCGTGACCTCCTGGAAATCCAACTGAAATCGAGCCTCGGAAGCGCGCTCTCGCCTCTATTTCGCTTGAACACTACACTTGCTCTTTCCGCCAGCGTATGTACCGCCAAATCTAACCGTTTTGAGGCTGTGGATAAGTTGTGGATTACTCCTCGGGACGCCCCCGGCACCAGAAAAGCCAACTGCATCGGTCTTGCTTTGCTCAGTTCGGCAATTGCCGGAACCGCAACCACTGCTCACCGCGAGTCCGGCGCAGGCGGCGCTTCCCTAACGTGTGTAAACAGAGGTGGTTATAACCTTGCAGGATCGAAGCTCTGTTCGGGACAAGGTGTCTCGTACTGGCTGATGGTATCGTAGAATGGGTAGTTTTGGCAAGATAATTGCGAACTCGTTGGTTCCCTGCGTGGGCCAACATCGGCATGTTGATAAACCGGGCCTCGGCACTTTTCGCGGGAGGAAAGAACAATGGGCTTAGACGTATGGGAAATGGCGAAGGAACTCGTGAAGGAAAGTGTTGACAACCACAGCTATAAGAACTGGTTCGTCCAGACGAAGCTGCATTTTTTCGAAAATGGCGTCATACATGTTGCCGTGCCAAACAAGTTCGTCGCCGACTGGCTCAGGACGCACTACCAAGAGATCATTGACTCGTCAGTTTCCGAGGCTGTGGGGGAACCTTGCACCGTGGTGTTTGTGACGGTAAGCGAGACGGCCCTCTCACCTGCTGAGGCAAACCGGGAATCCATTGCGCCCCCAAAACCAATCCCTTTATTCGCCCGCGCCACGGCCGCCAAACTCAACCCGCGGTTCTTGTTCGACAACTTTGTCGTCGGGCCCAGCAACCGCTTTGCGCATGCCGCGGCACTGGCGGTTGCGGATTCGCCCGCCGCTTCCTATAATCCGTTGTTTCTGTACGGCGGCGTGGGCCTTGGCAAGACACACCTGCTTCAGGGTATCGGTCACGCTATGATCGGCAGAAGAGACAACCCTCTTATCGTGGTATACATGTCGTCCGAAGAGTTTACCAATGAGCTCATCGACTCTATAAGAAACAAATCGACCCAGAAGTTTCGCAGCAAGTACCGGCAAGTGGACGCACTGCTTATTGACGACATCCAGTTCATCGCGGGCAAGGAGAGCACCCAGGAGGAGTTCTTTCACACGTTCAACGCGCTCTACGATGCCCGCAAGCAAATAGTAATATCGAGCGACAAGCCACCCAAAGAGATACCCAGTCTCCAGGAGCGCCTCGTGTCGCGGTTCGAGTGGGGCCTTGTTGCTGATCTCCAGCCTCCAGATACCGAAACACGGATCGCTATCTTGCAGAAGAAAGCCGAAGATCTCGGCATGGAGATTTCCGGCGCGGTGATCCACTACATCGCTTCACTCGCCACGAGCAACATACGCGAGCTTGAGGGTGCCCTCATAAGGGTACGTGCGTACTCGTCGCTTACGCGGGAACCTGTGACCATTGAGCTCGTCCAGGAGTCGCTGCGCGAACTTGTTGGAAGAGCGGAGCTGAAGCAGGTCACGCCTGACTTGATCCAAAAAGTCGTTGCGGAACACTACGACCTCAGGATCGCCGATCTGAAGAGCAGAAACAAGCAGCGCGCTGTCGCGTTTCCCCGTCAAATCGCCATGTTCCTCTGCAAGGATATGATACCTACCATATCGCTCGCCGAAATAGGCGACGCCTTCGGCGGCAAGGATCACAGCACCGTCCACCACGCCTGCAAAAAGGTCGAGGACGAGATAAGAACGGACTTGCCGTTGCGACGTACCGTAGAGCATCTCCAAGCTCTTGCACGAGAATGATCAACATGCTGAACCTCTCTTCAAACCGTTCGCTGCTGCGAAGGAAAGCAACGTTCTTCACTTATGCTGGCGCCTGGCTTTCGGTCTGTCTTGTGCTGGTCGCCATATCTACGCGCACGGCTATAGGGGACGACCAAGGCGAGATCGCTCATTCGCGCAGAAACGCCATTGTCAAAGCTGTCGAACGTGTGGGGCCAGCCGTCGTCACCGTTGCCGTCATGCAGACACGCATCGTGCGTGAGATAGATCCTTTTTTTGGCGAAATTTGGGGTTCTTTTGGTTTTTTGGGGCGAAGGAGGAAGCTCCAGATTCCTGGGTTAGGATCGGGAGTAATCTTCGACCAGCGAGGATATATCCTCACAAACGAACACGTCATTGAGGCCGCTGAGAAGATCGTCGTTACGCTCCCCGATGGCAGGCAGTTTCCTGGAAAGGTTCTTGGTGCGGACCACCAGCTTGATATAGCGATATTGCAGATAAGCGGCGCGGATTTGCCGGTCGCGGAACTGGGCGATTCTGACTCGCTGATGTTGGGCGAATGGGTGATTGCCGTTGGGAACCCTTTCGGATTTTTAATCAACGAGCCACAGCCTTCTGTAAGCGTCGGCGTTGTGAGTGCCCTTGACAGGTCGTTCGTTCAGGGCGAGCGTGACGGGCGGCTTTATAAAGGAATGACACAGACAGATGCAGCTATCAACCCGGGTAACAGCGGCGGCCCGTTGGTGAATGCGGCAGGCGAGATCGTGGGTGTAAACACCTTCATCTTCTCCAAAACCGGCGGCTATCAGGGTATCAGCTTTGCCATTTCGATAAGCGAGGCGAACTGGGCCATTGCCGAGATATTGAAGTATGGCGGAGTCCGAAAGGTGGACCTCGGGTTTTGGGTTGGCGATCTTACGCCGTGGATAGTGCAGGAGCTCGGAGCTGCGGTTAACGAAGGTGTTGTCGTCGAAGCGGAAGACAGGAATTCACCTGCGTGGAAAGCCGGACTGAGGCCTGGTGACATCATTGTGGAGGTTAACGGGCAGGCTATCTCCGATGAGGATGACACGCAGTTGGTTTTTGGTACAATGCCTGTTGGGACAGTTGTTACCATAGTTGTTGACAGGGCAGGAGAAGAGAAGACAATCACGTTTACTCCTGAGGCCAAGTAGAACCAGAACGAAGGAAACATGCGAAGGCCCATGGGTGGGTTAAGGATGAGAATCGCAACATTCACAAAGGGAGACAGATGACGCAGAAAGACGTGAAGAAAACCCGAAACATAGGAATCGTTGGCCATGGGGGTGCAGGAAAGACGTCCCTGGTCGAGCACTGGCTGTTTGAGACAGGGGCAATGACACGGCTGGGCCGGATAGAGGATAAGAACACCGTCTCGGATTTCCTCGACGAGGAACGAGAGCGCGGCAACTCGATCAGCCTCTCGCTGGTTCACATCAAGCACCGCGACCACCTCATTCAGATAATTGACACTCCCGGATACGCCGATTTTATCGGCGAGGTCGTTGCGGCGGTCCCGGTCGTGGACAGCCTGGTAGTGGTTGTGGACGGCGTCGACGGACTCCAGGTCGGAACCGACAACTGCTGGCAATACGCAGACGACCACTCAGCACCAAGGCTTGTCTTCATCAATAAGCTCGATAAGGACACCTCCGACTTCTACCGTGTTCTTACCCAGTTGGAGCAAAGCTACGGCACCAAGTGCGCCCCCATAGGGCTGCCAATCGGCTCCGGGGCATCGTTCGAAGGTATTATCAATCTGATGGCGACCTCGGACGAGTCTGCCGTGCCGGAAAACGCAAAGGGACAGTTCTCAAAATACCGCGAGAAGCTTATCGATGCCATAGCCGAAGCGGACGACGCTCTGCTCGAAAAATACCTCGAGGGCGAGGCACTGTCGCAAGAAGAGATGGCCAGAGGGCTGCTTGCCGGCATCAAGACGTGTTCGATCGTACCCGTTTTCTGCGGGTCTGTCGAGAAGAACGTCGGCATCAATGAACTGCTGGACATTATTGTTGATTGTATGCCGTCGCCCGCCGATTGCCTACCGCGCAAAGCGACAAAAGGAGCCGAGGAGGAGGTCGAAATCCATGCCGATCCTAACGGGCCCCTTTGTGGGTTGGCGTTCAAAACCCTTACCGCATTCGTGGGCAACCTCACCTGCGTACGGATATTCTCGGGCACTCTGAAAGCCGACTCCGAGTTCTTCAACGCTTCAAAAGGCGTCAAAGAACGGCTCGGCAACATCCTTCAAATGCAAGGCAAGGAGCAGGCCACGGTTGAGGCTGCCGGACCAGGTGATATTGTTGCCATACCCAAGCTGAAGAGCACGGTGGCGGGCGATGCCGTGTGCGGCATGCAGCAGAAGCTCAAGCTCCCCGGCATCCCATTCCCGGAACCTTGGACCCGAATCGCAATCGAGCCCAAGTCTCGTGCGGACGAGGACAAGATCGGTCAGGCGCTGCGCAAACTCACAGACGAAGACCCGACGTTCTTGAGCTACCGAGACGAGGCCACGCGCGACCACATCATTGCCGGTATGGGCGATCTCCACCTTGACGTTCAGATATCAAGGCTCAAGAACAAGTACAAAGTCGATATCGAGACGAAGCTGCCCAAGGTTCCATACAAAGAAACCATCAAGGGGAAAACAGATGTCCAGGGACGTTACAAACGCCAGTCGGGCGGCCGGGGCCAGTACGGCGACTGCTGGATAAAGGTCGAACCTTTGCCGCATGGCGAAGGGTTCGAGTTCGTCGACAAGATAGTCGGCGGGGCCATCCCGAGAAACTACATCCCCGCGGTCGAGAAAGGCATAGTCGAGGCGCTGCAGAAGGGTATCATCGCCGGATACCCCGTTGTGGACATCAAAGTCACCCTCTACGACGGAACCTATCATACCGTCGACTCGTCCGACATGGCCTTCCATATCGCCGGCTCGATGGCCATTCAAAAGGCTGTGCTGGGCGTCAAGCACTGTCTCCTTGAACCCGTCATGGAACTCGAGGTTGTCGTGCCGGACGACGCCATGGGAGACATTACCGGCGATCTCAACGGGCGGCGCGGCCGGATTGCCGGCATGGAACCTCGTGCCGGCAAACAGGTTATCAAAGCCCAGGTGCCTTTTGCAGAAGTGCTGCGATACAGCACTGACCTCCGCTCGATGACCGGTGGGCGGGGATCGTTCTCGATGAAGCTCTCGCATTACGACGAGGTTCCCGAACGCCTTGCGCAGGGAATCATAGCCAGCGCTCAGAAAGAGAAAGAGGAAACCTAGAAGTAGCGCCCGACCGCGGCGGTCAAGGCTACGTGATGACATAGTCGTCCTCTCCTTCTGGTCTCGATCATCGCTCGGAAAGCTGTCCATAGAAATCGCGTGCCTGTTCGAGGATCGCCATCGCGCCGGCACGCTGGGCCGGGTCGGGAAACCTGTTCTCCCGTTCTGACTGGTCAATCAACATCTGCACGAAATCGCGGTAGTACGCAGCACTTTCGGGTACAGCAAACTCCTCATTACCGTATTCAAGATAGACCGGACTGGTGGCTGCGTAGACCTGACTCACGCTCGACTTTTCGAAACAGCGCGCCGCAACCCATCCCGGAGAAAGCTCGAGCTCGCGCCGGAACGTCAGTTCTCGGGTGCCGGCATCAGAAGTCTCCGCAGCTATGACGTTGCCGTTGTGGAGTATCTCGACAGTCTCTATCGGACCTTGTGATCTCGCATCACACTCGACTTCGAGTGTAACGTCCCGTGCGTCCAAAACAATGGAATCGCCCACTTGGCGACCGGCAACTGTGAAGTCGAGGACAGGACCGTTCGTGGCGAAACTGCGTCCTGCTTTCAGGCCCGCGAGCCACGCCTGAGCGCTGAACCCGCCGTCGAGCCGAACGTACGTTCTCTCGTACCCTACGGGCGATGGCATGACGCCGTTTGCACTTCCGCCGGACGCGCCGATTCGCAGTCCGCAGTTCAGCAGATGGTAATACAGGCTCATCGTGTAGAGCGCACACTCGCGCGGTGTCATACCGAGCTTCTCTGGCGGCACGATGGCGTCCCGGATCATTGTCATCGGCAGAAACGCGCGCGGGTGAAAATGGTTGTGGACGATCCCGATGGAATCACCCAGGCCCAAGGCCGCGCAGATGGGCACGCACCGCCACACGGATTTCTCGAGATCTATATGTGCACCGCCATGTCGCGCCCGCTCGCAGAACGTGGTCGTAAGTGGATAGAACTCTCCCGCTTCCTGCGTAACCCGGTCGAACTCGCCCATAAACATCACTGCACCCCATCCTTTGCCGAGCCGCTCGATCTCCTGGGCTGCCTGGCAGTAGGCGTGCCGTTCGTCAATGACATTGATCGCGTCCGTGGGCCGATTCCTACGCTCTTGCTTGTAGAGATCGTTGGAATTCCAATAGGCAATGTTAGCGCCGAAATTCAGATCCTCAGCAAGCAGGCACGGCGCCACTTCGTCTATCGGGCGATGAATGTGCGTGTCTCCCGAGTACCACCCGAGCTCGTTCATATCGATCCAACGCTGGAGAGCGATCCTTCTGTCGACATTTCGGCCAGCCGTCATATCGATCTGCTCCTCATGAGGAACCCACTCCATTCCTTTTTCGACCCTCAACGTGTAAGAGTCCGGATCGAGTTCGCAGGAAAACACGCCGTCAGCTACGAAATGGCGTTCGTCGACGTTCCGTTTCCTGTTGTACTTCTGGTACTTGATCGTCCCCGGAGGGAATACCGCACGCCCTTTCGAATCCTTCAGATACGCCCTGAAAGGCAGCTTCGCGCCTGACCCGTCCCGAACAGTGACCACGAGTTTCGCTTTCCCATCCATCTCGTTCCCTTCAGCAACCGACATGGCAAGCAACAGTCCGACCATTACCGCCAGCGTTTCCATTTTCATAGCAATCATACCTCTCCCGCAGGCATCAAGTGACACCGGGCATCCACAAGGCGATCCTCCCATGTCCGCTAGAGCATCCTAATGTTGAGCTGCGGTATATCCGCATGATCTGAACCAGCCT
>CAZGCA010000033.1:23239-57285 GCA_964524145.1 uncultured bacterium | reverse complement strand
CCGAGGACGCCATGACGCTGCTGCACCGCGTGGTGTTTTACGGCGATCACATGGAAAACGTGCGGCATTTGGCCAACTTGATGGGCATGGAGGTCGTCGAGGAAGGTTGACCGCACCACTTCAGAGGAGAGAGCGGGCTGCTGAACGGGAGATACCGGCGATCCATCTTACAACGAACGAGCAAACTCGATTAGATCGGCAATCTCATCGTCGGTAAGCGTTGAAATCTCTCCATGACCCTTTTCCGGGCCCGACTTCTTGAATAGCTCCTCCAAGGTCGTCGCCCGTCCATCGTGCAGGTACGGTGCGGTACGCCATACCTCAACCATGGTGGGAGTATCGAACTCCCGCCCTGTTCCCATATCGTACTTCTTCAAGTCCGTATACAGCGGCGCGGGATGGCACTCGGCACAGCCGGCCTTCTCGAAGACCTTCTTGCCGCGTATCGCCGCCGTGCTCATACGGCCGTTCACCAGATGAGGGCTTGGAACCGGTTTGAGAGACTTGAGGTACTCGTCAATCGCCGCGGCATCTTCGTCCGGACGCACTACGAACTGTATGAACCTGATGCCGGCGCGGACCGCCGCTTCCGCGTCCGTGCGAACACCTGTGGCCATCGCCGGCGGGGTTTTGTGCGACAGAAGCAGGCTTTTGGTGTTCTTGGGATTACCTATGCCGTCGTTGAGCAGGTCCCAGTTCAGCGCGTCCGCTCGTCCACCGCCGGGATGACAGCTTGCGCAGCTCTGCCATTTCTGAAAGCACAACCGGGCATCGTGGAACAATATCTCCCCCGTGCGCACGTCGGTCATCGCCTTTTTGGGGCCCAAAGGCAGCGCCCTGGCTGAGGGCCTGGTTGCCGGATCGATGTCCACAACGCCGAGACTGTCGGTGAAGTATTCCGCGACGTATGCACGAGTTCCGACGAGCGTCAATCCGTGTGGACCGTTCCCGCCCAGAGGCAGTCGCCGCCGCAGTCCAACAAGAAAAGAGAGATCATTGGCGACCTCCATCGTGCTATCCGCCGTCCCTGCGAGCTTCTCGTGAAGTGCCGTCCGGTCGATAACGCTCAGTTCGTGCGTTCCGGCGTGAGTGACGCAGAGATATTTGCCGTCATCCGTGCACGCAACGCCGTACGGATTTGCCGCGCCAAGATCCACGTCATCGAGCAACACCGTGTTTACAAGCCGCTGGTTAGTTGCATCAATAACGCTCAAGGCGTTCGTGTTCATCCACCCGCGCTCGAGCTGAGTGGTCGGCAGGTGGTAACGGGCCAAAATGTGGGTGACGTACGCGAACTCCCCGCCAGGAGAGAGGCAAACCCCCCGCAAACCCGTGCTCCCGTTAAGCAGCGGGACGTTGTTCACCACTATTCGCGCGGCAGTGTCGATGACGGAAACGGCCGCACCGGCATAATCCGCGTTCGACGGCCCAACCGGCAGGTGATTGGCGACGAACAGAAACCGTCCGTCAGGCGTGATGGCGGCAGCTACCGGTTCACGCAGCACCGGGACCTTTGCCAGTTCCTTCTTGGCTGTCAGGTCGATGACGGAAACATCGTTGGTGAACTGGTTGCAGACAAAGAGGGTCATGCCGTCGGCACTGAGGATCGGCGTGTTGGGGGTGTGACCTGCAGGCAGGGTATGATCAACGGCGCCGGTTTGCAGGTTGACGACGTGGACACGTCCTTCCGGCGACGCACCAGTCACGTAAAGAGTGGTCTCGTCGGGCCCCAAGGCAAGTCCACTCGGCCGATCCGGGAGAGAGATCTCCTTCACAACCTTCTGTTCAGCCAGACTGAATACCGCCACTTGGTTCGCGGTGGCCTCCGCGATATAAAGTAAATGCCCATCACCGCTCGCAATCAGCGCAGTAGGCGACAGGTAGACGGTTGCGGAGGCAACGCCGGCGAAACCGGCGACGAGCAAAGACGCACCTGTTGTCGACCATCTTCGCACCATACCCCAGCGTCGTTCCATACAGGTTCTTCTCCTCTTCCCGTGGCGATTTGCTGACCACAGAATCAATACGCTAGCGGTTTCCACTTCGCGTTAAAGGGAGGTCGTAGGCTTTTTCGCCGGCACGAATCGCACGCCGGTTGCGCAATTCCTCGTGTTGACGCATGGCGTACCGTTCCTGCCTGTTCTGATCGAAACTGCACGGCTGGAATCCAGGCATGTCCGCCCGAGGACGTTCGGCCAGCATGTTGCTTCCCGCCCGTATTATCGACAGCGCTTCACGGTATCCGGAACCAGTCGTATTCTTGAAACGTGCGAGGCACGGGCTCAGCTCCGGTCTGTCGAAGCTGATCTGCGGTCCCCTGTTGTTCTGTAAAGTCGCCAGTTCGAGAAATGGTATTCTTGTGAGTCTGCTGAGCCGCTCGAGCTGCGCGTTGTCAAGTGGGGATCGGCCGGCCAGATTATCGGGAAACGCGCTGTCGTAGCTCGGATAGTAAGGGCCGTTGATATCTATCCACGTGACGATACGGTCGAGACTTTCCTTGTCGAGATCGACCTCATGATGCTGCGACCGGACAATTTCCACGAGCCTGCTCGCGTGGGAGCCCCAGGAGTACGGTTGCTGTATCTGCGCCGGACCTGCGCCGATACAGTTTATGAGTTTCTTTTTCCACAGCTCGTTGTAGGATGTGTTGAAAGTATTGGTTCTGTCAGCGGCCAGATTAAGGACGGCGCCCGCATCTTTTCCGTGGTCGTGGCATTGAACACACGACCTGTCGAATACCGACTGAACCTCTTCCATATAGCTGAACAGGCGCGGTTCTCCGTACCATCCCGCAAGAGAGCTCGGAGCCCGGCGCAGTGCCGTAAGCGTTTCCGCCCGGGCCGGCGGCGGAGCCGACCGCCGGTCCTCATGGCAACCGACACAGCCGGTAGTCTCGCCCGGTTGGACTACTGTGCCCGAACGCATGGACTGGATCATCATACCGCCTTCGTCCAACAGCTGGAAATATACGAAACGGTCCGTGGGCACCGCGAAATAGGCCGACCCATCCTCTTCGACCGGCACGGTACCCAGAATGCGTTTGTTGAGGAAGTCGTGCCAGTTCATGGCCGGCGCGATGGTGCCCTGTCCTTGCCAGTGAGTGTGCGTCCAGTTACGTTTTTCGGGTGACTCGACCACGCGCAGGTACTTGACCGACCCGCGCTCGACTCCCTGCATATGTGTACCAGAGTAAACGTCCGCCACATAGAAATATCCGACGCCGTTATCGAAGTCGCGCCGCGACGGAATGACCGGAGGGATCGTACGCGGACCCAGCGGCATAGGATCGTAGCAGCCCGGCTTTTCAGCGTGTAAGAGAACCTCGTTGCCAAAAACGTCGACAAGGTAAATACCCATCTCCATGCTGCCGCCGCCGGTCGAGCGGGATACGAGGAAGTACTTGTCGCTGAGCGGATACGGATCCTCATATTTCGGCAGCACAGATTTGAACGCGTCCCAGTCACCTTTGCCCACACGCCTGATGGCGTTGGCAGGCCAGGTGCGAACGACAGGGTCGCGCCCGTCGATTCCGAGTCGACGGTCAACAATTGCGAGGGCGCCCCATGGACGGTCGTGGCAGGAACCGAGAATGCACAACACCTGCTGCGTACCCGGTACGATACGTCCATCGATGACGCCGCCGGGCGAGTTCGTGTTGTTGCCCCAGTACACGGCGTGATTGGTTCCGTCCGGCGACACTGTCCACAACCCCTGTGCGTCGCCGAAGTTTCTGTCGACGTACTCCCATCGATCGTAGAGTATGCGTCCGTCCGGGGTAAGCGACCCGTGCCCTTCGAACAGCGTGCTCTTGCCGATCTGGTGTATGTTTGCGCCGTCCGGTTCCATACGGAACAGGTTCGCCATGATGTGGCGGTTGCACATGCAGTATTTCGGCTCGCGGGTAGAAGAGAACGCAATGTCGCCGTCGGCCAGATAAAGAGGATCGAGATCTGATATGCCGGTTCCGTGAGTGAGTTGGGTTAATCCCGACCCGTCCGCGTTCAGTTCGTAAAGGTGGTAGTCATCCTCGATATCGATGCGCATCGAGAGCAGAATCTTCTTGCCGTCAAACGATACGTCCGGGTCGCGAATGACTCCTGCAGGCGTCTCGTGCAGGGTTTCAACTCTGCCCGGACCGCGGGGACGCGAAAGGTCTATGAGTTTCAACGCACCGTAACCCTCGAAGCTGTGCGTGTTGATCTCCCCGGTCTGAAAAATAGTGGCGGTGTTGTGATGATCCTCCTTGTACTGGTTCCTGACGACGAAGAGGATCGGCCGACCTCTCACGAGCGGGTTGGCGATGAGCGCCTCGCGCTGGAGCGCGCCCAATTCGGCCAACGCTCTTTTCTTGGTCAAGCCTTTGGCATCCGACAGCCGCCGTTCCACATTCTCAAGGCGGACCAGATAGTTTTCAGCCCCGGGATACCGGTCCCCGAACGTGGCCATAAGGTCCGATACGGCAGCGCGCAAAGTGGCTGGGTCGCCGGAGGAGGCCGGCGGCGACTGAGCTGCGCCTTGAAGCGTCGGCACAACTCCAATGCAGATGCACGCCACTGTTCCTAACAAGGACCTTATCATCGTGTACTTCCCTCTAAACCGACGCTGGCCGTGGAGGAGGCTTCCCAAACACTTCGCCGCCGCAGGAATCCAATCCCGCTGTTCGCGGAGCGCAACACCGTGTTCAAGTATAGTGATCTCGCATTCTATAGATCAACCCTGTGTCGTGACGACGCCGAAGCGGATTTGGATGGTGACGGTCTGCTCAAGCATCCCCGGGCGCTTGATAGGGATTTGGGGCTTGGCCGGAGGGCAATGCGCGTCTCTGTGCTATAATGGTTCGAGGGTTTGCTTTGGCGTGGAGCAAATGTATGTTGGTGTGCGGAGTTGGTCTGTCACTCGAAGAAAGGAGATTCAGGATGAGAAACGCTTTTCGTATGATGGCCGGGTTGCTCGCGTTCTGCTGTGTTGTTACACTCTTGGCGACGGCGGCCGCTGACGAGGCAAAGGTACCTGAAGCACAACGGATAGAGAACTGGACCGGCAAGACCGTACTGGTCTTCACGCCCCATCCGGACGACGACACGTTCGGTTGCGGCGGGATAATGGCTATTCTGGCGAAGAACGACAACAAGGTGATAGTCGTCGTCTACACAAACGGCAACAAGGGGTCGCGCGACCTCGATATGACGCGAGAACGGATGGCACAGATACGAAAAGCGGAGGAAGAAGCCGCGTGCGCAGTGCTCGGCATACCAAAAGAAGACATCATCTGGCTCGGCTACGAGGACGGTGACCTCGAATATGCGGACCCGCAGCGGCTCCGTGGCGAAGCGGCCAAGCTGATAAAACAGTATCGGCCGGACGCCGTGTTCAGCGTGGCCCCGGGCGCTCCCTACACGAGATGGATCAAGACCGACCACAGAATGGCGGCGTTCATAACAAAGGACGCGTTTATAGCGGCTGAGTGGCATTTGTATTATCCTGAACAGTGGCTGGTTGACGGGCTCAAACCGTACCGCGTGCCTGTCGCGTACTACTATTATGCCGTCGAGCCGGACTACACGGTGGACATATCAGATGTCATCGACAAGAAGATGGAAGCAGCCACGAAACATGTGAGCCAGTTCCCGCCGTCGGTCGACAAGTACACACCCGAAATGCCCGAGAATACGTTACGGACCATGATGGAATTCGGGCGCCGACGAAGCAAAGAGGGTGACAAGTACGTCGAGAAATTTCGCCGGGAAGCGGCGCCGTAAGAGAACGCCGGCCTGCGGGCCGAGCAGTGAGTCCGAGACGGTTTCGAAGGAGGAGGAGCATGGTATACGCAGGCTCAAAGCTGATCGTCCTCGTCGGCACGGTTCTCGTTGCGCTTGCAGTCCAGACTGCCTTCGCCGCGACGGAAGACCTCGGAAACGGGTTCTTTCACCACGGGGTAGCCACGCCCGTGAGCAACCATCGGGGCACCGTCGCGACCGTCGACGGTGAGGGTCGGAACGTCGTGCTTGTCTGGCTGTTTGACCATCGCGGTGGTTATGCGCTCCTGCTGATCGACGCCGAGACAGGCAAGAGCGAGGAATTCACCATGCCCTTCCCGCCCGGCGGCGATTGCCCCTATGCCTCTATTCTATCGAGCGGAAACAAGTTCTACACGCATTTCAACAGTCACTTTGTCGAGTTCGATCCGGAAAAGCGAGCGTTCACATTCTTTCGCAGGACATCGCCGCAGATGGCGATGGGCATGACAGAAGACGACAACGGCGTCATCTGGTCGGTTACGTACCCGAACAGCGGCGTCGTGTCGTTCGATCCCGCGACACGCGAATTCAAGGATTACGGGCACGTGCATAAGGAAAACTGGCGGCAGTACCAGCGTTACGTTGTCGCAGACGACACGGGCTGGATCTACTTCGGTATCGGCAGCACCGCCAGCCATATTATTGCTTTCGATCCACGCACCGGTAAGGCCAAGCCGATGATCCCGGAGACCGAGCGTGTCAAAGGCAGCGGCTATGTCTACCGCGACGTAAACGGCAAGGTCTACGGACACTCCGGCGGCGGCGCGAAAGATGACTGGTACGAGCTCTACAACGGTGAGGGGAAGAGAATCGTCGAGCCCAAATCCATCGATAAAAAGCCAATCATCACGAGCAGTCAGAGCCTGTTCCACCGGGAGTTCCCCGACGGTAAACGGGTCAAGAGATGCGATCTGGTGAACCGAGTCCTTGTGGTGGAGGATCCGAAGACGGGTGAGGTCAATGAACTTGCATTCGACTACACGAGCGAAGGAGCTCACATCATGGGTATCGCCGCAGCGCCGGACGGCACAATCTGCGGTGGTACGGCGTTCCCGATGCGGTTCTTCAGCTACAACCCGAAGACCGACGCGTGGACGAACCGCGCAAGCTACGGCCAGTGGAACACCGTGGCCCGGCAGGGCGACCACTTCTTTGTAGGTGGTTACGGGGGAGGGTTCCTGCTCGAGTGGGACCCGGTGCGGGACTGGGTGCCAACCAAGAAGGGCAAAGACGAGTGCAACCCGCTTTTCCTGACTGACTGCACGCCTCCGATCCATCGGCCGCACGATCTCCTGGCGCACCCCGACGGCAAAACGCTTGTACTCGCTGGCACGCCCGGCTATGGGTATACCGGAGGGGGATTACTGTTCTGGGATCGGGAGACCCGAACCCGAACCTTGATCGAGCACAGGGATATCCTGCCCGAGCATTCCACCATGAGCCTTGTGGCGCTTCCGAATGGCAAGCTCATGGGCGGGACGACGACCAGCCCGGGAACCGGTGGCGAGAAGAAGGCCGAACAGGCTGAATTGTACATCATGGACATGGCGACGAAGCGGATCGAGTGGCACGAGGTTGTATTTCCCGGCGTGCAGGGATATACAGACATGTGCCGGGCGCCAAACGGTGTGGTGTACGGAGTCGCGGATCGGAAACGGTTCTTTGTTTTCGACCCCGTTAAGAGGGAGGTCGTCTGCGAAGAGGACACGGCAGTCGGGTTCGGACCCACCAATTCTCAGCAAGGGCCGCGTGTGTTCGTGCTGAGTCCCGATGGAAAGCTCTACATGTTGTTCGTGAAAGGCGTCGCCCGTGTCGACCTGGCCACACACGCCATCACGATGCTGGCCGAGTCACCCGTGTCCATCGGCCCCGGAGGCGACTTTCTCGAGGGTCGGATCTACTTCGGCAGCGGGTCGCACGTGTACAGTTACGAAGTGCCCGGAACAGGGGCTGATTGACCGCTTTCGCGGCATTTCAGCCGCCGGACCGGAGTTCAACAGCAAACTGCCGTTCGATCCATTGGTATGCTTCTTCCCGGATCTCTTCCGGGAACCGGTGCGCGCCCGGTGCGAGCTTGCCCACAAACTGGTCGGCCTCGCCGTAAAGACCATACACCTGCCGGACCTGTTTATACACCTCGGAGAGGTTATCGGTGTTTGGGAACACGTCGTCGGCCAGCGTCGCCCAGTTGAAATAGGGGCGAGGCGCGATGCACGCGATGATCTCGTGCCAGTCGAACGGTGTCCGGTCAATCTGGTCAACATAGAACCCGAGCCGGGGCATGAGCGCGGTCATGTGGCTCCAACGGTTCGGTGAGGGATCGGCGCGGAGTGTTGTAAATCCACAGCTGGCGACCACGAGGCGAATGCGCGGTTCGAAGACGGCGGCCATGATGGACCCGTACGCGCCGTGTGAATGCCCGATGACGCCGATACGATCCGGATCGACCTCGGGAAGTGTTTCGAGGTAGTCGATCACGCGGCTCACATCCCAATTCATCTTGCCGAAGCAGGACCAGTTCGGATGTCTGCGGTAGAAGTCGTACGCGTCGTCGTACGGCTGGCCACCTTCGGGAATGTGTTCTCCGAAGCCGATAACATCGGGCACAACACACATCATCCCGCGTTCCGCCAGTTCTTTGGCAAACGCCATACTCGGATCGCCGGTCATACCGCATGGCTCTTGCTTGCCAAAGACTTGAGTCTGGTGCAGCACGATCATCACCGGGACTTTCGCGTCTCCGAATCGTTTGGGGCGCAGGAGATATGCCGGAATCGAGGTCTCGGAGTCGGCCGCGATATCGAGCAGAATACGCTCGTACTTGCCGAGATCTTGACGGCCACGTTCCGCAGCTCCCGGTTTTGCTCGTTTAACCGGTCCGGGATCGCCCAGAAATGCCTTCAGGACACTTGTGATACCGGTTCGTTTCTCCTCCCATTCTCGCACGTCGCCTATCGTATTGGCGGTTTCGAAATCAGTCTGTAGCAGCGGCAGCAGTTCGTGGTGTCCTGCTTGCGGGCTCGTAACATCGGGACGCGAGACGCCTGTGATTTCGAGCCAACGCTTCCATTCGAATCCCGGCCAGGCGAACGCAATCGATGGCGTGAACAGGATCAACACAACCGCAAGCAACAAGGTTCGACATAGCATAAGATCGTGTGCCCTCATACAAACACCTCCGCACGTTCTCTCGAGTCAACTGCGGTAAAGGATATGCCCGCACAAAGAGAAATGCAAGGCCCATGCTTCCGAGCATCGCGGCATCGTCCCTTGCGAGGGCGGCCTTGCCTTGGACACGCCCCAAGAGTACCATAGGATGGGTTCGCGAGAACGTCATGGAAACCAACGAAGGAGAATCGAGGCTTATGTCGGCGCAAGACCGAGAGTTGGGAATCGGGATCATAGGTTCGGGCTTCATGGGGCAGACATATGCCCGGGCAATCGCCACGCAGGCGCAGAATGCGCGTTTGACGGCTGTTGCCGGTGGGACACGCGCATCGAAACTCGCGGAAGAGTATGGAATCCCCGCGGAATCAGCCGTTGACAAGCTTCTGAACCGAGACGATGTGGACATCGTGTGTATTGCCACCCCCCACGCGCTCCACGGCCAACAAGGGTTGGCTGCGGCAGAAGCAGGCAAATACCTGCTTATCGACAAGCCAATGGCTACGACCGTCGCGGCCTGCGACGCGATTCTCGATGCATGTGCAGAGCGTGGTCTGCGCTGCGAAATCACCTATACCCAGCGCGAGCGTATCTGCAACATCGAAACGAAACGCCTGCTGGACTCCGGCGAGCTGGGCCGATTGTGCTACCTCCACAACCAGCAGGTTGTTCCGAACGGCATGGACACCACGCCTAAATGGCAGCTCGAACCCGAGAATGTCGGGATTCTCATAGGCCACGGGATCCACAACATCGACCAGGTACGCTGGTTTACCGGCCAGGAAATCGTCAAGGTGTTCGCAAAAGTGCGCAGCTTCGACTCTCGGTACCGGGTCGACAGCACGTCCGACCTTTTGCTCACTCTCGAAGACGGCACAGTATGCACTATCTTCTGTTCCTTCGAGGTGCCGGCGCCGGGTATCCCTCGCACAAGCGGCGCCACACACGTTGTCTGCGAGAACGGCCTCATCGATTCCGACTGGTACGGCGAGCTTCGTGTCTCCCGTGGCGGCGGTCCATGGCAGGTTGTGGCAAAGCAGGAACGTATCGACTGGGCCGGCAAAGGATTCCTGGATCCGGTACGGCTGAAGACCTATACGGCCCTTATCCAGCGGTTGGTGGACGGGGTGCTGGCGGGCGAGCCAGCCGGCGGTACCGGTTGGGACGGGCGTCAGGCTGTGGCGGTAGCCGCGGCGGCATACGAATCGAGCCGTACGGGACGCGAAGTCGAAATCCCGCTGAAGAAGCGGCCTGCGTGACTCTTCTGATCAGGGTAGGGAACCAGCGCGCTCTGCGTTGCCAATACGAATCGCCGGCGGACGGTTCAGCATCTCGGCCAGTTCTGTGAGCGAACGTTGCCAGTTGTCGACCGTTGGGGCCACCGGATACTGCATGCCCCGCCGCCAAGTGCCTATGATCCAGTAGCGGAACCGGCGGTCGTCGACGCGGCATAAGACTCGCCGTTCCTCTTCCAGGTCGACGACCTGTTCCATCTGGGTAGCAGGCACGATCAGCCCGAGGCCTATCTCGCCGATCTCGTCGTCCTGATATCCCCACGTACCGATGCTCCCCGTCGCCCTGTCTGCGAAGGGTTGATCTTCTTCGAGGCGCAGCAGCCCGGGTGCGAGCCGCGCGCTGTCGACAGGGTCCGGCAACTGGACACATATCTCGCTTTCCTGATGTCCGGCATAGATGTAGCAACGAATGCGGACAATGTCGTCGGGGTTTTCGGGAATGACGTTGCGTGCAGTAATCTCTACGCCGGCGCGCACGGGTCCAGCTCCGAGTATTCGGTGCTCGAACTCGACGTGCCCTTCGCCCGCCGGGCTCTGTATCAAGCACTCCTCATCGCCGACGTACATCGTCAAGCCGCCGAGCCCGCTCGTCTTGCCTACATGAAGCGCGTCGATGCCCCAGTCCTGCTCGGCGTGATAGTCCACATCGATGATCGGGTAGAGCAGGCGATCCGGCCGGGCAAGCCGACGGTCCTGCTGCTTGCCGAAGAAGTCAAACTGGCCGGTGTAGAACCTGAATGCGCCCGCATCCGACTCCCACGCGACATAAGCGGGAGTATCGAGCACTGCCCGTGTAAGTTGCGGGTACGAAACCCTTCGCGCGGCTTCCGGTTCGTAATAAATGAAGAAGCGCTTCTCGGTTCCGGCAGGCAGGTTGGCAAGAAACGCGAGCTGAGCCTTATCTCCGAGACTCATAGTGTCGACCTGGTGCGGCACCGTGCGCCATGCAAGCCGGAACTCCCCGTCGACAACGGCGCAGCTTTCAGGGTTGAAGTCAGGCGCGCGTTGCTGCAGTTCGCTGACGTCAATGACTACCGGCCACTGGTCACGCGCTGCGGTGCCGGAGTTAATCACTGTCACGGGAATCCGGCGCGTGTAGTTCTGTCCGCCGAGGGACAGCGAGCGTACCAAGTCCTCCCCGGGCATTGCGACACCTGTAAGTTCCGCGAGCTGTTTTGCCGCTTCGCCATAGAGTCCGCGCAGGTACGCAGCCTCGACGTCAGCCCAGCCGGCATCGGCAGAGCGCTTTCGTTTCAGCTCAACAAACAGACGGTCTCGGACAAGTTCCACGTAAAGACGAGCGCCTGCCTTACTGTTCCGTATCCGGAGGCCGATTTCGCGTTCCGGGTGATATTCCGCAAGAGGTCCCGCAAAGAACTCCATGACATGGCGAACCGAAACCGGGGTGGTTGCCAGAGCGTCGAAGGCCACATCGACAAACTGCTGACTCTCATCGATGAGGCTGCGAAGGAGCTCTGGATAGAACGACGCGATTGCCTCGAAACTCAGGTCGTACTCCTGTCCGTTGCCCGCCATAGATGTCTCGAAATCGATGGTACCATCGGCGTCAATATCGGCGGCGCGTTTGTTCAACACGCCATCGCCGTCGTCGTCGATCCACACATATGTTGCATCCACTGCGCCGTCGAAGTTGTAGTCCATGTCCAAATACCCATACTCGGCACCGAGCAGATGCAGCCGGTGATCGGCCCGGTCCAAGTACAGGCGTAGCGGACTGGCAGGCGCGTGCGACACCTCGACGCGGTTATTCAGGGCCGAGCAAGGCGGCCCGCCGACCTGGGGAAAGTCGCCGTGTTTCGAGGCGTGGTTGAGTATACCTTCCCATCGCTCGTTGGGGTCCCGGTCAACATTCTCGTCGGTGTTGCTGTTGATTTCGTCCCACGTGAGCATGGCCTTGGCCCACGACGCATGCTGCGAAAACCTCTGTGTCTTGCTCCACGGCAGTGCTGGATGTGTCTCGATACCCCGAATCACAAGCGTCTCGGTGCTCCAGCCGTCGGACGATAACCCTTCCTCCGGCGGCAGTGCGGTCACGCTGAAATCGTAGTCGTGCGTAGCGCGCCCGTGTGCGTCGTCGTCGGCGTCGATGCTGTACCGGAGGCTCTTCACGTTATGGCCAACGGCGCAGATGCGAACGACGAGTTCGCTGCACAGGTCGTTGTCAGGGTCGTAAAACGCGAAAGGATCTTCCCAGACGTTGACCCACTTGCTGTCATCCTCTGTGAGGCGGAACTGGTGGAACAGCTCATCGCCGCTGAAATGCGTGCGCCACTGACAGAGTGACTGATAGTACGTGCCGTTCACGTCGTACCACAGCAGATTGTCATCCCCGATATCGACCGACCACCAAACGGTCAGGTCGTCCTTCTTGTCGGGCCATCTCTTGTCGTAGAAGACGCCCATCTGGTCGACGTCGCCGTCGCCGTCGTCGTCCTGATAGTCCGTGACCACATCGATATAGCCGTCTGCGTTGTGGTCCCAGAAGTAACAATCGCTGTCAAGATCTCCCCGCCCGGTCTCCACCAGGTCCCCGTCCTCATCGATCACCCGCACCAACAGAGGATCCACATTGTGCCGCTTTCTCGTGTCCATGTACCAGAGTTCGTCCGCCTGACCGTCGTTGTCGGTATCCCGCTGAAGCCGTTCTCCAGGAGCCAAGGTCTTGGTTTTCTCAACGAGCTCTTTGGGCAGGATGCGTGAAATGCCGAAAACACGTTTAAACACCTTCGAGTCCCGTGGCGTTTCGGCCCCCGCAACGGTTACGACAATAAGCGCTCCGACAACTATGAGATGTTTCCGGTTCACAGGTAAACCCTCCCAACTCCCACGGTCGCTGATCAGTGTGCGTGCAATTGTAGCATTTCGTCCTCGGTTTTGCTACTCTGTGAGCACGATACGACAACCGAACGTTTATTACGTAACCGGCGATACAGGAGCAAGATAGTCATGCGATGCCTGCTCTCACTCCTTTCCCTGGCGGTCGTCCTGGGTGCAACAGCCCGTGCCGAAGATGTCTCACCGGAAGCCCGCAAAGCAGAGTATGTCCATGCGGTCACGCGCGGGGCGGGGTTGATGCCGTGGCAAGACCGCGGCGTTTCCGAGCCCGAGAGAGCCTTCCGTGCGCAAATCGAACAGCGCAAAGACGAACTCCTCGCTCACAGCCGCAACGTCCGTCATCCCGTACTATACACGCAGGAAGACCTGTCACGCGCGCGGCAAAACGCCGAAGCAAGCGACTGGGCCCGGAGCTGGGTGTCGAATCAGGTAACGCTCGCCGACTACGTCCTCGACCAACCGGACGGCTGGATTGAGACCATGATCCCGGAGAAGGCGCCCGCCCACGGCTACGGCTTCACCTGCCCTAACTGCGTGGGCAAACAGAGCCAGGAGGCGGTGGGCTATTCGCTCGCCCGCTGGTCCCATCGCGACCCCGAAGTGATTACGTGCGGGGCCTGCGGACAGCGCTACCCGGACGCTGCGTTCCCGGAAACAGCAGAACTGGTGATGCCCAGGATGAACCAACGCATCACTTACTACCTCAACGATGCCGAACGCGCGCACCCCGACGATCGCACGGGTAAACTCGCCTGGCACTGGGTCGGGTACCCGATCCATGTAAGCTTCACCGGGTTGATTCGAGAGAAGAAGATCGGATTCATGCGCGGCGTGGCACGATCACTCGCGTTTGCGTACGCGTTCACCGACGACGTTCGATATGCCGAGGCGGCGCGCGACCTGCTCGTGCGTTACGCCCACTGTTACCGCAACTGGCTCTACCGCGACTACTGGGACACCTACGCGGACTGTGACCCCATGTACGCGGCCTGGCATCACAAGAAACTGCCTATCGAGTGGAAACGTCACCTCTCCGAGCAGTCTTACGCGAAGGACAGACTTGATCGCGCAGCGATGCTCCAATCCTATTGGGGCGCCGGCCGCGTCCATCCCAGCACTGACAGTGTGAGTGGACTGTCCGCGCTCGCAATGGCCTATGACCTTACCTGCGAAGCGTTACGCGAAGACGGGACTCCTGTCTGGAGTGAAGCGGATCGGACGCTGGTCGAACGTGACCTGTTGCTCGAGTACATCATCGGTGCAGAACCTTTCGTCGGCGGTGCGGGCAAAGCGGACAACGCCAACAACAAGGCTCCGCGTGTCTACAACGCCATGGCCTCAGTCGCCAAGTGTCTCGGCATACCGAGCATGGCCGACACGGCGCTCCGCGGCTACGAGCGAGTCCGGGACAACTCGTTCAACTACGACGGTTTCAGCACTGAAAGCCCCTCCTATAACAACATGTATCTCTCGCAGTTGCTGTTGATCCCGGAAACCTTGCACGGGTTCTCGTGGACGGACAGTTCAACCGGGCGCAAGAACGTTGTCGACTACTACGCCACGGACCCGAAGCTGCGTCTCATGTACCGGGGAATCTTGTGGACATTGCTCCCGGGCGGGCACTACCTGCCGCTCAGCGACACCCATGTACACTCGGCACCGTCGTCCCATATGGTTCATATTGGGTTGCGCCGTTATGCGGACCTGTTTTCGGGGACATTGCCGGCGGTGTCGGCCTCGAACATGACCGAGTATGCGCTGTTTCACCTGAGCGAAGGCGCGCTCCGGGCGGATACGGGACTCGACCTCCCGGAAACCTGTTTTCCCGCCTGGCAGACCGCGGTGCTCCGGCACGGTCACGGGCCGACCGACTCCACGCTCACCCTCGCGTTTAATCCGTCCGGAGGTCATCGACACCAGGACAACCTGGCGGTCTTCTACGAACAGGGCGGCCGTGCAATGCTCGGCGATCACGGCTACGTCGGCGACATGCCCATCAACAGCTGGATACGCAGCACCTCGAGCCACAACGTGGTCGTCGTCGACGACCAGGAACAGCGTCATAAGGGTCGCAACCCCGAGTTTGTGCTTATGGCGACGTCGCCGTTGGCGTCGGTCGCCGAGGCTTCGTCGGACGCATACGCACAGTGCTCGGAGTACCGTCGCCGGGTCGTGCTTGTGAAGGGACCCGACGGCCACTCCTTCGCCGTCGACATATTCCAGGTGGCGGGAGGCAAGAAGCATGCGTTTCGAACATATAGCGAGTGCGCAGCGAGCGATACCGCCGACGGTAGGCTCAGGTTTGAGGGGCTGACCATGCCTGAGGAGCCTCCGTTGCCGGATGTGGGTACCAGTCTGGCGCGCGCGGACATCTTCGGACTGCGTGACGTGCGTGCGGTGGTTCCTCAAGGCTCGGTGTGGAACGGCACCTGGCATGACAGTAAAGCGGCATATCGATTGTGGATGCTGACGGCCTGCGACAGAGTGGAAGCGTCCAACGGGCCGGGGCAGCGCAGTCTCGAGGAGCCGGGTCGACGCGTGCGCTATGTGGATGCTGTTCGCTCCGGCGAATCGCTGGAGAGTACGTTTGTCGCAGTGCACGCGCCCGGTGTTGATCCGGCTGCGATGCCGGTGACCGGTGTTGAACGGTTGCGCGTGCCCGGGGTAGGGGAGCGGGCGGTAGCATTGCGCGTTGAATCGACGTTCGGCACGTTTTACTTCCTCAACAAGTTTGAGCAAGCGTTCGATGTGGACGGTATCCGGTTTCAGGGTGAGTTCGCCGTACTGCAGTTCGAGGAGGGTGCCTTGCAGCAGTATATGGCCGTGGCTGCGACGGAACTCAGGTGGCAGGGAGAAGGGTTCGAAAATGCTGTGGCCTGCGTGGAAGGCACGGTCAAGGAAAATACTGCGGAACGATTGATCCCTCAAAGACTGTCCAAGTCGGGATGGCCGAGGATTGACGCAGGAGCCCAGGCCTATGTCCGGGTGTTGACGAATACCGGCTGGACCGGATTCCCTGTGGACAGCGCCGATTCGGACGACATTCGCGTGAAGGATTATCCGTTGCCGGATGTAGAAGCCTTTCAGCTGCCTTCGGTCCGGTATTCGACCGTGGGGCAGTCATCTTAGGAGTGGCAAGTGGACTACGGACTGGCGACCGCCGACTACGTAATTATGGCGGGATTCTTCGTCTCGCTCCTGGGAGTGGGGCTGTTCTATGCCGGTCGTATGAAGAACCTGCGTGACTTCTTCAGTGGGAGCCGTCAGGTACCGTGGTGGCTCGCAGGCATCTCTCTCTACATGACGACCTTCAGCGCGTTCGCGTTTGTCTCCTACTCCGCGCTTGCCTACAAACACGGCTTTGTAGCGGTCTCCATTTGGTGGCTCTCGATACCCGGATGTCTGCTCAGCGCCGTCTTCCTCGCGTCCCGGTGGCGGCGGGCAGCTACTACAAGCCCCGTCGAATACATCGAGACACGCTTCAGTCCGCTACTGCGGCAGTGCCTCAGCTGGTTTGGCATCCCGCTCATCGTGCTTGATGACGCCTTGAAGCTCTTTGTCATCGGCACCATGGTTGCCGTCAGCGTGGGTGTCGCGGGCGATGCAGGCGTGCTCTGGGCGATCGGCATTTGCGGAGCCATCATGTTGTCGTACACGCTGCTCGGCGGTCTCTGGGCCGTGCTCATCACCGATTTCGTACAGTTTCTGGTCATGGGCGTGGCCGTGATCGTGTTGGTGCCACTGGCGTGGAGGCGTGCAGGCGGCGCCGAGGCCATTATCGAGCACGCGCCAGCCGGGTTTGGCAATATCACCGCGGGCGACTTCACCTGGCCATGGCTCCTCTCGTTTGGCGTCGTGCTGGCCCTTACGTTCGCGACAAAATGGCCCTACGTTCAACGCTACTACGCAGCGCGCAGCGACCAGGAAGCGCGTCGCGTCGGCTACCTCGTGGCGGCACTGACATTCGTTGCGCCGCCGTTATTGTTCTTCCCGGCACTTGCCGCACGCGTCTATCTGCCCGAAGTAGGCGATCTCAACGAGGTCTATCCTTTGCTCTGCAGAATGCTCCTGCCGGTCGGCATGATGGGCATCCTTCTGGCGGCCATGTTCTCGGCGACGATGTCGATGCTGTCCAGCGACTACAACTCGCTTGCGAGCGTTATCACGAACGACATTATCAAACGCCTCCTGATGCAGAGGGCCTCTGACCGTCAACTGGTGATCGTGGCCCGCCTGGCAACGCTGCTCGTCGGCGTGCTGGCGATGGTCCTGGCCATCCTCTTTGCCAAGGCCGAGGGACTCGAGGATCTCGTGAAGATCATGGCCCGGCTCTTCGCCGGACTGCTCCCGCCCGTAGCACTCCCGATGGTGGCGGGACTGGTGTCGCGCCGCACGTCGAACGCTGGCGCACTGGCAGGGTTCTTTCTGGGCGCGGCTTGTGGCGCAACCGCTTACGCGGCCAGTTACTCCGCCGGCCTCGAACATCTGCGGACGTTGCCGTATCTGACCTGGATCACGTTGTTGCCCACGGCGGCCGGGCTCCTGGCAGGCAGTGTCCTGTTTCCAAACTCCGCACGTAAGCAAGAGTCGATCGCGGTGTTTCTCGAAGGCCTGAAGAGCGAGCGCATCGAGAAAGTCAGTCTTACGGCAGGCGGCGATGCGGCTATTGCACTTCGCATCATTGGAATAACGACGGCGCTGTTGGGAACGGTTCTGACCGTTGTCGTCGCGGCAACTTCAGGCGTCTCGGCAGGCCGCCTCTCCATCCTGGTCGGCGCGATCATGGCCATCGGCGGCACGACCGCCACGGGCGCATCCTTCACCCTCAAACGGTCGGTGGATGAATAGAGACCGTGCAGGAGGAGAGAAATCGCGCCGAGCGTCTCCGCGTGATCAATCCTTCAGGTCTATCCTCACGTCGAGGCCGTATTTTCTCAGGTACCTCTTCATGTCCGGACCGATTTCGCCTTTGAAGAAGCTGTTGTCGGGATGCCATTCAGGCATGGCGTCGAGCACGGCCTGGAGCTTGCCGCGCACGGTCTTTTCGGTTGCGGACATGCCGTCCGCGGGGATGGGATGTACCTCGAGCCAGTCCTTCGGCACCTCGTACATCCGGCCGTCGAGGTAGAGCTTGTAGCGTCCGTCGTAGGCGAATCGGATCCGCCTGAATTGCGGTTCGTCCCGGTCGGGATTCTTGTCGTAATGCACAACGACAGACTCGCGGGGAGTTCCCTTTCGGCGCTTGAGTTGCGGGAAGAAGCTGCGGCCGTCGATGACACGGTCAGTGGGTACGGCAGCGTCGCCCAGCTCGGCTAGAGTAGGCAGGAAGTCGCTGAACTCCACGAGATCCGTACACACGCTGTTGGGCCCGATCGTGCCCGGCCAGTACGCCACGAGCGGGACATGGACGCCCGCGTCTATTGGCAGTCCCTTGCCGCCATGGACCACGCGATCGCCCATCTTCGAGACCAGTCCGCGATACGTTCCGTTGTCGCAGGTGAACATGACGAGCGTGTTCTCCGCGATCCCCGCCTCGTGCAGCTTCGCGATGATTCGGTCGATGACAATCCCGGTGTACTGAATCATGTCCTCGAAGAAGCGGAAACTGCTCTTTGTCTTCGCGCGGTCGCTCTGATCCTTGCTACGCGGAGTCGCGAGAAACGGGTTGTGAGTCAGCGTCATCGGGTAGTACACGAAGAACTCGTTGTCTTTGTTCCGCTCGATGAACTCCGTGATGAACCCGGAGTAGATGTCGGGCCCGTAGTCGTCTCGGGTGGTAGGCACATACTCGCCGTTGCGAACGATGGCGGGCTGCCAGTAGCGCGACGTCTTGCCGCCCTTCTTGCCGAAGAAGGTGTACGTGTCCCGAGCCGCTTCGGGCAGATCGTGGGTATACGCCCACATGCACGATTCATCAAAGCCCGAAGGTTTGGGAAACGACCCTTTGTGTTCCGAGCCGCCGCACAACTGCCACTTCCCGGCGATGCAGGTCTTGTACCCGGCATCTTTCATGATGTGTCCGAAGGTTATCTCGTTGGGGTCGAGGTCGCCGAAGTTTCGGTAGTTGCGGGCGTTCGAGCGTCCCGTCATGATCTTGACGCGAGAAGGGGTACAGAGAGGTTGGGAATAACAGTGCGTGAATCGCATGCCGTTGGCAGCCAGCTTGTCCAACAGCGGTGTTTCGTAAGAGGTGCCACCGTTGCATGCCAACGCTTCGTAGCCCAAGTCGTCCGCCATTATCAGAATAACGTTTGGTCTTTTCTTCCCGGAAGCACCGTCCGCCTGCCGCAACGCCGGCACAGCCACGGCGAGTGCACCGAGTCCAACAGCTTTCAGAAAACGACGACGAGAGGTGAAGCTAGTATTTGTCGAACGGTCCATCTCTCCATCTCCTGCGAGTTCAATCATTGGAGTTTCAGTACCTCAGAATCGACGGATCTGAGGTATCCCATCAGCGTCTCATGCAGTTCCTGTGCTTTCTGAGGCATGGCATCCGCAAGGTTGCGCGTTTCGCCGATATCATCTTTCAGGTTGAATAGGAGCAGTTTCCCGGGCTTTGAGGACGAGGTCATACTGAAAGGGCTTGTGCGAATCGGCCCCTTCCAGAACTTGATCAGTTTGTAGTCGCCGACACGAATGGCCGAATGCGGGTCGCCTGTGGAGTACCGATGGAACACGAGTCCGTCAAACGGTCTGTTGACAGTGCCGCGCCCGCCGCTTTCGAGTAACAGGCGGAAACTGCCGCCGTCAAGATTGTCCGGCAACCTCTGTTTGTAGCCGGCCAGATCGGCAATGGTGGGCAGAATGTCCCAGCCCACCACCGGCACATCGCAGAAAGAACCCGGCTTGACGCCCGGGCCCCTCACAATAAAGGGCACGCGGATTCCGCCTTCGAACAGTGTCCATTTGCCGCTGCGAAGCGGGTGGTTTCGGCTCACGTCTTCCAAGGAAGCGGGGTTTGCGAAGTGCTTTATCTTGTTCGGCGGAATCCACGGCACAGCACCGTTATCGGCCATGTAGAAGACGTAGGTCGATTCGGCAATGCCCAGTTCGTCGAGCTTCTCGAGCACTCTGCCGATTCCGGTATCGAGGTCTTCCGTCATGCCGGCGAAGGCGGGAATCCGATGCTTGGTCCCTTTTGGCCGTTGTTCGTTCTTCCTGAGAGTTTCCGGGCGGGTTTGCATATCGACGTGGACGGCATAGTGAGAGATCTGGACGTAGAACGGCCGCCCATCACGGACCTGTCGTTCCATGAAATCGTTAGCCCGTTCCGTGATACTGAATATGCGTTTGGGATCGTCCAGTTCCTTATGAAGCACCCATTTCTGCTGCTTGTCGAAGTTCGACCCCTCATTGCCTTTGCTGTTCCTCGTGTTGCCGTCGCTCTCATCGTAGCCGAGATGTTCTGCAAGCAGTTCGGTGCGGTGATCCCATTTGCCGAAATGGGCTGCCGCGTACTCGGAGTTGACGGTTTTGAGCAAGCGCGGGATTGTCAATCGGTCGTTACCCGGCGGATAGGCGGCCGCGAAACGTTCGCTGCCCTGGCGTGCCGGCGTTTGCCCGAACTGGAGCCCGCGGCGTGTCGGACAGCACAGCGCGGCGGGAGCATACCCCTGGCTGAAACGCATCCCTTGATGTGCCAGCCGTTCCAAGTTCGGAGTGAGGAAGTAGTCGCTTTTCGCATCATCGCGACCGCCGTGCATGGAGGCAGAGGTGGCGGGCCATCCCTGGTCATCGCTCAAGAAGAAGACGAAATTGGGCGTGACTGTTTTCGAATAGGTCTTGAGAGATGACGGTAGCAGCAACGACGCAGTTGCTAAGCCAAATGTGCTCGCCAAGAAATCGCGGCGGGCAACACGCCTCGCGTTCACGTTACGTTCTCCCGCGTGGATTCAACCGTTCACCGAAATCCGGATGAAGAGTGGCCGGCAAAGCGTGGCCAAGATGCAGGATAACAGCTGGGCGGCAAGGCCGCCCAGCCGCACCCGACCTACCTGAGGGCCTCGAAGAGAACCGCATCCGCCCGAGTCACCGGGAACTGGTTTCCCGGATACTTCAAGAACTCGACATGCCCGTCCATGAACAGAATGTTGGCGCCGCCCGGAATGTGGTTGAAGTACTGGATCTCCAAACAGAGGCGGTCCCCGGCCACGGCGATCTCGCTCTGCGCTCTGGCTGAGGAAGCTGGATTGTTGATGTCGGTGATGAGGAACCGTTCGATACCTTCCCGGACCCGCATAAACTTCGCCCCGGTAGCTTCGACATTAATGTCGCTGTCCGCCAACCTCGCTGCTTCCTCAAACTCATCCGTGCCGTCGAGGAAGTCTATCGCCATTTTACGTTGAAAGATCGCCATCATGTTGGCCTGGTTGATATAGCCCGCGGCCGCGGCGGCGGCCGGACTTGTCGGAATGTCCGGATCGTTCGGATTCTGGGTGCCGCGCAGATCCCTTTCGGCAAAGACCCATCCGAAGTAGAACATCGACGCCTGGTCGATTCGACAGGGGTTGAAGGGCTGTTGCTCCCGAGGGTCCAGTTTCACGCGCCATTTCGTGAGTTGCTCCTGCACCGGCACCGGATCCGACGGACAGATAAGAATCGAGGGATCCGTCATATACTCGGGATATATGGCATGGCCCCAGGGACACCACTCAAAATGTATCCTGGTGCAAGCTTCTGGGTCCGGCCCGGTCTTCCCCGCCTGTCTGACGAACTTATTCTGGGGAAACCTGCCGTTCCACTCGTTCGCGTACATCTTGTACACTATACCCTGTTGTTTGAGGTTGTTGGCGCATGATGCCCGGCGTGCCGCCTCACGCGCTCGCGCGAGCGCCGGCAGCAGTATAGCCGCCAGGATACCGATGATCGCTATGACCACCAGCAACTCAATCAACGTGAAACCACTACGTTTCGCTGACATCTTTACCTCCTTTCAGAGATGGTACGTTAACAGAATCTATCAACTACGAGTTGTCGGAAAGAAACGTGACGTGCCGTTGTTCCACCACCTCCTTCTGTTTGCGTCGAATACCCACACCCTGCAATCTCTACACTAGCACCAGACTGTTGTGTTGTCAAGCAGGGCAATCGGGAGGGATTTGCGAAATCCTTCCGCGTACGGAAGGTCCTATGCCCTGTTTGGACTACAGCCCCTCTCCCTGCCGCCCCGCTTCCTCCGTTCGGAGTTCACGCACGCGGAAACCTCGATATCGCGCGACGGTCCATTGCATCTGCCGGAATCCAATCTTTCCGCCTCCCAGCACAGGACCATAGCGTTGTCCGTCGTCCGTGAAGTCGATGATGACGTTACCGTCTACCTGCAACTGGATGTGGGCGGCGTCCTTGATGAGGCGCACGGCATGTACCGTGTCCGAGTCGGGGTTGATTCCGGGTGGACCGTTCGCGACGAGATAGAACCCTTTGTTTTTGCGTATGTTGGACGTGATCCGCCCCGGAGAAGACGGTGTGTTGGCGTAATACGAGATGTGGTAGCAGGAAATGGCACCTCGATTATATTGTCTGAAGATGCCGGTGCGTTTGGGAAGCTTTGGGTCAAAGATATCCTCACCGTTCAAGCCGCGGGCCGAAAAAAAGACTATGCAGAGACCTCTCTTCGACAGAATCTGCATCTCCCATTCCGCGACAAACGACTCGGGGAAGTCGCGAGGACACCAGTGTACGATGTGGCCTCGTTTGGTGATACTATCAGGCTGTTTGGAGGCCATCGTCATCCACCCATCCTCGAACGACGTCTCTCCCGGACCTTCCATCACCCAGCCGTCAATGCTGCCCGGTGCGTCCAGTGCAGACTCGTACAGCAGTGTGCCCAGCCGGGATGCTACCTCGATGGGCGCAGGCTCTTTCTCGGGAACGCCAAAGAGTTCGGCGCGTCTTCCCAGCATGGGTTCAGGTACCTGCGCCCGTGCCTGGGCTTCATCCAAGTACCGCGGTTCGGTCGATATCAGAGCCGTCTTGAAGGGTCCGGTCGCCAGGCGGATTTCCTTGCCCTCAGGAACGTCCCACGGCGCCAGTTGGGTTTCGGGCAGGCGAAGCGCGGTCCCGTTCACATAGCCCGTGAACCGCCCCGCCGTACCGTCCCACGTGTACTGAATGAAGTACTCCTCGGGTCCGGGAAGCCCCGGCACCTGAACCCCCAGGTTGTCGGCCTTCACCCCTCTGGCCCATATCCACTGCAATTCGCAGACGGTCGAGGCTTGAGAGAACCGCACCTTGGCGATCCCCGGTATCTCGAGAATATCAACGTTAACGGGTTTTGCTTTCGGCCCGGTGTGATATTCCTTGTCCGTCTGCATTCGGAAACTGATGGTACCCTGAGGTCCCAGGGGGGTCTCGAGCTTGACGACAGAATCACGATGTTGCGCTGTTGCCGGGAATATCCAACCCGCCACGGCGGTCACAAGCGCCAGAAAAAACGCTGCCGCACGACGCTTCGTGACTTCCATGCCTCCCAGTCTGCCGTGGGAAATAATACGGTCATTCATCGTCTTCGTCTCCGTATGTCTTGCTGCCTTTCCTTGCTGACTTTGTCCTGTGTCGGGGCAGCCGCAGCCGCCTCAAGGTTCTTCAACCGGTCTCCCAAGTTACTCGCCTCTTCTTTAGGTCTTCCAACGGGTCCGTTATCCCCCAACAGGTACAGCTTCCTGTACACATGGTTCTGCGTCCGGTTGTGTTCGCTGACCACCATCCGCCCGTCAGGTTGAGCGTTGCGAACAAGTGCGCTCACACGATAATGCGAGTTCGGAGATGATATGAGGGGAGATTCCTTTTCCCAGGTAAGTCCGCCATCCGTGGTCTTCCACCAACATACCTCGCCGCTGCCCGAGAGCAACATCCTGACCACTTGCGAAGACTCGACAATCATGTCCCCGTCTCCTCCAGGGACCGCAACCGGTTCCTGCCAGGCGCTGCCCAACCACCGGAAATACTGCACCGGCCCCTGCCTGAAGAAAAGGTGCGGATTGCCGTTGTCATCCACCCGGCAGGTGCCATGATTGGACTTTACCTTAGTGATATAGGTGTCGCACACCAAGGCGTTTTCGTCCGCGCATTCCTTCGTGACCGGCAACACCAGGACATCCCCGCGCGCGTTCTCCCACGATTCATCCCGGCAGTTCATTTTCATATAGTAGCCGTTATATCGTTCCTTTGTGTGCCCTCTGACCCTGCACGGATGGTAGACGTAGGACGCGGTGATCGAGTCGCCCTTTCCTTGTTCGAACCACGCATACCAGGCGTCATGAATATTGCGGTCGCTTTGCTGGATCTTGTGTTTCAGGACGGAAACCGGCGGCGAGAACGTCCTGCAGTTGTCGGTGGACTTCTGATAGACCCAGTCGCTCCGGTGCGAACCGTGCCGGTAGAAGAGATAAATGTCCCCGTCGTCCATTTTAACGAACTGGCTGTAGGTGCCGAACGGCGAAATGTTGTCCAGAACCTCCCACGACGAGATGTCTTCAGGATTCCTGGAGACGACATGCGTCTGCTTGCCTTTGCCCGGTGTCCCGAGGGTGTTCTTACCCAGTCTCCAATAGCCGCCATGGCCGCCGAAGACGATATGAATATAGCCCTTCCCGTCCACAATCATCGCGGGCCGCCCATGATTATCGACCGCGTCGGGGTTCATCGTGTCCCGGGTCCTTCCCATCGGGCTCACGCCTGCCTTGACGGGCCCCGACCATTTTTGGGCGGCATGGTCATAGGCGCAGACATAGGGGTCCTCATGAGGTCCCTGATAGGCGATGTAGGTTTTCCCGTTATAGTGCTCGGCGCACGGATGCTGTATCGAGAGGACCGGATTGCCATATCCGTTGTCCGTAAAGTACTCGACCATGGCGGCAAAGGAAACGCCGCACAGCAGTATCGAACACAAAAACGTAGCGACCGCACAACGAACTCCTGCTCTACCCGCGTTCATAGAAAATCCTTTCTTGTGTTTTCTGCCCAGTTCTTTGGAGGCAGCAGAGTAACCAAGAATCCGGACGGACATCCTTTATCCCGTAGCGTCACGTCTTCAACCCATTTTTCGTGGAGCCGTCTCAGACGCCGTGCCGTATCGGGAGCCTCGCCGACGAGATTGCGGGTTTCCCCAACGCCCTGGCCCAAATCGGTTAGGAATAACCGTTCCACGCCCGTGAGTGGGGCAGCCCTGATGGGGTCCACTGGTTTCCCGGGTATTTCAAGAACTCGACATGCCCGTCGATGAGCAAAAGCAACACACTGCCACGCCCCGGCCTGTGGTACGCGAAGTCAGTTTGTCCGTCACTCGGGACTATTAATTCGTGTCGGTTTTTCCGCCCATACCGGTATACGACGCGAACGGTGTCAACGGGAACGGGCCGGGATATCGAATAAATTCCACATGTCCGTCCATGAACAACACGTTCGCACCGCCCGGAATGTGGTTGAACCGTTCCGCGTGGTCGGCCTGTTTGGGATTCGAATCGACCGTCGAACGGGCACCAGCAAAGGAATCGCATGCCACGGGAATTTCACTTTGCGCCTTGGCCGATCCCGCCGGGTTGTTGATATCGGTGATCATGAACCGCTCGATACCTTCCCGCATACGGTAGACCGTTCCGCTCTGTCCATCGGAACCTTTCGCGATGACAGGAGGTTGCTCCGGATGGATTGCCAGGTAATCCGGCCAAGTGCCCGAGGCGTACACTTCGTCGTAAACGCCGAGGGATACCAGGTCATAATCGATATTGAACAAGTGACCATCACGGCCGCTGGCCGAGTACACTAGGGGAGTGCTATTCTTTACCGCACTTCGTCCCCTCAAGTAACCGGCCAACGAATTGTCGTCCGTCACCACCCAGCAGAACGAAGCGTAGGACCAGGAACGGCCCAAGAAATAAGCAACCTCGGCTTTAAAATACTCGGTTGGCACGCCCAGTGCCGCTCCGGCTGCCATAAGCTCTTCCATATTCTCCTTGAGCTTTTGTGCGGTCGCCTTGGCATCCGAGGGACACACGAGTATCGTATAATCCGTCAGGTAGTCCGGATACGTTGCCGCCCAATCCCTGTTGTAAGCGTCGCCAACCCATATGTTATTGCCCGGATACATCCCGTTCCATTCGTTGGCGTACATCTTGAGCACCAACCCCATTTGTTTCAGGTTGTTGGCGCAGCTTGCGCGACGCGCCGCTTCCCGGGCTCGCGCAAGCGCCGGCAGCAGTATCGCCGCCAGGATTCCGATGATGGCTATGACCACCAGCAACTCGATCAGTGTGAAACCACGATGTTTCGAAGACATCTCCGCCTCCTTTCGAACCTGATACATTCACGCTACCAACTGGAGCTTAATGGAGCTTGTTGGAAAGAAACGCTGCAGCAATATCTGTCAACCACCTCCTTCAGTCTAACAACTGTAAAGAACCGCCATCAATTGGTCAATTCAAGAATAGCACCGTTTCTTTTTCTTGTCAAGCAAATCGTGCGCGGAGATGAGCCATTTGCGTTGTGGCGGTTTTCGCGCTGCACTATGGTGAGTTTCATTCACCTTCCCAACGACTGAAGCGCTCCTGGGCGCGCCGTGCCCCTACAGGAGTTGCAGCGACGAATCTTTACAATCATGGGATACTCCTTTGCACCGCGGCTAAGTGAATTTCGCAAACTCTGGATAACCCCGGTTTGGACCGCAGATGAACATTTTGACCTTACGGGGCAAGTACTCGTGCATGGATCCCCCCCCCGCCCTATTTCATTGTATCCAACGATACCATGGCCTGATCGAGCCAGCCGGTGAACCAGTGGTGTTTTACGTTCACCGTATCGTTGTAGGCATGGGGGATGTCCGCTTGGACGAGGAGTTGATGCAACGCTGTGAGGTTGTTCTTGAAATTCTCATTGGAATACCCGGAGATCGCAATCCGTTGCTGTCCGCGAAAGGCATGCGCATTGGGGGTGATGGCGTTCTTGATGTGGTACTGTTCGAATTGCGATGCGCTGCCGGATGCGTCACTCAGACTTGTCGGTATCGTGGGGTCGTATGGCCTCGTGATACCACCCGGATCCCAGATGCTGCACGCATGGAAGGCGTCCGGATGCCGTAGCAACAGATGCAGGGAACCGTATGCGGACTTGCTGAACCCGACCAGGTCGCGGACAGGTTGCTTGGTCTTCAAGACGTCGTCCACGAACGGTATCAGGACCTGCATCATATAGGACTCATGACGCCGTTTCGGGTCGGTGGCATGATCGACAAACCAGGGCATGTGCTCGGGGAAATCCGGAGCGATAACGGTGTATCCATACTGATTATGATAATCATGCTTTTTGACCTCGGCCAGGCCGTCGCCATGTTTCCGCCAATAGGCTCTGAACCCCGGCCACGGCGTCACCGGCAACACGAACAACAGCCGGTCTGTTTTCCGCGCGGGATGCAAGATCCGCACACGGCTTTCGCCGTTCATGAACGGGCTGCGCAGAAAATACGAAATCACCCCGTCCGCATCCACCTCGGCGCCCCGGACGATTTCATAAGGCTTGGCAGACGAGGAGGCAGCGGCCACATTCGGCACAACACCCTGTGGTGACGTACCATCGCCAGTCGCACAACACGGCAGTGTCGCCATGCACAGCAGCCCCACTACCAATATATTCGTTCTCATGTTGTCCGACATTTCCCATATGGACGCGCTCGCGACCGCCGCGACCCTGTTCTTCGCCATTATGCGGCCAGCGGTGGCTGTTGTCAACACTCGTTCGTCATAGGTTCCATTAGGTACCCCGAAATGCCTGAGGGAATGCGACCTTTAAGCATGCGATTTCTGAGTTTGCGCATCAGCTTGCGCACCCTGTCCTCGGTGTTCGATATGAACGTCTCCACCACCGGCGTCTCACCTGTTTCCTCAAACACCGCCACTTGATGTCCTGCTGATGGACATCCAGACCAACATACGCTATACTCTTTATGACCGGCACCTTTCTTGGTTGAAGCTGCTGACAACTTTCTATTACTTGCTCCAGCCTACACTTTTTGGTGCCGGTCATTCCATTCTATCTACGGGAGTTCCAGCGACGAATCTTTACAATCATGGGATACTCCTTTGCACCGCGGCTAAGTGAATTCCGCAAAGTCTTGATAATTCGAGGGCGCAGCCAAGATTTCGGTATTTTCTTCATGAGATACCTCGGCACTGGTGTGGTCGAGGTTTGCATTGCGACGTGGCTGCCTGCGGCGTTTCATGAGAGAACCGACCATCTCCGGTTTTCGACGGAGACTGGTTGTGGTGTAAAAGGGGCTGAAAAGCGAACCATCGAACCAGCGCATCGGGAATAGCCGCCCGCAGGTGGGGAATGATGAATACTTGACGACGAATGGTGTGAACCGTCTACTGACTCGTGCTTCACGGGCGATTCCGATCGAAGGAACTCTTTCTCTGGTCAGCAGGAGACCGAAAACCAGTGCTTGATCGCGCAAGGGATTAAGGCATAGAATCTGGTATACGAGAAATCGCCGTTGATACGCCGACCCCTTTAGATGCAGAAAATGGAGAGATGAATGCGATCCAGGGTATGTAATCCGGGCAGACTGTTATTTGTGTTTGGGATGTTGTGGTGTGTTGTTCAGAATGTGCCAGCCGCGCCACCAACGATTGTTCCTGTTGCGCCGGGCTGGGCCAAGACGACGGTCAACACGGTGGTGTTCCGCCGCAACTCGGTCGTAACGCACGGTGACAACCAGTATGTGGCATACTACGATGGCAAGGGATACGTAGTACTGGCCAAGCGCGCACTGGGGAGCACGGACTGGACAATTCGTAAGACTCGATACCGGGGCAAGGTGACCGACGCGCATAATGCGATCAGTATCGCGGTCGACGGAACGGGCACGCTCCACATGTCCTGGAACCATCACAACGATCCGCTCCGCTACTGCCGCGGTGTCGCGCCGGGTTCGTTGAGACTGACCGACACCATGCCAATGACCGGCAGCCGGGAACGGCGGGTGACGTATCCCGAGTTCTACAACATGGCGGATGGTGGCTTGTTGTTTCTCTATCGCGACGGTGCTTCCGGTGAAGGGGACCTCGTGATGAACCGGTACGATGTTGCGACCAAGTCATGGACCCAGCTTCATGCGAACCTGATCGGCGGTGAGGGTGAACGCAACGCATATTGGCAGGCGGCGGTAGACACGCAGGGGATCATTCACGTGTCGTGGGTGTGGCGTGAGACGGGCGACGTGGCGACGAACCACGACCTTTGTTATGCCTGTTCGCGGGACGGCGGCAGGACGTGGGAACGATCGACGGGCGACCGGTACACAATGCCGATTACCGTGGATACGGCCGAGTATGCGTGCCGCATCCCACAAGGACACGAACTGATCAATCAGACGTCCATGTGTGCGGATGCAGAGGGCAGGCCGTATATCGCGACGTTCTGGCGACCGGAAGGTACGGACATACCGAACTACCAGCTTGTGTACCACGACGGACGGGAATGGCATACGACGCAAGTCACGACGCGCACAACTCCGTTTCGGCTGGGCGGCGCAGGGACGAAACGGCTGCCAATGTCGCGACCGCAGATCGTGGCCCGGGCACGAGATGGGCGCAGTGAAGCGTTGGTTGTGTTTCGCGACAGCGAGCGAGGGAACCGTGTATCGGTAGCCCATTGCTCGGATCTCGCGGCGATGGACTGGCGTATTATCGACCTGACGAAAGAATCGGTAGGGATGTGGGAGCCGACACTCGATATGGCGTTGTGGCAGCGCGATCACGTGCTCCATTTATTCGTGCAGTACAACGAACAGCGCGAACAGAACAAACGTAACGATACACCGCCACAAATGGTGTCCATCCTCGAATGGAAGAGCCGGTAAACGCTCTGGAATGCATCGCGGTGGTCCCCTCCCGGTAACCGCCATCTGCTCAATAAGCGATGACGTCGTCACCTGACGGGTTAAGTACGACGGTCTCTCCCATGGGCGGCGGGGTGAAAGGTATATAGCTAAACCCGTCCATTTGCAGCCAGTAGAGTGAGGGGTCTTCAAGTGGCACTTGGAACCGGTAGTCCACTTCGAGGGGCTTCCCTTTCGGGTCAACTTCGCGAACCTCGACGGTCATGGCCTCGAGTTCCACGAGATCGCCAACGGCGAAATGCTCATCGGGCATTCGAAACAAGAGCACAGGATAGCCGCCTTTGGGTGCGAATCGTAACGTCCGGGGACCCGTTCGGGTGATTCGTATCGGCACGGGGAGCAGGCTGTTTGGTGAAAGGGTATACATGTGCGCGGGAACCGGCTTGCCGTCGATGGAACGTTTTACCGGCATATAAGCGGTCAAGAAAATGGTAGGTGAATCCACGAGAACCGCCGTCTTGGCCGCGATGTCGGGCGGAAACACGGCGGAGTCCATGGACTTGTTGACAGCCCTCCCCACGAATACGAGTCCCACGAGAGTTCCCGACAACAGAATCGGTGCGACAACGGCGTGCAGAACCACCATGAGCCCACACACGAATCGGCCGAACCGTCCGGACTTGAGTTCACGTGACCGCATCATGGCAAAGTAGCGCGCCAACAGACCCATGGCACCGACACCGACGAAGAGGAGCGTTCGGTTGCTGGGTTCCGTGGCGCAGGCGGGAACGGTGGCAAGCAGCATACCGAGAAACCAGAACCGGGCCTCTTTCGACCGGCGAAGGACCGGGATAAAGATTCGGAATAAGATCACAAGAAGACCGGCGGCAACAAAAGCGACGACGGGACGGGCGGCCGGAGGCACGAGCTGGAGCGCTTCCGTGGGCATGTTGAACCATTGCCCTGCGAGAAGCACGGGGGTTCTCACCAGCATGTCCGCCGCAAACCGAAGCGGGTATACTCCGGGGTCCGTGTAGAGCGGCGATCCCCTGACGCCAAAGCCCAACGCAACGTAGTACGCGCGCCAGGCAAGGATGACGACCGTGTAGGGAACGAGACTGAGAATGCGGGACCTGACGTTTGCCCTGTCAATGAAAAGGGCATAGGAAAACAAGTAGCCGGTGACGGCGATGCCTCCCTCGTTCGAGTGTACGCTCAGGGCCAGTGCTATCAAAGCCACGATCATTGCTTTGGGGGAGCCGTCCCGGCGCCATCGGTGATGCGCGAGAAGGCAAAGTATCCCCCAGAAAGCGGCGAGGGTAGCGTTTCTATTCGCCAGCCATCCCATGGGAAACGCATGGGCCTCGTCGAATGCATACAGGAGAACGGCGAGTCCTGCGATCCACGCCGCTCCATCGATCTGCTTATACAGCAACGAGAGCAAGACGATAAGCCCCGCAAACCACAGGAGGCTGTGGAGGTGCATGAGAAACGGCGTGTTCGGCCAAAGCAGGTAGTCGACCCAATGGGTCAGTGCGGTAAAAGGGCGCCAGAAACTGGCGAGAATCGTGTCGGAGGTCCACCACGGCAGGATGCCATAGTCCATAATGCGACGGGTGTTCTCCGGCACTCCGTCGGTGAAGGAAAACATCAACAACGGAGAAGAAGAGGGAAACGTGTCAAGCTCGCGTACGTCCAAGAAGATGGAACGATGGGCGTAGTCATCGATGAAGAACCCGATCCACAGTGCCGGCAGACCCAGCAGGAGGACAACCCCACACAGCTTGAGCTTAAGGTAAGGCCCGGCAAGCCACTGCTCAAGTCTGTCTGAGAGTTTCCTACCCATCCGCCGAGACTATCCTGGGTAGCATGAGACACGGCGGACTCGTAAACCGGGGCGACCATGCTGGAGCAAGATCATATCGTTCTGTTGGACTTGGCATGTATCCAATCCTGTCAGCATCGGAACATTGACGTGATTGTAGCGAGCGACTCCCAACGCAACCAATCGAGTGGACACGGCATCTGTCTTGGAGATTCGCTCATTTGATCTCGGGCGCGGTCCATGAGAACGGCTTTTCAGCTTCGGGAAACGGCAACCGGTAGAAGTCGCGTGTGGTTGGTTTCCCGAAGAACTGGAGGTCGGCGTAATCGAGCAAGGCCATCCAGTCCGAGCCGCTCATGCTGTGGCCGCCCGGCCGATAGAACATGCCGTTCTTCTTGCTCGCGCCGAGGAAGTCGAAGACGGGCTGTACGGCGACTGTAGTCTGTTGTGTGCCGAACGGGTTAGCCCAGAAGTCGCTCAGGCCTTCGAGCGCGAGGAGCGCGCGGGGCGCGACGAGCGCTTTGACAAAGTGCTGATCGAACGGCAACCGTTCCTCCTTGCCGGCGAAGGTGCGGAGTCGCGGGTGAAACCAATAGTGCCACCGTTCCGGATGGGTGATGGCATCCAAGCTCTCGCTCTCCTTCTCGAGGTTCCCGAGGATTCGATACGAACCGGCGCCACCGGCCCCGGAACCGGCGGGTGCGACCAGCGTGATGCGTTCGTCGAGAGCCCCGGCAAACAAGGCGGCCTTGCCTGCCCGGGAGTGTCCCGTTATCGCGATGTACCTGGGGTCGACGTCGTCCCGAGTGAGCAGGTAATCGACGACCCGCTGAGCTCCCCAGGCCCACGCGGCCACCGTGGCCATGTCGTAGTCCGGATAGAGCGGATGAACGCCGTCGGACCGGTCCGCGCTTTCCTGGTCGAAGTCATGGCGTTCGAACCCGGCAAGAATGTAGCCCCGTTCGATATAACGTTGCGCGATGCGACGCATTCCCCGACCCGAGACTTGCGACATGTTCAGAACGACAGGGAAGGGCCCCGGCTTGCCCTCGGGAATGTAGAAGCTGACACGTGCGCGCAGCTTGTGCCCGGGCCCCAAAACGATTTCGCCCCGGTACAACCGGGCGGCTCCGTCGAGCGTTAGCACCGAGCGGATCTTGTCTACTTTGACATTGCCGGGCGCGGGCGGGATGTGTCCGTACTCGTAGAACTGGATGATCTCTGTGATCTCTGCACGACGCCTGGTCCAGTCTTCACGAGACGCCACGCGCGACCCGTCGTTCATCATGAACGGGTCGGGGAGCCCCTCGACGACGGGCAAGTCGGCCACCTCAGGCAACTCCGCCCCGGCACGTACCGCTATCAGACACAGGATCATCAGTAAAACAGCAACGTTCTTTTTCATCACACACCCGCCTGTATTGGACTTCAAAAACAGCCTTAGAGGAAGCATAGGTCACCACCGATTCTCCACATGGAATCCGGCCGCGATCTCCGCAGACCAGTTCGCGGGAATTATGCCCGCTGTTGCCCGTGTTGTCAACCGCCGCGCGACTGCGACTGCCTTCACTAACTCTCCCTGGGCTCTCGAATTGGTAGTTGACAACGGCCGCGGGTGCGCCCATAATAATGTAACACTTGGCTGGAGCAGTTGCCGGGAGGTTCAAATAAGAAATCGCGGTATGGAGCTTTCAAAAGAAAGAAGAGGAGGGAGTATGACATGAGCACCAGCAAGAAGATGACCCGCCGGACGTTCCTGGGCACAACGACGACAACGGCCGCCGTTGCAGCGACGGCGCGGGTATCGGCCTCTAGGGTCTCCGCGAATGAAAAGGTTAACATCGGCTTGATAGGTCTTGGCGGCCGCTGCCGACATCTCGCGGAAACGTGTTTGCCCATTCCCGAGATGCAAATCGTCGCCGTGTGCGATTGCTTCGAACCCCGGGTCAAGGAACTTATGGGCGGGGTAGGTAAAGGGAAGGACTGGAACACCTACCTGGACCTCCGGGAGATGATCGATAAAGAGAATCTCGACGGGGTAATGGTCGAGACGACAACCCATGCTCGCGCCTGGGTAACCTGTCACGCCATGGCCGCCGGTCTGGATGTGTACATCGAGAAGCCCATGTGCCTGACCATCGCGGAAGGCCGGGAGATGGTTAATATCGCCCGGAAGTACAAGCGGGTCACCCAGGTCGGCACGCAACAGCGGTCGATTCCGCTGAACAACTGGGCCAGCGACCTGGTGAAGAACGGAGCCATTGGCAGGGTAAAGG
>CAZGCA010000033.1:0-23229 GCA_964524145.1 uncultured bacterium | reverse complement strand
GGGTAAAGGAGGTACGGGCGCCGGACTTTGTGGGTGCTGTTCATTGGGAGCCGAAACCGGCTCAAAGGACACCCAAGGGCGGAAGAGACGATTGGTGGGACGTTTGGACGAACCAGGCGGAGTTCCGGCCTTATCATCGGGATCTGCATCGCGGCTGGATGCGATGGTGGGATTACGACGGCGGCGGAATCTCGTTTGGCGTTACCGGTTGGGGAGCGCACAGCTACGACCAGATTCAGCGCGGCTTGGGAACCGACGAAACCGGGCCCATCGAGATCGAGCTCATGGAGCCGGTACGGGCCAGGCGCGCCGGCACGTTCGATGACCGAGAACCCACTGACGACGAGACGGGCTCCTCTTATTATGGCATGACCAAGAACACTGCCGGGCCACGGGCGGAAGTGCGCATGAAATATGCAAATGGGACCGAGCTCCGCCTCAGTCTGGACAGCGATTGGGGGCCCGGACTCGGCTGCATCTTCGTCGGCGAGAAGGGCAAGATCGAGATCAACCGTGACAAGATTTCCGCCAATCCCAAGGAGCTGATTCAATCGCCCGATATGCCCGCGCATCTGAAAGTCCGGGAAACTCGGCCGCATATCGAGAACTGGATCGAATGCATCAAGACCCGGGAGACGTGTACGGCAGACATCGAATACGGGCACCGAAGCTCGACGGTCTGTTACCTGGTCAACATCGCCCGCGACATTGACCGGATCGGCGAGATACTTAAATGGGATCCCGTCTCCGAGCGGTTCACCAACTGCGACGAAGCCAACGCGATGCTGTCCCGTCCCCGGCGCAGGGGCTACGAGTTGCCGACATAGATCGAGCTAACGAAAGGAGAGCGTACGGTGAAGATGCGACGTCGAGAGTTTCTTGGCATTGCGCTGGCGGGAGCAGCCGGTGCGGTGGCGACCGGCAGACTGGAGACTGCCGCCCCGGCGGACGTCAATCCAACTGCAATCGTCCCGCTGGGGAAGACTCTGAAGGCGTGCCGGATCTCCTGCGGCACCGGTATGCGCGGCGGCGGACGCCAGACTAATCAGACACGGCTGGGTAAAGAGAAGTTCGAAGCCCTGTTGAATTACGCCTATGACCACGGTATCCGCCAGTTCGACATGGCCGACATGTACGGTACGCATGAGTATGTGGGCCGCGTGCTGAAGAGCAAACCGCGCGAAGACGTTCAGTTGGTGACAAAGATGTGGACTCGTCCCGGCGGAATCCCAGAGAAGGAACGTCTGCCGGCCGACGTATTGGTGAAACGGTTCCTCAAGGAGCTGCAGACAGACTACATCGACGTGCTGCAGATACACTGTATGAGCCAGCCCGACTGGAACATCCGGGAACGTCGGCAGATGGACGCGATGGAGCAGCTTAAAGCAGAAGGATTGATCCGCGCACACGGCGTATCGATCCATTCCATCCCGGCGCTGAAGACGGCTGCCGAGGAGCCCTGGGTCGACGTGATCCATGCCCGCGTGAACCCCTTCGGCATGCGGACCGACGGCCCCATGGAAGAGGTTGTGCCGATACTGAACAAGATCCACGCTGCCGGCAAAGGCATCATCGGGATGAAGCTGATTGGCGAAGGCACATTCGACGCCGAGCAACGCAAGGAGACGCTGAAGTTCGTGATGGATCTCGACTGTGTGGATTGCATGATCGTCGGGTTCGAGAAACCCGAGGAGATCGACGTGTTTCTGTCCAGTGTTCGCGAACGGTTGGCCGCAAGGGTATAACCAGCCGCGGCGGTCGCGAGCCGGGGTACAGAGAAAGGACGGTGTTTTCATGCACAGGGAAGGACGGATCTCGCGGCGGCGGTTCTTGCAGCGTACCGCGGGCGCGGGCATTGGCGCGGTTGGAGCACCCATGATAGTTTCTTCGGGCGTGTTGGCCTCGGGAAACCGGCGCGGTGCGAACGACCGGATTAACATCGGCTACATCGGGGTGGGGCGACGTGCCAAGGAGTTGATGACGCTCCCGGAGGACGCCCAGATCGTCGCGGTGAGCGACGTGAACCGCAAACGACTCGACCAGATGAAGTCGAGCCGGCGCGGCAAGGACTGGCGGACTTACCAGGACTACCGCGAAATGCTTGCGGCGGACGACATCGACGCCGTCATCGTAGCCTCGCCGGACCACTGGCACGCTCTCCACGTCATTCACGCATGCCAGGCCGGCAAGGACGTGTACGTCGAGAAGCCCATGTCACTCACTATCCGCGAAGGACGGGCCATGGTCGAAGCCGCCCGCAAGAACGGGCGTATCGTGCAGGTGGGGTCGCAACAACGGAGCAACCCCGAAAACCTGTTCGCCTGCGAACTGGTGCGGAACGGCCGGATCGGCAGGGTTAAGGAGGTTCACGGCTCCAATTACCCGAGCCCGTGGGAATGTCCCCTCCCAGCGCAACCTACGCCGGACTATATCGACTGGGACATGTGGTGCGGTCAAACGGAACCGCGGCCCTATCATAAGGAACTTTACCTGCCCCGAGTGCGGGGGCAGGAAGCGGGCTGGATTTCCTATCGTTCCTATTCGGGCGGCGAGATGACCGGGTGGGGTGCACACGGTCTGGACCAGATTCAATGGGCTCTGGGGGTGGAGGACTCGGGCCCCGTGGCGGTCGAACCACTTCTGGACCGGGTGCCCAAAGACGACGGCGTCCACAAAGGGCCGCGGTGCCAGGTCCAATACACGTTCCGTGACGGCACGCCGCTGGTTCTCGACGATAAAGGCGCGGGAGGCGGCGGCCGTTTCGACGGCGAAGACGGGACCATCTCCATCAACCGGGGCGAATACAAGGTTTCCGGCAAGGTAGACACCGGCCCGATCCCGGATAGCGGTGTTCATCTCTATGACAGCCGGGAACACACGCTCTACTCGAGTTCGTCCGACACAACGGCAATCCATATCGGCAACTGGCTACACTGCGTCCGGACACGGCAACGCCCTGCCGCGGACGTCGAGATCGGCCATCATGCCACGGTGCTCTGCCACTTGGGCAACATCGCCCGGTGGGCAGGCCGCAAACTCGCCTGGGATCCCGACAAGGAACGGTTCGTCGACGACGACGATGCCAACACCTATCTCGAACGGCCCATGCGCGCTCCTTGGGTTATTTGACACGAGAGAAGTGTGTTCTGGAGTGCTGCAAAGGACTGGACGCGGTGCATCCACATGCCGAATATCGAACCGCTATCCCGGCACGATACCGAGGACCAGCATCAGTAGCCGGTGTCTTTCGTGGTCCGACTTGTTCGGGCTTTCTCTTAGCGCAGGCTCTGTCTTGCCAGCCTCGATAAGTCGGTCCATGACAAGTCTGGCGCTCCACCCTGCAGTGCCTTCCAACTCGCATCCGAGATCCTGAAAGTCGTCCCGAAATAGGCGGTCCCAAGGGAAAGTCTCTCTGTCGCGGCTCCACAATAGACACCTGCGCCTCCCAATATAGAATCACGTCGATAATCTGCCTTCATCAGCATCATCTGCGGTCAACTCTTTCGCTGTGACCTCTGTGTCCATCTGCGTCAATCTGTGGACGATTACGATCCCGACAATCCCGCAACCACACCGTGCCACGGGCGTCCGGCGCAAGGGTAAGAATTGTAGCTTGGACGTCTCGTCCAAGAAGAAAGACCTCCTGTCTTATCCCGTAGATCCTGTCATCCTGTCTAACAAATCCGTGTCCATCTGCTTTCATCTGCGGTTGCTGTTTTCCTGTCCACAGATACACACAGATTCACGCCGATACAAGACAAGGCTACGCCCCTATAATCTGCGTACATCTGCGTCAATCTGTGGACGACAACGATCTCGACAATCCCGCTACCGAACCGTGGCACGGGCGTCACGCCCAAGGGTGGGGATCGTAGCTTGGACGTCTCGTCCAAGAAGAAAGACCTTGGGCAAGATGCCCAAGCCACGTAAGAAAAAAAGCCCTCCGATAATCTGCGTCCATCTGTGGACGATAACGATCCCAACGCGTCAGCATCACCCGCCCCATCTCATATGAAAATGAACGCGGAACCCACCTGAATTCCTCGTTCGACCGCAACAAACGCCGAGAATCGTTATATATTTGCCAGTATACGCACTATATGTTTGCCAATATCCGATCTGCTGCGATTTTTTGCTTGACAAAAGGCGTAGCCGGGTGTATCATCACTTGCGATTTGGTTGTTCCCCGCCCGACTTACCGAGCGAGCAGGAGGAACAACGGGAGTTCGACCACGAACGGGAGGGAAACTGAAATGCTGAGCGCTGTTCGACCTGCCCGCATGACGTTTGCTGCTTTGGGGAAGCTCATTTTCTGTTTCGCCGTTCTATTAGTTCCAGAGAATCACGGGGTTCGAGCCACAGATTTCACGTTTGAGCTACTCGATAGTAATGGCAGCCTGCGGAGTGACGAGGTGGCAGCTGATCCTGACCCAAGGACAGAAGCACCGTTCGTTGTTGACGCAACTTGCTCACTGAATCATCGCGGTTCCTTTGTGACCGACTGTTGTGTGGGCGGTGACTTGGTTGAGACCGATGGCTTAGGCTGGCCATTGTTGTTGGGCCCGGACTCGACGACTTGGTTTCCGGATTCAGCAAACCTACGGAAAGCACCCATTCCGCGCAAAGAAGACGAACACGATTCTCTATATACGGCGCAAGTGCAAGTTGCCCAACTGGTTCAACCGGTACACGAGTTCTTCGATGACTTCTCATACGAGATTCCTGGTGATCTGGAGAGGCACGGTTGGGAGATTGCCGAAAGAGTCGGTGGGCCAGGACCAGAGGGCGCCAGATTCACTAAAGAGACCATCTCTCTCGTCACTTATCTAGACGATCCGAGCAACAGGATCTTGCGCGTGGTGGCTGCAACCAGCGGAACTGCGGAATCTTGCCTGCAAGCAGAAATCAGTACTGCGAGCTTCTTCTTGAAGGGAACCTATGCCGCGAGGGTGCGATTCTCCGATACCCCCAGGGAAAGCAAAGACAGCACCGTTCAGGCGTTCTTTTCGATAAGCCCGTGGGCGGAAGACACATGGGACTACTCAGAATGTGACTTCGAGTATCTGGCGTATGACGATTGGGCATGGGCCTGCGATTTCCAGGGGATTCCTTTTTGCGTCACCAATCCGTTTGCATGTCTTGCCAATGGTCCAGGATTGTATCTTAGTACTTGGGGATTCGTGCCGAAGCCTTGGCCGCAAGGGTGTGGTGCCTTGAACCCGTACCGACAGGTTGATCGGGATAACGGCACACTAGCTGCCTGGCACACTCTGCTTTTCTGGATCGCGGATGGGGCTGTGGAATACTCTGTGGACGGAATGCAGGTCGCATATCATGCAGGATCTAGTCTGCCCAAGTTTTACCCCAATACACCAATGGTGATAGCTTTTCAGCATTGGTACTCTGGCTTTGACTCCTCACCAACTTTGCGTGGGGCCGCCATGGATGTCGATTGGGTTTATCACGCGAAGGACGTGTCACTATCTTGCGACGAAGTCGAAACCGTTGTGGAACAGTTTCGATCTCAAGACATTCCGCGCAGGGACACCATGCAAGAGGACACTACTTCGCCCCTTCCCGACCCGATGACGTGGGCTACAGAACCCCATGCTACGGGGCAAACGTCTATCCGCATGGTGGCAACAATTGCGCAGGATCCAAGCGGAGTGGAGTACTACTTTAAAGAGTATTCAGGTAACCCTGGCGGTAGCCATAGTGGGTGGCAGGACAGCCCAGAGTATATTGACGCGAGTCTTGAGCCAAGCATGACTTACCAATACAGGGTGAGGGCCCGGGACAAGTCCTCCAGGCAGAATACTACCGGATGGTCAGGCTTGAGGTCGGCCACAACATATGAGGAAGAGGACACTACTCCACCCCTTCCCAACCCGATGGCTTGGTCGATGGAGCCGTATGCAACTGGACAGACGTCCATACGCATGGTGGCCGAAACTGCATACGATCCACACGGTGTAGAGTACTACTTTGCTGAGACCTCTGGCAACCCTGGAGGCATGGATAGTGACTGGCAGGATGGCCCGACATACGAAAACTGGGGGCTTGAGCCAGGGGTGACCTACAAGTATAAAGTGCGGGCCCGGGACAAGTCCTCCAGGCAAAATGCTACCGGATACTCCAGCTTGAAGTCAGCGAAGACTGATGAAGTCCCCAACAGCTGCACAATTGATCCGTACGAGGTCGAGGACGTCTGGCACACCACGTGCCAGGGGCTTCCTTTTGGAGCTGACGTGAACGTAATGATAGCGAACGTTCCTGTGAACCTGACTGTGACAACGGAGTATACAACGGCAGATCAGGTAGTAGTAGGCTTGCCCGCTGGTTTCGTTTCCGGCCTGGATAGCTGGAATCTCGCTCAATTGATTCTGATTGTGAGGACTTGCGCTGACATGACTGGCATATTCGGCGCCGAGGTACAGGCTGCCGTGGACGATGCTTTCCCCGGTAGCATCACTGGGCCGGTGGTTGATATCCATTTGCTTGGGCTGCTGGACGACTATACGGAAGTCGAGATAGACTCGTTCGATATGCCGGTGACGTTGCGGATACCCGTTGACGACATCACGGCGAACAACCAGATAGTCTTCGCTGAAAGCGACCTCGATACATCATACGCCGCGTTCCTGCCTGAGGGCACTATCTTCGAGCAGTTCGCCAGCGGTGTTGCCGAGGAGGAGGGTCTCGCGGTCATTGAGGTGGATGATTTCAGAGTGTACGTGCCGAGGATCATCATGGGAGCACCGGCAATTGGCTCAGTGGTCCCTGCAACGGGCTCCGAGGCCGGCGGCACTAATGCTATCGTCTTCGGCTCGGGATTCCAGGCAGGCGCGGCTGTGGACATCGGCGGCGGGCCTGCTACAATTATGAGCCTAGACAATACATCCATTGGAACGATAACCGGGCCGCTTCCGGTCTATGGCGATACGGCGGTGGATGTTGTGGTCAGTAATCCAGACGGTCTGTTCGACGTGTTGGTTGGCGGGTTCACGTACCTGGCAGAGTCGCCCACGATTCTGGACATTGACCCGACGGAGGGTGCACTCGTCGGCGGTGACACTGTGACACTGTTGGGTGAGTTCTTCGACGACGATGCCCGCGTTTTGTTCGGCCCCAACGAGTCGGGGAGTGTGACGTTCATTAGTGGGAACGAGTTGACTGTGGTAACGCCTCCCGGCGATCAGACTGGCACCGTGCACGTTGCAGTCCTGAACCGCAGTAGCCAGATCTCCGATATAATCCCGAACGGGTTCACCTATATATCTCCTTTACACGAAGTGAGCAAGCCCGGCGGCCCCAGTGGCCCTGGCTCCGGTGATGTGGGAGAAGTGTTGACGTATGTGGTGACGCTGCCAGATGCGGAGTGTTCGCGTGGTCATGCGGTGCAGTACCGGTTTGACTGGGACGATGAGAATTACTCCAGCTGGGGGTCGTCTAAGACTGCGTCTCACGCATGGCAGAGCTGCGGCGTGTACTATCCGAAGGTCCAAGCGCGTTGTTCAGTAGACCACAGCGTAGTGTCTCAGAAAGCGAACGGAAAGAAGGTGGAGATACCATGTCAGTGCGCGATGAGTGCGCCGAGCAGGCCGAGTGGGCCGACACAACTGTGCGGGACCGCATCTGGCAGTTACAGCACAAGTGGAGGGAGTTGCAGTTGTGGTCATCCGCTGCACTCCAGCCCCTACAAGTTTGATTGGGGAGACGGGAGCCAGACTTCTTGGACGACATCGCCGCAGTCACACTCGTATTCATCAGCGGGTACATATATGGTCAGGGCGAAGGCGCGGTGCAGCCAGGGGCACGAGTCTGGCTGGTCATCGGGTCTGACGGTGCAAGTCACGGCGCACACGGTGAGCAAGCCGGGCGGCCCCAGCGGGCCTGGATGCGGTGATGTAGGAGAAGAGTTAACGTATGTTGTAACGGCACCGGATGCTCTATGTTCGTGCGGGCACGCGGTGCAGTACAGGATTGAGTGGGATGATGGGAGCTACTCCAACTGGTCTTCGACGAAGAGTGCATCCCACTCATGGCAAGATGCGGGAACGTACTATCCAGAGGTGCAAGCGCGTTGTTCGGCAGACCATAGCGTCGTGTCTCAGAAGGCAAACGGAAAGACGGTCCGGATACCATGCCCGTGCACGATGAGCGCGCCGGCCCTGCCGGACGGGCCGATAGAACTCGCGGTGGGCGAGTCAGGCAGCTACAGCACAAGCGGAGGCAGTTGCAGTTGCGGTCATCCTCTGGACCCGACGCCGTACATGTTTAGTTGGGGTGACGGGATTGAGACACGGACGGACTGGACGACATCGCCGCAGTCACATTCGTATTCATCTGTCGGTACGTATGACGTCAAGGCGAAGGCACGCTGCAGCCAAGGCCACGAGTCCGGTTGGTCCCAAGCCCTGACGGTACACGTGGGGGTAGATACGAAGGTTCTGTCAGTGAGCAGAACCGGCATCTACCCGGATGAATCAGGGGGAACATACTCCTTCGATATTCAGAACACCGGCAGTGGGACCATGAGTTGGACGGTGTCTGAGTCATGCAGTTGGGTAAGCCTGTCACCAACCAGCGGAACCAATGACGGGACGGTTTATGTGACCGTCTCTTCTTATGGCGTCGTCGATGGCTACCGCACCTGTACGATCACTATCACCGCGCCCGGCGCTCAAGGCAGTCCAAAAACGCTTACAGTCGGGCAATATGGCCCATTTCCGCCTCCATGGCAAGGCGGCGTGTATCTCAAGAACAGCTTAAAGGAAGAGGTCTTGCCTGCACGCGCTTGTGGTGAAGAACGGTTGGCCATCCGAGTGTCTCCATTCAGCGAACTGGCTCTTCGCCTTACTGCGGATGAGACGATCGATCCAGATTCAGTTTGGGCGACTGTTCAAGCAGAGGGTTGGTACGTGGAAGAAGCCGTATGGCGTCCCACAGATCCCAACGACGGCTCCGACGGCTGGGTAGTCTTCTCGCCGGTCGAATCTATGCCCACCCATTCGGTCGTGACTATGTCGGCTGGTGCGCTAACGGTCGACGGAGAGATCGTTGGCCCCGTAAGCGCCGAATTCAGTGTGGGCGTGCAGAAACAAGGCTCCTTCGCAGACCACACTCCATCAGTTGAGGTGGAAGCCAATATCGATCCTTTGGCGGAGTTGCTTGCAGCACCGGCTTCTGAAGCTTACCGGATCGGACCAGTGGGCGTGTTTATGGAGCCTGTGACGGTTCAAATCCCCGTCCCCAGAGGAAGCAATGTAGAAGAGCTCGACATCTACTACTTCAGTGAGTCACCTGAACACGAGGGGTGGTATCTTGGTGAGAACGTAATAGGCTGGATGGTCCCTGAAAGCCGGGTTACGGTAGAGGAAGACGGCCAGACTTACATTCAGATAGAGGTCAACCACAGCGGCGTCCTGCAACTGGGACGGGCCATCAAGGTGGAACTAGGGAGCGTGGCGACGTTGGACGTTGGAGTTAGCGGCTCACGAGACCAATGGTTGTCAGTCGTTGGCACGCTTGTGCTGTTGTCGGTCGTCTTTGCCGCGCTGAGGAAGAGACACACAGCACGGATCTAGACGACTTATTTGGAAAAAGATGGGGGCTTCAGGCGCTGCCGTCTTGGTAGCGCCTGAGCCTTGTGGGGCAATGCGGAAGTGAATCTGCGGGTAGGCGCACTCGTTGTTTCTGTCAATCTAATCTTCCTTGCAGTGGCCTTTGCGTTTTTTGTGCGCCTCTCGTTTCAGAACTTATATCCCGCCGTCGTGCCTAAACGCTCAAGGGCTGTTGTTGCGCTTCTCGCCGCGTCATGCCTCGGAATCCTCGGAGCATGGTTGTACGGGTTACTCGGTCTGTCAAACTCGACTGGTTCAACCGTCATGCCGGATAGTCGCCTTGAATTCCCGTTCGGCTCGTTCGGCGGATATTGGGGCGTGATTCTTGGAAGTGTCCTCACGTCTCTCTTGGTGCGGGGTCGTGTCTTGCGCCAAGCCGACGCCTTTGTTCCAGGCATACTGGTCGGCGGTGCCATTGCCCGCCTCGCCGGCTTGTTTAACAACGCCAATCCAGGGATTCTGATTGATCTGGGAATCATACCCTGGTTTCAACCCTTCAAGCTCTGGGCCCTCTACGATATCGTCGCCCATCTTCTCACGCTGCTCATCGTTCTGCGTCTCCGTCGTGTCTATGGAGGTGTCGCAGGTCTTCCTCTTGTCTCGTTTCTGACCGGCTACGGCGCGATGCGCTTCTTGATCGAATTCGTCCGGGATTCCCATATGGTCTTGGGAACGCTCACGTACGGCCAGATTATGGCGATTGCTCAGGTAATCGCCGGCACTGCGCTGCTGGTTTTGCGGCTTAAACATATAGGCATAGCCAAAACCCGTGGGCAGGAATCGCTCCGCTGATAGTCGAACCTGGCCAAACGGAATTTAAGCGGACGATCTGAGATTGCCACGCCACCTGAAGGTGGCTCGCAATGACGGATTTGGGATCCGTTGATAGACCGATCTCAATAGCAAAGGATATCGGCGGACGCTAACTCCGGCGAAGCGCAAGCTGCGTCTATGCGAGAGTTGCAGCCCAAGGTCTACCCTGGGAGCAAGTAGGAGAACGCCCTATTTCTCGATTTTGAACTCGTCGCACACGTTGCCGTCCGCATCGTAGGCGCGGTAGACAAGCTTGTTGCCGTCGACGTCGAGTTTCTGGTACCAGGGTCCGCCGCTCATGTATTTCTCGACGTGGCCAGGCAGTTTGCGGGGGCGTTGACGGCCCGGCAACCCTACCGAGATGAGATAGATGGTGCCGTCGGCAGGCGAGGCGACGGGCCGGCCGCTCTTCATCGGGCGTGTCCGCAGATAGTAGTGAACGTGTCCCTGAAACATCATGTCGAGATGATGTTCTGCGAAAACTTTCTCCCACCTGCGACGAATCGCTCCGTATTCGTCGTCCTCCGGAAACGAATACATGGGGAAATGGTAGACGCCTATCTTCCACGTGGCGTCCGTGCTCGCCAATTGCTCCTCCATCCATTTCGCCTGGACGTACGGCGAGGTGCCCACGTCCAACACTAGGAACAACACATTGCCGTACCGGAAACTGTAGGTGCGTTCGGGCTCGATGCCTGTGGGGCCGTTCTCGGGGAACGCGAAGAGCGCCAGCGGCATCCAGGCGCCCAGGCCGTCCTGATCGTCGTGATTGCCGAGAGAGAATGCGATGGGTTTCCGGTTGAAGACTCCGCTCGAGTATTCAAGGAACTGGTCCCAATCGTCGCGAAACAGTCCCGTGTTCACGAGGTCGCCCGCGATGACGTAGAAGGCGGTTTCGGGGTGACGCTTGTCCGCCGCGTGCAGCAGACGACCCCAAATCGGCGAACGGTGGGTGTCGCCGAAGTAGACGAACGAGAAGGGAGGGTCGCCATCGGGCGCCGTGGTAAACTCGGCCTTCTCGGTCCAGGTGTCGTTGTCGGTAGACCCCACGGCGTATACGTACGTGGTGGCCGGACGCAGGCCTCGCAGAACGGCGGTGTGCCGGTACGCGTACCGGTCGTTCATGAGCGGCCGATCTTCGATGAGTTCACGTTTCGCGCGAACCTCGACAAACGCGTCGATGTCCGCATCCTTCGGGCGATACCGCACCACGCCGTTCTCGACGTCGGTGTTGGTACGCCACTGGACGGTCTGGGTCGTGCACGGATCCTCGTTCCAGGTCAACGCAACATGGTCCGGTTCGGCCGACGACGGGAACGGTGTTTTGCGGAACGCGCCAACGAGGTGGGCTTCGCGGGCCCGGCCTCGATACGTGGTCAGCAGAAGCTGGTTCTCGAGAGACGCAGGCAGTTCCTTGATGTACAGACTGTCCCAGTCGCGATACATCCAGGCCCCACCCTTCATCTCGATGACGGCCTCGTTCGCAGGGAAGAGGTTGGTGATTTCGACCTTTGTCCGGGGATCCTGCGGGGCCACACAGACGAAGTAGACCGTTCGATGCATGTCGAATCCGTTGATTCCGAGTTCCACCCGGCCCGCGTCGAACTTTTTCTGCCACACTTCGAACGCCCAGGTCTCGGTGTTCTTCACAACCAGATCCGTCTTTTCAAACCCGGTCTCGACGAGCCAGAACGGCATCACGGGCTGGTCGACGTTTCGAATGACCGAGACCACCACGGGTACGTTGACGTCGAAGTACCAGTATCTTGTGGCGAGAACATCACGCTCTTCGTCGGTGATGAGCTCGAGCACCTTTTCCTGGGTTAACATGGATAGCGCTTCTCCGTCGAGATTGGCGTAGAAACGCGTGACAATGCCGTCCATCGTGTCCTTGACAGACGTTTCCGCGGACACCGGTATGGACAGGCAGAACACGAACGCGAACGAAAGTGCAAGACCGAACGATTTTGAAAAGTTTCTTCTCACGACCCTTCTCCTTTCAGCTATCGCTTGACTTTCTGTATGGCCTGGTGTCTTTCGAGCGTCCCAACAGCTTTGCAGCGAGATCGACGTAGGTGTACTCGTATTCGACGGACGGCTCGATCTGGTTTCCGTATTGCCAGTCGTTCCAGCCCGAGATGAATATGATGGCCGGGTCGACGTGTCTGGCACGCAGTATCTGTTTCTCGAAGAACGCCCCGTCTTCCCGATCGGCAAAAAGCCGTCTTCCACGAATCTCTTCGAGGTCCGCGCTCTCGTTTTTCTGGACATGTCTTGCAACGTAGGCGTTCTCGAGGTAGTCGTCGAAACCCGGGCTGACAACCATCCATTCCCTGTTCATCGGTTGGGGGTAGAAGTCCACGTAGCACCATACATCGGAGTAGTACGGGCGGATGCGTCGTATCTCGATGTCGGTGGTCTTGCATTCGATCTCGTTGATAGCGTCGTTTCGACCGTTCAGGAACGTCACGACGAGCGGCTTGCCGTTGTAACGGAAGTAGAAGTCGCGATCCGCCAGGTGGTCGCGAACGTAGTCCAACGCGTAATCGTACTGTTCGACGGTCGGGTTGCCGAGATACTTCTCGAGCCAGATAATGAGCTGGAGCTTCCGGGGCTCATGCTCCTGGTCAGACAGCGCCTCGACAAGCAGCTTTAGTGTCTTGTCCTTGGGCAGATCGGTGAGGTCCCATTTGCCTGTCGAGAAGACGTCATACACGATCGCGTCGATGCCGGCACGGCGCATGTCATGGAGTTGTTTCTCGATGACGGACGGATCGTCGCTGCGATAGTAGCCGTCGAGCGGGTGATACGGTCCGCCGAACTCCTCGATATTGTCCCAGTCGCGTGTGTCGATTTGGTAATGGCTCGAGAACCATACTGCGACTGTCCCGTCATACCGTTTCTCGACAGCTTCTGCTGCGTCCATGTCGCCTCTCCCTAAAGAACAAACAGGCTGATAACCCATATTGCCAGGGCGGCCGCCGCGCCTTCCACCAATGTGCCGAGGGTCTGGAGACGGTACCCCTGGTTCACGCTCATCTTTGAGAACTGGGTCACGACCCAGAAATAGCTGTCGTTGGCGTGGGAGACCACCATCGCGCCGGCACCGATGGCGACGACCACGAGCGCTTTTGCCGTATCACCGCTCAATCCGAGCGACCCCAACAACGGCGCCATCAGCCCTGCGGTGGTTATGATGGCAACCGTGGACGATCCCTGGGCGGTCTTGATGCCGGCAGCGATCACAAAAGGCAGCCAAACGCCTATGTGTTCGTGGCCTTTGAGTGTTCCGCCAATGAGATCGGCTATGCCGGAATTCTGGAGCACTTTGCCGAACGCACCTCCCGCGCCGGTGATGATAATGATGGTGGCAGCGGCCAACACGGCCTCGCCAACCCAGCCGGAACCGGACAGCATTTTCCGGTCGAACTTCTTGGGGAGCATGAACGAGAAGAGTACACCGATCAACAGCGCGACCGTAGGCTGCCCAAAGAAACCGAGCAATGCCACAGCGTGTCCTTCGCCAAGAGGCTTCGCCGGCAGTTCGGCGATGGACCGGGAAACGATCAATACGATTGGCAGGAGGATCGGCATCAACGCCTTCGCTGTGGAAGGGGCGTCGTCGACCGTTACGGGCGTGCCGCTGTCCACGGTCGCGTCATCGTCGGGAGCTATGTAGGTTCGTGCCGCTATCTTGACGGCGAACACCCAACCGGCGAACGACGCGATAGCGCTCACCACCACGCCCCAGAGAATGACCAGGCCCAGGTCCGCGCCCAACAGACCGGCCGCGGCTACCGGTCCCGGGGTAGGGGGGACCATGGTATGGGTCGCGTACAGGCCCAGACTCAGAGCGATGGCACCGGCCGCGAGCGTAGCTTTTGTCTTGCGAGCAAGCGCCTTGTTGAGTGGGGCCAGAAGCACGAACCCGGAGTCGCAGAAGACCGGCATCGATACGATGTACCCGACGATGGTCATGGCCAGCGGTACGTTTTTCTCGCCCGTGACGCGCAAAGCGCTCTCTGCCAAACGGTACGCGCCGCCGGATTTCTCGAGAAAGGTGCCGATGATCGAGCCGGCCAGGATGACGATGCCGATATAGCCGATTGTTCCGCCAAACCCGGTATTGACCGACTTTACGACATCGGTAAGCGGCATGCCTGCCAGAATGCCGAACCCAAACGCCGCTACTAGCAGCGCCAGGAACGGGTGCATCTTCATCTTGGCTGTCGCCACCACAATGAACAGGATCGACAACCCTAACAGCAAGGCTAATCCCATCGACACACCTCAGTTCATCGGCTTCTTCGGGTTCAAACGAGAGTTCATTATACCAGAAGGCAGGGTTGGTTTCGGGAGGGATCACGGCGGAGCAGGTTGGGACTCGGCGTCCATACATGCTGTGTAAGAGAAGGAGATGTGGGGATGTGGGGGATATGGAGATATTGTCTAGTCCATATCCATCCGATTTCTTCTTAAAAACCCATCAGCTCATCTCCCTCATCTCCATGTCCCCTCTTTTTTATACGCTGTGTAAGAGAAGGAGATAGGGGGATGCGGGAGATATGGGGATATTGTCTAGTCTATATCGATCCGGCGGAAATCTGCCGTCTCGCCGGCGAAGTTGGCCAGCAGCCCTGTCTTGCAACCCGACGCTTTCAGATAGGATCGCAGCTGAGCGTAGTGTGCTTTACCGAGGTTTTCTACAGTTTTCAGTTCTAGAACAACCGTGTTATCAACAAGGATATCGATCCGATGTCGGCCGACTTCTTCGCCGTCGTAATACACGATGACCGTCTTTTCGGCCTCCATATCAATTCCCTGTTTTCGCAACTGGATAGTCAGAGCGTTGCGGTAGATGTTCTCCAAGAACCCCGGTCCGAGTTGTTGATGCACCGTGATGATGGCGTTGATGATTCGCCCGGTAAGCGCGTCGTTCTCAAAACTCATCCCCCTCATCTCCTTAATCTCCACATCCCCTTTTCCTTTCCAGTACCTTCAACTTTCATACTACCACGAAGCGGTGTGGTTGTGACAGTGTGAACGAGTATCTGCCCAATGTCTTCCTTGTACGCTGTGTAAGAGAGGCAGATAAAGGGACGTGGGGATATGATTCCAAATCCATATCGAGCCGACTTCTTCTTCAAAACTCATCTCCTCATCTCCCTCATCTCCATATCCCCTCTTTCTTGTACGCTGTGTAAGAAGAGGCAGATAAAGGGACGTGGGGATATGATTCCAAATCCATATCGAGCCGACTTCTTCTTCAAAACTCATCTCCTCATCTCCCTCATCTCCATATCCCCTCTTTCTTGTACGCTGTGTAAGAAGAGGAGATAAGGGGATGTGGGGGACATGGAGATATTGTCTAGTCCATATCGATCCGATTTCTTCTTCAAAGCTCATCCCCTCATCTCCCTCATCTCCATATCCCCTCTTTTTTATACGCTGTGTAAGAAAAGGAGATAAGCGGATTAGGGGGATATCGTCTAGTGTCGAGTCACGCTTGAAACGTCGCAAGCGGAAACATATTTGGACAGGATTCACCAATACATACTAGATTACTTCTGCCAAATACAGCGGTACTTGAATCGTCGGTTCGGGGCGCTGTCGCCGTTTCCGCACAGTGAAATCGGGTCTTTCAGGTCGGCCGGATTGTCACACCAGTGAAAATCGAAGGTGAATGCGTCGCCTTTCAAGCCGATAAGTTCGCGCGGCACGGCCACTTCAAGCGATTTGCCTGTGTAACAATATTCTAACCGCGCCTGCTCGGCCCACGGATTGTCGGGAAGGTTCGGAGCATACCGCATAAGAGTCGTGGTCGTTTCGCTTACCACCTGCTTGTTGACAAGGTAGTCATAACCGTACCACCCGGTGTCGTGGTTTCGGTCGGCGTCTATCAACAGAAGCATCCAGTTGTTGCCCGTGTGCGGGGTGAGCGCCCCGTTAGTCTCGACGTAGAAACACACATTATAATCATCAACGGCGACCTTGCCGGTGACGATATCGTTGCGGCCCGAATCGTTTTTGTAGTGCAATCCGCCGTAGCCGGGGTAGTCCCGGTGGAAAGTGTCGCCGACGGTGTCACGATATTCGACCTTTACAGTATCCCAATCCACAAAAGCCCCGTCAATTTCTATCCGGTGGATTCCGCGCAGCTCCGGCATGGGTCGAACACCTTTGTACCGACGGATGTTTTGAGCCATCTGCATGTAGTAGTTGTCGGTGTACCCGCCCTTCATCGGCTGGATGCAGCGGTTGAACTCGGCATTGTACTGGTCAATGAAACGATACGTGCTCGCGCGGCGCATGAAGGGGAAGGTTTGCCCCTCGTTGGGGTGATACTTGCCGGCGGTCCATTCGTTCCAGTCGTTAATATAGAGGAACTGCGGATCGGCTTCGAGCGCTTCGTCCCATCGCTCCTGGAAGTAGATGCCATAGCCCTCGGGGTTCTCCACCGTCTTGTCCAGCCACGGTACATGGGTCGGCACAGGCAGATCGTATTCGTTTAACTCCGGTTCGCCGTGTTCTCGGGTCCAGGATTTTCCGACCAGGCTCGACGGATGCTGCGCGGGCGTGACGGCCGCTTCTTCTTTCATGCCGTTGTGCGTCGAGACCAAGTCGTCGTGGGCCATCGCCTTGACCCGGTCATTGCCCAGGTCATACCCGAAGCTCCAGTTGTCTTCAGTTCCGATGAATCGTTTCCCGGCCCATTTATAATACCCCCACCACATGGTTCGCAGGGTGAAGAAATCTTTCACCTCCTGGGTGTAATCCTTGTAAAACTCCTCGGTGTAGCCGGGATCGCCGTAGTGCGGATGGCTCGTGTCGGTCTTAGCGGCCGGATCGTAGTGAGGATTAGGGTTCGGCGTACCCTTCCGGTTGGCGTCCACGCTCGGATTACCGTTGTACAGCAGCAGCGGCTTGCCGTCCCAGTAGAACCACAGATCCTTGTACTTGCCGACTTGGTAGATCTTGTCGTACAGATCCTGCACAACCGTGATTACGGGTCCGTTGAATGCCCAAAAGCAGAAGCTCGGCACCTTATTGCCTTCGGCCTTCATCTTCTGCATGACCGGGAAGATGACATCCCATTCGTCCCAGTAACGGACCGCATTCGTCACGTCCATCACCAAAACGTCCACCCCTGCGTCGGCGAGCATGGACATATCCTTCCGAATAACATACTCATCCTTGCTCAGGAAATAGCCCGTCTCCGGTTCGCCCCAGTGGTACGAGCCTTCTGTCCAAAGCGGATGCTTGGCGTCCAGGCGCGCATTCGGATCGCCGGCGAGCACCTTGCTCACATCTGCAGCATAAGGACTCTTCAAGGTGGCCCGCCGGTCACTGTGCCAGGCGATATAGAAGATACCGACGACGCGGCGCTGGCCTTCTTTAACCGGGCCCACCACCGAAGAATCCGGCATTGTTCTGCCGAGCGCGTCGGTCGCCACCCATGTATCGGGATATATGTCGCGATACTGATCATCCGAAAGGGCTACGCTCGAAACGCAGAGAACAACAAGCAAAGAGGTCAGGACATATTCTTTCATGACAGGCTTCTCCAACTCATTGGAATAACGCGGCGCTCCCAAGACTCAATTGTCGGATGCAGACGCACAACTCAGATATGCAGCCTTAGCCGGAGTCATCAGCCCAAGCTCTCCGGATTGAGCTGCCAGAGTGCATAGTTCAGTGCCGAGGCGAAGCTCACCCACAGCAGATAGGGGACCAGCAACGCTCCGGCTACCGCCCGCACACGCCAGAAGGCGATCATCGTCGCGATGATCATTATCCACAAGAGCAGTATGTCGGCAAATGCCAGCGCGCCGCGATGCCAGCCAAAGAAAAGCCAACTCCATAGAGCATTCAGCGCAAGCTGCATCAGGAATAGAGATAGCGCCCCACGCGCCGCTCGAAACCCGTCAACGCGCCAGACCAGCCACGCGGCAATGCTCATCAAAGCGTAGAGCACCGCCCAAACGGGGCCGAACACCGACGACGGCGGTGACCATTCCGGGAGCACAAGTTGTGTGTAGAACGACCCGGCATTGATCGACGCGGCGCGACTGACCGCTGCGGCAACAAAAGTGATCGAGAGCCATACTGCGAGACCGAAAATCTGTTTCGACCTAGGAATACGAGCCACAAACACTCCTTTGGTGCCTAACGCTCCGGTTTAGCGGCTGCTGCAAGCGGTCCGCTGCAACCGTCTGTTAGGCGTGCTGTTCATCAGTCCTTTGTACTGCCGATAAAGCCGTAAACGAGCGCGCCCAGCACGGGAACGCCGGCTTGGTTCATGCTCCTGAGGTGAGCTCACGTCAGCATTCAGGCGCGCCAATCGTGAAGGCAATCCGGCCCTTCACACAACCACTTCTTACGGATGGTCCGCACACGCGCGAACCCCACAATGCCCACTCGACTTAGCGTACCCCCAGTTCTACCCTGGAGCTGTACAGAATCATACCACACAGTGTGATATATATGAAGTCCTTAGTTTGCGCCGTTACGAGACGTGGTGCAACTTGAAAACGTGACGGACTGAAACGTCAAGCCAAACGACGAAACACGTCCGGATCCGTACCGCGTTCTTTGGCCAACGTGCCGCCTCACTTTCAGTGGTGGAGCGCAAGCGGAACCACCATAAAGTGCAGGCGATTGTTGTGCCTCTTTTTCGTATTCAAGCTTGTATCTCCAGTAGCTCGGAAAGGACCACTCTGACGAAGTCCCTAATGCGCAAGACCTCTTTTTTATCTGTAGGGGTATGAGTTGAAAGACTGGATCTGGTGTAGACGGAGCGCACAAAAGAACCCACACCTGACTCTATACACTCGACGGCACTTTCAGCTGGAGCGCTGGACGACTTGGAAACTCCTCGGCTCTTCATTATGAATCGAACCTTCTGCTTCATTGTCGGTCCGTGTGTATCCGGCATCTGCTTGTAGCCGGCCATCGACTGAACCTCTTTATCGGGAGCAAGGTAATCTAGGGTTTCACGAAGCGTCTCTCTGAGGTCCGTGGCTGGCCCGCGCCATGAATAACGTTCATCTGCCTCAAGATCAATCAGAGCTTGCCTGTAGGACAGTGCCGCGGATGGCATGATACTGTCCAGGGTAAGGACTATCTTCTCATCAATTTCATGAGCGACGGTCTGTTTCGACTTCGTCCCACCAGTTGCTATCGTTCGTGCATCCACAAGGATGAGTGCTTTACGGATGTCGATGAGTAGCGATCGGTAGCGCTTCACAGTGCCGTGCTTGTGACACAGCAGGAGCAGGTTGTGCATTAAGGCATCTACTTCAGAAGCCGCCTCGTCACGTTCGCCCTCTGGGAAGACTGCCGGTCTTATCTTGTTGAAGTATTCCTCCACGAGCGAACGCAATCCCCCACGTTGCTTCTGAGAGTGAAGCTGCGAGGAAGCGACACGGCGTAAGCCTTTGCGCGCGCCGTCAATCTTGAGCAGGAACTCGGGGATGACACCAGGCATCTAGTCACTCTTGCCTTTTTGGCATAGTGTGAACGACAAGGTTGTAGCCCACAGCATTGAGTCGGTACTCTCCGCGCGCTGGAGATTCGAAGTAGCCGGAGCGCTTTGCATCTGCAAGAACTTGCTCGAGTTTCGTGGGCAGCTTGAAACCGGCCTGTTTGAAGTACTTCTCGAGATCCTCGGTTGATACCGTTTCTTTTTTCTCGGTCTCGGGTGCGAGTTCTTGGAGGTAATAGGCAACCACGCACGCCATCTGTCTCGCAGAAGAGGGCTGTTTCTGCTCTTTGAGACTTCTGATATCAGTAATCGTGCCGGCCGTAGGCGTGTCAGGCTTCTGCGCGTGCGATGTGGCAGAGGGCGGCGGGACACTGCGGAAGGGAATCGTTGGGGCACTGCTTCCGAGTTCTATCTCAAGGTGTGAACAAGCCGCCTGAAGGGCAGTCTTGCGCGCTTGTGCGTCTAAGCCCTCTAGTGCGGCAACCACTTGATCTATCGCTTGTCCGAGGGTTTGTTTCTTCTCTGACATGGATTCTTCTCCTTCTAGTCTTTCATCTTGGGACAACTACATATTATGTTATGGTTTCCGTAAGAATCTCCCTTAGCTGGCGATCTTGTAGTGTAACACGCGAAGACAGGGCTTTTACAACCTATTTTCCACAGGGGGAAATTGGGGACAGTCACCGTTTGTCGTCCTCTTGTGTGGTACCGCGGATCTGTATGTGTTTGTGTCCGCAACGTCCACGCAGACTCCTCGTCCTCAGTCTGGAGGAGGATGCCCCTTCACTGACTCTCCAAGATCATCATACGCGATGCGACCAGATCAATCAACCCTGTTGTGTCATCTCCCGTCAAGAAACGATGCCCCCATTTACCACCATTTACCAGAATTCAGTATCCTGTCCCCTGGACTGCATAATGCGGTCGGCTGCAACGAGTGGTTATGCCGCGCTCTTCCCCAACAAGTGTACAGCTGTCTCCATTACATGCCGTGCGTCTTCTTCGATGATTGTGTAAGGCATTCCATCTTGCATCACTGCGCGGTACTCAATTGTATCACTATGAAGCGGCCGGCGAAAGTGGGTGATGGGATTACGAATCCTACGTGCGCGCTGTAAGTTATCAAATTCCGCCTGGTCTATCCAGTTGTATGCCAGGGCTTCTTTTAGCAGAATCGAAATGCCAGCTCGCTCAAGCTCGTTTCGCCCTGACGCATAGAACAAACCGGCGAGGCTATGCTCAATGTATGCCAGGCCCAAAACGATGGTTGCCAAGAACTGACCGTATACGAAGCAGTATCTTGCCTCCTCAAACAAATACTTGGACGTTGGCCCGCCGGGAAAGACCCAATGCTCAGCATCTGGGGCATTAGTAGCGAGCTAGTTGAGACGCGCTAGCCTGTCTTGTCGACATACGTTGTCTTCGCGTGTCAGCCATTCTTCCGACGCCAAGCTCGAGTTATTCACCATTACCTCAGCCTCAAGTTCTCTCGTCAGCGCTAAACCGGCAAAGCGGGGCATACCGGCCCCGCGGCTAACCGGCGGGCCAAACACAAGGCTCCACGTGCCAGCCCTTTCAAACGACCGCCTGCGAGGAGTTTGCGCCGTTCGGGGACTCGGCGGATACTTGCTTTTCCGTTGGAGGCCCAACTATGTGCATTCAGTTTCTCCATGGGATCCCAAACCGTCACTTTTGGTGCATAAGACCCGTACCTTGCCTTGCCAACATGGCGGGGATTACTCGTTGTCCTTGCTATCGGTTTTCGTCTTGGTTCTCTGGTTTGCGGGATGCGCCCCACAATTCGGCTTTCACCACGTCCTTTCATAAGAGAAGACGTATCAACGGCCCATTTTCTTTCACCTGTTTCTGACAATCGCTCCCCCGTAAAGGCTGTGAAAACAGCCACACGAGTTCTAAGATGTTAACATCACTTGTGTTACGAATAAGAGGCAATGTTCCCGGGTGAGTGGCAGGTCGGGATTTACCAGAGGCGACAGCCGTTAAGAAGGTGTATCCGGCAGTTCCGTGCCCCGTTTTGTGTCGTTCGGGGACGTGGTGCAATCAGAGGAAGTCACATCATGATGAGAACTGCTGACAGGGCGAGACCGTCCAACGAAAGCCTCTTCCCGCTCCGGCTTCAACACCGGCGGTGATAACAGTCTTTCATTCAGCGCTCGGGGGGCACTCTTCGTTGGCAATGCCGGACTTTTGCGGAGTCTGGTCAAACTGGAAGACTTCTTCGATCGACACGTCGAAGACACGCGCAATGCGGTAGGCGAGCAACAGCGAAGGCACATACTTGTTTGCTTCAAGGGCGATGATTGTCTGGCGTGTTACGCTGGCCTGCTCTGCCAGTTTCTGCTGCGTCATTTCTCCGTGGTCGAAACGAAGACGACGGATCCGATTCGTTATTCTATGCGTCATTGTCGCCTCCCCTCTTCCCATAGAGAACCAGAACGGCTATCGACCACGCTGATACGTGCAGCAAACCTGTTGCCATGTAGATGAACGGCAGCCAAACAACGGGGATTGCTGGTTCTAGCGCCTGTTGAATCCCAAAGCGGAAGACAACGACGAACCAAGGAACCATGCAGAGCAAGCCCCAAAAGAGCCAATCCACTCCCCAGCCAATCAACATCGCTCTACGCTTTATGTCCTCGTCGCGTTCATCCATCGTTACTGTTGGCGAGTCCTTGCTCTCACGATAGAAGTGCCCTCCAAATCCCATCAGGCCGCTGATGCCGAGGAAAGCAAATGCCGCCATGGCGACCTTGGGGCCAAAGAACATGTTGAGAATGACGTACCCCAACACCGCCGGAACAAGGGCGCTTGAAATCACGATGAGATTGAATCTTGCATGTTTCTGTTGTGGATGCATAAGGCGTACTCCTTTCGGTTGCAGAACAAGTCATCGTTAGGCAATCGCATTCACTGCCTCTTCTGTTTTATAGTGTAACATATATTTTACGTAATGTCAAGTATACCGTACATATTGTGCTGTGTGGCTTACATCGGGTCTGTGCCCTCTAGCGGTGTTGGGACTTGATCAACTTGGGATAAGGACTGACGTGGAACAGAACTGCACAGGGGAGGGCGTGCTGGGGCTCGGCGTCCAATATACGCTGTGTAAGAGAAGGAGATAGGGGGATGCGGGGGATATGGGGATATTGTCTAGTCCATATCGATCCGATTTCTTCTTAAAAACCCATCAGCTCATCTCCCTCATCTCGATATCCCCTCTTTTTTGTACGCTGTGTAAGAGAAGGAGATAGGGGGATTAGGGGGATATGGAGATATTGTCTAGTCCAT
>CAZGCA010000032.1:32847-57417 GCA_964524145.1 uncultured bacterium | reverse complement strand
GAACTCGTGGTATAGTGTTATGTGGTGGTGTATCCACGCGTCGGGCTCGTTGTTTCCGGATGTGGCACAAGGACGCGGCCACGCAATACCGGACAACGGAATGTGAAGGGGATTGAACAATGGGCCTTCGAATCACTCCGGACAACCTGTTTGTCCAGCGCCAGATCGGTGCCAGTACCAACCGAATGCAAATAGGGTTCCGCCGTCTCTCATCCGGCTTGCGCATCACGCGGGCGGGGGAAGACGCTGCCGGGCTGGCTATCGCGGAGGGGCTGCGAGCAGGCGTTCTGGCCGCGCAGACCGAGCGGAACAACATTCAGATGGCGACGTCGCTGGTGCAGACGGCCGAAGGCGGCCTGGCGCAGACAGGCGACGCACTGCAGCGGTTGCGCGAGCTCGCCCTGCAGGCTGGTTCCGGCACGCTCAATGACGAGCAGCGTGCCGCGATCAACGAGGAAGCGCAGCAGCTCATCGAACAGATCAACCAGAACGCCGAAACGACCGAGTTCAACGAGATAAACCCGCTTGCCGGGGATGTCACCGAGGTCGAGGTGGGAACTGAAGGCGGCATGACGATCGCGTTCGAGGCCGCGACCGCGGAGGCGCTCGGCATTGCCGACATAGATCTCACGACGGCGGAAGGGGCGCAGGCGGCCGTCGGAACGATCGATGCCGCGATAGGTCAGGTCAACGAGTTTCGCGGACAGTTGGGCGCGACTCAGAACGCGTTGCAGAGTGCGGGCGAGACGCGCGCGATCGTCGCTGAGAACCTGGCGGCCGCGGAATCGGCTATACGCGACGCCAATATGGCGCTCGAAGCAACAAACCTCATACGCGACCAGATGTTACAGCGAGGAGGCATCGCTGTTCTGTCGCAGGCAAACATCATGCCCCAGAACGCGCTGCGGCTGTTGGGCGGGACGTAGAACCACGACAGCAGTAGGCAACCGTAGAGATGGCTGCCCGCCGGAGCGGCGGTAGCATAGCGCTGGCGGGCAGAGACATCTGTTCACCATTGCCGGGTCCGGCACAGCTTTTCCAACACGTTTGTTGTACGCCAAACGAGTAGGACGGGGAACACTCGCTTGACAGGGGGCGGAATTCCGTGGTAAAAGGGAAGAGTGGGAGAAGCAGTGGAGATACGGTTGTGCTGGAAGGAGGTGGGTGATAGGCTTCTGATCACGTTTTCGTTCTACAGTCCCCGAGTCATATGGTAAAGGAGTTTTTTTAGAATTTAGAATAAGGAGGTAGATATGCTAGCGAAACGAGGAGGTTTCACACTGATTGAACTGTTGGTGGTCATCGCGATCATCGGTATTCTGGCCGCGATACTCTTGCCGGCGCTGGCTCGAGCAAGAGAGGCCGCGCGGCGTGCGAGTTGTGCGAACAACCTCAAGCAGATGGGCGTTGTGTTCAAGATGTACGCCAACGAGTGGAACGGTCGGTTCCCTCCAATTAACGGCAACGGTCCCGAGGGTGACGACCCGGCGTGCGACTTCCAATCCGACTTCGACCTTGGAGTGTCGGCGGTAGCGATCTATCCCGAATACCTGACCGATCCGAATGTATTGCACTGCCCGTCCGATGCACAGGGAGGCGTGATAATCGTCACCGAAGAAGTCGTGGCGGACGAGCCGGGGTGCGCGCCTTACCTCGGTAATATCACGCAGGTGGATTTTAGCTACGGCTACTTCGGGTGGCTCATGGATCGGATCGAAGTTGACGACGACACGATTACCCTTTCAATAGATGGTACCCCGACCACGGTACCGGCGCAGTTTGCCTCGTTATGGCTGAGCATCGATCTGGGCGGGTCCCTCGATGCTGACGTCAGTGTGTCTATCCCCAACTCCGGCAACGCCGGTGGCAGCACAATTTACCGGCTCCGGGAAGGGATCGAACGGTTCCTGATCACCGATATCAACAACCCGGCCGGGAGCGCGCAGGCGCAGAGCGAGGTCTTCGTAATGACGGACGTCATTTCGACGGGTGCTTCGAGCTACCTGTTTAACCACATTCCCGGTGGGTGCAACGTGCTGTTCATGGACGGACACGTCGAGTTTATCAAGTACCCCGGCAAGGCGCCTGTTAACGAGGTGGTAGCTGCTGCGATTGGCCTCGCTGCTGTGTAGTCATCCCGGGAGTAGCCTGCTGGCAGATACTTGTGGGGCACGGGCGGGGAATTCTCAACTGAGTTCTCCGCCCTTTTTTAATCCCTTTCAACCGCGCTTTCGCGAATCCCGCCGGGGACAACGGCGCCTCATCGAACTCGCATGTTTCTTGACGCCACCCGTTTTCGGGCCGGCCGACCCGCTAACTCTTCATGTCGCGCTGCTTGTGTTTCTGTCTGCAATTCAGAATTGAAACATCGAGCTCGGGAAGGCGCTCCCGTTTCATCTGCCCGCTCTCGTAACATCCATGTGGCCAATACGTCTCGAGAGCAGGAGCCAACCATCGAACTGCAAGACTGCCAGAGCCTCAATTGTTCCCTGCACATTCTGCTTGACAAAAGGAGGATGTTGTGTCAGAATTGAGACGCAAGTGGGAAGGCTTGTGTTGTTTTCGGTATTCTGAGAAGGGGGGTGGCTGATAAACTTGGGGCAATGTTTCTTTCCTCTCATAGTTCCCAGCTGATAGTGTAAAGGGGTCATGTGTGAAAGGAGACGGACATGTCTACGCAACGACGAGGTTTCACTCTCATCGAACTGTTGGTGGTCATCGCGATCATCGGTATTCTGGCCGCGATACTGCTGCCGGCGCTGGCGCGAGCACGGGAGGCCGCCCGGCGGGCAAGCTGTGCCAACAACCTGAAGCAGTACGGATTGGTCTTGAAGATGTACGCGAACGAGTGGCACGGTAGGTTCCCTCCGATGAACGGTTACGGTCCGGCCGGCGAGGACAGCGCGTGCGGCGTAGGTGATTTCGACCTCGCTCCCCGCATGGCGGGCATCTACCCGGAGTACCTGACGGACATGAATATCGTCATCTGCCCGTCCGACGCCCAAACGCCGTCGTTCTGGCAAATTGACGCGGACCGTATCGCGTCAGACCCCGGCTGCGCTCCGTACCGGGGGCAGATCGGAAACGTGGACCCGAGTTATGCATACTTGGGCTGGATGCTCGACAGGATTGAGCGAGACAACCCACTCATACCCATGGCGGGCTATGACATCGATGTGACGCCGCAATTCCAAGCCTGGGTAGACTGGTTGACAACGTATCTGGTCTTAGGGAGCATGGGCGCGCTTACGCCGGATGTTGCAGGCCGGATTGATCAGGACATACCCGTCTCTTCGAGCCTCCGGGCGTTAGACCCGGCGATGGGCGGCACCATCTACCGGTTGCGCGAGGGGATCGAGCGGTTCCTGATCACCGACATCAACAACCCGGCAGCCAGTGCGAAAGCCCAGAGCGAGGTCTTCGTCATGAGCGACGCGATCTCTATGGGCGAGAGCATTTACATCTTCAACCACATACCCGGCGGTGGCAACATTTTGTTCATGGACGGTCATGTCGAGTTCGTGAAATACCCCGGTAAAGCACCCATGAACGAGATAATGGCAGCATTCGGCAGCCTGTTCTCGTAATGCATAGTGTGGGCGGGGAACCTCGGGGTTTCCCACCCGTTCTTTGTTACCGGCTCACGATGCCGCGGGCACAGATTGAGGGTGCACTGCTCAGCATGATGCTGTCAAATCAGAAGAAGTTGCGGAACATGTAGACGGCATCATAGAACGCGTTGCCGTTGAGCAAGCCGCGCTTGAACCGGCGCGCGATTTATGACGGGCGCAGATAGAACCGGCGATAGAACCGGTTGTAATAATCCTGGAGCGTCTCCCAGGAAAGGGTGGGATGTTTCCAGACCTCGGACGTACAGTGGAAGTTGTACTTCTGCCAGTCTCTGGACAGGATTCTCCCCTCGGATTCGAGCTGGTCGAACAACAGCGTTGACGGAAACGCCGGCAGCAACGTAGCTCTGGCGTGATCCGGTTGCAGATCGCGTCAACCGTACCCGTGTGTCGAGTTACGTTGACCCGCCTTTTTGGCCTGTGCTATCATGAATCGTCTCCAGACAAGAAGGTCCGAAAGCTGTTGCGCAGAATGCAGAGACACCGGTCCAACGTCCGGCTTCCGGATGTTGATGCCGCAAACGGGTTATGGTCGAGGAGGCACTCAAATTGGGATACGCTGAAGAAGGTATAGAAGCCTGCAAATGGTTGCAGCAAAAGGCTCGTGAACGCGGGGCACCAGTGCATCTTGGCATTCTTCCTCATCCGAAGCTGACGGGTTCTTGTGACGTGGTCACTCTTATGGACGTCATAGAGCATGTTTCGGATCCAGTAGTCCTCAAGCGTGATGCAAGGAATGCGCTGCCGCTGAATCTGCGCGATTCTATTCTGACAGTCTGCCGCATTGAAGGAACGAGCGTATGAGCGTGAGGAGCTACATCGCCATTGCCCGGCCGAGCCATTGGTTCAAGAATGCGTTTGTCTTGCCGGGAACGGTTGTGGCTGCCATTCTCACCCACACCGCGTTTAGCCAATTTGCATTACCTCTCCTGTGCGGCATGCTGAGCGCCTGCCTTACTGCATCGGCCAACTACGTCATTAACGAATGGTTGGACGCCGAGTTTGACCGATTCCATCCTGTTAAGAAGAATCGACCGGTAATTGTTTCTAAAATGAAGCTATCACTGATTCTCTGTGAATACTGCATTCTTGCATTTGCCGGCCTTTGTCTGGCTGCCTGTGTTTCGGCAGGTGTCTTCGTAAGTATAGTCGTTATTCTGGTCCTGGGATTACTATATAATGTGAAGCCTTTCCGGCTGAAAGACAAACCGTACCTGGATGTCATTTCGGAATCGGCGAACAACGCGTTCCGGCTAAGTCTGGGCTGGTTTGTTGTGACAAATAGCCTCCTGATGCCGTCGAGTCTGGTGGCGGGATATTGGTCCGGGTCGGCTTTCCTGATGGCGGTCAAACGATATGCTGAACTGCGATTCATCGGAGACCACGAGACAGCCGGATCGTACCGCCGTTCGTTCAACCATTATACAGAAGAGCGACTGTTGATTCTGTCGTTCTTCTGCGCGATGTGTTCAGCGTTCTTCCTCGGCGTGTTCCTTGTCAAGCACCGGATTGAGTTGCTGCTCAGTTTGCCGCTTCTGGCCCTGCTGTTTGCATGGTACCTGCATATCGGCATGAAACCCAACTCGAACGTGCAGAATCCCGAACGCCTGTACCGCGAAAAGGGGTTCACGGCGTACGTGGTGTTCCTTGTTGCTGCAGTCAGTGCCCTGTTCTTCATCGATATCCCATGGCTCCATGTATTCCTTGAAAACGTGCCATTGAACGGTCGATGAAGACAAAGGCCGGGGCGTCTGGATGCGGCGGTTTGACGTCGGGCAAGGAGGTGCTTGTTCGGAACGAAGTCCGTCGCGCAAGCTAGCCGAACAGCTTCTCAAAGACAGCGATGGCGTACTCTATGCCTTCGTCGTCAACGTCGAGATGCGTCACGGCTCGCAAGACGGTCTGGGATACCGGCGAAATACCAACCCCTTCGGCATGGAGCATCGACATGACGTCGGGGGCCGTTACACCTGCCTCTGAAACATCGATCATGGCGAAGTTCGTGTCTACCGGCCATTGCATCTTTATCGACCCAACGGCAGAGACTCCTTCTGCGAGCCTTCTGGCGCGCCGGTGGTCGTCCTTCAACCGGTCAACGTTGTTCTCGAGAGCGTAGACGCCGGCCGCGGCAATGATACCCGCTTGCCTCATACCTCCGCCGAGCATCTTACGGAATCTGTGCGCCTTGTCCATCGTCTCCGCCGGCCCTGCAAGCACGCTACCCACAGGCGCTCCAAGCCCCTTTGAAAGGCAGATGGAAACCGTGTCGAAATGGGCGGCGTATCCGCTCGGAGCAATGGCTGTTTCGACACACGCATTGAGCAACCGGGCCCCGTCGAGGTGCATCTTCAAGCTGTGTTCGAGCGCGAATTCCCGTATTCGAGCAATCTCATCCAGGTCGTAGATGGCCCCACCACCGCGGTTTGTCGTGTTCTCGATCGAGATCAGGGATGTTGGTGCGTAGTGATGGTTTGACGGATGGACCACATCTTCGATATCCTCTCTGCGTATCCTGCCACGGTCACCGTCTATAAGGTTCATTTGGACACCGGATATGGCAGCGAGACCGCCCGACTCATAGTTGAACGGATGGCTTGTCCGCTCCATGACGATCTCGTCGCCGTGATGTGTCTGCGACCTGATGGCAAGCTGGTTCGCCATCGTTCCCGACGACACAAACAGGGCGGTTTCCTTGCCGAGCAGCTCGGCGACGCGTCGCTGCAGCTCGTTGACGGTTGGGTCCTCGCCGTAGACGTCATCGCCCACTTCTGCCCAGGCCATTGCTTCCCGCATAGCCTGGGACGGTTTTGTGAAAGTGTCGCTGCGCAGGTCAACCTTCATTGCGGTGCGTTCCAAGGTCGCGCGCGATGAGAGCCGCTCCGAGCGCCCCGACTATCTGTGGTTCGTCGGGTATGTTGAGCGGCATGCCGAGCACGTTCTCGAGAGCTTTGACAACACCCACGTTCTTCGCCACGCCACCGGTCATCGTCGCTTCGGGGTGTATCCCGACCCGCGACGCCAGCGCACGCACACGCTCCGCCACCGAGTTGCACAGACCCGCAAGTATGCGCGACACACTTTCGCCCTGGGCGAGCAGCGAGACCACCTCGCTCTCCGCGAACACCGTGCAGGTCGAGGATATCGTCGCGGGCTTGTCGGTTTCGAGCGCGATCGCGCCCATCTGGTCGAGTCCGACCTCGAGCGTGCGCGCCATCACCTCGAGAAACCTCCCGGTTCCCGCCGCGCACTTGTCGTTCATCTCGAAATTCTTGACCTTGCCGTCGTTGCCGAGCGATATGGCTTTCGAGTCCTGGCCGCCGATGTCAATAACCAGCCGGGTCTTGGGATAGAGCACGCTCGCGCCGCGTGCATGACAGGTTATCTCGGTAACCGACCTGGTCTTTGGGGTGACGCTTTCCCTGCCGTAGCCAGTTGATATGATAGCCTCTATCTTTTCGGGCGAAACAGCGGCATCTGTCAAGGCTATCAGCATGGCTTTCTCAGCGGCACCCGCCGGGCTGGTCCCGCTGGGAACAATCGCAGCGCCGACAAGACCGCCCTCGGCGTCAACTATGGCAGCTTTGCTGCTCACTGCACCGACATCGACACCTGCAAAACGCACTGTCATTGCTGCGCTCCTTTCCTGGGGCGGGCGTCACTATAGAAAGAGGGGACGGTCCCGTATCTGCCGTCCCCTCCGCGGTGTTTCAACAAAAGCTATAGCCTTATAGCCTGAGCATGCGCGCGATAACCATGCGCTGTACCTCGGCTGTGCCTTCCCAGATCTGGTAGATCTTCGCGTCGCGCAGGTACTTCTCGACGGGGTAGTCCTTCATGTAACCGTACCCGCCGAGCACCTGTATCGCGTCAATGGCTACCTGAACAGCGATATCACCAGCGAAACATTTGGCCATACTACCTTCGCCGCGTGCAAACGGCAACCCCTTGTCTGCAATCCAGCCTGCGCGCCATACCATCAGACGTGCAGCGTCAACCTTCATGGCCATATCAGCCAACTTGAAGCTTATGCCCTGATGGCGAATTATGGTCCTGCCCATCTGTATACGTGTCTTGGCGTAGTCCACCGCACACTCCATCGCCGCCCTGCCTATCCCTACGGCAGCGGCACCCACGCCGGGCCGAGTCACTTCGAGCATCTGCAGCGCCCCAAACGCACCCGGCCCCGCACCTTCGCTTCCGGGCTCGCCGCCTAACATGTTCTCGGCGGGAACGCGACAATCTTCTAGAATGACCTCGCCCGTGTGCGAGGCGCGCACACCCATCTTGTCTTCCTTCTTGCCCATACTTAGGCCGGGGGTGTCCTTGTCGATGATAAAAGCCGCCAAGCCCATGAGCCCTAGATTCTTGTCGGTAGTGGCGAATATGACGTGCACGTCAGCGATACCGCCGTTGGTGATGAAACACTTCGTCCCGTTAAGAACGTAATGGTCGCCGTCTTTGGCAGCCGTGGTGGTTATCGCCTTGACGTCCGAACCAGCGCCGGGTTCTGTCAGTGCCATGGCTCCTATCCGTACCTTCTCGGGGTCGGTGAACATCGGAATCCACCGCTTCTTCTGTTCCTCCGTTCCCATACCCATTATCGCCGCAGCGGCGAGCCCGGTGGCCTGGATGCAGGTTCCTATTCCGGCACAACCCCAGGACAACTCTTCCGCAACGATGTGTCCTGTGAGATGAGACGTTATGCCGCCGCCACCGTATTCCTCAGGGAAGTAGAAGTTTGTCAACCCTATCTCGTGCGCTTTCTCGACAATCGGCCACGGAAACTCCCCCGACTCGTCATACTCAGCAGCGACCGGGCGAATCTCGTTCTCGGCGAACTTGTGAGCCGTGTCCTTCATCATTCTTTGCTCTTCGGTGAGTTCGAAATCGATCATTCTACTCTCTCCCTTTTTGTACTACCCTTCCCAACGCGACATCTACTTCATTATATCCCCGGTCTCGTGCTGTTGCCCGAAGCCGGGGGCCGTTCCTAACACGCAGGCTTCAAAACGACAATCTTCGGAGGGTTGTCAACATCCGTTACATCCACGTCGACTTCAGATGAGCCAGCCTTCTCAACGTTGTCCTGGCCTTCGAGAAACTTGTCGACGGGATCGATATCAAACCCGCACTTCGCCGTCTTGAAATGCATGGGAATAACGATCTTCGGCGCCAGACTCGACACTACCTTGGCCGCTCGCTCGGCGTCGATCGTGAAAACGCCGCCGACTGGAATCAATAGGAGGTCGACCTCGCCGATAGCGTCTATCTGGTCGGCGGTCAGCCGGTGACCGAGGTCGCCAAGATGGCACACCACTATGTCGTCCATGGTAAATGTGAAGATAACGTTGGAACCTCGTTCCGCGCCGCCGGACGAGTCGTGGGCGGTCTCCAACCCTTTGAAATCTATGCCTCGCGCTTCGTGGGCGCCTGCACCCTTCAAGACAGTCGGCGCGCCCGGCACCCCGGCAACGTAGTTGTGATCGGCATGGTCGTGGCTGACAGTCACTACGTCGGCCTTCTCGGTTATCGGTCCGTACCCGATAGCCCCACCGAACCCGCCAGGCTCGTACGGGTCTGTGACAATGCACGTGCCATCGTCAGCAGTGATCGCAAAACTGGCATGACCCAGCCACTTGACCTTCATAACACCAACCCTCCCGTGTACGCAGGATCGAGAACTCCGAGTTGCCCGTACGCATATGATGGCATCTGCTGCCAAAGGCCTTCTTCCCGGTCGCGCAGCGTGGTACCCAAAACAAAGAGTCTACCCGCGTCCGTAACCATATCCGTATCTGTCCAGCCTCCTCGAAAGGTATCGGTTCGAGGCGGAGTTTACCAGAGACGCATCGAGGTTGTCAACGACTTCTGGCGAGGCCACGCTTCTCGGTGAATTGTCGGCCCGACACCGCGATTGACTCTGCCAAACCGCGTTATTGACACACCAACGACGGACGTGATAGATTGCCTCTCGATATGGGCGGTTTCTCCGCGATTCGCGGAGGGCAGATTGCCAGAAGACGAGGGGCGCAACGGAGTGTAAAGGCAAGCCAACGAATGGCGACGTGCCAAGAGTGAGGAGACTAATCTCGTGAGAAAACCCCGCATGCTGAAGGGAATCCTTCTCTGTGTTGTCGCAGGAATCGTATCTGCCGGTATCGCAGGGTGCAGGAAGGAACCCGCTCCCGTGGAGCGTCCCGTAAAGATCCGGTACGAGCAGCTCCTGCCGAGGGATACCCTGGTGTTCTATTCTGTCGAGGATTTGGCTGAATCGCGCAAGAAGGCCGAGGGTACTGCCTGGCACGACATCATGCAGGAACCTTCGATCAAGGAGTTCCTCGAGCAGATCAATGAGTTCTTTGAACCGGTCATGGCAGCGGCACTCGAACCCATGCTGGAACAACTGATCGCCCTGGGAGAGAAGATCGAGGCGAGCGGGGGTATGCCCGAACTCTCGTTTGATGGGCAATTCGTATTCGCCATTACCGACCTGGATGCTGAAGCACTGATGCCTCCGCGTATCTTGATGGCAGCCGACCTCGATCCAGAGACGCAATCGATCGAAGAGGTGGACCGGGCTCTTGGCAACCTCCTTGACACTGTTAGTGAGAGCTTTGAGGAGTTCCCCAAAAGGGAATCCTACTCTCATAATACCGGAACGACCGTTTACACATTCGATGCGACCGTGACGACGATCTGTTACGCACTTCCCGGCAACAGGCTTGTTGTCACGTCGTCCAAAGATGGGATGGACCGGTTCCTCGATGACCTCGCATCGAGACCAAGACGATCTCTGGCGACTTCCAGCGTTTTCAGACAGATGAAAAGGAGAGTCGGCCCGCGACCTGAATCGTTCCTGCTCGTCAACGTGGACAGAGCGTTCGAGATCATCAAGGACAATGTCGGCTCGGACGATGCCGCCGAATTCGGGCGGTTTCTTGAAGTGTCAGGCCTCGCTGCTACCGAAGCGTTTGCTGTGGGCTCGACAACCGAAGGAAAAGGCGTCAAGACTATTCAACGAGTCAAGACGGCGGGTGGCAGCCCCGGTCTGTTCAAGCTGCTCACGCCAGCCAAAGGTTTTCCGAAGACGTTGAGGTATCTGCCAGCCAACTGCCTGACGGCTTCGGCGTACCGTCTCAGCCTGGCCGATATCTGGCCTGAACTCCTGACGTTGCTGCAGGAGTCTGGCGAGGCCGACCCGGCAGAGATCGACTCGGTGATTGCCGAGTTCGAGTCGAGCGTTGGCGTGGACCTCGAGGAAGGCATTTTGCCTTTGGTCGCCGGCGAGTTGGCGGTGGCAATCGCGCCTCCGCCGGCGGGCATGATGCTGCCGGTTCCACAGGTTACCATTGTGGCCGAGACAGGCGACCCCACCAACGCGGCAACAACGCTCAATACTCTGTTGAGCAAGCTGGATGTCTCTCTGGCGGAATCGGATTTCGGCGGCCACACGATTCACAGCATCACAATACCCGGGGCGCCGATGATGCCGGTGACGCCGAGCTACACGTTGCACGGCAACTACCTGATCATGGCTTCCTCGCCGCAGGCTCTCAAGGAACTGGTCATGACTATTGACGAAGACAGAATTATGCTGAGCGAGAGTCCCGTGCTTCAGGAATCGCTCACACACGTGCCAAAGCCGACAGTGTATTTCGGCTACTCGGACACCGCGGCGTTGGTCCAGACGTTCTATAACACTGCTCTGCCTATCCTCCAGATGCAACAGCAAAGCATACCCATCAATCTGGCGTCCGTGCCACCGGCAGAAGCTATCACCAAACACCTCTTCCCCGGCGTTACCAGCGGCACCGTTGATAACGACGGGATAACGTTAACAACCTATTCCTCACTGAGCAGCAATCCTCTTCTGGGTATTGCAGTCGGTGCGGCCATTGGCAACCTTGTCCAGGTTCCTTTCCTGGGCACACGCGGAGGCGCTCAACCAGCTGCAATGCGGACCGAATGCACCAACAACCTAAAACAAATGGGTCTCGTGCTCAAAATGTATGCGCACGAGCACAAGGGCAGGTTTCCAGCCATAGACGACCGGCGGGGAAACCTCATGGTGGAAGGAGACGAGATCTTTCCGGAGTACCTCACCGATGTAAACATTCTGTGTTGTCCGGGGAAGGCACCGCACACCCTGATTGTGCCTCCCTGGAAAGCGGACGACGTTACTGACGAGAGTTACTTCTATCTTGGCTGGGCGGTCACGACCGAGGATGAAGGGCTGGCCCTGCTGGAGGCCTATGAATCTCTCGATCTGTCCGAGCGCGACGCTGATATTGAGGTGCGCGAAGGCAAAGGCAACGTCGGCGGCAAGGTGGTTTTCAGGCTGCGAGAGGGGATAGAACGGTTCTTCATAACGGACATAAACCAGCCGGAGGCACCCCCAGACCTCCAAAGCAAGATCCCTCTCATATGGGATCGGCTTGGCAACCACATGCCGGACGGAGGCAACGTGCTCTACATGGACGGCCACGTCGAGTTCGTCAAGTACCCGGGCAAGTTCCCCATGACCGAACGGTTCATGACCGCGCTGGAAGCGCTCGCCGATTCCGGATAGCTTCGGCACGAATCCTGTCCGCCTTGCAGATGCGCTTCCCATCTTGTCCGGTGCTGCACGAGTATGCTAGTATTCTGGTGTCCTTGTATAGTATTGCCCAACTACGTTGCAACGGTGTACAAGTCGGAGGTGTCTCCTTGCGCAGGATAACGATTCTCTCAGTGGCTGCAGCGACGATATGCGGCTCGCTGATCACGTTCACAAAGCCGACCGATGCTGCGGTAGTTGTAAAACAAGTCGAGTCAGAGGCGGAGTTGTGTGAGGGGCGGGCCGCGGCAGGTGTTGTTGGCGACTTCGTTTTGAAGAATGATCTGATAACGGTCGTCATCAGCAATGTCTCTCATAAGACGAACCCTTACGCCGCTTCCGGCGGCAACATTGTTGATGCAGCGGGTGCCGACGGCATTGGCGACGAGTATGGTGGTACGCTGCTGATCATCAACAATGATGCGAGACGCGTGGCCCGCTACACCGAGCAACGAATAGAGTTCTCACCGGAGAACGGTGACGACGCGTCGCTGGTGGTTACCGGTGCGGATAGCGGCAACGCGAATATCAAGATCGAAACACGGTATACGCTCGCCGAGAACGCGAACTGTGTCATGGTGGAGTCGCGATTCACCAACACTGGCAGCAACGTTGTCACGAGCTACTCGCCTGCGGACGCAATCCTGTGGGGGGATACCGACGAGTACGTCCCCGGCCACGGTTTCTCGTTTCCCGCGACGGTGAACTGTCTCTGGCACGGCGCCGCGGGGAAGAATGTATCCTACGGGTGGACCGCCGGTCGGAAGGAACTCACGGTTCGGCATCTTGCTAACGGCGCCTCGGCTATCAGCATCGGCACACTAACCCTCGAACCGGGGCAACCGGTCTCGTATCAGCGTTTCTTTGTGGTCGGCATGCCCGACCTTGCAGATGTTATGAAGACCGCACTTGTGCTCAGCGGCAAAGACTTCGGCACCGTCGCCGGAACATTGGCTAAGAAAAGGGACGGCGTTCCGGTTGCCGGTGCCCGCGTTGACGTCAGCCAGGGTGCCGCGCCGCTGACCCAGGCGATCTCTTCCGAGGAGGGCAACTTCTCCGTCACGCTGCCCCAGGGAGAGTACGGGCTGCTGGCACAAGCCGAGAAGCTGCAAAACGCTCCTGCCAGGGTGATCGTCGAGTCGGGCAAGACGACCAAAGTCCCGCTCGAGATGAAGCAGGGGGCGCGGTTGCGCATCGAGTGCAAGAACAACAAGGGAAAGTTTGTGTGGTTCAAGCTCGTTCTGATCAACAACGCGGATTACGCGAAACCCGTGTCGCCACCAGGATACCGACCACAGCAGATTGAGAGCCCGTCAGGTAAGGGCGAGATCTACCTCCAACCCGGGAGGTACACTGCGATCCAATTCGCGCGAGCCAACGGAATGGACTACATGGTCGGAATTCATGAGTGTCCTATGCTAAGCGAGGCCGACAACCTCATCTATGTGTTCGTGCCGTTCCCCGAAAACTCGCCCAAGTTCGCCCAAAGTGATTCTGACAAGGATGGCGCGTTCGACTTTGTGGAGGAACAAGCGGGCACCGACCCGAATAGTCCGGCATCAATCCCCTGGCAGCGCGAGATCAAGATTGACACGGACGTGGTGCGGGATAAACCCGAATGGTACGTCGGCGAGACCCATTGTCACACGCTGTACAGCGACGGTGTCAATTCTGTCCCGGAGATCATAAAGATGGCCGAGGATATGGGATTGGACTTTCTTGCGATAACCGACCATCGAACGACGCTCCCTGCGTTCGATCCCGAATACCACTCCGATGTGCTCCTCATCCCGGGTGAAGAGTGGGGCACGCGAAGTCATGCAACCGTGCTGGGAATACGGGCACATGCCGACTACTGGGAGAACGACGTTCAGACACAGTTTGCCATAAACCTTTTCCGGAGGCAGGGCGGCATCTTCATCCTCAACCATCCCGCCGACACGAACATCCCATGGACGCCGAGGGTGACGGGCTATCACGGTATCGAGGTGCGGGCGCCTGACGAGGTGGCGTTTTGGGAAGAGCGTACTGCTGAAGGCGAGCGCGTTGCCATAATCGGCAGCAGCGACCGGCACGGGCCAACAGAGAGGCTCGGGCATCCCGGTACTGCGGTGTATGCAGAGAACCTCTCGGTGCCTGCGGTTCTCGATGCGATTCGCAATCGGCACACTTGCATGGTACGGTCGCCGGATGGAGCTATAATAGACTTCCGGGCCGACCCCGACGGCGACGGTGTTTATCAGGTATTGCAGGGAGATGTCATCGTCCCTACCGATAACGAGGTGTCGTTTAAGATAACGATTATCGGCGGCAAGGATGATGGCACGGTGGTAGTTGTCTCGAACAGCGCGGAGATGAAGACGTTCACCCTCGGCTCGGACACCAGGACGTTTGTCTTCGCGGACGATGTGCGCGACAACGCATGGTACCGCGTGGACCTGGTAGTGCCCGGTACCGGTTCGCAGGCTGATGGTTCCGCAACAGAGCTGGCGGCGATATCGAGCGCCATATATGTCGGCGAGTGACGAGTATGACGAAGAATAGTATCGCACAACCGCAGCCAAATGAAAAAGCGGGCCTCTTCAAACGCCTGAAGGACGGTCTTTCGAAGAGTCGCGAGATGTTTGCCTCGAGCATCCGACGAACGCTCGCCGGGCGGACGAGAATAGACGAATCGCTCTTTGAGGATCTCGAACGGATTCTAATCGAGGCGGATATTGGTGTGGAAACGTCGCTGAAGCTCGTTGATGGGTTGCGCGACGAACTTCGCCAGGGCCAGATAGAATCGCCGGAAGACCTTGGCAGCCACCTCAAACAGCGAATCGCCGACATCCTGAAGACGCACCCTGGAGTACCGCCTGCACCAGTGTCAACGCCTCACGTCATACTGGTCGCGGGCGTCAACGGCTCGGGCAAGACGACGACCATCGCAAAGCTGGCGGCACAGTTGAAATCGCAGGGCAACAGAGTATTGCTCGCCGCCGCCGACACGTTTCGCGCCGCGGCTGCCGAACAGCTCGACCACTGGGCCGACCGGGTCGGCGCGGAGATCGTCAAACACCGGCAAGGCTCGGACCCTGCTGCGGTCGCCTTCGACGCCGCCGAGGCCGCCGTTGCACGAGGGTGTGACTACCTGATCGTTGACACCGCCGGACGCTTGCATACAAAGACCAATCTCATGGAAGAACTGAAGAAGACATCTCGCGTGCTGGGCAAGAAGATCGATGGGGCGCCTCATCAGACGCTCCTTGTTCTCGACGCTACGACCGGGCAGAACGGTTTGTCGCAGGCGCGGCTGTTTACTGAAGCGCTCGGTATAACCGGAATAGCGCTTGCCAAACTTGACGGAACAGCGAAAGGCGGAATAGTGATCGCCATTCAGGAACAGCTTGACATCCCGGTGCGGTTCATAGGCATCGGCGAAACTTTGGAAGACTTGCGCGATTTCGATCCCGATGAGTTCGTTGACGCGCTGTTCCAGGAAACGTGAGTCGTCCGTCATGAACAACATCTTGTTGCAGCACGCGCTTGAAGTCGCGGGCCCTTTCTGCTAGCATAAAGCGTAACGATGGTCGGTGGGAGGTGGACAGGCTGGAGCGCTCGTTGACACGCTGCATCCTTTATGATAGCGTAGACATGGAATGATGTCAGAACACCGGAGTTCGAGCGCCCGGTAGCACGGAAACGCGGTGTGATGCGACTTAAAGCGGATTTGCATCTACATACCAGCAACGACACGCAGGAGACAATTGGGTATAGTCCGAAAGATCTTGTTGACCGGGCCACGCGGGTCGGATTGGACGTTCTGTCAATAACCGAACACGACACCGTCTTCAACGACAAGAAGGTGCTGCGCTACGCTCGCGACAAAGGTATCCTGCTCATACCCGGCGTCGAGAAGACCATCGAGAAGAAACACGTCTTGCTCATAAATGTCGACCGTCGCGCGGAGAAGATCCAGACATTCGACCAGCTAAGGAACATGAAGGCCAACGATTGGCTTGTCGTAGCGCCACACCCGTTTTTCCCGAAACGAAGTTGCCTTCACTGGAAACTGATGAGAAACATTGATCTCTTTGATGCGGTGGAGTATAGTTTCTTTTATCATGACAAACTGAACTTCTTCAACAAGCGGGCGGTACGTGTGGCCGAGAAGAACGGGCTTGCCGTGGTGGGTACGTCCGATTGCCATCATTTGGCAGACCTCGGCAGGACGTACTCGCTTATAGATGCCGAGAAGAGTGCTGGTAGCATAGTCAAGGCCGTCAAAGAGGCCAGGGTCGAGGTTGTCTCGAATCCGCTGAGTCTTTCATACATCTCTCTGCGTGGGTTACGCAGCATCGTGGGATACTGAGAATCTCCCGGAACGTGGGCGATCACCTATGACTGACGTTGAGCAGGCAGGGCAACAGCGTTGCCGACCCGCTCCGGGTTCCGGGTGTCAAACGCGGAAAGAGCGATAATGATAGGGAAGATTGGCATTCTCGGCGGAGGGAGCGTTTACACGCCCGAGCTTGTCTCGTCGATCATCGCCCATAACGTCGGCATCGAAGAGATAGCGTTGATGGGGCGTAGCGAACACAAGCTCGACGTCGTTGCCAAGTTCTGTCAGAGAATGTTCGACAAGAACGGGTTTCCCACGAAGGTTCGTGGCACCACGTCCGTCGAAGAGACCGTTACCGGCGCGAAATACGTACTCAATCAGATCCGAGTTGGCGGCATGTCCGCCCGTGCACGCGACGAGGCGCGTGCTGCAGATGTCGCGCTTGTCGCCGACGAGAGCCTGGGGGCCGGCGGGATATCCAACGCGCTTCGAACCGTACCCGTCGCTCTCGAGTACGCCAGGATAATCGAAGAGAAATCACCCCGGACGATTCTGATCAACCTCACAAACCCGATGAGTATGGTTGTCGAGGCCATAGCCAAACAGACCAAGCTCAACGTTGTCGGCGTTTGCGACGCGCCCGCCCAGTCTGTCCGGAGGATCACCCAGATGCTGCGTGCCGACGGCGTTGAACTTCACGTCGACTATATAGGAGTCAACCATTTCGGTTGGATTCAGGATGTCAAAGTGAACGGGCGAAGCCAGATGTCCCGGCTTGTCGATCGTGTGCTGCGCAAGAAACCTGACGGGTTTGACCTTGAACTCATCGAGTTGTTCAGGATGATCCCGATGCGGCTCGCAAGCTATTTCTTCCACCCCACCGCTGTCCTCAAACGACAGAAGGAGGCAACAAAGTTTCGCGGCGACCAGCTTCGGGAAAACGAGCAGGTTATCCTCAAAGAGTATGAAAACGAATCGCTCTGCGATGTCCCCGAGTTGACGAGGGGACGAAACGCAATGTGGTATGAGCTCTGCATCGTGCCGCTTATCGAGGCGTTCGAAAGTAAGGCGCCCCGCGAACTGGTCCTATGTCTCACGAATAACAGCGCGCTCAAAGACCTTCCCGACTCGGCGTCTGTCGAGGTACCCGCAAAGGTGTCCAAAAAAGGCATCTCGGTACGGAAAATCGGCCAGAGCCCGTGCTTCCTGAGGGGATTGCTTTGTTCCCTTAAAACCAGCGAAGAGATCGCGCTTCGAGCCATCGAGGAAAACTGTTACGAGTTTGCACTCCAGGCGCTCACTATTAACCCGCTCGTGCGATCTGTCAGCAAAGCACGGCGTTTTCTGGACCGGGTCATCCAGGAAGAGAAGCTCTCTCTCAAATAGGTCCGAAGACGATGAGGCGAGGCAAGCCGCGGACCGAAACCGAAGATACACCGATGGTGCGCGCCCACGTTACGATCACCGGCAGGGTCCAGGGTGTCTGTTTTCGGATGTATACCCAGGACCAGGCCCAACGGCTTGGTGTGGGCGGTTGGGTGAAGAACCGGTTCGACGGCGCGGTCGAGGCCCTCTTCGAGGGGCGCAAGCAAGATATCGACAGGATTGTCCAGTGGTGCCGCGAAGGGCCGCCCGCCGCCATGGTCTACGACGTCGACCTCCGGTGGGAAGACTATACCGGCAAGTTTGACAGGTTCTCGATCACGTACTGAGTAGTGACATGAGCAAAACCCGGGCCGGAACATAACATGGAATTCATCAAGAAACACTTCGTCGACATCTGCCTCGTCGTTATCGCAGGCTACACGCTCATTCTCGCCATCGCTACACTCCGAGAACTCAACGTTCTCTGAAACATCGCAAATCATGCTCCCCCTCCGAACGAGAGAACCGGAGAGCGTGCTGACGCAGACAGACATGCACGAGGGTATTGAGATACTCCGCCGGTTCTGGTATACTATTGACAAGGAGGGAAGTATTCGCATGGGCCGAAACCACTACGTAGCGGGTTTGGACGTTGGCACGACGAAGACGTGCGCCGTAGTCGGCGAGCGCAACCCTGACGGCGGCATCACTATACTTGGCATGGGTGAAGCTGTGTCGAAGGGGCTGCACAAGGGCGTTGTCGTCAACCTCGAACGAACCATCCACTCGGCAACCGCCGCGCTCGAAGCTGCTGAAGAGAGCAGCCGCCGGAAGATAAGATCGGTCTTCGTTGGGGTAGCCGGTGCCCACATCTGGGGGATCAACAGCAGGGGCATGACCGGCGTTTCACGGAAGGACCAGGAGATCACGCTGGACGACGTTGACCGTGCGGTGGACAACGCGCGTGCCGTAAAGCTGCCGCCGGACCGCAAGGTGCTGCACGTCTTCCCGCAAGGTTACATTGTGGACGGACACGACGGTGTCAACGAGCCCATCGGCATGCTGGGCGTTCGGCTCGAAGCCGATGTCCACATTGTCACGGGTGGCACAAACTCTGTCCAGAACCTTGCCAAGTGCGTGAACCGTGCCGGTTTTGGTGTGGCAGAGGTTCTTCTCGAACCGTACGCGTCCGGCGAGGCCGTACTGACCGAGGACGAGCAGGAGCTCGGCGTTGCGATAGTGAACATTGGTGGCGGCACGACCGGCGTCGTCGTATTCCAGGACAGCACGATACGTCACAGCAGGGTGTTGCCTCTTGGGGGAAACCACGTGACCGCCGATGTCGCCGTTGGCCTGCGAACGCCGCAGCGACGCGCCGAGCAGATTAAGAAACGGTGCGGCTGTGCGATCCAGTCCCTGGTTCACGACGACGAGATGGTCACGGTGCCGGGCGTTGGCGGTCGCGAGGATCGCCAGATACCACGCCGCGACATCGTCGATATCATTGAGCCGCGGATGGACGAGATTCTTCGGCTGGTTTTCGAGGAGTTCGAGAACAGCGGCATGCGTGACCGGATTCCTGCCGGTGTGGTGATGACGGGCGGCGGGTCGTTGTTGCCTGGCACGATCCAGATGGCCGAGAGCATCTTCAAGTGTCCTGTACGGCTCGGGACGCCGAGAAACTTCGACGGCAACGGCACGAAGCTGAAAAGCCCCGCCTATGCAACCAGTCTGGGGCTGGTGAAGTACGGTATCCGGTTGCACGAAGCGGGCAAGAAAGGCGGAATGGACGAGCCAGGCAAGTTGGAGAGCTTGTACAACAGCGTCAAGGACTGGTTTCTCGACCATTTCTAGGGAAAAAATCAATAGAAAAGCTAAGACTGACAACCGACAATGCAAAATAAATCTCGGAATGATAATAGAACAGAGCGTTCGCTTACCGGCCCCGTTTTGCGTTGTCAGTTTTCAGTTTTAGATTTTGCATTTGTTAAGGACATAAGGAGCGTGTCGCGGCGATGACGTTCGTGCTGGTGGACGAAGACGAGGCGGCTGAAAAAGGCGCAATCATAAAGGTCGTCGGTGTCGGTGGCGGCGGCAGCAACGCTGTCGACAGAATGATACACGCCGGGCTGCGCGGGGTCGAGTTTGTTGCCATTAACACCGACGCGCAGGCTCTTCGGAACTCTGCCGCGACTCAGAAGGTCCAGATCGGTACCACGATCACCAAGGGATTGGGTTCCGGTGCTGACCCGGTTGTTGGTCGCGAAGCCGCGAGGGAAGATCGTGGCGCGATAGTCGAGGTCCTGGCGGGAGCCGACATGGTGTTTATAACTGCGGGGCTTGGCGGCGGGACGGGGACGGGTGCTGCGCCTATCGTTGCGGACGTTGCGCGCGAGATCCGCGCTCTCACCGTCGCGATAGTGACAAAACCGTTTCTCTTCGAGGGCAAGACACGCACCGACAACTCGCGTAATGGTCTCGAGGATCTCGAGAAATGGGTCGACACGATGATCGTCGTCCCGAACCAGAGACTGCTTGAAGTGGTGGGGCCGGAAACCTCCATGGCGGACGCGTTTCGGCGCGCCGACGACGCTCTGTACTGGGGTGTCCAAAGCATATCGGACCTGATCACGATACCGGGCGTGATCAACCTCGATTTCGCTGATGTCAAGACCATCATGAGACAGCAAGGTCGCGGGCTTATGGGTGTCGGCATGGCCAAAGGGAAGGACCGGGCCGTGCGAGCCGCAAGACAAGCCATAAACTGCCCTCTGCTCGAGCAGTCGAACATCCGAGGTGCCAGCGGCATCATACTGAACATCAGCGGCGGCAAGGATATGACGATGTTCGAGGTCAACGCCGCCGCCGACGTTGTTCGAAAGTCCGCCGCCGAAGACGCCAACATCATATTCGGTGCCGTCATAGGACGGACCGAACAGGAAGAGATTAAGGTGACCGTCATCGCCACCGGTTTTGCCGACAAGACCGAGCAGTGCTTCCAGCGCCCGTTTGCCGAACCTGTGTTTGTGCCTCTTGACCTTTTTCCCGACGAGATGTATGATCAACCTGCGTTTATGCGCAAGGCGAGACAGGGAACGGACTTGAGACCACGGTTGGAGACGCGAGCATCCGCCGACAGCACACAGCTCGACTTCCCAACCTTTTTGAGGCGGCGCAGAGGACATGATCGATCTGGACACACTCCTGAAACAAGCCATCGAGAGGGAAGCGTCTGACGTTCACATCAAGACCGGCAGCCCGCCGATGTTCCGTGTTGACGGAGTGCTCGAAGATGCTTCCGAGGTTCCCGTCGGCGAAGAGGAGACCGAGGCTCTTCTAGATGTCATCCTGAAGCCGGCACAGAAGGAACGGTTCAGCCGCAACAACGAGATCGACCTTTCCTACAGCAAGAGCAAGCTCGGACGGTTCCGGACCAACATTTACCGGCAGCGCGGCTCCATCTCGATAGCGATGCGGCACATCAAGTCCGAGATACCGTCGTTCCAGGAGCTCAACCTGCCGCCCGTATTGAAGGAGATATCGATGCTGCGCCGTGGTCTCGTCCTGTTCACCGGGACGACCGGCAGCGGGAAATCCACGTCGCTCGCTGCGTGCATAGACTATATCAACGAGCGGAGGCGGGTCCATGTCGTCACGATAGAGGACCCCATCGAGTACCTGCACACCGACAAGCTCGCCATCATCAACCAGCGCGAGGTGCTTATAGACACCGACTCGTTTGCCACGGCGCTCAAGACCGTTATGCGGCAGGACCCCGATGTCATACTTATCGGCGAGATGCGCGACATCACCTCGTTCAAAGCCGCCATGGCCGCCGCCGAGACGGGCCACCTCGTTTTCTCGACGCTGCACACCTCCGACGCCATTCAGACTATCGACCGGATCGTCGACCTTTTCCCGTCAAACCAGCAGGATCAGGTCCGGTCCGAGCTGTCCCAGAACCTGCAGGCGATCGTCTGCCAGCGGCTGATCATGAATGCCACGGCCAACGGCCGTGTGCCGGCCTGCGAGATACTGTTGAGCAACCCCGCCATGAGAAAACTCATTCGCGAGAACCGTGTCACACAGCTCACAACGGTTATTCAGAGCAATAGAAAACAAGGGATGCAGACGTTCAACGACTCTCTGGTCGATCTCGTCCAGATGGCGCTTATCACCCAGGAAGAAGCTGCGAGGGTATCCGACAACCCTGACGAGCTTCTGATGAATCTCCAAGGCATCTACCTCAGCCGCGACAGAGGGGGAATCCTGCGCTGAGACGTTCGCAGTCCGATCTCCGACGCGATCTGCTCGCGGCCGAATCAGGAACCTGCTCGAAACCGCACAACCTTCTGCGGGTGTGCCTTGTTTTTCCGAACAGCTACTGGGTCGGTATGTCCAACCTCGGGCTCCACACCATATACGGCGAACTCAACGAAAGACCCGACACCTACTGCGAACGGGCGTTCTGGGAACCCGGCCTCGGCATCAAATCGCTCGAGACCGGGACGCCTTTGAATCGGTTCGATATCGTCGCCTTCTCGGTATCGTTCGAGCTGGACTACCCGAACATTGTCTCGATGCTTCGTGCCGCACGGATACCGCTGCACAGCGAGAACAGAACGGAATCGCATCCGTTGGTGGTGGCCGGCGGCGCGTGCATCATGTCCAACCCGGAACCCATCGCCGATTTCGTCGACGTCTTTGTCGTCGGGGAAGGCGAAGAGATCGTTCATACATTTGTGGACTCCGTTCTCGATGAAGCCGACAGAGAGGCCCTCTTTCGCAGTCTCGCAGCCGTCCCGGGATTCTACGTGCCGCGGTTTGTGCGACCCGTCTTCGATGAAGACGACGGCCCTCTCGTCGCGTTCGATGCCGAACACGGGATAGACCTGCCGGTGCGCCGCGCACGCAACACGACGCCGCACGTCGCTCACTCCTGCATCATAACCCCCAAGACCGTGTTCGCTAACACCTTTCTCGTCGAGGTATCTCGCGGCTGCGCACGCAACTGCAAGTTCTGTCTCGCGTCCCGGATATACCCCGTGGTGAACTACGAGCCCGAACTCGTCGAAGACGTGATCGGCCGGATGCCCGACACGGCAAAGAAAGTTGGGTTGGTGAGCGCTGCCGTCTCCGATTACCCTCATATTGATACGATAGTCGAACGTCTCGTCTCGGAAGGAAAGAAACTCAGCGTATCGTCGCTCCGCGCGGAAACCGTCTCCGAGACTCTGCTCGACGGGCTTGTGCGCAGCGGCCAACGCACCATCACGCTCGCGCCCGAAGTCGGTACCGAACGATTGGGCAAGGCTATCGGGAAACACATCCCGCAACGGAGACTGCTCGATACCGTGGCCCGCGCGATCGATGCCGGGCTACAGAACGTGAAACTCTATTTCATGCTCGGACTGCCCGGCGAGACCGAAGATGACGTCGACGGAATTATCGACCTGTCAAGACAGGCGGCGGATATCGTCAAACACGCTGCCCGCAACACCAAACGCAGACACCGGCTCACCGTCGACCTCACACCGTTCGTTCCCAAACCGTTCACCGCGTTCCAGAACGAACCAATGTGCCCGGCACCCGAACTGCGCGCCAGACTCAAGAGGGTTCGGACTGCTCTCCAACGCGTACCCAATGTGAAGTGCGTGGGCGAAAGCATCAGATCATCAACACTCCAATGCGTGCTCGCGCGAGGCGACCGCCGCACCGGCACCCTGCTCGAACTCGTCGCCCGCGACGACCTCACGCCCCACCAAGCCATCCGCCAATGGCACCTCAACCCGCAACTCTACATCCAACCGCAACACGACTCACTACACGCATGGGACATTTTGTCGAGCCCCTGAGTCATCATGGATCCGCAACCAAGTATGATGCAGATGCGTGCAGATTACCGGTGCGCTCTTTCCCTCTGTAACTTGGGCATCTTGCCCATGGACCACGGGCGGGACGCCCGTGCCACGGTTCGGTTGCGGGATTGTCGGGATCGTTATCGTCCACAGATTGGCGCAGATGTACGCAGATTATGGGGGCGTTACCCTGTTTTGTATCGGCGTGAATCTGTGTGTATCTGCGGAGAATGAGAAGTCAACCGCAGATAGACGCAGATGGACGCGGATTTGACGAGTCAGGATGTACGGCACATTGCTTTCTCCAGCCCAGCCTCATTTGTGATGAGCCATAAAGCAAGGAGATATGGGAGATCGTTGTTCGTGCAGGATTGTACTGATCGCGTCGATGATACGCCCGGCAAGGGCATGGTTCTCGAAACTTATCCCCTCATCTCCCCCATCTCCACATCTCCTTTTCTTACACAACGCTGGGAACCGTGTGATGATGACCGTCTACTGCCCGTCATTGTGAGCGACCGCAGTGTGTGCGGAAACGAGGTTGCCACGTCGCTCGTTCTTCGCTTCTCGCAACAACGGGTTAGCCACAGAGGAAACAGACGGAGAATTGACCGCGGATAAACGCAGATGGACGCGGATTTGCTCTGAGGCTCTCTTTAGGTGGCGCGGGATTGATTAGACAGGATGACAGGATTTACGGGATACGTCCGGCGGGAATGGTAGCTGTCCAGAACGGCACATTCCTTTCTCCAGCCCAGCCTCATTTGTGATGAGCCATAAAGCAAGGAGATATGGGAG
>CAZGCA010000032.1:0-32747 GCA_964524145.1 uncultured bacterium | reverse complement strand
CGCAGTGTGTGCGGAAACGAGGTTGCCACGTCGCTCGTTCTTCGCTTCTCGCAACGACGGGTTAGCCACAGAGGAAACAGACGGAGAATTGACCGCAGATAAACGCGGATGGACACAGATTTGATTAGACAGGATGACAGGATTTACAGGATAAGACAGGAAGGTCTTTTTTTCTTGTGTAGCGCAGGCATCTTGCCTGCATGAGGCTTGCGGATGAGGCAGGCTGGAAGCCTGCGGTACTTACAGTCCGGTTGAACAGTGGCCGAGTGTGCAGTTGACGGCGAGCTGGATGTCGATGGCGTTCCAGAACGTGTCATCGTTCAGGTCGGCGAACTCTGCCGGGTAAGGAATATCGTGGCCGAGAGCCCGGTTGACGGCGAGCTGGACGTCGACAGCGTCGACGATGCCTTCGCCGGTGACGTCTCCCTGAACGCCGTCGTGCTCGGGGCGACTCTCCGCATTGAGCGGATCGGTGTTACGGTCGAGTTCGACACTGTCCCAAAACCCGTCGGCGTCTGTGTCGCGGTTGGTCGGGTCGGTAGCGTGGATGTGCACCTCGTGGCCGTCGAGCAACCCGTCGTTGTCCGTATCAGGTTTTGCGGGGTCGGCACCGTGTTCGTCCTCGTCACAGTTCGTTAGACCGTCCCCGTCAGGGTCCAAACGGCATTCCGTGCCCAGCAGGGGGTTAAACCCGTGCTCCACTTCCCACCCGTCGTCCATGCCGTCGCGGTCCGTATCGGCAACACGCGGGTCAGTACCTCGAATGACCTCGATCGCGTCATCCAGACCGTCGTTATCGTCGTCCGGGTCGTTGAGGTCGGAGACAAAGTCGCGGTCGTTGTCCGGCGGCCTCGCCAAGCGGTTCAAGGGGCTGACACCGTTCTCAACTTCATCCGCGTCCGCGTAGCCGTCGCCGTCGGTGTCCGTGCGCAAAGGATCCGTATGAAACGACCCAATCTCGGCTCCGTCGCGTAACCCGTCACCATCGGTATCGCTGCTCACCGGGCTGGTACCGTACCCATCGACCTCGTCGCCGTCGCTCAACCCGTCGCCATCCGTGTCGGCGACACGCGGGTCGGTGCCCGTATCGGTCTCATCCACAAACACGCCCGTGTCGCTCTCGACAACGTCATCCAGCCCATCGTTATCGTCATCGGGATCGTTGAGGTCCGACAGGTAATCAGCGTCATTGTCCGGCGGCACCTGCCGGGAGTCTACGGCGCTGACCTCGTTGTCAGTCTCGTCCTTATCAGTATAGCCGTCGCCGTCGGTGTCGATGTGCAGGGGATCGGTGCCATAGCGATCGACTTCATCGCCGTCGCTCACGGCGTCACCGTCCGTATCGGTGTTCACGGGGTTGGTACCGTAAGTGTTGACCTCGTCGCCGTCGTTCAACCCGTCACCGTCCGTATCGGCGACACGCGGGTCAGTGCCCGTGCTGGTCTCGTCGACAAACACGCCCGTATTGGTCTCGACCACGTCGTCGAGACTGTCATTGTCGTCGTCCGGATCGTCAGGGTCGGGGATATGGTCACCATCATTGTCCAGCGGCACGTCCTGAGGCTCCAGGGGATTTGTGCCATTGTCAACCTCTTCCTTGTCGGCGTAACCGTCGCCGTCCGTGTCCGCTCGCAGAGGGTTGGTGCCATAGAGGTTGACCTCGACCCCGTCGTCCAACCCGTCATCGTCTGTGTCGCCGTCGAGCGGATCGGTGCCGTGTATGCTCAGCTCCGCACCGTCACTCAACCCGTCGTCATCGCTGTCCGTGTCGAGCGGATCGGTTCCGGCCGCCACTTCATCGCCATCACTCACCCCGTCGTCATCCGAATCGGCATCCGTGGGATCCGTGCGATGAATATTTAGCTCGGCGCTATCTCCGAGCCCGTCATCGTCGCTATCCACGTCAAGCGGATCAGTACCATGTGCGCTCAGTTCAGCACTGTCAGTCAGTCCGTCGTCATCGCTGTCCGCGTCAAGTGGATCGGTGCCATGGGTATTCACTTCGGCACCGTCCATCAATCCATCGTCATCTGAGTCGGCGTCCTTGGGCCCCGTACCATGAAGGTCGAGTTCGGCACCATCTCCGAGCCCGTCATCGTCGCTGTCCGGGTTAAGCGGATCGGTGCTATGGGTGTTTACTTCCACCCCGTCACCCAAGCCATCATCATCGCTGTCCGCGTCGAGTGGATTAGTGCCATGCGTGTTTACTTCCGCCCCATCGCTCAATCCATCATCGTCGCTATCTGCGTCGACCGGATTAGTCCCGGCCGTCACTTCCTCACCATCGGTCAAACCGTCGCTGTCCGAGTCTGCAATGAGCGGATCGGTGCCGTGTGTGCTCAGTTCCGCTCCATCACCCAAACCGTCGTTGTCGCTGTCCGCGTCGCGCGGGTCTGTGCCATGCGTTGCCAGCTCCGCTCCGTCAGTCAGCCCGTCGTCATCGCTGTCCGCATCGAGCGGATCCGTGCCAGCCGCCACCTCATCACCGTCGGTCAAACCGTCGCTGTCCGAGTCTGCAATGAGCGGATCGGTGCCAGCCGCTGCTTCATCACCGTCGCTCAACCCGTCGTCATCGCTGTCCGCGTCGAGCGGATTGGTCCCGGCCGCCACCTCAGCGCCATCGGTGAGCCCGTCGTCGTCGGTGTCCGCGTCGAGCGGATTGGTTCCGGCCGCCAGTTCGTCACCGTCATTCAACCCATCATCATCGCTGTCCGCATCGAGCGGGTCGGTGCCATGCGTTGCCAGCTCCGCTCCGTCAGTCAGCCCGTCGTCATCGCTGTCTGGGTCGGCCGGATTGGTACCGGCCGCTACTTCGTCACCGTCGCTCAATCCGTCATCATCGCTGTCTGCGTCGACCGGGTCCGTTCCGTAAGTGCCGACCTCGGCACCGTCAGTCAACGCATCATCGTCGGTATCGGGATCGTTCGGATCGGTCTGATGGACGCCGATCTCGGATGCGTCGGTCAGCGCGTCGTCATCCGTGTCCGTGTCGAGCGGGTCGGTACCGAGCGTCTCTTCGTACCCGTCGTTGAGACCGTCACCATCGGTGTCAGGATTCAGCGGGTCAGTGATGAATCCGTCCGAACCTGAGGAAGTCTCCTCGCTGTTGACCAGCCCGTCGCCGTCCTGGTCGTTGTCGCTGAAGGGGTCCGAGTCAGGGCCTGCCACGGTCAGACCGGCGCCGTCAGGGTCAAGCGCGCCGTCGCTCACACCGTCGTCGTCCGTGTCCGCATCGAGCGCATCGGTGCCGTGGGTGATAACCTCGGCGCCGTCGCCCAACCCGTCGTTGTCGGTATCGGGATCGAATGGGTCGGTTCCGAGCGCCGCTTCTTCTGCGTTGGTCAGTCCGTCGTCGTCCGAGTCTGGATTCTCGCCAACGCGCAGTACGCTGTCGCCGGCTATTGGCGAGACAAACGTGACCGACCCGCCGCCGGTGACTGCCGATACGGCCGTCGTCTGCTCTGTCCGGGCGTTTAGCCATTCGACAGGCAATGTGCCCCCCGTGCCGGAGAGGTCAACGGTCACCGAACCTCCTTCTGGGAGGTACAGAACGTACTCGCTACCCGCATTCGCCAAACAGTAGGCAGTACCCGACACAACCAGATCGTCGCGCGGCACCATCTCTGAAAACCCCACAGCGTTATTGACATACCGCGCCAGAATGCCCAGTTGCCGCCGGAGCGTTTCTCCGCCTGTACCATCGTTGTCGCCGCCGTGGGGACCTTCGAACGTCCAATCGAGCGCGCTGATATATCCCCCGCTCACGAAGAGCGTCCAGGCTGCTTTGCGCCATGTATCGACGTCGCTCCCAGCAACAAACGGTACCGGTTCGTCAAAGGCGATAGGTTTGTTGGTGCTGTAGAGTAACTCGGCGCGGTTGTTTACATAGGCCGGCTCCATATCCGCACTGAACGTGCGGACGTGGTAGGTGGGCACATCGACATTTGCCGAACCGGCGCCATAGAAATCCGTGAAATCGTCGTTGACCGCGACGAGATGCTGTCGCGGTTTCGTTGCTTCGTAGTTCGTGATGAAGTCCACGAAGTGCTCGTGCCACGGAGCCTCTTCCGCATCGAGCGGGTTCCCGTTGCAGGGACTTTCGTTGGCGATCTCGTAGATGATGTTCCCGAAGCCGTTCGTCTCGTCAATGACTTTCTTCACATACTGTTCCTGGACGGCGATCAGCTCGGGCACCATCAGCGTGTAGGATTCGTAGCCCATACCATCGTCGTTCGGGTCACCGTCCACACCATTGATGTTGTTCTGCGAGTTGAATGCGTGCAGGTTCCAGCTGTTCTCGGTGTTCCTGAGACTGACCCCGTCGAAGAGCGTCAGTTCGACGTAGACCCCGCGTCCGGCAGCCTCCGATATGAAGTCCGTCAATCGGCTGAAGAACGTGTTGTTCAACTGGGACAGGTTGAACTTCGTATAGCCGCCAAAACCCGTGCCTGGGCCGGTTCTCAGCCACGGATAGACCTCCGGATGGTCCGCGAGGGAGACATCGTAGAAGCCGAATAGAAACACTCGCGTCAGGTTGATGCCGTTCGACTCGAGTATGTCGAGATACTTCTCGTAATCGAAGTCGAGGTTTGCCACGGGTCCGTAGAACGAGTCGCCCACAAGGTACACGGGCCGCAGACCGTCCACAAACCAGTGCGGGTTTCCCGGGTCCAGGGTCAGCAGCGCCTCACTGCGGGTGCCCGAGACAGCAAGCAGCACCGCTGACACGGCAAGAATCATAGTCAAACGAATGTGCGCCGTATTTCTCACAATCTCTGACCCCTGGTCCGGACAACTCTGATCAACCGCATTGGCCGGCTCCCTCGAGTTGATACCCTCACAACGGACATATACGCTTCTCCTATCGTCTCGGGGGCGAGCCCGAGACAATTCCGTAGTCTGGACGTCGGTTGGTGAATTGAGCACTGGAACGCCACTGGGGGTGTTGTGCCCTTCGGGAATCTCCTTCAATCGAATGCTGAACCATTTTCCGGGCCGCTCCGAGCACTCCGTCCGCACGAGCATCAATCCCCGGAAATGAGTCCCGGGTCTATTATTAGGCTCCATAAACCTGCAAATGTCAAGCAGAAAATGCGTCCCCGCCACTTTCCGGGCATATTGAGCCCGGATTTCCCATGTAGAAAAGTCATCTTAAGATCCGCCGACATCGTTTAGCCCTATGAACAAAGGGTGTTCTGAGGATGACGACACAAAACAGTGGGGAATCCAATGGGTGAAGCGCGGAAGGATACGTTACGGGTTAGTTTTGACCGGAGTTTGAAGCTCGAGTTTCATGGTTCCAGGGTGACGAGCGATGCTGGACTGCTGGCGTATCGGGAACTGGACGATACGCTGGGACTGACCGTGATGTCGGAGGATGTGTTCGACGATTGGAGAACCGGGCAGAACACGCGGCATACGCTGACGGGCCTGTTGCGCCAGTCGGTGTTCAGCCGATTGGCGGGTTACGAAGATACGAACGACGCCGAACGGCTCTGTATGGGCCCGGCTCTCTTGCCATGACTTCGTGGACAACCAGGTACGGCGGCAGTTGTTCGCACTGGCGTACAACCTGGGCAACTTCCTGCGCAGGCTGGCGCTACCCCGGATTGTAAAGCACTGGTCGTTGACAACGTTGAGGGAGAAGCTGGTCAAGATCGGTGCGAAAGTCATCACCCACGCACGCTACGTGGTGTTTCAGATGGCCGAGGTGGCTATTTCGCAACGGCTGTTCAAGACCATCCTTCGCCGGATTGCACCACTCGGGCCACTGGCACCAGCGCCGACATGACCAGGACGGCGTTCGCAGGAATGGAAACGACTCAAAACCCGGTGGGGAGGCCTGTCCCAATTTGCACGAACAGCGCTGATGGTCGCCTCCGACGGGTGCTATTGGGCCGCAAACGACCTCAAAGAGGTACCCTGACAGCAGGATTGACATTGACGGAATCGGCAATGACTGCTACAATGGCCGGCAATGGGCCCGTGGTGGTGGCGGGCAGGTCCATATGGGAAATCTCGGCTTGGCGGGTGAATAGTGCACGATGCAGAAATGGCATAAGACTCACGTGTCCGTCAGTGGCGTTCGCAACGCCTTTCAAGAAAAACCCGCTGTCCTCTGTCCGTTGATCACGATCTTAGCCTCGTTCTCGGTCTACCTGCTTACTCTCGTACGCGAACTCGGGTTGGCGGATTCGGCAGAGCTTGCCCTGCAGGCCCATCAGCTCGGTGTGACTCACGCTCCCGGCTATCCTGTGCACACGATTCTTGGGAAGCTGTTCTGCTTCGCTATTTCCGAACCGGCGTGTGCCACCAACCTGTTGAGCGCCGTTTGCACGAGCTTGGCGGTCGGTCTGTTGAGTTTCATGATACTCAAGATGACCGACGACCGTTTTGCCGGTTTGTGCGTGCCGCTTGTGTTTGCCTTTGCGCCCATAATCTGGGAGAACGCCGTCATAACAGAGGTCTACAGCGTCAACATCCTGATTTTCGCCCTGTCGCTCCATTTCCTCTTGTCGTGGCATCGGAGTCGTTCCATGAAACTGCTCGTTGCCGCCGCGATAGCTTTCGGCATCTCGCTCGGGAGCTACCTGGCAAACCTGTTCCTGCTTCCGGGGTTTCTCCTTCTGATACTCCTGTCGCCCAGGAGAAGACTATCGTTGTCAACCATGTTTCTCGTGATTGTCGGACTGGTAGAAACCCTGGTGCTGGGTTACAACTACTTTCGTTCCCAGGTGACACCACCGCTCGGCACGACATACCTGCCAACGTCGGTTACCGGCACCATCCTTTATCTGACGGGAGCGCAGTACGGAACAACAGCGGTGTACGGTTTCAGGTATTACGCGGAACGGGTCATGGAACACGCCTGGATATTTGGTAGGAACGTGGTCGGGGCGGGAATCGTCCTCGGGCTGCTGGGTTTTGGCTGCCAATGGCACAGCCATCGCAAGCAGTGCATAGCGTTGTTGACAATGGTGATCATTGACATGGCTTACTTCACCACGTACAACTCGTGGGAGTATTACAACATGGTAACTCCCTCGTACTTTGTTTTCGCTATCTGGATTGCATACGGGATCAAGTTTCTTTCCACGGTACGCAGGTTCCGTGCAGCAGCCGTATCACGGGCTGTTCTGGTCGTCGCACTGGCGGCAAGCGTCTTCGTCCAACTGCCGGCGAGACTCGAGCGCGCTCGTGCTATGCCGGTAACAGAACTTGTTCTATCCTCCTTTGACGCGCTGCCCAAAGCTGCCGTAGTCATATCGGGGTGGGACAAGTTTCCCTGCCTGTTGTACTTCCAGAAAATCCACAGCCTTCGCCGGGACCTTATCCTCATTGAACGTGAAAACGTCACCTGCCATTACGAGCACGGGTCGGTGGACGGATACGTGAGCTATATTGACAAGATGATCGGCTCCCGACCCATCATTATTGACAAGATTAGTGAAGACATTCGGGGCAAGTATGGGGTCACGGCCATAGACGAGACGTGGTTCCGACTCGAATCGGTTGAGCCTCAGCTTTAGTGACCGAAAGGATTACTGTTCAAACGCGTTCGGGAGAATCTCGATTGAGGCCGCGGAATGGACCGACCGAGGCACCTACTCAGGACGTCCTTGGCTCTGAGACGTCAAGGGGGTTACAGACTGGCAAGTATCTCTTCCAGCTCGGACGTGATCGTTGAAGCAAGGGCCTGTGCTTGATCCTTGTTGCCCGCTTCGGCGGTGACGCGCAGGATGGGTTCGGTGTTGGATTTTCGTATGTTAACCCACGAATCGTCCCATTCTATCTGAATGCCGTCGAGCAGGGCAACCCGATCGTTCTCGTGTCTCCGTCTCAGCCGGTTCAGAACGGTCGATGCCTTATCGCCGCGGCACGGGAACTTCTCTTTGCACGCGACGTATTTCGGCATCGAATCGACTATCTCCGAGACGGACCTGCTCGTTTCGGCAAGGTGTTGCAGCACAAGACCGATCCCCGTGAGCCCGTCGCGGCAGGCATGAATACCCGGAAACATCACGCCGCCGTTGCCTTCACCGCCCACTATGGCGTTCTCGCGCAGGATACCATCGGCAACGTTGGCTTCGCCCACCCGTGTCCGGACCACTTTCGAGCCGTGCCTTGCAGCTATCTCGTCCAGCGCACGCGTCGTCGAAACGTTTGCCACCACCGTGCGTCCCGGGTTCTTTCTCAGCAGGTGCTCCGCAACGATTGCCAGCGTGTACTCCTCGCCGATGTGGACGCCTTTCTCGCTGACGATAGCCAACCTGTCGGCGTCGGCATCGAGCACGAACCCTATATCGGCCTTGTGCGCCACAACGGTATCGCACAGTTCCGACACATTTGCCGCAACGGGCTCCGGATCGTGCGGAAACGCGCCGTCGGGCGTGCAGTTGATAGCGACGGTTGTCACGTCCAACCTGTCGAGAAGCGCGGGAACGGCCTCTGACCCGGCACCGTTGCAGCAGTCCACGGCAACGACCATCCCCGCATTATTGATGAGCTCGGCATCGAGGTGTGTCACGACCCGGTCGATGTGCTCGCCTATGGCCGAATCGTCCGAGCACAACACTCCTATTTCGTCGTTCGGACACGTGAGAAACTCGCCCTGATGGTAGACGTCGAGAAGCTCGCCCGCCTGGTGTTCGTCGAGAAAGTAGCCGCTGCCGTTGACGAACTTGAGCGCGTTCCATTCGATCGGGTTGTGGCTTGCGGTGATCGCGATCCCACCGAGCGCTTCGGAATGCGCTGTCTTGATGAGCAGCGTCGGTGTCGGAACAATGCCGAGGTCTATCGGTCGGCATCCGCACGAGAGCAACCCCGCGACGACGGCGTCGCGCACCATGGGCCCGGTAGCGCGCGTGTCGCGCCCGATCATAATGTCGCCGCGGCCGACGTATTGCCCGAACGCTTGCGCGAACGTGACCAGGAGCTGCGGTGTCAGGCTTTCGCCCACCACGCCCCTCACTCCGGATATGCTTATCTTCAATGTGCGCGGCATGGCACCCCCGTCATTTCATCGTCCTTGCTGCGGCCACGGCTTTCTTCCACCGGCTGTGCAACTCGGTCCGTTGCGCCGGCGGCATGCTCGGCTCGAAGACTCTGTCCACCTTCGCCTTTATCTCTAGTTCCCGCTGGTCTTTCCAGTACCCAACGTGCAGCCCGGCGAGGAATGCCGCGCCGAGCGCCGTCACCTCGGCGATCGAGGTTCTCTCGACCGGTACGCCCAGCACGTCCGCCTGGAACTGCATGAGCAGATCGTTCCGCGACGCACCACCGTCCACGCGCAGCACGCGCACACGCGTCTTCGAGTCCTTGGTCATACAGTCTATAACGTCTTTCGCCTGGTATGCAATCGACTCGAGCGCGGCACGCACAATATGACCACGCTGTGTGCCCCGCGTCAGGCCGACGATAGTCCCGCGCGCGTACATGTCCCAATGCGGCGCTCCCAAACCCACAAATGCCGGCACGAAGAACACCCCGCCGTTGTCCGCGACGGTACGTGCCAACGACTCACTCTCGCGAGCCGTCTTGATCAGCTTGAGCTCGTCGCGCAACCACTGAACGACAGCACCCGCCACGAAGACGCTCCCTTCGAGCGCATAGGTCGTCTTCTTCCCGATCCCCCACGCTACGGTCGTCAGGAGTCCGCTGCGCGAGGCAATCGGCTTGCCGCCGGTATTCTCGAGCACAAAACAGCCGGTCCCATACGTGTTCTTCGCCGCGCCCGGTCTGAAGCACGCCTGGCCGAACAGCGCCGCCTGCTGGTCGCCCACAACGCCCGTTATCGGTATGCCTGCCGGAAGAGAACCGACTCGATCCGTCTCGCCGAAATGCGCGCTCGAAGGCAGCACCTGCGGCACCATCTCGCGCGGAATCTTGAGCGCCTCAAGTAGCGTCGGGTCCCAATCCAGCTTGCGGATGTTGTAAAGCATCGTGCGGGACGCGTTCGTCACATCCGTGGCGTGCACTCGACCGCCCGTCAGCTTGTAGATGAGCCACGTGTCCACCGTCCCGAAACAAAGCTCCCCTTTGCGGGCTGCTTTGCGCGCGCCGGGAACGTTATCGAGCAGCCACTTCACCTTCGTTGCTGAGAAGTACGCGTCTATCACCAAACCCGTCTTGCGACGTATCTCCGTCTCCATGCCGGCCCGGCGCAGCCTGTCGCAAATCGGCGCGGTTCGCCTGCACTGCCAGACGATGGCGTTGTGTACAGGCTCGCCGGTCTTGCGGTTCCAGACGATCGTTGTCTCGCGCTGATTCGTGACACCTATTGCGGCTATCTGGCCCGGCACAACACCGGCAGCTTTGATCGCCCGGCGGATCGCGAACTGCTGCGAGCGCCAAATCTCTTCAGGATCGTGTTCGACCCAACCGGGTTTCGGAAATAGCTGCCGGAACGCGCGGCTCCCGTGACCGCGAATGTTGCCGGCTTTGTCAAAGACGATGGCCCGCGAACTTGTCGTGCCCTGGTCGATCGCGAGAATGTACTTGCGCGCCATACGCTACCCCTTCTCAGAATGATTGCCGGTTCTGAACAGGTTTACCGAGAACTCGCCGAGAAGCCTGTCGAGAGCCACCATTGGCAAGCCGAGCACGTTGTAGAAACACCCCTCGAACCGTTCCACCAGCAGGCTGCCTACTCCGTCGACGGTATACGCACCGGCACGGTCCATGGGGGACACGGCCCGAAGGTAATCGTCGATATCGCCCTCGCCGAGCTTGCGGAACGTCACGTCGGTCACCTCGACGGCGGTGAGCTCTTTGTCGTCCGAGCGCGACACAACTGCGAGGCCCGTGAACACCTGGTGCGTCCGACCGGATAGGGTGTTCAACATCCGGCGCGCGTCCGCCATGCTCTCCGGCTTCCCCAGCACCTTTGCGTCAAGGTAGACTATCGTGTCGGCGCCTATCACCGCAGACTCGGGAGCGACGCGCGCGGAGACATCTCGCGCTTTCCCGAGCGCGTTATCCACGACAAGCCTCGTCGGCGACATCTCGGGGTGGTTCGTCTCGTCCGTCCGGCTCACGACCACCTCAAACTTCAGTCCGACCGATTCGAGCAACGACGCGCGCCGTGGCGAGGCCGACGCAAGGACAATCTTCCTCATGCAAGGCTCCGGAATGATGGACGACGCTCGAAAAAGACGAGGTGCGCGCCGCATCCGTTCGCGCAATCAGACGACCCGAACCCGGGAACACACGTCTCCGCACCGGGAAGGGAGGCAATCTGCATGTTCATCTCGCATTCGGACCGTTCCAGGCCCGGTCTGACGACGACATCGGCCACGCGAGCGCTTTCCTCGTTGAGCAAGTAGTCAATATGCCAGTGAAGTCGTTTTTCGCTCCGCAGGTGTCGCTCTATACGAGCCCGGAGATTCCGCTTCGCCCTGCCGGTATAGACGTAGAACCCCTTCTTGAATTGAACAGCGCCAAGCGCGCCGACCACGACCGAAACAGAGCGCAACACACTTATCACAAGCGAGTACGAACCGGAATCAGCTCTCATCTCCGCCAGGTTCATCCCGCGCATCATCCGGCTCGGTCGGTCCTTCTTCTTGCTCATCCCGGGAATCTTCCGGCTCGGGGAACTCCGGCTCCGGTTCCGGCTCGTCCCCAATGATCTCGAGTTCTTCTTCAGGGTGGTGTACGATTATCTCAGTGCCTTCCGGGAGATCCAGCTCGAACCGTTTCGGCTTCAGCCCCGAGTTCGTCTCGATACGCTCCAGATACATCGTCGTTGCGTCACCCTCTTCGGGTCCTTCAATAACGATCTTCTCGATCGCGAAGTCCTTGCCACGCAGCCACAGCCGAACGTCGGTGAAATACTGCCTCAGATCATCGGTTTTCGGAGCCAGGATCACGCCGCGAACGTCCTCGCCCTCCTCGGGCTCGAAGAGAGATATGTCATAGAGTTTCCTCAGTTCTTCCGTGGACTCGTCGAACCCCAGGAACAACCCGCGAGCCTCCTTCTGTTCGCTATAATCATAGATCTCGAGCTGTTCGAGCTCCTCGATATACATGTAAACCTTCTGCGCTTGCACGAGCAGTTTCATGGGATCGGGCGTGAGGTAGTCCCACAAGATCCTTCGCGGCTTGAGGTAGTACACCTCACCTCTGGACAGATGAATATCATCGAAGAGCGCGTTTTTCTTGATCTGCTTGAACTCTGCGCGGTAGTCACCCAACGTGTCGCGTTTCGAGGAAAACTCCTTCAGAAACGCGTCAACCTTGGACACGTGCGGGAGTGATTGCTCTCCCTCCATCTCGCACACAGGTGGCGTTTTCTGCTCCCCGTCCACCGCACATGCGGTAAGCGCCAAAAGCAAGACCACAATGTTCATCGCACACATGTCCCCAACGATCTCTGTTACGCGGTAGTTCTACTTCGCCAGCTCCCGCGACCGCTCGGCTGCCGCTGTCACGGCCTCCTCTACGAGCTTACCGAACCCGAGCTTGTCCAACACGCCCAACGCGGCCTCGGTCGTGCCGCCTTTCGACGTCACCTTGCGACGCAGCTGAGCCGGGCTGTCCGCCGATCCGGAAAGAAGCGCGCCCGCGCCTTCCATCGTTTTCCGGGCAAGCTTCACCGCAACGTCTTCCGGCAACCCGTTCTTTACACCTGCCTCCGCGAGCTTCTCGGCGAGATAGAAGAAGTAAGCCGGTCCGCTTCCGCTCACGGCGGTGACTGCATCGATCAACTCCTCTGAGACAGTGACGGCTTCTCCCAGCGTGCCGAATATCTCCGTTGCAAGCGCCATATCGTCCTCCGTGGCGCCCGCTCCCGAAGACACTCCCGCAATGCCGGCACCCACCATGGCCGGGGTATTTGGCATCACGCGCACGACTCGCACGCTCTCGCCAAGCCGGTTCGAGATGTATCCCGTCGAAATCCCTGCCGCAATCGATATTACAAGCGTCGGCCCTGCCAGGTGCCGTCCCATCTCATCGAGGCATTCACCCATACTCTGCGGTTTGACGGCAAGCAGCACCGTATCAACCGAACCGACCAGGTCCGCTACGTCCCGCGCCGCTCGCGCCCCTGTCTCTTGTGCAACCCGGCTGCACTTCTCGGCGTCGACATCGAAAATGACGGCATTCTCGGCTACAAGCGTGCCCCCATCCAGAAGCCCTCGCAAAATCGCCGACCCCATGTTGCCGACACCGACGAAACCTATTGCCGTGTTGATCATATACGTCTCACCTCAGCTCGATTGTCAGCGCAGTCTCGTCGCAGTTGGGAAACTTCGGGCATTTCACGCACTCGTTCCATATCTTGTGCGGGAGTTCTGTCTTGTCGATCTCTTGAAACCCGTGTTTCCTGAAGAAGTCCGGCTTGTACGTGAGCGCAAACACCTTCTTGATTCCTAACGCTGCGGCCTCTTCAAGGCACCGTTTAACAAATTTGCTCCCTACTCCGCTGCCCTTGAACTCGTCCGCCACAGCCAGCGACTTTATCTCCGCAAGGTCTTCCCAACAGATGTGCAACGCGCAACACCCGACGATCCTCCCGTCATCGACGAAGACGTCAAAGTCGCGCAGGTTCTCATACAGTTCCGAGAGAGAGCGGGGCAACATCTCGCCGCGGTCGGCAAACTCGTTGATAAGTCTCTGTATGTCGGGCACTTCGCCGACAGTGGGTTTTCTGATCAACTTCGCCTCCACGTTTCCGGTCATGTGTCCAGGGGCAACCCGGCCTCGCCGGCCACCTTCCGCAACGCGTCAACTGCCGTCCTGAACAGGTCCGGACCAGTGAAACCGGACGATGCACCGGCAATCTTCAGATGCGGTTCCAGCGATAGGAATCCGTCATAACCGCGTTCGGCCAGCGCCGCGAGCACCTCGGGCATCTGGCCGTCGCCTTCGCCTGCCGGCACAACCTCGCCGGTTTCAAGCTTCGCGTCCTTGATATGCATGTACTCTATCTGGTCGCCGTAAAGCTGGTACGCCACATCGTATGACCGCTCCCCGTTCTGCACGAAGTTCGCCGGATCGAGTATCGGTCTCAAGTAGTCGGACGGGACATTGTCGAATATGTCCTTGCACCGTGCCGCGATGTCGCCGTAGATGTGGCTCTCGTTCTCGTGCAGTATCACTATCCCCGATTGCTCGGCAAGCGCCGCTTTCTCCTGCATGCGACGCAGCACTTCGTCCCGATACGCCGCCGGGTCGTCGCCCTCCGGAATGAAATACGAGAACAACCTGATATAGTCAGCGGCACAGATATGTGCCAGTTCGAGCGCCCGTTTGAACTTCTCGAGATGCGGTTCGAACGGGTCGGTGATGAGTATCTTGCCGATCGGCGACCCAATCGCAGAAACTCCCATGCCTTTGTCCTGCAACCTCGAGACAACCTCGTTGGCCTTCTCGGTGGTCAGCTCGAGAACCGGAATCCCGTCAACAGCACGCAGTTCGAGAAACGGCACGCCCGCCTCGTCCATAACCTGCATCTGCGTGGTCAAATCTTCTGCTATTTCGTCCGCAAAACAGCTCAGCGTCGCCATCTCTGCTCTCACTCCTTTCGTTCGATAAGTTCCGTCATATACTCGAGGTTATCCTTGAGCTTCTCGGCAATCTCGACATCGGAGAAATCTTCGCTCGAGAGATACCCGTCGTACCCGACAGCCTTCAGGTCACCAACAACCTCGCGCCAGTCGACTATCCCCTCCCTCATACGCGCCCAGCCGGGTTTCCACGTGACATGCCCGTCATCGGACTGCTCCTCCGCCGACCATTTCGAGTTCTTCAAGTGAACGTGCGCCAGGTACGGCCCGAGCAACTCCATCCCGAGCCGCCAGTTCTCCATACCTTCGTAGACCATGTTGCCCGGATCGTATATGACGCCGACCCACTGCGGGTCGAAATTGCTCACAAGCCGGTGCGCCAGCGCGGCGCTCGGACATATGTTGCCCATGTGTATCTCGATATTGGCCTTCACACCGCGCGCCGCCGCCATCTCCTGAACGTTCTCAAGATCCTTCAGCGCCCCGTCGAACAGCTCGTTGTAGTCCGTACTCCGGTCGTACAACGGCACGGTAACACGCACCTGTCGAGCACCCATCGCTCCCGCACCGTCCAGGAGCAATCCTATTTCCTGGGATGCATGGATCTTCAGGTACGACGTCAGGGCGGCTATTTCGAGACCGCTATCATCGCAGAGCTTGCGAACGTCTTTCGCTCTTGCACTCAGGTCGGCAAGAGCGATGTGGTACGAGTCGTGTACACGCCACTCGACACCATCGTATCCCAGCTTGGAAAGCTCTTCCGCAGCGCTTTCAAGCGAGTAGTCCGGCATGATCACCGTAAATACCGCTGTCTTCATCTTTTCTTCCTTGTCCTTTTCCGAGTAGAGGGTTTCTTTGTCTTCGCAAGCTTGCGCACCGTTGCCAGGTTCATGAGATCGTCCTCAGGGTCGCGTTTCATAGGCGTCTCCATGATTGCCGGCAGGTGGCGCAACTTGGGGTGATTCACGATCATTCGAAACGCTTCAAGCCCCATCTTGCCCTTGCCGATATGCTCGTGCCGGTCGAGCCGGGATCCCAGATCTCCCTTGCAATCGTTCAGGTGCACGAGCATCAGCATCTCCAACCCGAACGCGTCATCGATCTGCTTGAGAAAGCCATCAAGGCCCTTCTTCGTCGCGACGTTGTAACCCGCTGCAAACGCGTGACACGTGTCGAAACACAGGCCCACACGTTCCTTCACCTTCGTTCGATCAAACAGCTCGGCCAGCTCCGAGATCTTCTCGCCAACCTGCGTGCCAGCGCCCACCGTGTTCTCGAACAACAGCTTCGGCTCGCCCGCGCCGCCGGGTTTCAACACTCTGTTGATCGCCTTGACCACCCGGTTCACGCCGGATCGCGGCGTCGACTCTTTGTAGTTGCCGAGATGCGCCACCAAATACTCGACACCGAGCTTCGTGGCTCGTTCCAGGTCCGTCTCGAACGACTTGATCGACTTCGCGTAAAGCGCGTCGTCCGGGCTCGCAATGTTCATAAGGTACAACGTATGAACCGCCGCAGGTGTTAACCCGGCCGCCATCCGCCGCTCCCTGAACAGCGCGGCATCTTCGTCGGTAAGCGGCTTCGCCTGCCAGCCGCGCGGGTTGCGAGAGAATATCTGGAACGTCTCACACCCTCGTGATGCGGCGCGCTCGACCGCGTCGGCTATCTTACCCCGAATAGAGACGTGCACGCCAAACCGCATGAGGCCCCGCCATCAAGGAAAGTCAAACTCCATCTGCGAGTCGCGAATCAGCCCGTACCGTTTCACGAGCCGGAGCATCTGGAGGGTGTCGGACTCGGTGTAGTTGTTGTTAACATGAGCGCGCGAGACCAGTGTCCTGAGAATGAACCGAAACTCAAGCACGTGGTCGACGCCTTTTTCTTTCAGGACTTCCTCTGATCTCGCGCGCATAGGGCCGGACTTCGGCAGCTCAGACAACACCATGATTTTCGAGAACTGGTCGCTGCCGAACGCTCGGCCGGCATATTCAAGTGTTTCGCGACGAACAAACGAGTAGAGAGCATCTCTCTCCAACAGCGACGGGTAGAATATCTCGGTATGCCACCCCTTGACATCCACTATTCCACGCCGCAGCGTCGCGAGGCTCTCGAGGTCCAGGACTAGTTGATCGGTCTCCGGCACATCGGTCTCCGAGAGGTTCGTTATGAGCAGCTCGATGTTCTGTTCGCCTTCCGGATCGTACTTCTGCAACTGGTGTTTGCGTTTCATGAGAACGGTGAAGTTATTAAGCTCGAAAAACTCTCTGACCAACTGAAGGCTGACGTCGCTCATGATCGGTCTCCCCCATCGAAAAACTCCAGCAACTCTTTTGCGGTTCCGTTATTCGGATCGACCAAGAGTATCGAGCGCGCTACTTCCACAGACGCCTCCACGTTCTTCACGCGGGCCAACGTGCGTGCCAGACGCTCGAAAATCTCCACGCCCGTGAAGACTATCCCGAACGCGGAATAGACGTTTCCCTCCGCCAACTCGGCCAGTCTCGCGGCCTCCGAATAGCTTTCGAGAGCTTTAATAGGCGCCCCGCGGTGCGACTGAATGTCGCCCCGCAGCACGTATCCCTCCGCCTGGTAGGGCTGCATCGCAATATACTCCTGCAATACCTCGTCGGCTCTCGTGAGCGCCTCATCGGTCTCAACGATCAGGTGCAGCCGGCTCGCGGCTATCCCCTCGAAGTACAGACCCCCGAAGTTGTCGGGGTTGATCTGGCGGACTGCGCGCGCGTGCCTGATAACCTGCTCCCAGTCTTCCATCTTGAAATACACCAGCGCCAGACCGTTCAGCGCTTTGATGCTTCCCGACTCAATCGCGAGACCGTTCATGAAAGCGCTTTTCGCCTCCTCCAACCAGCCTCCCGCGAGATACGCGTACCCCAGGTCGATACGCGCGCCGACTTGATACGGCTTGCATTGCACAACTCGCTGAAGGATCTCGACCGCATGCCCTGTCTGGCCCATCCTCATGTAGGCCTTCCCAAGCTGATGTTCGGCAGCGACGAAGCCCCGATCGAGTTCGAGCGCCTTCTGGAAGCTTTCGACCGCCGCCTCCAAGTGGCCCTTCATCGAATGGGTGATACCTTCATCCAGGTACTGCTCTTTGTCCACTTCGTGTCCTCGTCCCGTTTTTCCGCAGCGTGCTGCGTTCCCAGGCTCTCAACCCAATTCTACCACAATACGGCACCATTTCCCACGAGGTCATCGTCCCTCCTGCAGGAATACTCAATAACCCGGCACAGTTGTGCTTAACGCGGCCCACCACTCAAGCAGGTTGTCACCGAAGAACAGCACAAACACACCCGACGCAGCGAGATAGGGTCCGAACGGAATGTAGTGGGACGCGGGACCGTGTTTCTTCTTTCTCAGTATCAAGACCGGAATTCCAACCGCGCTGCCGATTACGCTGGCGAAAAACACGATGGGCAGGATCATCTTCCATCCCAGAAACGCGCCCAGCATCGCCAGCAGTTTCAGGTCGCCGCCACCCATGCCTGCCTTATTGAGAAACACCACCGCGAGCACGTCGGCCGCGTACAGGATGCCTGCGCCAAGAAGCGCTCCTGCCAGGGCCTCAACCGGAGAACGCACCACCAGCCCGCTGGACGGCAGCACATACGCCAAAAGGCTAAAAAGCAACCCGGCGACTATTCCCGCGAGCGTGATCCGGTTGGGAATGATGTAGTAGTACAGGTCGATCCACGTTACGACGATCAGCGCACCGATGAGCGCCCAGTAAACCGGCGTGGCAAGTGTGATCGAAAACTTCAGATAGACGCAGAGGAACAGCGCGGCCGTCATGAATTCGATGAGCGGATACTGCGCCGAGAAGTGCGTGCCGCATCGCCGGCACCTGCCCTGGAGTATGAAGTAGCTCAAGATGGGGATATTGTCGTACCACCTTAGAGTGTCCCCGCAACTCAAGCAGTGCGAACCCGGAAAGACAATGGACTCACCACGCGGCACCCGAAAGATGCAAACGTTGAGGAAGCTGCCCACCGTGGCGCCGAGCACGAACGCGGCAACGCCGAGCACAGTTGTCACAACAGGATTCTGCATGTACGGGTAGCTCTCAACATAGGTTACTCGCCACTTATCGCCATCTCCGATATCAGCACTGACGGAGCGCCGCAATGGCCCGTGAAACGAATATCGTCGCCGACTTTCACAATCAGCTTGAGCAGTTGTTCGACGTTGCCGGCAATCGTAACGCCACGTACCGGGAACGCAGGTTTGCCGCCTTCTATCCACTGGCCGGCGGCACCGACCGATATGTCGCCGGATATCGGGTTGGCCGTGTGCATGCCCATAACCTCGGTCACGTAGAACCCCTTGTCGCACTCACCGATGAGGTTTTCGAGCGGCTCCGCGCCGGGAAGGAGATGGAAGTTCGTCGGGCCGACCTCGGGAACCCCGCGCAACGAACCGCGCCGACCGTTCCCGGTCGGCTCGACGCCCATCTTCCGCGCACTATAGAAGCTGTGCAGAAACGAGCGGAGGACGCCGTCTTCGACGACCACCGTTCGCTGATTCGCGACGCCTTCCCCGTCCATCGGGGCAAGGTATACCCCGCCCTCGCACATGCCGTCATCCACGATTGTCACCACGTCGCCCGCGACCCGCTTGCCCAGCTTGTCTGCGAAGAACGATTTGCCTTTGAGCACATTGTCGCCGCGCACCGACGATACCGCTATATCGAGCAGCTCCGCCATCACATCACGGTCGAGAACGACGGGTACGCTGCACGACTTCACCTGACGCGCACCGAGCAACGAGACCGCCCGCCGTGCCGCGTTTAGACCGACCCGAGGCGTATCAAGCCCTGCGAACGTCCGCGAATGGTCGAAGTCCCACCCTGTCTCGGAGTTGTCTCCCTCCTCCGCAACGGTCATCACGCTCGCCATACACACACCGCCCGAGTAGCCGTGGTTCAGGCCGTGCGAGTTCACAACGAGCATTTCCGCGTCGCTGTCCATGTAGGTCGACTGGCGTACCTTGGTTACCCGGTCGTCAAACTCCCTGGCGGCACGTTCCATCTTTTTCGCGTTTTCGATCTTCCCTTCAGTAGGGACTTCGACGAAGTTCTCGCGCGACATGTCTTGCCGCAACGGCTCGCCCCCGTTCGCGCCCGGCAGCCCGTTATGCTCGTCGGGTGTGGCGGACAGAGCGTTCTCGCAGGCTTGCCGTGCTATGCTTTCGCTGTCGGACAGTTCCGAGGAATAGGAGAACCCAAGCCGGCGGTCTTCAGTGAGCACGCGCAACCCCACACCACTGTCCTCCGCCTCGCGAAACAGCTCCACCTCGCCGTCGGCCACCTGGACGGTTGTCGAGCGGCCTCGCAAAAGAAACGCCTCCGCTTCCGATGCGCCCGATTGCAGCGCGCGCTCAATCAATTCCTCGGCAAACTTTTCAGTCATCGCTCCGCCTTCACGCCTGCCGCCAGCTCTTCCGCGAGCGCACTCACGGCAGGGATAAGTCCCCGCCCCTCACCGTGGTCGCCGATGACCTGCACTATCGCGCTTCCTACGACCACCGCGTCGGCATACTGGGCAACCTCGTGCGCCTGAGACCGTGTCGAAATGCCGAACCCGACTGCAACAGGTTTGCTCGTGAAGCCGCGTATCTTTTCGACCACCGGTTTGACGGCTTCCTCAACCTTATCGCGAACGCCCGTGACTCCCGTTCGCGACACGTAGTAGACAAACCCCGTGCTCTTCTTGCTCACAAACTCGATCCGCTCCTCGCTGCTCGTCGGCGCCAGGAGGAATACCGTCGCAAGCTCATTATCCCGCATCAGGTCCGTGTAATCGCCGGCCTCTTCGGGCGGCAGATCGAGCACGAGCGCACCATCAACACCGCTGTCGACCGCACTGTCAACAAACCGCTCAATCCCGTACTTGAAGACAGGATTGAAATAGGTGAACAGTATGATGGGTATCTGGGTCTGTTTCCGCATCTCGACGACTGTGTCGAACACGTTGCCGAGCGACACGCGGTGTTTCAGCGCTCGCTGAGAGGCCGCCTGTATCGTTGGCCCGTCCGCGAGCGGGTCTGAAAACGGCACGCCCAATTCGATAAGGTCCGCTCCGCTGTGTTCGAGAGCGACCACTATCTCGGTAGTCTTTTCCAGCGTCGGGTCGCCGGCAGTGATATACGGTATAAACGCTTTGCGGTTCGCCTGTCGCAGTTGTCCGAACATGGAGTCTATTCTATTCATCGTCTACACCCAGATGTTCGGCGGCGACCTGAACGTCCTTGTCGCCCCGGCCCGACAAGTTGATGATCACCAACTCATCCTTCTTCATCTTCGGCACGATCTTCGCCGCATGCGCTATCGCGTGAGCGGGTTCCAATGCCGGTATGATGCCCTCGACTTCGCTCAACAGCGTGAAGGCGGCCAGCGTCTCCTCGTCGGTCGCGTACGTATACTCCGTTCTGCTCATGTCGCGCAGCCAACTGTGTTCGGGACCGACGCTTGGATAATCCAGACCGGCCGATACGGAATGCGTTGTGCTGATTTGGCCGTCCTCGTCCTGCAAAAGGTACGTCTTTGTTCCGTGGAGAACGCCGAGCGAACCCGTCTGGAACCGCGCGGCATGGTCGCCGGTCGGGATGCCGAGCCCGCCCGCCTCGACACCGATCATCCTGACATTCTCATCATCAAGAAAGTCGTAGAACAGGCCTATCGAATTGCTGCCGCCGCCTACGCACGCGATCAGCACGTCCGGTAGCCGGCCTTCCTTCTCGAGAATCTGGGCCCGTGCCTCGCGTCCTATAACCCGCTGGAAATCGCGTACCATCATCGGGTACGGATGGCCGCCAAGAACAGAACCGAGCACGTAGTGCGTCGTCCTGACGTTGGTCACCCAGTCGCGCATCGCCTCGTTTATCGCGTCTTTCAGCGTCTTGCTGCCTGCGTCAACGGGCGTGACCTTCGAGCCGAGCAGTCTCATGCGAAAGACGTTCAGCGACTGGCGCCGCATATCTTCCGTACCCATGTACACCTCGCATTCCAGCCCGAACATCGCCGCCACGGTCGCCGTCGCCACACCGTGTTGGCCCGCACCCGTCTCGGCGATTATCCGCGTCTTGCCCATCCGCCGCGCAAGAAGCACCTGGCCGATGGTGTTGTTGATCTTGTGGGCGCCCGTATGGCACAGATCTTCGCGTTTGATGTATACCTTCGCGCCTCCCCACAGCTTGGTTAACCGTTCGGCAAAGTACAGCGGCGTGGGACGACCCACGTACTCCCGCAGATAGTAGTCCATGTCTTCGGCGAACGACGGATCCTTCTGCGCTTCGAGGTAGGCATCATCAAGTTCTTTCAACGGGCTCATCAACGTCTCAGGAACGTACCGGCCCCCGAAAAGCCCGAAATGCCCGTCGTTATCCGGCTGCGCACATCTTTGCGCGTTTGATAAACTCTTTGACTTTCCGCTCATCTTTCTTCCCTGGCGCTTTCTCGACACCGCTTGAAGCGTCCACGGCATATGGTCGCACGGTGCGTACGGCTTCTTCAACGTTTTCGGGCGTCAGGCCGCCCGCCAGTATCACCGGTTTGCCCAGATCCACAACCTTCTTCGCAACATCCCAGTTGAACGTTGTGCCGCTGCCTCCTTTGACATGTTCCACACGGGTGTCCAGATGGTACGCGCACACGCTCTCGTATCGCTTCACCACTTCCAGGTCAACCGAATCGGCAACCCTGAACACCTTGATAATCCTGCCCGCACCGTGGATAACATGGGACAGCGCCTCGCACTCTACCGGGCTCTCCTCACCGTGCAACTGGGCGTAGTCCAGGAACGTCTCGAGACATTGGGATATCGTCGAGAGTGGCTCGTTGACAAACACGCCGACGCACACGGCGTACGGCGGCAACTGCGACGCTATCTTCGCCGCCTCTGCGAAACCGATCTGCCTCGGGCTCTTTGCAAATACGAACCCTATCGCGTCGGCACCGCTCCCTATCGCCATCATGGCGTCATCAACCGACGTTATCCCGCAAACCTTAACCCGTACGCCCCAATAGTTCATCTATCTTGGTCTCAATAGTGCCACTCGTCACCAGCGATTCGCCCACAAGAACCGCGTCTACACCAACAGCCGCCAGCGCCTCGACGTCTTCCCGAGTCTTGATACCGCTTTCGCTCACGAATACCACGTCGTCCGGTACCTCCGAAGCAAGCTCGACCGTCGTCCTCAAACGCGTCTCGAACGTCTCGAGATTGCGGTTGTTTATCCCGATGATCTCCGCAGATGCCGAGATCGCGCGGCCCAACTCCTCTCCGCTGTGAACCTCCACCAGAGAAACCATGCCAAGCTTCCGTGCCTCTTCCATGAAACTCGATAACTCGTCGTCGGTCAGTATGCGCACTATCAACAGCACCGCATCCGCGCCCGCCGCGCGCGCCTCGTACACCTGGCTTTCGTCTATAACGAACTCCTTGCAGAGCACCGGCACGTCAACCGCCGTCCGAACGTTCCGCAGAACATCCATACTTCCGCAGAAGAACTTCTTGTCCGTCAGGACAGAGATCGCGGCCGCGCCGCATCTCTCGTACGTCCGCGCCGTTGCCACGGGGTCGAGATCAGCTGCCATCACCCCGCGGGACGGCGACGCCTTCTTCACCTCCGCTATAAGCGCCACCTCGCCCGGAACCCGGAGCGCAGATCTAAACTCTCTCGCTGCGGGCGCTGATACAGCCTTGCTCTCGAGAACGTCTCGCGGCACAAGCCGTTTACGCTCCGCGACCTCTTCACGTTTAGAAGCGACTATCTCGTCCAGAATCACGCCGTTCCGTCTCCGACCTGCGATTGACTGATGGTACCAACTGGCGATACCCAAGTCAAGCTAACCAGTGCGCCCGGGCACGCGACAGGAAAGGGGGGTTCTCCACGCAGCCCTGCTCTGCCACTACTATTCGAGCCTTCCCGAGAGGATGGTAGATCGCACGGCCACGAAAAGGTAAGCAGCATTCTCAGGTGTTGACAGTGGCAGGTCGTTTCTTTCTGGACCATGGATTGTACACCCCACCTTGACACGATCCCCATTGCACCGAAAAGCACTTGACATCGCAAAGTAGATGTGGTATACTCCGAGGTGGATCCAGGGTTCATTTGGATTCGCTCCGATGATGCCGGGCGTTGGCAGCAGGGAGAGTCAGATGGAGATTCAGAAGGCGCTGGATCAGATTTCGGAGATCCACGGACATCTGGCGAAGACCGACGTGTACCGGGGCTACCGGGCGGTTCCGGTGGCGCTTTCGGGAGTGCTTGGCCTGCTGGCGGCGGCATTGCAGGGGAGACTGGTTGGGCATGAGTCGCCGCAGTCCTTTGTTCTTTACTGGATGGCGGTGGCGCTGGTCGCCTCGGCCACTGCCGGCGGCGGCATCGTCTACGGTTACATGCGCCAGGAGAGCCAACTTGCACGCCGAAGAACGCGCACTGCAGTGGGACAGCTTCTCCCCTGCCTCGTGGCGGGATTCGTAGTTGCAATGCTCATGGCACGACCGGGAAGCAACAGCATCTCGTTCCTTCCGGGGTTGTGGGCGGTTTTGTTCGGTCTCGGAATCTTCGCATCGAGGCCCTACCTGCCGAGAATCACTGGCTGGGTTGCTCTCTATTATCTGGTCGCCGGCACGGTGCTGCTGGCGCTGGCCGGCGACCCAACGAGCTTGCCGCATTGGGGAACGGGCTTGACCGTTGGGTTGGGTCAGACGGCGGCCGGGTACCCCAAGAGCTTGTCGCCTTGGGGAATGGGGTTGACGTTTGGGTTCGGTCAGATACTGGCCGGAATTGTCTTGTATTGGGACGTGGAGAGAAACGGTGTCCGCCGAGAAGAGAGACACACGAGCAAAGCCGGGTAAGTACGCCTACGAAGGGCTTGACCGGACAATGCACGAGAAGGCGAGGCTCGGGATTCTTACGTCGCTTGCGTCCCATCCCGAGGGACTGTTGTTCAACGACCTCAAGGAATTATGCTCCTTGACTGACGGCAATCTGAGCCGTCATCTCCAGACACTGCAGGAAGCCGGTCTCGTCGAGGTCTGGAAAGGCTACCACAAGAGGCGGCCCCAGACTCTGTGCCGCCTCTCCGCCGAGGGGCGCGACCGTTTTCTGGCGTATCTGGCTGAACTTGAGAAGGTCGTGCAGGATGCCGCCGCGGTGAAGAGCCAGACGAGAAAGCGGGACGCGTCGAGAAACGATGTGCTCTCCGAGGGCTGGGTGTCGGCATGAGAGGTCTCTTTTTTTGGTATTAGACTTTGCAATACAAAGCTGACGGGAGCACGAGGAAGAAGGAGAACATTGTGAACAACATCGAGACAAGCGGTATCGGACAGTCGATCAGAAGCTCCCACCTTCCCAAGATCCTCTTAATTGGGTTTCTTGTTCTATTGCTGCAGATCCCAATTACGAAGATCCGAGGAATGATCAGAGAACGCGAGCAGACACGTAGTGGGGCGGTCCGAGAAGTGACGGACAAGTGGGGAGGGAATCAGTCGATTGCCGGCCCCACAGTTGTTGTCCCTTACGTGAAGAGGTGGACCGAGCCGGACAAAGATGGCAAACCCCAGCCTCGATCGCAGGTCGTATACGCAACCTTCCTGCCTGAAACATTGAAGATTGCCGGAACAATCGAGAGCGAGGTGCGGTACAGGGGAATCTTCGCAGTGCCCGTGTACCGGATGTCTCTCGATATCAATGGCCGTTTCTCCCGTCCCGATTTTGGGGACTGGGCAATCGAACCGAACGACATCCTGTGGGATCGAGCGTATCTTGCCGTGCGCATCGCTGACGCACGAGCGATAACCCAACAGGCGGCCCTTTCGTGGAATGACGATGAATTGGCATTCTTGCCAAGCACCGGAGAGTTCGGCGGCAATCAGCCGGGAATTCACGTGAAGTTGAAAGGCCACCTGACCGGCGGGAGTGTCGATTTCTCATTTCCGTTAGCACTTAATGGGAGTGTTGGGGCATTCTTTGCGCCGTTTGGCAGGGAAACGGAGGTGACGTTATGTTCGAATTGGAATGCGCCGAGTTTTCAAGGTGCCTGGCTTCCGACAAACCGTGCAGTCACGAGCGACGGTTTTGAGGCCACCTGGAACATTCCATTTTTGGGCAGGAATTACTCGCAGAGCTGGCGGTCGTCGTCAAACCCTGAGAAAGCGATCTCGGAATCGCTGTTTGGAGTGAAGATGATATCGCCGGTCGATCACTACAGAATGTCTCACCGCAGCGTAAAGTACCAGTTTCTCTTTCTTGTTCTGACATTTGCCGTTCTTTGGCTGTTCGAGATCCGAGTCGAGACACGTATTCACTCGGTGCAATACCTGTTCGTCGGTGCCGGCATGTGCCTGTTCTACCTGCTCGAACTTTCGCTTGCCGAACATCTTGGATTCGTCGCAGCTTATACGGTTGCCAGCGTCGCAATAACTGTTTTGGTCACCTCATATTCCGCCGCCGTGTTGAAGAGCATCAAGCGCGCCCTGGTAGTCGGGGGGGTGGTGACGCTCCTCTATGCCTATCTCTACACACTGCTGACGATTCAGGACTACGCCCTTCTTGTTGGGACAATAGGACTGTTCTTCGTATTGGCGACCACCATGTTCCTGACGAGAAAGGTCGACTGGTACTCTCTAACAAACAGCGCTCTTGCCACACCGCCTGACGAGCGCGAGCAGGAATAGGATGAACGGAGCCATGTAAATGGAAAGCGCTATGGACGAGACCGGACGCTATTTGGAGAGGGCATGGTTGGCCTGGGAGAAGCTGCGGATTGTCTACAACACGGTCCTGCTTGTAGAAGGCCTGACCTCCGTGTACTTCTTGTGGCAATTGGACAAGATCGCTGACTCTCACTACCGGTTTGGCTCGTCGTGGCTTGGCTTCGCAATCCTGTTCGGAGTGGTCGCGAATGTCTTCTATTGCCTCGGGCCGCTGGCTGAGGCTTGTGTCCATCGCCTCCTTGGACGTGGCATGGGTCGAGCCAGATACTTTCTATTTGCAGCGGGGTTGTTGCTTTCGACAGGATTGATTTTCTTGCTCGCAAGGGGTATGTGGCTCGGTATGTCATCCCATCTCGGACCGGTCTCCACCCCCGCTCCGTTGGGTTAGATTGTGGACACGAACTTGGAAGTGTCAAACAAGGAGAATCCAATGGACGAGACCGCGCGCTATTTGAAACGCGCATCCCTCACTTGGGAGATGTTGCGCGTTGTCTACAACTTGGTTCTTCTTGCGGAAGGCTTATGGATTCTGCGAAAGGTCCTCGCACCTGTCTTCCTTGATGGCCCTGGGGTACTCATCCTACTCTTTGGCGTCGTCGCGAATGCGTTCTACTGCCTTGGCCCACTGCTTGAGACCTACGCCTATGTCGGTTTTGCTGAGCGTATTGGTCGAGCCCGGTACGTCCTGTTCGCGACGGGTCTGCTGTTCTCCATGTGGTTTGTTTTCAAGTGGGCAATGCTTGCCGCGAGCCAATTCTAGTGGCTTCTGCGTCCATGAATCCGAGTGCAGGGCAACTCCCAGCGCGCAACCGCGGGATACGTTAGTTGATGCTTTTCCTTTGTTGCGCAGTCACACGCGCCGTGCTGGTTGGCTGGTCTCGCAGGCTTCCGAACGCACCGAGCCTCTTTGACACGTACTCGGAGCCGCTGTCACTGCTATTGCTATACCGCTTCATGGTATAATGTGCCAGGAGGACACGTGCATGGATACGGATGTCGTTGCACAGGATGCGTTGCTGAGGGAAATGGTGTCTCGGTTGGTGGACGCATTCGAACCCGATGCTGTCTATTTGTACGGTTCACGCGCCCAAGGTAACGCAACAGAAGACAGCGACTACGATCTTATGGTCGTCGTGCCGCAATCCGACCTGACGTTTCGTGAACGGTGGCTGAAGGCATTCCGGCTTCTTTGCGGTATCGGTGTGCCGAAGGACGTCGTTGTGCTGACGCGTGACGAATTCGACCGGAAACAGCCGGTTGTCTGCTCTCTTCCCGCGACGGTCGTGCGTGAAGGAAAGCTGTTGTATGGTTCCTGAAAAACGCGACGAAGTTCGCGCCTGGTTGGAAAGGGGTGCCGAAGACCTCCGCGCCTGCAAGGTGGATATGGCAGCCGATCCGCCGATCCTTCGAGACGCTGCTTTTCATTGTCAGCAGGCCGCTGAAAAAGCGATGAAAGGCTTCCTCACCGCACACGACAGGCCGTTTCCCAAAACACACGAGCTGGATGTCTTGGCCGCGAGTTGCGGGGCAATCGACCCTTCACTCGAGCCCGTGCTTGACCCGGCGCGCAACCTGAGCTTTTATGCATGGGCTTTTCGCTACCCCGGTGAAGAGCAAAAGCCCAGTCCGACCGAAGCCCAAGAGGCGTATGCGCTCGCAAGCGCCGTTTTCGATGCTATTCTGAAGCGGCTGCCCGAAGAGGTTCAACCGTAGACGTTCGGTGACGTACTTCCGGAGCAGTGCCTTACGGAGAAACAACGGCGAGGGTGCTTGCCGGCTCTTCGCGATGACGCGTGAAAAACACTGTGTCCGTCCTCGTACCGCAGGCTTCCAGCCTGCATCCTCCGGGCAGGCAGGATGCCTGCGGTACCCATTTCCCCCTCGCGACGCACTTCGGTGAAAGAATTCGCCCCCGAAAACCGTCTATATATATGAAAGGTGAGAATGGCCTCAGAGGATTTCGCCTTGTGAGAAACGGGCAACGCTGCAAACAAGGATCAGGGCCACGACGGTGCATTGACATTGATGCAGGTAAACGGTAACATATTAGCTCAAGATAGTGGCCTGTGGGGCGAGTTTTTTGGGGAAGGGAGAATGAGATTGAAATCGGCACTATTTGTTTGTGGCGGGTGGGAGGGTCATGAGCCCAAGCAGTGCAGCCACATTTTTGCACGCTGCTTGGAAAAAGAGGACTTCAAGGTCGAGGTGTCTGAGACGCTGGACTCTTTCCTTGACGAAGAAGCAATGAAATCTCTAACCCTCATCGTCCTTAGCTGGACGATGGGATCTATCACCGGCGACCAAGAAGCGGGACTGCTGGCGGCGGTGAGGAGCGGCGTTGGCATTGCCGGGTGGCACGGCGGCATGGCAGACGCTTTTCGCAACAACAGTGAGTATCAGTTTATGGTGGGGGGCCAGTGGGTCGCCCATCCCGGAGGGGTGGAGATAGAACACGATGTAAACATCATCAAGCCCGATGACGCTATCACCCGCGGATTGCCCGACTTCAAGATAAAAACGGAGCAATACTATCTGCATGTTGATCCGCTAAACGAGGTACTGGCTACCACCACATGCGGAGGGCAACAGCTCTCCTGGATCGAGGGTTGTGTCATGCCAGTGGCCTGGAAGAAAAGGTACGGCAAGGGTCGGGTGTTCTACGCAAGTTTCGGCCACAAGGCGTATGATTTCGACGTTCCTGAAGCGAAGGAGATTGTCAGGCGCGGCATGCTATGGGCCAGTCGGTAGAAATCGCCATGCACTGGGCTCATTCCTGGTAGTGTGCCCCCATATAGTAGTGTTGGGTTCCTTAATCGTGCTAGCTCCCGAGGGGAATGTTCAGCCGGGCTGTCGCGGAGAAGATGGGGTTTGTGAGGGCCACGCTCGGTAAGTGGCGCGCGATATCTCGAGCAGCGTCTGCGAGGACTCCACGAAGGCCTGCCGCCGGGGCTTCCCCGGTTCATCCTGCGATGAGCGCGTCGCGGCCCTGATTCGCTCAAGACCAACCGAGAAGGCGCGACCCGTTGGTGTTTTCGCTCGCCGGTGGCAGAAGCGAAGCTGTCCGAGCCGACCGGGCGCCGCGGACGCGGCGATCAAACGAACGACAGCGCTGCAAGCGCAAAGAGACGTTACTGAGGACGAGGCTTGAGGCCCCGTGATATTTCGCCCAAGGCACGTATTAGATACTCTTGCATTACTTGATCAAGCTCGGGCCTCTTCCCCAAACGGCGCGCGAGAGTCAGGAACGACCTCATGTTGCCAAGCTGGACGAAGTCCGTGATCGCGGTAGCTTGTTCATAGGGGCTAGGCAGATAGAGTTTGTACTCTTGCACCAGGATCTCAAGCTGTTCCAATCGTCCTTTGTCTCGCTTCTCGCCTTTCTCGCGAAGTCTCCGAAGCTTGATGTTGAGGCGACACATGCGAATTCTAAGCGCTAGACCAGCGTGACTGACTCGAAGGACGCCCAGAACGGAGAAGACCCCCGCCACAAATCCCATTAGCGTATTCCACGTGTTAAGCTGGTCTTTCAGCCAAGTGAACAAGGGATCCCAGACCTCCTGATACTTCACCTCTTCTCAGTTGTTCTTGTTGGCTTGCTCAAGTGCCCTGATCACCACGTTCTTAAGTTCTTCAGGAAGAACTCCTCGTTTCACGAACGGCCTCACAGCACCTTTGGCCTCCAACATGTCGATGTCCGCATCCTCGTTTTTCTGAACCACCGACAAGATTACGATCGGAATGTCAATGCCCAACTCGTCTTTCATGTATTCAAAGAGGGCCATGCCGTTGCTCGTCAAGTCCCTGATTTCCCCAGTGCCCTCGGCTGCACCCGGTACCGGCATCTCAGAATACGGTATAATTAGGTCGAGCAGGACTAAGCAATACTTCTTCCATTCTTTCAGAAGAGTTCGCGCCTCTACCACTGAACGAGCCGGGACGACAGTGAAGCCCATTTTCTCAAGTGGCTTCACGAGCCCTTTAAGATGGTAGTAATCATCTTCGACCCATAAAATCCGGCGCGATAAATGGTACTTGCACGATTCACTCATTGCTCTCCTCCTATTGCACACAACCTTATTGCCATATTGGCAACCTTACTGTGAATGTGGTTAAGTAAGCCCCACCAGCCACTTGTACGCTTTGGCAGCCAATACTCCCGCCATGTATTCTTTTTATTGCCTTGCTTGCGTGGGCAAGCCCGAGGCCCGCACCTGTGCGATTCCTGTCGCGCGAAAGCGTCCCGCGGTACCTTGGCAGCCAGATCAGGCCCTCTTCTAACTCCTGCGGCGTGATTCCTATTCCGTAGTCCTGAAACGAAAGCTGGAAGCAGTCGTTTTGACGTTTGCACCTAACCTCAACGTACCGTTTTTTTCCATGAGGCACGCTCCTATAGGAATACTTGACGGCATTATGCAGGAGATTCCTAAAGGCAAGATCCAGCTGAGTCACATCCATCTCCATAGCCATACAATGCAGAGCGATCCTACGAATGTCAGCGCGGATCTCTTGCCCAGCGACGGCAACTTTGGCGTAACAATCGGCATCGTCGTACCCAGGCATGCTCCTCACAATCTCACGACAGCTCTGCGGCAAGTTCTCAGGCCGCACTTCGTCCTCTTTTCCGTTCCTGACAATAGCTGTGCGGATAGAGTCCTCCGTCACATTGCTCTGCCTTGGTACGCCGTGCCTCTCCAGTAAGGGGCGATACAGAGCACACAAATAGAATGGAAACTCCTTAGCTAGGTCCTTCGGCTGCATACTTATTTCTTGGCCACCCACATTAATTATCGGTTTGATGTCACATCCTTTCTCTGCGGCTTCGCCCATGAACATTTGGCATCCCTTGCTGAGTACTCCCAACAGGAAGGTCGTAACCCATTGCGATTTGGGCTGCGCCGTTTCCTCCTCCGCTCCGTGAAGTAAGTTCTCCACCACCAGTTGAAGCGACTGGACCTCAAAAAAGAGATGCTGGATATCCTCGAAATTAGCGTCTCCCTCGGGAATGGCCTGAAGAAGATTTGCGGAGTCGGCTATAAGGGACTGCACCGGCAGAGAGAGATTATGAGCTGCTACTTCCAAGGATGACCGCTTTTTCAGTTCCTCAGCTTTCTCCTCATCGAAATATCTCACGAAGTAGCGGCTCGAAGTTGCGGCCTTAACCTCACCCAGGAATTTTAGGGGAGTCGCGACAGAAAGAGATGCGTAGAATGTTGATGCCGCAGGGTCTTTGCCTTCTTCCGGCTTCACTTCAGAGAAGATCCTGAAACGGAAGGGTCGATAGCAATTCCTGTTGGTGCATGCGGCTTCATTGGCATCATCACTGACCTCGAACGACTGCTTGCAGCCCGGGCACTCCATTATCATTTCAAGTGCACCCCCTAGACCCACGCTAACGTGAATGCTACCATGTTCTATTGGCTCTCTAGCCGCACAGGTAAAACTCCCAGAGAGCCCGATCTGCTGCCTTAGAAGATAAATCTTAGCATAGATCTATTTTAAAGTCAAGCGGCGGCATATTGCGGGGTTTGGTTTTGCTGGTGTGGGGAATATTCCGGCAAAGGCTGTGGGCATGGTGGGGAGCGTTGATCTCTGTCGCAATGGTCGTTTCCTCCTCAACGCTGACTTTTCTGAGACTGAGCTACTCGGAAATCCTGGAAACCATGAAAATACCAGTTGGGGAGGCGGAGAGGCTGCAAAGGATACCACTTGAAGGGAGACATTTCGCTGTCCTTGTGGGAGCGCCTCTTCTGATCACCCTCGGCAAGATTGTCGTGTCGAGAAAACATTCTGGAGGAGGTGGAGGCGTTGGCAACACATGATCATCCCACTCGGCGTCGTCGGCCCGATATACCTCCTGCTTCACCCCATGATCCCGCGCCTTTTTCCCCTATTCGAAAGTGGGCTTGGGTGAAGGAACATTCGCGACGCCGCCTCTAGTATCATCGTGAGATGCCCCGCCACAACCGTCTTTGCGAGGAGCAAGCGTGCGAGCGACGTGGCAATCTCGACAATGTATAGGCTTTCGTCGCCAATGACATCGCCACGCTGTCGCTCGCGATGACGCGTGAAAAACACCGTGTCCCTCCTCGTACCCGCAGGCTTCCAGCCTGCATGGAGAGATCCTCACTGCCTCCTTGCAGGCAAGATGCCTGCGCTACCTGCGGGAACGACGCGATGTGGTGGTGTCGTGAACAGACAGAGATTGTCTGTCCCACCGAACGGGACCAGGGAACCAGTGTGTTCATGCAAAGGCACTATATCTTGATCCCATTGCTTCCTCCCATTATCTCACGTGGACAATGCACACCCTCCGCTCGGTGAGCAATAACGGGTAGAGCCTGCGCCGCTCGAATCCATCCTGTAAATCCTGTTTATCCTGTCCAAGAGGATTTGGCCGTGTCGGTCGAGGTTGCGGCCGGGGGTTACCTGATGAACAGTCCGGTCAGGTGGCGTATCTCGAACGCTTCGTATATCGCGCCGACAGCGAGCAGCAACA
>CAZGCA010000031.1:56755-57576 GCA_964524145.1 uncultured bacterium | reverse complement strand
CGGGAGCCAAGTCTCTCACACTTGCCCGTTTCTCGATTGCCTCGAAGAGTTCCATGTCTTCTATCCTCCTGTTTCGGTTCGATCTATCGTTTACTGGTCGGCATCGTTCGTGCCGTATTTCTTCCTGAAGAAGTCGTATACGTTCGTCGCCTGGGTAGCGTCGAGTCCGTCCTTGGCGTTGGCGTGGCTTGACGCTACCTGGACCAGGTCGGTGATCCGGCGCAGCTGGTCGGCGAACCGTTCGACGTACTGGAACTCGCGTAGTGCCGAAGTTTCGTCGTTGCGAGTGTGGAACATAGTCAGCCGTACCAAATGGTAGTAGAAGAGAAACATCGACTCGCCGTACGCGAACCGGCGTTCGTCCTCGAGCAGGCGCGCGCGTTCGACGGTGTCGGCACACTCAACGAGCGCGGCATCGATCTCGCGTCGTGCGCGCTGCATGGCCGCTATCATCTCGACCACGTCGGGTCCGTCGTTTCGTGCGGGATGATACGGCTCGTAGTGCAGGTGGTCGAGCGGGAAAAGGTTCTTGCGCCGTCCTGACAACATGCCTCGCAGCGAGTAGCCCGGCACACCGTGTTTGAACGGTTTGATGTTCGCGGTAGCTTCTTCGAGGTGGCGGTAGAACGACCGGGTGCGCGCGGAGGTTGTGGGATAGTACAGCCGAAAGTAGTCGTCGAGGAGTGCGTCCGCGTCGGTGTCGGGATTCCACAACAGCCGCGCGAGCAGCCATTGGTTAAGCGTCCACGTGCCCCAGAGCCGGGTCGGCGTATGCATGTAGTGGAAATGCCGGGCGCCGGTCCGGTAGTACCATGGTATGT
>CAZGCA010000031.1:0-56745 GCA_964524145.1 uncultured bacterium | reverse complement strand
GGTATGTCGGCAGCGAGAATGCGCGGGTAGAGCACGGGCAGCGACTTGATGCTGCTCACGTTGTAGTACTCGCCGATAAACATGGGGCCGGTGTAGAACCGTCCCGAGCCGATGGCCCAGCCCTGGTAATTCTCGAACTGGGAAAGGTTGATCTCCGTGCAGGCGGGGTCAGCAAGCGAATGTACATAACACCGCCTGATAGGGAAGTAGGTGACGAAACAGTTTTCGTAATCGAACCCCTGCGGCACCGGCCGGGTGGGTGGCGCGAGGGTTTCGATATAGGCGAGCGTTGTGAGCTGAACCTGGCGTTGCAAGGTACCGTCGCGGCGCGCGTTCTGAATCTCGACGAACACCTCGTGTATGAGCGTCAGTAACCGGTCGGTAGGCGATCCGGCGTTTTTGCAGTTCTCACACTCGCACCACGATCCGCCGTCCGACATCCAGAAGTTGACGATATCGACGTAGCGCCAGCGGCCGTCAATCAAGCTTTTGATAAGGTTTTTCGCCAGCTCCCGTGTCGCGTCATTGTTCGAGGTGCAGAAGTTGACACCGCCCAACTCAGTGGTCTTGTTGCTTCGCTTGCCTTTGCGGAGGCCGTACCATTCCGGGTGCGCCTCGAAATAGTCCAGGGTCCCGTCGCCGTTGGTGTCGCCTTCTCCCGAGCCTCGCGCGTAGGGGTCCGGAGGTTTGCTCTCGTCTCCGTTGAACGCAGGATGGTTGTACGGATACTCGGCGTGCGGGTTCAGGAAATAGTCCTGTATGATATGGCCGCCTTCGGTAAGTTTGAGGCCGAGCTTTTTCAGGAAGGGAATCTCCGATTGCGCTGCAGTCCAGAAGTTCATGCGGTTGCGTGCCATCCAGAGAAAGAACTCCTCGTTGCCCCGGTCTTCCCAGGCCCAGAACCCGCGGGTGAGGAACTTCGGGCTGTCGACAAGGTCCAATTCTTTTGGGAGGTCCACGTTGCCGGTGGGGTAGATTGTGCCTTGTTCGCCGAGACCGATGAATCGGATGCCGAGCCGTTCGAGGTACGCGTACACGCCGTAGAGCGTGCCTGCGCGGTCGTTGCCTTCGATGATGCAGATCGTTCTGTTGCCGTCGGGAACCATGCGGATCCGGAACGACCCGAGCGTGTCCGGCATGCTCTTACTTGCTGGAGAGGCGTCGAAAGACGTTATTTCCGGGTTCGATTTGCGGTTGCCGAGCATGAACACATACCCCTTCTTGGGCAACCGTCCGGGCTCCGTGAGCCGGATATCGTTCTCGCGTCGATCGATACATGCTGCAAGGAACCGGCGCAGCTCGACGGCAGCGAAGCATTCGGTGCAGGCGCCATCGTCCCTGGGATTGTCATCCCACCAGTCGACCTGAGCCTCGCCCGCAGCGGCTTCTTCCACGGTGGCGAACGGGCCGGGGTTGACGACGATGGTCACCGGCATGTCGTCCTGCGCCGCCAGCCCACGAGACAGGCACACCACTGCGGAACACACTGCTGCGATATGGGATAGAGTCGAAGCTTTCATCCTTATACCCTCTTCCTTAGCGCGGGTTCATACGTTCGCCAAGGCCAGGGGCCAAGGCGATTGGCGTCATGGAAAAGCATGTTTTCATGACCATAATGCACAATGGAGACCGTCGAATACAAGCCTCTTGACCCTTTTAAAAAACAGGGGGCGTGTGGTATAGTAGGCGGTCAGTGGAGGTGTTGTGTCGAAAGGGTGCTCTGTGATGCCGGTGGAAGGCTCTCAGAGATGCTTCAAGTCCCTTGTCGCGGGTGTAATCGTGTAATCAGTCCTACCGTTTTCTTGGAGCTGGCAAAATGAAGCCGAATACTGTTTTGACGATTGTTCGTTCCCTTCTTCCCCCGTTTTCCGATCTCTGCCCGGTTCCTGCCACCCCTGGCGGGATGGCAAGTACATGGGGAGCTCTGCTTGTTGCCGGCGTGTTGCTCTTCGGTATGACGGGCGTCGTGTATGCGTTGCCGGGCGATGTGAACGAAGACGGGCGTGTCGACGGGATCGATCTGCTTGGATTCTCGCACGCTCACGGCTCGACGCCCGGAGATGATGCGTGGAACCCGCTCGCCGACCTGGACAACGACGGGGATGTTGACGACGATGATTTCGAAATCCTTCGAACGTATTTTGGCCGCGTGGGCCTGGCACCCGGATGTTATGTTCTCGATCACTACTATGACGACGTCTTCAAGTATTCCGGGGTGGGAGTAAAGCTTTTCCAGGTCGAGGGGTACAACAATCCGGCGCGAGCAGCCGTCGATCTGTCGGACGGTTCCTGCTGGGTTGCGGACACCTGGGCGGAGGAGGGCCGTCTCGTCAAACTGTCCTCCAAAGGGCAAGAGTTGGTCCACGTGGTTGGATTCCTTGCGCCCGTGGGCATTGACATCGGCCAACACGACGGCTCGATTTGGGTGGCCGACGCGGAAGCGAACGTGGTCATCAGGCTGGCAACGGACGTTCCGGACGGGTATGACGTCTTATCTTCCACCGGATCGCACCAGACTGTTCAAGGATTCAGCAATCCCAGAGCCATCAGCATAGATTCGTTGTCGGAAGTCGCATGGATCGTTGACACCACGCTCAAGACGGTCGTTCGGCTAGATATGGACGTTCCGGACGGGTATGACATCATCCTTGACACCGGGTCGCACGTGGTTGCCGGCAACTTCGAACCGGCCCAGAATGCGCCTGAAGAGGTGGCGGTGGATTCAAGCGACGGGACATGCTACGTGGTTGATGGTACAACGAATTCCATTGTCAAACTCTCGTCAAGCGGTCTCAGCCGACTATGGACGGTCGGCGGGTTTTCCGACCCGGTCGACATATCGGTGAACCCAATAGACGGGAGTTGCTGGGTGGCCTGCAAGGACGGAGACTGTGTCGTCAAACTCTCTTCGTCCGGCGCAGAGCTGGCGCGAATAGGAGGATTCGACGGTCCTGTCTCAGTCGGGGTGGACATGCTCGATGGCGTCTGTTGGGCTGTTGACGAGTATGGCAACAACCTGACCAAGTTGTCGCCGTTTGGCGCGCGGCTTCGAGTGATCGGGGGGTTCTACACTCCCGCGTTTGTGATTGCATCGCCGGGAGCGCCGCCGGTCGGCACCCCTGCGGCCGTGGCAGACGTTTCGCCGACCGAAGTTGACGTGTTGGAAACCGTCACGCTCGACGGCAGCGGCAGCAGCGATGATGACGGCAGTATTGTAAGGTACGATTGGGATTTTGATGGGGACGGCACGTACGACTGGAGTGACCCGACGACAGGCAGTACGACACACGAGTACGACACGCCGGGGATATACAACCCCGTGTTGCGCGTAACGGACAACGACCATCTGGAGGCGACGGACTATTCGTCGGTGGTCCGTGTCGGCAGCTTGACGGCTATCGCGGGCGCAAGCCCGACCGAAGGGACGGCCCCGCTGATAGTGAATTTCACTGGTGACTTCATCGACCCGGTAGACGGGCGGATACTCTACTATCAGTGGGACTTCGATACGGATGCAACATACGATTCTCTAGATGAAACCACAGGAAACATAGCCTACACATATGAAGAGGCCGGCAACTATACCGCGACGCTCAAGGTGACCGATTCAGGCGGTCTGACGGCGACCGATACTGTCTCGATTGAGGTAACGGAGTCCGGCCCAACGGTGGATGCTTCGGCCGTACCGTCTTCCGGCAGCTACCCTCTGACCGTGACCTTTGGGGGCACGGCGACCGATCCGGACGGGACAGTGGTGCTCTATCAGTGGGACTTCGACGGCGACGGAACCTACGACTGGTTCAATGCCTCGTCGGCTGCGGCTACCTTCACGTACAGCAGTGCCAACTCGTACAGTGCAACATTGCGCGTGACCGATAACGACGGATTGACCGGCACGGACACGGTTGCGGTTGTTGTCGACCAAGAACCGCCGACAGCCGTGGCAGACGTCACCCCCGTGGAAGGAAACGTTGAGCTTCCGGTGCATTACGACGGCAGCGGCTCGCTCGACGGTGACGCCCCGATAGTGGATTACAGCTGGCAGTTTGGTGACGGCGGCACGAGCCAGAGCGCTACAGGAGACTACACCTATATCACGCAAGGCAGCTACAATGCCGTGCTGACGGTCACAGACGGGAATGGAGCCACAGATACCGCAAGTGTTCACGTTGACGTGTATCCAGCCGGTACACCCAAGGCCGAGGCGTTGTCGGACTACACGCCGCCTGCCGTCGCGCCGGTAACTATCAATTTCTCCTCTACCGGGTCGACGGACCCGGACGGCAGCATCGTCTTGTACGAATGGGATTTCGAGGGGGACGGGACGTACGACTGGAGCGATGCCGCAAGCGGTAGTACGTCGCACGAGTACGACACGCCGGGAACATACAACCCGGTGCTGCGTGTAACTGATAACGCCGCTTTGACAGATACCGATGCGCTCGCAATCACCGTGTTGGGGCGGCCGACGGTTGAGATCATCGCGCCACTTGCCGGAAGTGAGCACTACAAATCGAACGTGGGGTTTGAAGCAGCGGCGGTCGACGCGGACGGCACCATCGTAAGCTATGAGTGGGACTTCGACGGCGACGATACGTATGATGTGCTTGTAACCAGCAGCGAGACAGTATACTCCTACGCGACTACTGGCACATATACCGCAAAGGTTCGCGTGACTGACAGCGACGGCTACACGGCCACGGCCGATGTGACGTTCGATATCGTGGAGGTCGGCCCGAGCGGGCTTACAGTAAGCACCGATCCGGCAAGCCCTGAGGGTGAAGTACCAATGATGGTGAGCTTCGACGGTTCAGCGTCCGACGCCGACGGCGAGATCGTGAAATACGAATGGGATTTCGACGGCGACGGCACCTACGACTGGTCGAACGGGGGGACGGCAGGAACGGTGTGGAGTTGGACGAGTACCTCTTATCATTTGCCCGAGGGAGCCATCGATGGCGACACGGCGACGAAATGGTCTTCCGAACAGTACCCGTATCTGCCCCAGGAGCTTGTGTTCTCTCTCGATTCCGGACAGCAATGGGCGATCGACCGGGTGGTGCTGGTTTGTACGGGGTCTTACTACGTCAAGGATTTCGAGGTCCTTGTGTCGACTACGGCCTATAATGCCGGGTTCACATCCGCAGGCACGTTCCAGAAATCGGACGCGGTTTCGCGTGAGGAGTTCACGTTTGCTTCGACGATGGCGAAGTACGTTATGCTGCGCATCACGTCGGGCTACTCGAGCAGTTACGTCCAGGTGGCAGAGTTGGAGGCTTACGCGGGGGCGGAGAACGTCCTCACGCCAGTCAACGGTCGGACAGCGTACACCTACTCGAGTGCCGGGGATCATGATGCGACGATGCGTGCCACCGATGATGACGGCAGCACCGCAACGGCTGCAGTTTTGGTGAGAGCTTTTAACGCCGGCGATCCGGTTGCCTACGCGCTGGTCGATCCGATTCTGGGGTATGTCGATCGCGAGTTCTTCTTCCGCGGCACGGCAACCGATGACGGCACGATCACCGAATTCGAGTGGGACTTCGACAACGATGGCAGCTATGATTGGAGCGACACGTCCAGCGGCACTATCGAGAGCTTCACGAGCGAGTACAACAGTACAACCTGGGCCGCTGCGAACCTTATCGATGGGGCAACCGGAAGCGGCCACACCTGGTCGTCGAGTTACTCTCCGAGCTGGCCGCAAGAAGTCGTGTTCTCGTTCGAAGCCGGCGCCACGCATATCATAAGCTGGGTTGTGTTTAACGTTAACACGGGCGCATCAGCGAATGACGGAGCGAAGGACGTTGGAGTCTGGGTATCGACGACAGCCCCCGACAGCGGTTATAGCCTTGTGGGGTCGTATCGGCTCACGCGTACTACCGCCGAACAGGTGTTCTCTTTCACTCCTGCAACCGCGCAATACGTGAAGATTGTGATGAACTCGAACTACGGTGGTGGTTATGTCAAGCTGTCGGAGTTCGAGGTGTACTCCGATTCCGCCCCTGACAACTTGCTCTGCATCTGCGGCAGAACCTGGCATTCGTATGCCACAACGGGCGACCACGTCGCGAGCCTGCGCGTGACGGACAACGACGCAAACCAAGATGAGGACGAGATAACGCTGACGACGGTGCCCGCGAGCGAATCGATAGCAATGACATGGGTTGGCGAATACAGTGCTGTTGTCGGTCTGGATTCCAACGGCAATGAGATCACGAAAGCCCTCGGTGTCCGCAATGTGCGGGCTATCGAGGTCGACACGGCCAACGGGTATGTGTGGGTAGCTGATACAGACTACCATCAGTTGCTTCGGCTCGACACGAACGTTCCCCACGGATACGACTTCGCACAAAACCGGGACCTGCACCGGACATACCGAGGCTTTAACCATCCCTGGAGCCTGTCACTTGGCGACGATGGCACGATTTGGGTTGCCGACAAAGACAACAACCGGGTGGTGCACCTCGCGAACACGTTTCCCGATGGCTGCCATGTCAATGTAACAGGAAAAACCTCCGACTCAGGTCCGAGCGGACTTGACGCGTATCTGATGGGGCAGTGCGATTCGGTTGCAGGTCAGCTTGGTCAGGGGATCCAACTAGGTGGAGGCCAATTCGACTATGTGATTCTGCCCGACACGCTCTTCGACGGGCTGGGCGATTTCACGTTCGAATGCTGGTTCCAGCATAGTTACGCCCATCAAGGCACAGTTCTCTCGTGCGCGAGCAAGTCCGTGGACAACGAATTCCTCATCTTTCTTGATACAACCGGCACTTCGATACAGATCAGAGTGAAGAACCTTTTGAAGACGTTCTATACATCATCGAGCATCAACGACAGCAGTCCGCACCACATCGCCGTCACGCGTTCCGGAGCGGACGTTACGTTGCTGGTGGATGGTTCCGCGGTCGGGACGGAGACGATTACCGACAACGAGCTGGATATCTGGCCAGGCGGGTGTCTTCTCGGTCAGGAACAGGATAATCTTGGGGGCGGTTTTGCGGAGAGTCAGGAATTGGACGGAATGATAGACGACGTCCGCATATGGAACGCCGCGCGTTCGGCGACCGAGATCGCAAACAACCGCAACAGCGAGCTGACCGGAAGCGAGTCGGGTCTGATAGGGTACTGGAAGCTTAACTCAAAGACGACATCCGGTCTTGGGGTGGAGCGATACACCGGATTTAACAAACCTCGCGGTGTCTCGATCCACAACTCGGGAGCAACATGCTGGATAGCCGATACGGAGAACGATCGCGTTGTGAAGCTGAGCACAACAGCTCCTGACGGGTACGATGTAAGTGCAGACACCGGTTCGCACGAGATCGTCGAAGGGTTCTACGATCCCTTTGCAGTATCGGTAGACGTTACGGACGGCAGCTGTTGGGTAGGTGACTATAACGGCCAGCAGGTCGTCAAACTGGACGCAGCGTGTCCGGACGGGTACGACATTGGAGTAGATACCGGTTCGCACATTGCGGTCACCGCGGTTTCCAGAGTATACGACGTGACCGTGGACCAGCATACCCAGAACTGTCTGGCTTTGGACCTGGATCGGGACGAACTCGTACGCATCTCCTCGGACGGCGACATTCTGTGCAAGACGGAAGCTTTTGCTGATCCGTATGACGTTGGGGTGGATCCCGCCGATGGTGTTGCCTGGGTTGCTGAATTCACGCTACGCAGCGTAATGAAGCTTAGCCCGGGCGGCGATCTGCTCCAGGATATCAGCCGATCGGAGCAACCCCGGTCTGTGGCAATTGACCCGCAACTGGCCGGGCTCGATCCTCCGCAAGTCACTGCTTCGGCCACTCCGACCAGCGGCGACATTCCGGTAGATGTGACGTTTGCCGGATCGGCCACCGATAACGGTACGATTGCGCTGTACGAATGGGACTTTGACGGGGACGGGACGTACGACTGGAGTTCGCCCAGTACCGGGAATACGAGCCACGTGTACGACACGCCGGGCAGTTACGTGCCCGTGCTCCGAGTAACGGATGACGAGGGGTTGAGCGGCCACGGTTTCCCGGGGAACATAGGAGTCGGACCGCTTACAGTCGTTGCGACGGCGACGCCGGCGGTTGTCTACTACAACGAGAACGTGACGTTGGACGTTGAGGTGCTGGGTCCCGCGATGAATGTCACCTTGTACGAATGGGACTACGAGGGCGACGGAACCTATGACTACAGCTCTACTACAACGGGAAGGAGGAACCTTCAGTACGCTTCTGGTGTCTACAATGCGAAGGCGCGCGTGACCACTACCCACGCCTCGGCGACCGATGAGGTCACGGTAACCGTGCTGGGCGCCCATCCCACGGCAGACGCTCGAGCTAACGTAACAGAAGGCCCCGCACCGCTGCGTGTTCAGTTCGATGGCTCTTTCAGCAACGACTCAGACGGCAGCATCGTGCTGTTCCAGTGGGATTTCGACGGAGACGGGACGTACGACTGGGGTTCGCAAACCGGTTCTGTGGCAGGGTATTCCTATATTGATGAGGGCGTCTACTTTGCCACGCTTCGTGTTGTCGACAACGACGGTCTCGAGGGTACAGATAGTGTAAGGATCAATGCGACGCAGCAGCCGCCGGTGGCGTCGTTCACGGCGAGCGTTACGGAAGGCAACGCACCTCTGTCGGTGGATTTCGACGCGTCGGGCTCTTCCGACCCGGATGGGACGATCTCGGACTATGCGTGGAACTTCGGTGACGGCGGGTCCGACAGCGGCGTGACGGTGACGCATGTGTTCAGCAGCGCTGGCACGCGCAACGTGATGCTCACCGTGACGGACGACAAGGGTGCGACAGCCCAGGCCAGTAAGGGGATATTGGTGAAACCGACCGGGTCGCCGACGGCCACTGCAGGAGCTGACCCGACGTCCGGCGAAGCTCCCCTGTCTGTATCTTTAACGGGTTCAGGAGTCGATCCCGATGGAACAATTGCACTGTACGAATGGGATTTTGACGGTGACGGGACGTACGACTGGAGCTCGGCGAGCACGGGGGACACAACCCATACATACGTCACAAAAGGACGTCAAGAGGCCGTGCTCCGTGTGACGGACGATGCCGCACTGACGGATACCGACAGGATCCTGATCCAGGTCGGTTCGCCTCCTACCGCGCTGCCGATGGCCGTACCCACGTCGGGCACCGCACCGTTGACGGTCATCTTCAGGAGCAACGGCACGGACAGCGACGGCACAATAGAGCTGTTCGAGTGGGACTTCGAAGGCGACGGAGTCTATGACACCGACCTTAACATCGGTCAGCGGCCGCAGAACTTCGTGCATACGTATCTGAGCAACGATGCTTACGCTGCACGGCTGCGCGTGACAGACAATGATGGATTGACGGCCACTGGGGACATCACTATCACCGTGAACGCGCCAGATGCCCCGGAAGCTCACGCCCGTGCCGTGCCTAACGCCGGACCCGCTCCACTACAGGTGGCACTGATGGGGTACGGTACGGACATCGGCGGCACATTGACGCTGTACGAATGGGACCGCGACGGAGACGGAACATACGAATGGAGTTCCACTACCGCCGGTGAAACGACGTATACGTATGCCAGCGCCTTACTACCGGGGCCAGAGCCTTACTGGGCTTCGTTCCAGGTTACCGACAACGACACCAATACGGCCACGGCCAGCGTGCCTATCGCGGTGTGGGAAGCCGGTGCGCCTTCCGTAACGGCATCGAAATCGACTGACAGTGGTCCGGTGGCCTTGCATGTCGAGTTCAGCGGTGTTGCAAGCGACGCAGACGGAATAGTCGTGTTGTATGAGTGGGACTTTGACGGCAACGGCAGCTATGACTGGAGTTCACCCGACACCCCCAATGCCGCGCACGATTACATGGAACCCGGCACGTACTTCGCCATGTTGCGGGCGACGGATAACGACGGATTGAGTGGTGTTGCCATCGCCCAAGTCGATGCCACGTTGGGTATTACGACGACGCAGAGCGATGACGCTTTTGACCCGACCATTGGAGAGACGATCACCATCGGGAGCGTGCTGACCGGACCGGTCACGGTTACCCTTCGCATCGTCGACGGGACTGGGGCCACGGTAAAGACCGTGGTGGATGCCGAAGAGCGTGATGCCGGCGCGTATTCGGACGCCTGGGACGGAAAGAACACAGCTGAGGAAGTCGTCCCAACTGGCGTTTACTACTACATCATTGACTACGAGTATGGCGGGCAAACGTACAGCTATGACTTAACGACAACCGCCCGGACTGGAATCGATCCGCTCTTCCCGGATTTCAGTTACCCAGAAACGTTCTCGCCCTATGATGACGAGCCAATGACCATGGAATTTGATCTTCCCGTGAAGAGCGAAGTGACCTCGTACATTGCGTGGAACAACGAATCGGACACGCCTCAATACCGCATCAGAACGCTTTACGTGCGCAAACCAATGGCTTCCGGAAACACGGTCATCGTCTGGGACGGTACAACGGACGAAGGTTACGCGGCGGCGCCGGGAAGATACAATCTCTGCGTGATGGGTTGGGACCTGGCCGAGAACGCCATCATCGTTGAAGGCAATCCCGTTGTCTCGGATGTAGCCGTCGAACCAAACTACTACAGTCCCGCGTTCAATCCCTATGCCGCCGACTCCACTCCTGAACTGACCATCTCCTTCACGCTATCCAAGGTGAGCAATGTGACGCTGACCGTCCATAATGACAACAATGAGGTGGTGCGGACCATGACGCTCGAAGATGTGGAGGCCGGGACTTCGAGCGGTTCGTGGGACGGCAGGGACGAGGACGGCTATCTGGTAGCCGAGGGACACTACAGGGTCGGGGTGCAGGCCACGGCTTCTGCCGGCACTAGTTCCGATCTGCTCTATGCCTTGTTTCTGGTGTATTACTAAGTGTGAGGCAGACACCGAAAGGATACGTACGATGAGAAAGCTCGCAATTGTAAGCTGCAGTTTGGTCATTTGCCTAGTTCTGACGTTGACTCATGCGGCACTTGCATGGAATTTCAAATGGGATCAGGGCCACGTGTCCGGCACGAGCCGTGGCCCCGGCAACCCCACACCCTCGGGCAATTCCGACAGCGGCGGCCGAGGTACGGGTGGGGGCGACGAGGTGGATTTGGCTACGGGCAACTTGACCTATTCGAGGACGGATATCAGCACCCCGGCCAGGGGGCCTGATATGGATTTGTCGCGTGCCTACCATACGCAGGAGGAGTATATGGGCCCGTTCGGCTACCGTTGGCACTGCAACTGGGACGTGAAAGCGGTGTACACGATAGCCTTGGGGGCGGTGGGGATGGAACATGCGAAGCTAGCCGGGCAGGACAGTGCGGGACTCGCGGACATGGCGCAAATCACACTCTTCAATCTGGGCAACGAGCTGGGCGTTAGGAAGACGTTCACGCAGAACACGCTGGGCGATTGGGTGCCCCAACCGGGATTCCATGCGACGCTGGTGGTAAACCCTGACGCCACGGTTACGGTGACGAGCAAACATGGGACGGTTTACCAGTTTGCTGCGCTCAACGCCACGGGAGTTTCGCCTCCGGCGGGTTTCCTCACGTCGGTTACCGACCGCAACGGCAACACGACCGATATCACGTACGACGGCTCAGGCAGGATATCCGTGGTGACTGATTCGTCCGGGCGCACACTGGCGTTTACGTACGGTTCGCTTGGACACATCGAGAGGGTGACCGGTCCCACTGGTCTTCAATACCAGTATGCCTACGACGGGAACCACAACCTTGTCCAGTACACTGACCCGCAGGGCAACACGGAAACCTACCAGTACGACGCGGACAACCGACTGGTCTCGATCATCGACGCGACGGGCGTTACGTGGCTGGCGAACACGTACGACAGCGACAACCGCGTCGTGAGGCAGTTTTTCAGTGGGGGATACTTTGAATTCTCATACGGCGGTACGACGGACGAGCCGACGTGTACTGTGACGGACCGGAACGGTGCCGTCGCCGACTACGTGATGAATGCTGCGGGTCAGGTAACAAGCGAAACATTTGACTCTACAGGCCTGAACATTCAGACATCGTACGCGTACGATGGCGAGCTCAACAGGGTTTCGTTTACTGATGCAGAAGGTAACACAACTGCTTACGAGTACGATGGTTTCGGAAACCGCACGAAGCTAACCGATGCACAGGGCAACGAAACCACAATGACATATGATCCGGTGTTTAACATGGTCACGTCGGTAACCGACCCGTTGGGGCATAGCCTTTCTTATGAACACGACTCCCACGGCAACGTGACCAGAATGATCGATGCACTCGGCAATGATACCACATACACATACGATACAAACGGCGACCTGCTTGCGAGCGAAGATGTATACGGCAATCAAGAAACGTTTGTGTATAACGACTACGGTCTACCCACGCAGGCTACTGATGCGCTGGGCGGTGTCGTGACCCTTGTGTGGGATGATCTGGGCAATCTCCTGAGCACAACAGACCCCAACGACAATACGACCGCGTATTCGCACGACGATATGGGACGGATCGTCGAAATGCAGGACGCGCTCAGCCAGGTCGGCACAATTGAGTACGACGCGAACGGCAACCCGACCGTCATAACTGATGTGTCGGGCACTGCGAGGACCGTTGACTACGATGTTTACTCTCGGCCGTCACTATTCACCGACCCAATAGGTAATACGTCTCAACACGGTTACGATCTTATGGACAACGTCGTCTCGGTGACGGACGCGAACGGCAACACTGTAGCATATAGTTACGACAGCGCGGGCCGCTTGACGCAGGTTGACAAAGGTGATGGACGCGTCGTCAGTTACGGCTACGATAAGGTCGGCCATCGCACATCGGTCACCGACCCGCAAGGGAACGTGACCCTGTTCGATTACGATACTCTCGGCAGGCTGACACAGATAACGTATGCCGATTCCTCGATGGAACAATTTGTGCACGACGCGGTGAACAACGTCCTGGCGTTCACATCTCGCGACGGCAATACGATGTCCTTCGAATACGACGAACTGAACCGACTTGTTACGAAACGCTATGCTGAGAACGGGTACGAGGTAGCATACACCTATGACAGCATGAGCCGGCCTCTATCGATCACATCGCCTTATGCGGTCCTGGGCTACAGTTACGACGAGTTGGGGCGCGTAACGCAGTACACGCAAAACGGCCAAACAGTCGGTTATGAATACGATACCGGGGGAAATCGTGCCAAGCTGGTTTATCCCGACGCTCAGTGGGTTGGCTACACATACGATCAGCTTAATCGTGTCACACACATTCTCTCGCAGAGCTCGGAGGCGATCATCGAGTACAGTTACGATGCGGTGGGGCGCCGGACAGGTGCGGATCTGTTGAACGGAACGAGGACCGAGTATGCGAGCGACGTCAACGGACTGCTGACGGGTGTTGCCCACAAACGCGCTGGTCCGGGAACACCGTTCTCTTCTTTCAATTACGGGTACGACGGTGTCGGCAACTGTTTATCGGCGACCACACCAGAGGGAACGCATACTTACGGGTATGACGGAGCTTATGAACTGACGTTGGCGGATCATGCCGATGGGTATCATTTCCCCGATACTACGTACAACTACGACCAGGCCGGCAATAGAATCAGTGTTGTGGACGGAGGCACGGTTGCCTACACAGACAACAACCTCAACCAGTATGCAAGCGTGGGCGGTACGTCATTCGCCTACGATGCCAACGGTAATCTGACGTATGATGGCGTGAACACGTACACCTACGACCGGGAGAACCAGCTCGTGAGTTGCGCGACGGGTGGCGGCGCGTCGATCTCGTACCGTTACGACGCCTTTCACCGGCTTGTGGAGAAAGAGGTGGACGGCTCGGTCACGCGCTACATCTACGACGGGTTGACCGTTATCGCGGAAACCGACGGTTCGGATACCATTATCGCGCGCTACGTGCACGGTCCCGGTATGGACGAACCCGTTACCATGACCCGTGGGGGAACGACGTACTACTACCACGCCGACCGGCTGGGGAGCGTGGTGAACCTGACGAACGCGGCGGGAGACGTGGTTGAGAGCTACCTCTATGACGCGTTCGGCCAGCCGGCCTCGGTTTCGAGCGTGGGCAATCCCTACCTCTTTGCCGGAGCGATGTACGACGAGGACACCGGGCTGTACAACAGGCGAATGCGCTACTACAGCCCAGCACTCGGCAGGTTCATGCAACCCGATCCGATAGGGTTCTGGGCCGACGCGAACTTGTACCGCTACGTGAAGAACAACCCGCTGCGCTTTGTTGATCCGTTGGGACTTGTGCAGCAGCCGTGGTACCAACGGGCATGGAATTGGTGGTCCGACGCCGTGACTTCGGACGACGAGAATTCGACATGGTCGCAATTCTGGGAGCTGAACTTCGAGCAGGCCGAAAGCGGTGACGTGCGGTGGCAGGTGCTTGACGTATTGAGTTGGGGCTCAGTAACAATGACGAGAACGTGCTCAGATCCCAGTAAGTCAAATTGGGAGAAAGTCAAGTCCATAGGAAACGTCCTGGTCAGCGTCGCGGGAGGCACGCTGTTGGAGAAACTCAACGAGGCAATGAAGGCAAAGAGGATTCTGGGGGCGGGCAAGTTGTTAGGCAGCGCCGATGATTTTTATGCTGCGACACGGAAATACCGGACGGCGTTGGCTGCCATCGAAAAGGAGTACGGTCGCATAAAGAAGCTGTTGGATTACCTCGGGAAAGCAGGTGAACTGAAGTTAATAGACGATCTGATCAAAGAGGTGGCTCCTGATTACCGCATGGCGAACGTTGTAAATCGCAACGTCAACAGGTTGATGGACAGTTCTGCAACATCGAAATGAGGCAACGATAGGAGTTGAGACGTTGACAATGCGCGCGCGGCTGCTTGTACTGCTCCTTGTTGTCATGGTGCCGGCGGCTGGTTGCACGCGGGGTAATGACAACCGAGTTGTTGTCTATACAGCGCTGGACGAGATGTATTCCGGACCGATTCTCGAGGAGTTTGAGAGGAAGACGGGCGTGGATGTGTTGCCTGTTTACGACACGGAAGCGGCCAAGACGACCGGGTTGGTGAACCGGCTGATAGCGGAGAAGGCGCGCCCTCGGGCGGACGTGTTCTGGAACAACGAAGTGGTTCAGACGATTGTGTTGAAGGAGAAGGGGATTATCGAGCCGTACGTGTCGCCTTCGGCGAAGGCCATCCCGGCGGAGTTTAAGGATCCCGAAGGGTATTGGACGGGATTTGCTGCGCGCGGGCGTGTGATCATCTACAACACTGACCTCGTGAGTGATCCGCCGAAGTCGATCGTTGATTTCCGCGATGAGAAATGGGCCGACAGAGCTGCTATTGCGCTGCCGCTGTTCGGAACGACGGCGACGCACGCGGCGGCGTTGTTCGCTGCGTGGGGGCAGGCCGACGCCGAGGACTTCTTCAACGGATTGCTGGCGAACGATGTGGCGGTGCTTGCCGGGAACGCTACGGTGCGTGACATGGTGGCGAAAGGCGAGTACGCGATAGGGCTGACGGATACCGACGACGCGAACGGTGCGGTCGAAGACGGGCTGCCTGCCCGTTGGTTGTTTCCCGACCAGGGCACGGCCGGCATGGGTACACTCATCATCCCGAACACGGTTGCGCTGATTAAGAATGGACCGAACCCTGAAGGGGGTAAGGAGCTGGTGGACTTTCTGCTGAGTCCGGAGGTCGAGACGCGGTTGGCAGGTATGCGCTCAATCCAGATTCCGCTCAACCCGTCGGTTCGAGCGCCTGCAAACGTGCCGGTGTTGTCTGAGATCAAGTGCATGGATGTGAGCTTTGCGGCCGCAGCGGCCCGGATGAAAAGCAGCGCGGAATTCATTCAGAAGGAATTCGTCCACTGATGGTGAGAACGTCCGCTGGAGAGAAGACGTGCTTCGGGGCAGCGTGGGTCGCGTTCTGTGCGATGGCCGTGCTGCCCATCGTGTACATGCTGGTTCTCTCCGTCCGGGGTCAGGACGGTTTCACTCTCGAGGCGTATGCTTCCGTGCTGCGGGACGGTCGGCAGTGGATGCTGCTTCGCAACAGTCTCGCGATAGCGTTTGGTACGGCACTGGTAAGCATTCTTCTCGGGGCACCGGCGGGGTTTGCGCTCGAATACCTGCGCATTCCGACGCGACGCATTTTGACCTATCTGCTGATCGTGCCGCTTCTCATACCGCCATACGTGGCCGCGGTGGCGTGGATTGATCTTCTGGGTCGCCAGGGGATACTCAGCAAAGCCTTCGGCGGTAGTCCCATAGACGTATTCAGTGTAGCCGGAGTGATACTCGTGTTGTCGCTTTCTTACTTTCCGTTGGTCGCTTTGACGACGGGCCTGGCGGTGCGGCGGGTTGACCGCCGGCTCGAGGAAGCCGCGGAGCTGACTGTGACGAAGACGCGAACGCTTTTGGGAGTGACCGTGCCGCTGCTCATACCGGGTGTGTTGGCCGGCGGCTTGTTCGTTTTTCTGCTGAGCCTGGTCAACTTCGGGGTCCCGTCGTTGCTGCAGGTCAATGTGTACCCCGTCGAGGTCTACACCCGGTTTAACGCGTTCCACGATTTTCGAGGCGCCACTGCTGTGGCGGTGCCTCTATTGGCTGTTGTTGTGCTTCTGGTGGCCGGTTGGACGCTGCGTTCGCGGCGGAGACGGTTTTGGCTGTCCGATTCCCGTCGGCGCGCGATCACCGACGTCCGCACAACAGGATGGTCGTGGCTGGCCACGATCCTGTGCTGGCTGCTTGCCTGTGTGTGCGCGATAGGCCCGTTGAGCGTGTTAGTCGCGCGCTCGCTTCCCGTATCCTCGTATGTGCATGCATGGAAGACGGCGAAAGGCGAGATCGGGAACAGCATTGCTATGGCTGCCGGTACGGCGACGGTACTGGTTCTGCTCGGATTTTGTCTATCATACTGGATGCGAAGACAGGGGCGAGTGAGAAGCGCGTTTCTTCGGAGCTGGGTGCTCGCACCGTTCGTTATCTCCGGGCCGGTGTTGGGCATCGGATTGATCATGTTGTGGAACCGCTCGGGTCCGTTCGGCGTGGTGTACGGCAGCGTGGCGATCGTTGTGCTGGCATGTGCTGCGCGGTACGTCTTCTTTGCGGAAGAAGGTATCGGCGTGGCGCTTCGCAACATCCACATCAACCTTGAGGAAGCGGCTTCTGTCGCGGGCGTTGCCTGGTGGAGACGGTTAAAGACGGTCGTTGTTCCCCTGTTGGCCCCGTCGCTCGTTGCGGCGTGGGGAGTGGGGTTCGTTCTGGCGTTTCAGGAATTGGATGCAACCGTGCTGGTATGTCCGCCGGGATTCACTACGCTTCCCGTGCGACTTTTCACGTTGATGCACTACGGCCCTAACAGGCTCGTGATGGCCTTATGCGTTCTGATTGTCGGGCTTATCGTTGTGTCCGCGGCCCTGACTGCGATGGTCTATGCGAGAACCAGAAGGTTTCAGCATGCACCTGCTTGAGCTCGAGAACGTTGTGAAGCGGTTCGGGACGATATGTGCCGTGAACGGCGTATCGTTTGCGGTCGAGAAAGGAGAACTGCTCTGCCTGTTCGGCCCGTCCGGCTGCGGGAAGACGACGACGTTGCGCCTGATCGCAGGTCTCGAGATGCCGGACGCAGGCGTTGTGCGAATCAACGGAAGGGTGGCGAGCGGCGAGGGAGCGTACATACCGCCGGTCGAGCGTCGTATAGGGATGGTGTTCCAGGATCTGGCGCTATGGCCGCACATGCGTGTTGAGAAGCATCTGGATTTCGTCGTGCGGGGTAGGGGACTGTCGCGCCAGGCGAGACAGAAGCGGATCGGCGATCTGCTTGACCTATGCCGGCTGACGGACCGACGGCGCGCTTACCCTCACGAACTTTCGGGCGGGGAGAAACAGCGTCTTGCGATAGCGAGGGCTCTGTCGACTGACCCGGCGATTCTGCTATTGGACGAACCGTTGTCCGGCCTGGATACGGAGTTGCGTACGCGGATGCTGGCTGAGATCGAGCGTTTGCAGGGCACGCTGGGAGTTACGGTGATATACGTGACGCACCACGAGCACGAAGCTCTGGCAATCGCCGACAGAATGGTACTGCTGCGTGAAGGCAGGGTTGAAGGGGCACGAGATATAAGGCCCAGGAACGAGAATCCCAGGGTTTCCGATCGGGAGATTGAGAGTACGGTAGCATGAGAACGAGCACTGCAAACGTGTTGACCGTGCTGTTTCTCGCGTTCTTATGCTTTGCGCAAGAACTTTGCGGTGCGGCCGAACCCGAGCCAACGATCTACAGCACCTGGGAAAACTGCATGGAGGTGGACAAGTGCGGTTCGGCATGGCTGATTGCGCGGTTCGTTGACAAGAACGCCCAGTTCAAGTTTTACGAACAGGGCGCGCTCGACATGGAGGGGATCCCGTTTGACGTGCCCACCGCGGAACTGCGTTCGGGAAGAGACCGTTCGACGTTTGAGGCTGTCGTGGCTTACTACAAGATAGACGATCCTGCCGTGGCCGCTGTGGCAAAGGTCATCCGGGAGATAGAGCTGAATGTCTGGTCGGAGAAGAGCTCGGACTTGGCGGCAAGTCTTCCGAAACTAATCGAGGGCATCCGGTTGATCTCGAAGAACGATCACGAGTGCCTGAAGCACGGGTTTGTGCTGATGGACGCCCTGTATGCATACATCAACAAGTTGTTAGGAGACTAGATGAAAGCGTTTGCAGTCACGGTAGCCGTTGCGTTGGCCGCTCTCGGCGTGGCGTGTTTTGACGCGGTCGCGGAAGGCGACGAGATCGTCTTCTGTTCGGCACGGAGCGGGAACTGGGAGATTTGGACCGTGAACGTCGAAACCGGCGATCTGAAGCAGATCACCACGACGGCCGCCGATGAACGATCGCCCTGCTGGTCGCCCGACAAGAAGCGTATCGCCTACTCGAACAACGTGGGCGAGCTGTGGGTCGTGAACCGCGACGGCACGGGTGCCAGAAAACTCGAGACCGGACAAGAACAGTGCGATCAGCCCGATTGGCACCCGGACGGAGAGTCGCTGTTGTTTGTTGCCTATTTCGTTCGCCAGGGGGAAAAGAGTAAGGTGTATTCTATACGCGTTGCGGCCGAGAAGGCGGGGTCGGTGGATTTGTTGGTCGACCGCGACTCGCTCGTGCAGTATCCGGCTTGGTTGCCGGGCGGTCAAGCACTCATCTATTCGGAGTTCAAACGCGGGAGTTTGGAAGAACCGATCGAAGAGCTGTGGGTTCGGGAGATCGCAAACGGTCAGGACACGCAGATCACACGTACCGGGGTGCAGAATGTCAACGCCGACTATTCTCGTGACGGGATGAAGATACTGTTCGTGTCGACCCTGCGTGACAACCACGACGTATGGTGCCTGGCTGCGGATGCGCAGCGGCTGGTCCGGCTGACAACGCACCATGGCTTCGATGGAGAACCATGCTGGTCGCCGGCAGGTGATCGGATCGCTTTTGTGTCCACAGTAGACGGACACCGGAATGTGTGGGTTATGAAATCTGACGGCAGCGAGAAGCGACAGCTCACCCAAGGAAGTGGGGATTGCAGGGACCCCGATTGGTGAGGTCTATAAGGGAGATCACGTAATGAGACTGCACAGATATTTCAGACGCATCATGGTTGTGAGTGTGGCGACAAGTCTGGTTGTTGCCGCCGTTTCACTCCGTGCCGACGCAGCCGGCCTGGCCTTCGATAGTGTCGAGGTCAGCAGTACGCTGTTTAATCCTTCCGCCGGTGGGAATGTTGTCGTTACGTTCCTTCTGACCCAGGACGCCCGCGTCACGGCCACGGTCTGCGACGCCGACCACTATCCGGTGGCGACAGTTGCAGACGGCCGAGCGTGTTATACCGGCGTAAACAAGCTCTCCTGGAACGGGCGAGACGACGACGGACAGGTCGTGCCGGATGAGGCGTATACTGTTCGGCTCGAAGCGGTCGACGACATTGGTGCGACCGCGGTTTACGATGCGACTCTGACGACAGGCGGGGAACCGATAAGGTTTGTTACGACGACTATTGACAAAGAGAACGAACGTGTGCGGTTTCAATTGCCGTCCGCGGCGCGTGTGCAGATACGCTGTGGAATACACGGCGGCCCGCTTCTCGTCACCTTGCTGGATTGGGTGCCGCGACCTGCTGGAGAACACGAGATTGCGTGGGACGGATATGACCAATCGCACGCAACCCGCGTGTGGGACGACGCGAAGTTCCGCCTCACTGCGACAGCGTACAAGCTGCCGGAGAATTGCATTATCACGACGGGGAACAACACGGGCTACATGGAATACTGGAACCGTGTGGCGTCCAAGTACAAGATGACCGCATCACAGCTTCGCTTAACAACAGAGGCCGGGCTATGGGCCAACGCACAGGCCAAAGCTGCCAGGGTGCGGGCATTGAACGAGGACCGCGCACGGCTGGGCAGCGCGTTCCTGAGCGGCAAGTTCATGAATCAGATGCCTGAATTCAGTCTCGAGGTGGGGCAGATTAGCGAGAAGACTGCGTCGATTAGCATAACGGTTTCATCGAGTTACAAACAGTTGCTGGACGAACAGAGGTTTGAATACGTGATGTTCGTTGACGGTGTGCTGGAAGGCGAACAGGAGACCGGGTACTCGCCGTACAGCTGGGTGCTGAACGCGGACGAGCTGAGTGCCGGGAAACACCTGGTCACCGTCAACATAGCGACATTGAACGGACAGGTAGGTGCAGCAAGCACGTGGATCGATGTAAAGGAATAGCTTTTGGGATCGTTTCTTCTAAGAGGAGATGGGAACCGTGAATACAAAAGGCGGGGCAGGTGTGTGTCGTTTGAGACTGTTGGTGCTGTGTCTGATGACGGGCATGATTTCGACCGGGGTGCTTGCGACCGATATCACGCTGGAGATGGGGACAGCGGCTATTGACCGTGAGTTCGAGGTCGAGGTCCATATCGACGAAGCCACCGACCTTTACGGGTGCGCGTTCGATCTCGTTTACGATCCGACGTACGTGCAGGTGGTGGACGGCGACTCCGGCCAGGAGGGTGTCCAACCGCTGATCGTCGAGGGACAGGTGTTGAGCGAAGGGGGAACGGTTCCGACGGTCTTACTGGCCGCGCTCGAGGACGGCCAGCAGGGAACCTTGGTGATAGGGCTTACCCGGCAAGGCAGCGTTTCCGGCGTTACCGTAGCTGCCGACAGCGTTTTGCTGACCGTGACGTTCAGGGCCTTGATCGAAGGTTCAACGGGCATAGAGTTTGCCAATACACAGATAGAAGATTCCGCTGGTGTGCCGCTTCCTATAGTAGATTGGGTCTCGGAAGACTTTGACGTCGTCGATATGGATCCTGAAGGCGATGATGACGGCGATGGTCTTAAGAACGCTGAGGAGGAAGTGCTGGGTACGGATCCGCTCGACGCGGATACGGACGACGATACCTACACGGACGGTGAAGAGGTCGAGCACGGCGGCGATCCGCTCGATCCGCAGGTTATACCGGCACCGTGGCTCCATATCGTCACTATCGATCCGCAGGATCCGGAAGGGTGGACGAACTGGCCTATCACCTTCACGGTGAGCGGCGAGATGCGCGACGGCGTCCCAGCAGATTTGAGCACAGCGACGATCACGTGGGAGCACGAAGCCGGCGTTGGCGATATCGATCCGGATACCGGCGTCTTCGAGAGCGCGGACCCGGGTGCGGCCGAAATCTCTGTCGAGGTCGAGCTCGACGGCGATACGCCGACCGATAGCGTATCGTTCGATGTCGTAAGCAGGGTAACCCTGGAAATAGAGCCGGGTACCGTCCAGAACATCGAGATACTGTCCGTGCCTGTGGTGCTGCTCTCTGTCGGCTTCGACGTTGCCGAGATAGAGTTTACGCTCACGACAGATTCGCAGGTAGTTGAGGTTGTCAACATCTTTGCAGGCGAAGAGGCAGATGCTGCTGGCAAGACCGTGAACGTCACGACGGTTGACGACGACCATTACGCCATCTCGATCGGCGCGAGCGCGACGCCGCTGGCCGATGGCGAGGTGCTCGTGATAAACGTGCAGGCGAACATCGAGAGCGGAAACGGCGAATGCGCGTCGCTCGCGTTCGAGGATTTGGTGTGTTACGACCCGGCCGGCGGAACCGTGCTGTCCGCGGGTGCCGCGGGTCAGTATTGCCTCGAATTCGCGTTCCCGCCCGGCGACGTTGATCGCAACGAAGTGGTGAACGCGATCGATGTCCAGTTGGTGATTAACGCGGCGCTGGGATTTGACGTGCCGTTGGATTGCGACATCAACAACGACGGGTTCGTCAACGCGATCGATGTCCAGTTGGTGATCAACGCGGCGCTGGGTATAGACATCTCGGGCCAGGTGTAGAGCGCGGCAGCAGAGCTCTTCAGAGATCGCGGCGGGCGTGCTGTATTGCGTTGCCCCTGAGACCTTTCAGAACACGCCTAATGCTGCGTTGATTATGAGTTGCACGTCCATTGCGTCTGTAGTGTCGTCGTTGTTAAGGTCGCGACAATATGGCGCGGAGAAGCCAAGCGCCCCGTTGATCACGAGTTGCACGTCAGCGGCATCCACTCGGCCCGAGAGGTTCACGTCCCCAAACCGTGGATCGCTGTCGTCCAATGGGTCCGTGCCCGCATGAACTTCAGTTGCATCCGAATGCCCGTCGCCGTCCGTGTCGCTCATCTTTGGGTCGGAACCGTGGATGTTGAGCTCATCACCGTCCGACAACCCGTCGCCGTCCGTATCAGCATCAAGCGGGTTAGTCTGCGCATTTGTCTCAGCACAATCATCGAGCCCGTCACCGTCGGTGTCTGTTGCCATCGGATCGGTGCCGAGAGCCACTTCGTCGCCGTCCGCGAGCCCGTCGTTGTCCGTGTCGGGGTTATCGGGATCCGTGCCAAGCTGTGCTTCCTCATGGTCCGACAACCCATCGCCGTCCGAATCGCGAGCGGCGGGATTATCCGCCGGATCGGTCGGGCCTGTTCCGGCAAGAAGTTCTTCGCCGTCCGAGAAGCCGTCGTCATCCATGTCGCTATCGAGCGGGTCGCTGCCGTAGGTGTAGAGCTCCTCGTTGTCGGTGAGGCCGTCGCCATCGGTGTCGGAATTGAACAGATCGGTTTCGCCGGGATCGACGGTACTGTTGCCGTTGGGGTCCTCGGTATTGTCTGACAACCCGTCGCCGTCGCTATCGGCAGCCAATCCGCCGAACATGGTCAGATGGGCGGTCCTGGCGTGAAGCACGTTGCTGTACCCGTCGATGCCTGTATAGCTGAGGCTTGCCCAGCATTCGTCACCCTCGTCGTAGTAGAGAACCCGGAGGTCGGCTTCGTCCGTCTCGGTGCCGTCGACTATGCCGTCCTGGTCGGCGTCGGGATACTCGATGTTGAGGATGACCTCGGCAGAGTCGTTGAATACCGTCTGGCCGCTGTCGAGCGTAATCTGGACGAAAATGTCGGCAGAACTCAGGCCGAATACGCCTTCAAGCGATGGGTTAACGGCGTCGGGATCCGGAAAGACCATACGCAGGTACGTGTTGGAATCCAGCGCGCCGGGCGGGACAACGATATCCGCGACGAGCGCGGTTGCAGCATCGGCACCACCGGCGCGAAGCTCCTCATCCGCCCATGCAACCGTCACCATCTCGTGGTAGCCGTCGGCGTTCCGGTATTCCGTGACATCGGGGTCGGTGTGATCGACGGTCACGGTGACAGAAAGATCGGCAGTCACCGTCTGGTCAACGTGGGTGATCACCGCTCGGAGGTCGTAGTCACCGGCGCTCAATCCTGAAGTATCCCAGTAGACGAAGTACGGTTGGGCTGTATCGGGGTTAGGCGTATCCTCGGTCGGCAGGACGATGTCGGTCCATTCAGACTCGGAAGCTAACTTGTACTGGAAGAGCACAGACTCGACATCGAGTATCGCCCCTCCGTCGAGACGCGCCGCCACACTGACCTCAGTCCCGCTGATCCGCGACCCTGAAACGGGCAGAACGAGCATGCTCCCGACGCTGAGCGCAAAGTCGATGCCCATAGCGTTGCCATCAGTAAGATCCACAAAAGGATCTACGGACCAGACCCGGTCCGGAGGCATCCACCAAAAAATGTCGTCGGGAGGGTTTAGACCTGGAAAAGGAACGTCGCCATAGACCTCGTTCAGGTAATACGGGCTACTGGTCCAAACGAGCACATACTCCCGGCTGCTGTCTGGCCCGGTAATAGTATAGTAGCCATCCTCATCGGTAACCGCGTCACCGAGATATCCACTACCGCCATACCAAAGGTATCCAGCTCCGTCGTAGGCAACGACGCGCACCCCCTCGATGCCTGTTGACGTTCCCTCGAACACGACTCGACCCGATATGGTCCTCGGGTCAGGCGGAGCAGGGGGTGATAACGTGAAATCAATCTCCGTGGCGTCACCGTCGACGAGATCAACGAGCGTGGCATCCTCCTCGGTCGATGCCTCCTGGTACCATTCTATCTCATACCCGTCCTTCTCAGCATACACTATCCAGTCGGCCACCGCCGGAAGATAGTCGATAGTATAGTACCCATGCGCATCAGTCGTCTCCGAGTCGCGATAGCCTCGTGAGGATGAGCTTGCCGTAACGGTAGCGCCCGATACGCCTGTCGCGGTGCCCCCGTCCACCACGCGACCGGATATGCTTCGAAGCGGATCAAGAGCAAAGTCGATGCCTGTAGCATTGCCCTCAGTAAGATCTACAACAGGCTCTCCGGACCAGACCCGGTCCGGATCTGTCCACCAGTCAAAGTCGTCGGGAGGGTTCAGACCTGGGAAAGGAACGTCGCCATATATCTCGTTCAGGTAGTGCGGGCTGCTGGTGAAAACGAGCACATACTCTTGGCTGCTGTCTGGCCCGGTAATGGTATAGTATCCATCCTCATCGGTAAGTGCGTCACCCAGATATCCACCACCGCCATACCAGACGTATGTCTGCCCGTCGTAGGCAACGACGCGTACTCCCTCGATGCCTGTGGAGGTTCCCTCGAACACCACTCGACCCGATATTGTCCTCGGTTCAGGTGGGGGCGGGGGTGACAACGTGAAATCAATCCCCGTGGCGTCACCGTCGACGAGATCGACGAGCGTGGCATCCTGCTCGGTCGGTGCCTCTTGATACCATTCTATCTCGTACCCGTCCTTCTCTGCTTGCACTACAAGATCCGAGGCCGCCGGGAGATGATCGATGGTGTAGTATCCTCCGGAATCAGTGGTGGCCACGTTGCTATAGTTTCTAGAGGACGAGGCAGCCGTAACGGTGGCTTCTTCAATACCCACCGCTGTAGCCTCATCGGTCACGCGACCGGATATGCTCCGAAGTGGATCGAGCGCAAAGTCGATACCGGTAGCGTTGTCCTCAGTAAGATCTACAACAGGATCTACCGACCAGATACGGTCCGGATCTGTCCACCAGTCAAAGTCGTCGGGAGGGTTCAGACCTGGGAAAGGAACGTCGCCATATATCTCGTTCAGGTAGTGCGGGCTGCTGGTGAAAACGAGCACATACTCTTGGCTGCTGTCTGGCCCGGTAATGGTATAGTATCCATCCTCATCGGTAAGTGCGTCACCCAGATATCCGCCACCGCCATACCAGACGTATGTCTGTCCGTCGTAGGCAACGACGCGCACTCCCTCGATGCCTGTGGACGTTCCCTCGAACACGACTCGGCCCGATATCGTCCTCGGGTCAGGCGAGGGAGGGGGTGATAAAGTAAAATCTATGCCAGCTGCATCAAAGCTGCTCAGGTCGACAAATGTGGCGTCCTCGATTGACGCCGTTTCGTAGTAGTATTCGGTTTCGTAATCGGACGCAGATGCCGACACAAGGAAATCGGTCGCGGGAGGCAGCCCGTGAACGGTGTAGTAACCGTCCGAGTCTGTGGTAGCAGAGTCGCTGTATGATGAGGTTTCCGAGCTGGCGGCGACGGTCGCGCCCGCTATCGCCGTGTCGGTATCCCCGTCAGTTACACGACCCGAGATGGTGCGTGCGTAACTGAGTTGGCATAACCCAAGCGCAACCAGGATGGCAAATACGGACATCTTCGGTACACTGTGTGTTCCACCTTTAAGCGTATACATCTTGAAACCCTCCCTCTCTTCAACTCAACAGGTTTCCGAGACACAACGGTAACATCACAGTAAATCGATATGTTCGATGTGGACTTTCCTGGCAGGTTCTGAGACAAGGACAACCGGTGCAGGCTAGGGACTTCCCCCCGGTACGCCGAACACCTCCCTACAAACACTTCTTAACCCTCTCTATCTCCCGCGTAGGCCAACACGCGTACGTGCGCCAACACAAGCAGATTCTACTAATATCATAGCACAGCCGAGAGAGAATTGCAACCGCAAAACGCTCGTGCAGTGACGCGTGTTGACTCGTATGGTTGTGTTCTGCTAGGATTGCGTTTAAGGACCTATACGTAACGCTTTGGTGGGATGCATCTTAAGAACGGAGGTGTGAGGTGAAGCTTGCATGTCAGGAAGGGCTGGTTAGTGGTCGGTCGTTAAGCGAGAAGCTGGACAAACTGGCGGCATACGGGTTCGACGGAATAGAAATCTGGGGTCACGATCTCGCGGAACGTGAGAAAGAGGTAACCAAGGCGCTGGACGGGCATGACGTGAAGCTGGGCTCGGTCTGCGCGGGTTACGGCGGGTGCCTGCTCGATCCGGATCCGGCAGTGCGGCAAGAGGCGATAGACGATATCAAGACGCTGCTCGATATCGGCGGACGGTTGGGAGCCGTCGGGTTGATAGTCGTACCGGTATTCGGTCCGCCCCGGTTGCCGGACGTTTCGCCGCTGCGTACCGCGGTGGATCTCGAGAAGGATCTTCTCATCGAGATATGCAAGGATCTCGGCAACCACGCGCGCAAAGCGAAGTGTCTCGTGTTGCTCGAACCGTTAAACAGGTACGAAACGCATTTGTTGTGCCGGCTCGATGATGCCGCTGCCATCTGCAAAGAGGTCAAGAAGAGTTCGGTACGCATGATGGCCGATTTCTTCCACATGAGCATAGAAGAGGTCGATATTGCCGCCAGCTTGAAGGAAGCCGGATCGCTCGTGAAGCATGTGCATCTCGCGGACAGCACGCGTCTGCTGCCCGGATACGGCCATACGGATTTTCGCAGCGGGTTCGCCGCGCTCAAATCGATCCGGTTCAAGGGATATATGGCGCTCGAATGCGGGAACCCCGGTAAGGAAGAGGTCGAGCTGCCGAAGACGGTCGAGTATCTCAGGTCGCAGATTAGTGGTTAGTTGCTTGTTGCTGGTAGCTAGTTGCTGGTCAAGAGAGGTGGGGTCAAACGCTGTATCACGTCACTCGAGCAACCAGAAACTGAATTGTATGCGACTACTTATTGGTGTTTGCATTGCTAATGGAACACGCTTCTGAGGTACCGCTGGCGTCCTCGCCGGCAGTATCGGGAGCGTCTCGCTCCCGTACAGATGAGGGCGGGACGCCCTCACGACTGCCAGCAAGATGCTGGCGCTACGAAACACACAGATGTTCTTTTATCTTTGCAAGAATCAATAAGACAGCGGATATGGCTTGGGACGGTAAGGAGAAGAAAGCATGGCAGTCAAAGTAGCGTTTATCGGTATCGGCGGGATAATGGAAACTCATCTGCGCAACCTGAGCGCGATGAAAGATGTCAGGATGGTCGCGTACTGCGACACCGATATCGAGCGAGCCAAGAGAGCGGCAAAGGTGTACGGCGGCAGGTCATACACGGACTTTCGCAAGATGTGCGACAAGGAGAGGCCGCGTGCGGTCTTCGTGGCCGTTCCGCCGTTCGCCCACGGCGAATCCGAGATCGAGGCTGCACAGAGAGGGATTCACCTCTTCGTTGAGAAACCGATAGCGCTTACGCGGGATACTGGCCGAGAGATAGCGCGGGCAGTGCGATCTGCAGGGATCATCACGAGCGTCGGCTATAACTGGCGATATCTGAACCATGTTGCGGAAGCCAGGAGCGCGTTGAAGAACGCAAAGGTGTCGCTTGTGATGGGATACTGGCTGGGCGGGATGCCGGGGGTGTGGTGGTGGCGACGTCGCAACAAGAGCGGCGGCCAGATTGTCGAACAGACAACGCACATATTCGACCTGGCGCGGTATCTCGTCGGTGATGTGGAGACTGTTTATGCGGAAGCGGCCACAGGCGCAATGGACGACGTGAACCGGTACAACATCGACGACTCGAGCGTCGTGACGCTCAGGTTCAAGAACGGTGCCGTCGGTCATATCAACTCGACGTGTGTGCTGAACCTCGGGTATACGGTCGGGGTAAACGTTGTCGCTCGAGACCTTGTTGTCGAGTGTCATCCCGGCGCGGCGCGGGTCATTACGCGGGGACAGACCGTCGAGTACAAACCGAACGTCGACCAGTACGTCGCTGAAGCGAGAGCGTTTATCGATTCTGTAAAGGCGGGGAAGCGCAAAGGAATCAAGTCGACCTACGCAGATGCGCTGAAAACGCAGCTTGTTATGATGGCCGCAGTGAAATCGATCAAGACCGGCGAACGGGTTGCCGTCAAATAGCGGACTGCCTGACCGACAACAATCGAGTGTAAGAAAAGGGGATATGGGGATTAGGGAGATGAGGGGATGAGTTTCGAAAGCGAGACGCTTGCGGGATGATTCATCAACCCGATCATCGTTGATTGGACGATTCCCTATGTCTCCACATTCCCCTCATCTCCTCATCTCCTTTCTTCGAGGCCTGTCACCACGATGCCGCGCCAGGACAATCGGGCAAACGAATCGCTTACCCTTTAATCCCGGTGAGCACTATGCCTCGGACGAAGTATCGTTGTGCGAAGAAGAAGGTGATGAGCACGGGTATCAGGGCGATGGTGGACGCAGCGATAAGAAGGTGAGGCAGCGACAGGCCGTAGGAGTCTTTGAACATGTTGAGCCCGACGGCTATGGGGAACTTCTCGTAGGATCTCAGGTAGATGAGCGGCGTCATGAAGTCGTTCCACCTGCCGATGAAAGAGAGTACCGTCAGGGTCGCGATTGCCGGTTTGGCGAGCGGCACCATGATGGTGAGAAGTATGCGCAAGTGCGAACAGCCGTCTATCTTTGCAGCGTCTTCGAGGTCGGTTGGTATCGTTTTGAAGAACTGGCGCAGCAGGAATATGTTGAAGACGCCGCCGCCGAAAAACGCCGGCAGGATAAGCGGCACGTACGTGTCGTAAAGGCCCAGCTTCTGGAAGAGCATGAACACCGGTATCATCGTGACTTGCGCGGGCAGCATCAACGTGCTCAGCAACACCACGAATAGGAACTCGCGGCCGGGCCATCGAATGCGTGCGAAGCTGTAGCCCACGAAACAGGCGGACCCTATCATGCCGAACAGGCTCATGCCGGTGATGAAGATGGTGTTGAGGAAGAAACGATGAAACGGGAGAAGCTGGAAGACCTTGATGTAGTTCTCGAACTGTACGGGTTTGGGAATCCATTCGTGTGGTATGGCGTACACTTGCTCGAAAGGTTTCAACGACGCTGAAAGCGACCAGAGAAACGGAATGGCATACACCACGGCGAGGGCTGACAGAGCAACGTAAGCGGCGATTCTGGCCGTAGTCTCGCGCGAGCTCTTGCGTTGCCAGAACGTGGGTCCGTTTGACATGGCTAACGCCTCTCCCCTTCGTAATACACCCACAGGCCCGACGAGCGTATAACGAGCATTGTGAACGCAAGTATAATGACGAAGAGGATCCATGCCATCGCGCTTGCGTATCCCATCCTGAACGTCACAAACGCGCTTCTGTACAGGTAATACACGTAAAACAGGAGGCTGTCGTCCGGACCACCCAGCATCGGGTTGCCTACCAGCACATACGCCGCCGTAAAGATCTGAAACGAGCCTATTATCGACATGACAAGGTTGAAGAATATGGTCGGCGTGAGCATCGGCAGAGTGATGGCGAAGAATTTTCGTATTGGCCCGGCACCGTCGATGTCCGCAACCTCGTAGAGATGTTGCGGGATCCCCTGAAGACCCGCGAGATAGATCAGCATAGCCGCCCCAACAGTCCAGACACGCATGATGATGAGCACCGGCTTGCACCATGCGGGCTGCACAAGCCAACCGGGCCGGGGCAAGCCAAAGAAGCCGAGTATTTCGTTGACCATGCCGAACTCAGGGTTGAAAAGCCATTGCCACATCACGATAGTGGCGACCCCGGCAACGATCGACGGAAGATAGAATACTGTGCGGTAAAAGTAGATGCCTTTGACCTTCTGGTTGAGCAGCATGGCGAGCGTGAGAGCCATGATCATGGCGAGCGGGACGCCAAAGAACGAGTAGTATGCTGTGTTATAGAGCGCTTTCCAAAGTAGCCTGTCGTTGAAAAGAAGTTCCGCGTAGTTTAGGATCCCGACGAATCTCTGGCTGCCGGGCATATTCAGATCCCAGCGGCAGAAAGAAAGGCCCAGCGAGAAGAGCATTGGGCCCAAGGTCAGGCAAAGGAACCCTATCAACCAGGGCGAGGCGAAAAGGTATCCCTGGACAGCGTCGGCGCGTCCCAGCCTGGATTTTCTGCGTCGCGTCCGCCTCATTGCCACACCTCGTACGTAGCGCGCATGTCTTCAAGTACTCTGTCAACAGCGATACAGGACCGCTCGGCAACCTCCTGAGCATCCGCAGCGCCGTAATCAAGACGGCTGAATTCGTTGTTCAGGGCGACGGACAGTTGCGCTTCCGCAACAACCTGAGGCGTCGTGCGGCCATACTCGCGCATGGCTTCAATAACGATCTCCTCATGCTGCAAGGTGTCGTCGCGCACGTAGAACTCCATTGCGTCCTTGACGCGGATGCACGGGTTCCTGCCGGAGCGCGCAATGATCTCCTGCGCCCGACGGCTCAGCACGAGCCGAATCCAGTCCCAGGCTTCCTGCTTGTGTGTTGACTTCCCGTAGATGCTTATCCCGTCGTACGTAGACCGCGTATACCGCTGCCCGTTTGGTCCGAGCGGCATGTGCGCGTAATCCCACGGTATTCCTTCGACAAGCCGCAGTTTCGAGGCAAAGTAAGCGCCGCCCGATATCATCGCGACGCGTCCGGTCAGCAACATGGTATCTCCCAGCAACTGGGCCATTTCGCCAAGGCGGGGACCGACGTGATCTTTGTATTTAAGATCCTGCATGAACTGCATCACCTCTATTGCGCGGGGATCGATGAGCGCGCATCGTGTATTGTCAGGGGTCAGCACTCCGTGGGTTCCCCAGGACCAGATCGGTCCCTGCAAATTGGTCCACCCCAAGTCAACGAAGTAACCGAACTGATCGATCCTGCCGTCCCCATCACTGTCCTGGGTAAGCTTGATGGCCATGTCCCGCAAGTCATCCCACGTCCAGTCTTTCCAGGGATAGGGGAGGCCGGCTTCGTCGAAAAGGTCGGCGTTGTAAAAGAGCACAACTCCAGCCCCGTCCCACGGCAGGGCCCACTGAACATCGTTGAACTTGAACGTATCAAGGGAACCTGGAAAGAAATCGCCGAGATCGAGATCAGGCCCGTCCCGTTCGAGGTACGGAGTCAGATCTTCCAGGTGGCCGCCTGCAGCAACAATCTTGAACCTGTCGTCGTCTATGTTGAAGACATCCGCTGCGGTACCGGAAACAAGCGCCAGGCTCAGCCTATCGGCGTAAAGCCCGGGGACATACTCGAGCTTGATAAACCTGTCCGGGTACTTCTCTTCGTATATCCTTTTCAGCTCGCGCCAGATGTCGAGCTCCTCGTATCCGCCCCAGAACATGAAGTTGATGACGGTCCGGTCTCCGGGCCCGTCCGAGCTGAAACATGAGATGGCGGTCAAGGGAAGTAACACGAGCAATACGGCAAACGGAAAGACAGAGTGGCGCTTTGGTGGCAGCAACCTTCGACCGAACTTCAGCAACTTCTCCACCAAACGCAGTGAACTCCGATAAGTGCGAGTAAACCCAGCGCCTCGACTCCGGCCCTGACAGAACGTGCTTCTTTGCCTCCCTCCGCAACCGTAGTATAGCAAATCGGTCGGAAAAACGGTAGTCCAATCCCGCATTCGGTCTTGACTTCGGGGAGGAGGGATAGTATATTTGCAGCGGAGAGGGAAACCGGCAAGAGGCACGTGAGAGGGATTCTGGACGAAGCGAGACAATTCCCCGAGATGTGGTACCTCGAAAGCATCCGGCCCAAGTTGAAGAAAGGAGACAGCAAGTAGTGAGCCTTGATGAGAAGCGCGTATCGGAAACGATCATTCGCCGGTATGCCGATAAGCTGACTGAGTGCCTGCGTTCGGACGTTGCGATAGTGGGAGCGGGCCCATCCGGCCTTGTTGCGGCATATTACCTCGCCAAGGCGGGGGTTAACACGGTGGTGTTCGAGAAGAAGCTCTCCACCGGAGGCGGTATATGGGGCGGCGGAATGCTGTTCAGCGAGATCGTTGTCCAAAAGCCTGCGCGTCATATACTCGACGAGTTCAAGATAACGTACACGGAGCGCGACAACGGTCTTCTGGCGGCGGATGCTGTCCATGTGGCGGCAGCGCTCTGTTACGCTGCAACGACGGCGGGCGCGACGGTGCTCAACACGATCTGCGTCGAGGACGTCATGGTGCGCGACGGGAAGGTGACGGGGTTGGTGGTCAACTGGACCCCGGTCGAGATGGCGAATCTGCACGTCGACCCGCTCGCGTTCGAGGCGAGAATGGTTATAGACGCAACCGGCCATGACTGCTCCGTAGCGCACATGCTCGTTCGCAAAGAAGGGCTCAAGCTTCTCACGGAGACGGGCACGATAATGGGAGAACGCTCGATGTGGGCGGAAGACGCCGAGCGGGCCGTGGTCGAGAACACGGCGAAGGTGTTTGAGAGTGTGTACGTTGCCGGGATGGCGGCAAACGCGGCTTTCGGAGGACATCGTATGGGCCCGGTCTTTGGCGGAATGCTTCTGTCGGGAGAGAAGGTGGCCGAACTCGTGATGAAGGATTTGGGGAAATAGACCCGGTGGCTGCGCGGGTTGCAGTGGTAGGGGCCGGCAGACACGGGCAGAAACACCTGGCCGGGTTTTCGCAGTGTCAGGAGGAGTGCGTTGTAGAATTGGTGGGGGTAGCGGACACGGACGAGTCCTGCCTGGAGGAGGCACGAACCCTTTATAACATCAACACATACAATGACTGCCGAGCGATGCTCGATGCGGAGTCGCCCGACGCAGTTGGCATTGCTACCCCGGACCATCTGCATAAGGAGATCACGGTTGCGGCTCTCGATGCAGGCGCACATGTTCTCGTCGAGAAACCGATGGATACGAGTGCTGCGGGGTGTCGCGAGATGGTAGCGGCAGCGGAGCGCAACGGTCGTCTTCTGATGGTTGATTTCCACAAACGCTATGACCCGTACCATTCCGAGCTGGCGACTCTGGTGAAATCGGGTGAGATCGGGGCGCCGCTTTACGGGTACTCGCACATGGAGGACCGGATAGAGGTGCCGCGCGATTGGATACCGGGCTGGGCGTCGAACTCGTCCCCTGTGTGGTTCCTCGGCGTGCATATGTACGATTTGATGAGATGGATCCTGGGGTCGAACGCAGTAACGGTATACGCCAGGGGGCACAAAAAGAAGCTTGTTTCCCTTGGTGTCGATACGTTCGACAGCGTGCAGGCGCAGGTGAGTTTTGCCAATGGCGCGACGGTGACGTTCGATACATCGTGGGTGTTGCCGGACGGGTTCGAGGCCATCGTCAACCAGGGCATACGTGTTGTTGGCACAGAAGGTGTTGCAGAAATAGACTCGGAGGACAGGGGCACACGTCTGTGCTTGAGCAGCCGGGGCAGAACCGAGACGCTCAACGCAGCCGGTCTCAGGTCAGAACACGATCCAGAAGGCAAAGAGAGGTGGTCGGGATACGTTATCGACAGCATACTCCACTTTGCGCGTATAGTGAACCGCATTGTCGGTGGGGCGCAGGTTGATTCGTTCGCAGGCACGTATCCGGACGGACACGATGGGCTCGAGGCAACGAAGATCGCCGAGGCCGCAGAGCAGAGTGTATCCAGTGGGGAGGTAGTGGCTATCGAGCCGGATTAGCAGCGCTCTGGAGCGCCAGCAGGCAAACATGCTGCACGAGCGTGTTGAATCTGGTATAATGGTAATTGAGGTCCGGCAGATGCCGGGCGGAGAGGACGAGGAAAAAGGAGAGGATGCGAAAACAATGGCTGTACGTGACATCCAGGCAACCACAGATACCGAGGAGAAGCGGCGCGATTTTGAACAAACCGCGCTGACACATCTTGACTGGCTCCACAATGCAGCGCTGCGGATGACTCGCAACAACGAGGACGACGCACACGACCTTGTTCAAGACGCTATGTTACGTGCATACGAGTTTTACGACAAGTTCCAGAAAGGAACGAACATCAGGGGGTGGCTGTTCACCATATTGACGAACACGCACCTGAACAGGTGCAAGAAGGTTGCCCGCGAACCGACTCACGTGCAACTGATAGAGACAGCGCAGGAGGTGCAACGCGAGCCGGTGGGGAAAGTGTTAACCGCGAAGTCCATCGAGCGGGAAGATGTGCTGGAGCTTGTGGACGACGATGTCAAACACGCCATCTCGTCGCTGCCCGAAGATTTCAGGACAGTAGTGCTGCTGGCAGATTTGGGCGATTTCTCGTACAAAGAGATAGCCGAATTGTTGAAATGCCCGATGGGCACGGTGATGTCGCGGCTGTATCGCGGCAGGAAGCTGCTTCGCGAGATGCTTGCCGACTACGCATCGGTACACGGATATGTAAGGAAGTAGTCGACTTTAATCGGAAACGGGTACTGCAATGTGGCGACCAGACCGAAAGAACCTAGCAGGGTTGATTGTGCTGGTTGTGGGGGTAGGTATGATGGTTGGTGGTCTCATCGCAGGTGAAGCGGCGCGGGTGTTGGGCAATGCAGTATCGCTTTGCCTGGGCTGCATAGGTATTGGCTAAGCGTACCGCTATGCGGTGGCGCCGCGTATCCCAACTGGTCGCAACGCTCGTTTCCAACCCTTACCTTCCAGGTTTGTTCAGTGGCACCATCTATATGGGGAGCCTGAAGTACTTCTGCACTCCGGGATTCAACTGTTACTCCTGTCCTCTGGCGGTGTTTGCCTGCCCGATAGGCACCCTGCAATGGTTTGTTGCACACGGCTCGTATCACCTATCCCTCTACGTGCTGGGCTTTCTTGCCGTGGTGGGAGCGCTTGGCGGGAGATTTGTCTGCGGGTGGTTATGCCCGTTCGGGTTCTTCCAGGAGCTTCTGCACAAGATCCCGTCGCGAAAGATCGTTCTGCCGAGGTGGAGTTCAGCGATGAAGTATGTCGTGTTGGTCGGGCTGGTACTCGTGTTGCCTTTTGCCACAAAGCAACCCTGGTTCTGCAAGCTCTGTCCCGCAGGCACGCTCGAGGCCGGCATACCGCTTGCCGTGATGAACGAATCGTTGAGATCGTTGCTGGGATGGTTTTTCGGGTTGAAGCTGGCAATCCTGGCAGCGTTCCTTGCACTGATGGTGATCTCTTACAGACCATTCTGCAAGGTGGCATGTCCGTTGGGTGCCATCTACTCGTTGTTCAACCGAATAAGCCTCATTTCCTTGAGAATAGATCGGGAGGCGTGCACGAATTGCGGGAAGTGCAAATCGCTCTGTCCGGTGGACATAGATGCCAGCAAAGAACCCGACTCGCCCGAGTGCATCCGGTGCCTCGACTGTCGCGAGTGCGAGTATGACGCGATAGAGTACGGGATGAGATGAGCTAGGGTGGGGAGGAGTCGACCGTGAAGAAGGGCGTCGTTGTAGCCGCTCTCGTGGCGCTGGGTCTCCTGCTCTGGTTCTCGACGACCGAGACGACCCAAAGCCTCTCGGAGGGGAAAACCGTCATCAGGTGGGTGACCGACCCCAACCCCGCACGCATAATACAGATCGCCGAGTTCGAACGGCTCAACCCCGATATCCATGTGCTCTGGGATTATGCCGCGCAGTTCAACATCGAGAAGGCGATGATACAGGTGAGCGGGCGGCATGGCCCGGACCTGCTCGACCTCTACGACAGACAACAGTTCGACCAGTTTGTCTCGAAAGGAGCCGCACTCGACGTTACGCCATACATCGAGGAGGACAATAAGCACGTCATAGCGGACAACGCCCGGTTGGTTGGTGAGAACATCGATATCCTGGCGAAAAAAGGACTGGCGATTAGCTTGGCGTCACAGAACCCGCTGCCTGACGGTGATCTGCTTAGGCCGATCTTCGAGTACAACAAGCAAGTCGTCGAGCTCAACCGCAGGCATTTCGCCGGACTTCCCGAAGAGCAACGACTTCGGCTGCTCGTTTATCCGATCACAAAGGACCTCTTCTTCGAAGGGCACTTGCCACAGTTGATGTACGAAGGCCGGTTCTACGCTGCGCCAACCAACTACGCCGGAGCCCATATCGTGTACAACAAGGACGTTTTCGACAGGTGGGGTGTCGAATACCCGTCGCCCGACTGGACTATTGACGACTATTTCGAGAAAGCGAAACGGTTATCCGTGAAGGACCCAAAGACGGGAGTCTACCTTAGCTTTGCGGCACTGCCGCCATGGTGGGACGCGTTTGTCTTCGCGGCGGGAGGAGAACCGTTTACACCCGACGGCAGGCAGAGCTCGATGAACACGTTCGAGGCACGTGAAGCACTGCGCGTGTGCGGCATGTTGTACCAAACATACGAGAATGGACAGCGGCTCGCGCCGAGCAAAGCTGATTCGATGGTAGGCGCGGCGGTGATCGAGAAAGCGCAGGCAATACAGCTCTTCGGTACGGGCAACGTGGCGATGTGCCTCGGCGACCGGTGGATACTCTCGTTTACAGGCCCGACAATACATTACGGTTATGCGCCGTTCCCACGGTTTCCGGGCGAGCTTCACGACAAGTTCCGGTGCCGTGTGACGGGGCGCACGACGATCGTCACACGCGACACAAAGCATCCGGAAGCAGCGTTTAAGTTTCTGAAATACCTGTGCAGCAGAGAGTATGGCAAGGCGCTTCACAACGGCGGCGACGCGTATAGCGGCGTCAAGTACTACGAGGTGGAGGATTGGGCGACGTTTGATCCGTCGTTTCCGGAGGTGCAGTCGCGGATGTGCGCACGCATGCGCAAACGGGCCCAAGCCGAAGGGAAAGCCGACCCGCTGGTCGGCAAGAGCGAGAAGCGGCTTGCCGAGATGGCCATGGAAGAGTGGAACAGTCTGAGTCTCGAGGACCAGAATCGCCATGAGTCGGAGATCAGGGCCGAACTGAAGATGCTCTACGACCAGCTCAAGCGCGGCAAAGCACCGTCGTTTACGCCTTACGTGCCGATGTCCTACATCAACACGAAGTTTGGAAGCATCGAGGAACGGGTTGAGATGGGCAGTCTCGGACCCGAGAAGTGGGCCGACGAAGTCCACGAGTTATACTCGGGACTGCTGAGTGAAGCGTTGAACCCCGAAGCCCGCAGACCGCTCTACAGGCGGGGAAACATCATCGGGAGCGTTGCGCTGCTCGTGTTTGTGGCTTTAGGAGTTGTGGTTGTAGTCCGGGCCCAAAAGAAGTCGAAGGGCAAAGCGGGATACAGGCGCGGGGCGTATCTGAAGGATTCCTTGGCGGCGGGGTTCTTCCTCGCGCCAAACCTCACGGGTTTTCTTGTCTTCACATCGTTTCCGGTCGTCTACTCGCTGATAATTGCATTCACCAACCTGAACACCTTCACTAACGAGATGAGCTTTGTGGGATTCAAGAACTTCACGGACCTGCTGACAGACAGGGATTTTTGGTACTACTTCATCAACACGCTCGTCTTGCTGTTGGGGCTCCCGATCACGATGGCCTGTTCGCTGCTGTTGGCGATGGTGCTCAACAACAAGCTGCGAGGTGCCGTATCGTTCAGAACCCTGTTTTATCTCCCGAGCGTAGTCAGCGGGGTCGCCATATTCTTGTTGTGGAAATGGATCTACAACACCGAGTACGGCCTGCTGAACCAGGCGTTGATGTCCATCGGGTTTCGCGATCCTCCGGGCTGGCTCACGGGAGGGCTCCAGGTGTTGCGCCCGGGGAAAGAAGGCTTGACGACACTCTTCTATTGGGCGAAACCCGCGCTTATCGTTATGGGTGTATGGGCGCGTATGGGCGGCCCGAACATGCTTCTGTTCCTGGCAGGGCTCACGAGCATTCCTGTCGAGCTATACGAGGCGGCGGCGATAGACGGAACGGGCCGCTGGCAGCGGTTCAAACACATCACGTGGCCGCTGTTGAGCCCAACAACGTTCTTCATACTTATCATGGGCATTATTTACGGGCTGCAGGGCGGGTTTGAGATGGCCTACGTGATGACGCAAGGCGGTCCGCAGGAGTCTACGATAACTATCGGATACCACATATACAGGACCGCGTTCTTCGAGTTCCGGATGGGCACGGCGGCTGCCGCGGCATGGTTCCTGTTTCTGATAGTCTTCTCTGTCACGCTGTTGACATGGCGGTTCGGGGACAGAAGGATTCATTATGTTTAAGACGCCGGCACGTCGGAGAACCGTCACCGTCGCGAGAACGGCGGTGTTGTACCTGATCCTCGTTACCGTAGCGTTTACCATGCTCCTGCCGTTGTTGTGGATGTTGTCGACGAGCCTGAAGACGTATTCCGACAGCATCTCGAGCGCGCTGCAGTGGATACCTCGCGGCGGGCCGCAGTGGGACAACTATCTCGAGGTGTTTCGTCGGGTCAACTTCAACAGGAGCTACTTCAACAGTGTGTTTGTTGCGGTCGTGGTCACCGTTGGCCAGGTGGCGACATCGGCTATGGCGGGGTACGCGTTCTCGCGCTTGTACTGGCCCGGCAGAGACAAGGTGTTTCTGCTCTACCTCGCCACACTGATGATCCCGGTGACGGTGACGATGCTGCCCAACTTCGTGATTCTGAAACATCTTAACTGGCTCGACTCGTATAAGGCGCTCATCATTCCGTTGATGTTCAGTGCGTACGGGACGTTTCTGTGCAGACAGTTCATGTTGGGGCTGCCGCGGTCGCTCGAGGAGTCGGCCATGATAGACGGGTGCGGCCATTTCCGGATATTCGTAAACGTCGTCGTTCCGTTGTCGACGCCAGTGCTCACGACGCTCGCCATATTGACGTTCATGGGCACGTGGCAGAACTTCGTGTGGCCGTTGATCTCGACGTTCAGCCAGGACTTGCGTGTGCTGCCGGTGACCCTCAACGCGTTTCAGTCGGAGATAAAGATCGAGTACAACCTTATCATGGCTGCCGCAACGATGATGATCGTGCCTCTCATCGCGCTGTTTGTTATCGGACAGCGGTTCTTTATCGAGGGGATACGGCTGGGAGCGATCAAGGGGTGAGCGGGGAAGTAGGTGGAATGCGGTAGACGGTAGACGGTAGACAGTATACGGGACATGGGGCAAGAAGGTGACTGGGTGTTCGGTGCGGGGTCGGGATTCTTCGCTGCGCTCAGAATGACAAAGGGGGGAGGGCCGGGATTATCCCAGACCGGAGTCGTCGAGCGCTTTGCGCGTGGTGGCGAGGTCTTTGCGCATTGCGGCAAGGAGAGCTTCTTGCTTGTTGGTTCCGCGGGGCGAGTATTCGAAATGCATCGAAATGGGCCCTGCAAAACCGTACTCTCTGAGAATGCGGAAGAATCCTGTGAGATCGACCATGCCGTCGCCGATCGGGCACCAGCCCGGCCGCCAGCCGCGGCGTGTTTTCTGCCACACAAAGTCTTTGACTGCGACCATCCGGATGCGCGGCGCCATTAGCCGCACGTTTATCTGCCAGCCGCCGTAGCCGCCTTCGACGGTTGCGTGACCGATATCGAAGTTGGACCCTATATGGTCCGGGTCGAAGTCTTTGACGAGCTCGAAGACGTCCCAGACCGGCGCACCGACGCCCGTACCGGAATGGTTGTGGTACCCGGCACAGACGTCGTACTGCTTGTTGAGCTGCACCAGGTCGCGCAATCGAGGTTTGAGTTCGGCAAGCCGTGCGTGCGGGTCCGTGGCGTCGCCGTATTCGAACCCGCCCATCCGGTAGTAGCGTATGCCGAGCTTCGACGCGGTACGCAGGATGGGTTCCGTTTGAGGATCGCCGGCGTCCTGGATGGCAGTGGTGATCATGGGCACTTCGATGCCCGCGTTTCTGATCGCTTGAACCGCTTTTGGCAGATCGTCTTCGACACGTTCCGGCAGCACGTGACCGCGCGGTCTGACCGTAAGGTCGATACCGTCGAACCCCATATCTTTCGCGGTCTTGCCAACCTCCTCGTAATCGAGGAACTGAAGGTGTTTGGAGAAGACGCATGCGGTGACGCGGTTGTCGGATTCCGCACCGGCAGCTTTTGCGCCACCTATTCGAGAGATTGCCGCGGCAGCGCCGAGCGCGGCGGACGCAGCCAGAAACATGCGTCGTGACGAAACTGCACTGGAACTAGAACGCGGTAGCATCTTTTCGCATGATCCCATCGATCCTTCCTTCGCGATTGTTGTACTTGGAGTGTTACTGTTCCCGCGCGCCTTCTTGGTGTTCGTCTACGTGGTGACCGTTCAGCGGATAGCTCCTGAACGCCAAGAAGCCCAGGAGGAAAATGACCGCGGCTACGGGGCCTACTATTACGTACTTGAGAGAAGGATATCCCATGGCTTTGCCCATCTCGGCGAGTATCACAACGATGCCGGCTGCAAGGCCCTGGGCGAACTTCGTGGCTAGCCCTTCCACTCCATAATAGATGGCTTCCCGCCGATAGCCGACACGTTTCTCATCGTAGTCGATAATGTCCGCGACCATCGGCCGCCACATGGTCAGTAATGCCGACGCCGGAATCCCCAGCAATCCGAGCAACACCAATCCCTGCCACATCGGCGATAGTATCGGCAGTCTGCCTATGAAAACGAATAGTGGCAGAATACAAACCATTAAGAGGATCGCTATCTGATAGACCTTCTTCTTGCCAAACTTGTGCGCCATCCAAGCGACAACCGGAAACAGCACCGCGGCCACAAAAGGCATGAGCGCCTGGCCTATGCCCGCAACCGTTGGAGTGGACTGCATCACCGTCGTCACAATAAAGGGGATCGCCACAATCACCAGATCAATCCCCAGCCTTAAGAGCCCTATCATCGCCAAGTACGGTACAAAAGCTTCGTTTCGAAGACAAATCCGAACCGCCTCGATGAGTTTGAACGGCACTGTTTTGGACGGTTCAATCTCCTTCTCCTTCATTTTCCACACGGAGACATACATCAGAACAACAGTAATCGCCCCGACGATTACCGCAGATGGTTTGAACCCGTCCGCGAAGTAAATGGGGCCAATGGTGGCGCCATCCTTGAACTTGTCGATCAGGCGGCCAGCTAACAGAGGCACTCCCACCATACCCGCAACGTCGACATACGACATAAGGACACTCAGGTGCACTCGTTCCGTCGAGCTCCGAGTTATCTCCGGCAGCAACGCCAGGTACGTAACACCCGAAACCGTATAGAAGAACCACGTCAAACTAAGCATTACACCCAGCCATAACCCGTTAATCCAAGAGCTGGTGCTCGGAAAAGGAGGATACCAGATGAGGACCGAGCAGACCGCCAACGGGATCGCGCCCCATTTGACGAAAGGGATGCGACGTCCTCCGCGGGCGGTGCTGCGATCGCTCCAACTCGCAATCATGGGGTCCACAAGTGCGTCCACGGTTCGACCTATCAGGCGAGCAACGATTATGGCGACGGGGCCGACCAGGACTATTGCCCCAGACTCCTCGGGGCGGTAGAAGAAAAGCAGCCAACTCATGATTACCGCAGGGACTATGCTCATGGGAAAAGTCCCAAGACTGTAAAGGGACCTCTGGTGGGACTTCAATTCCCAATCGTCTTTGCCTGGCATCTTTATGAACTGTCCTCCGTTGGCTGCGTGCGGCGTTGGACTGCCGCGGCCTCGTGAGCGTGATCATAGCACCGGTCGGAACACATGATACCGGACTCAATTGAGGAAAAGCAACGCAGGCTAGAAATGGAGTACACAGCCGAGACGTGGACCGTGGATCTCCATGCCGGGGTTCTTCCTGGCCAAGCCGGCGTTGGACGCGTGTTCGAAGAAGTACTCGAGGCGCAACGATGCGTTGTCGCTGAGATGGTAGTCCAGCCCGGCGCGGACCTGATCGCTGAAATTGAACTCGGTGTGGAGTCGGCGTGCCCTGCAGTGCGACCAGAGTACGCCGACACCGGCCTCGGCGAACGGCACGAGCTCCTTTTCAAGCCCGAACTCATACCGCAGCAAGGGCATCAGCCGGATCTCGGCGGTGACGGAATCGTCTTCAAGCACGTTAACCGACGGCTCGAAGACGAACTGCAGTTGGCCGGCAAGCGGGCCGCCTTTCTCTACGCGCAACAGTCTCCGGGTGCATCGCGGGGCAACGCTCAGTTCGTTGTATCTGTAGTCTCCGAGTTCGCGGCCGTACTGAATCTGGAGCGACCAGTCCCATCGACTGCCTGGAGTCGAGTCCTTCGGAGATGCGGTTTCTTTCACGTTTGGATTCGCGTCGGTACTAGTAGAAGTCGACGCTGAAAGTTCTATCGCAGCGGCTGCTGGAAGCATACACACTGACAGAAAGACGGAGATTACAAACGCAATGCAGACAGAATAGACGAGTCGTTTCACCATAGTAGAATACCTTCCATACGCTCTGACGAGAACGTGCTGCACTCAGCACGGGCCCATGATGCCGACTTCGCAAGCATTTGTCAACAGACTTGGCAACAGAAAACGGAACCCGCTTTCATCTCGCTGGCAGAAACGATGACCCCGTCCCCTGCCGACAGGAGAACAGGAGAAGTAATGGCCCTTCCGGCGTTTTTCTTGTCGACTCTAGTTTCGAGCGGGCATATCCGGGTTGCCGGGACCGAAGTGTTTGAGCATGACGAGTTCGTCGTGGTCGCTTTCGTTGCAGACGATGACGCCGGCCTTTGCCGTATCCGCGGTGACAAACAGTTCGTCCTCGGTCATCTGTCCGAACCGGATCATCGCAGGCGATTCGACCGAAAGCGTGCCGACCTTTCCATGTCCCTGCAGCACTATCAGTCCGTAGGCTGCGGCGTCAACGATGGTGACGGTCTTGCCCGGGAGCACCGTCAGCTCTTTCGCGCTGAAATACTCGGAACCGTACGATATCCAGTTCTCGACACAGCCTTCTTTCTCCATCTCCGCCACGGGGCTTGCGGGTTTCGGTTCCGTGTAGTAATGTGCGCGGAACTCGGGATCCACGTTCGCTTCCCAGTCGAGCATGCTCATGATGTAGTCCATGTCGTGATGGTGTTCGGGCGGCACGTTCTTGACCAGCATGTCCCAACCGATAGGTTTCCCATCCGCCATGTTCTCGAACATCGCAAAGACGTCCGAGGCGCGCTGTGGTTCATAGGTTACGAACGAACCGGGCGCGTGCAGTATCCCGGCAGGAATCGACCAGCCGGTGCCGGGCTTGAGCCTGTACGCTCTCGACAGGTCCAGGATACCGTTGTCTCCTTCGTCCCATCGTTCGAGACACCGGATGACATCGTCCTTTGTCGTGCCTGGTTCGAGACCGAAGAACGTGTAGGGAAACCTGTTGCCAGTGAAGTTTAACTGTTTCGGGAAGTAGTAGGCTTCCGGTTTGCCCATCATGCCGACGCGAGCTGCGAATTCGTCGTTTTGGTGCATGTGATGTGGTATGGGACCGAGATTGTCGAAGAACTTGGTCAAGACATTCCAGCCGCCTTCCTTGTCCATCACGTCCTTTCCGAGAAACGCTTCTCCAAGCAGCCCTATGGCGTCTCTGAACAGTACCTTTTGTAGTTTGGCTCCGTCCTCGACAGCTATGTAACTCAGGCCTTCGTCAAAAGGCGTTCCGGGGCCGTTGTCGGCCTGGGTAGTTGATGCAAACCATCTCTCGTCTATGCCGCCCCGGTGAGCACCGAGCGCGTAAAGGTCCTGGGTAGCGAGTTTCAGCCTGCCACCCGGTGAGAGGAACGACCTTGGCACCCATGCAGGAGCCAATCGCACTATACCTCCGCCTGTTGAGATCGCCTTCTCGATGAGCACACTGGCTTCTTTATCCTTCATTATCTCTTCCTCCAGTCTCTAGATACACGGTGACAGGCTGACCTGTTTTTTCATTCAGTCCTGGTTGTTGTCCGCAAGTAATGATAGCTTCTCACATACTCAGAAGTCAATTCGAAATCGATACACCTGTTGAAACCGACCGGGCCGTTGTTGTAGAATAAGTATGGCGGGGATGTGTGGATGACCCGGCAAAAAATGAAGGAGGCACGCAATGAGACGGACACTCGCGCTCAGTTTCCTGTTGTTGTTTGTGTTGTTGGGTTGTGGAGGCGGGGAGAAGAAGCAAGAAGTCGTGACGGCTGAGCCTACACCAGAGGATATTCGAGCCGAGGCCCAGAAGATACGCCAGATAATCCAAAGGGGTAAAACCGCGTCGACTCCGCAAGACTTTCAGCAGTTGAATCAACAATATCAGCAGGCTGTCTCGACATTTCGCCAGAAGTACGGGAGTACGCCGATGGCCAGCCAGGAGCTTCAATCGATTGCCAATGAGCTAGTGAATGCCGCCCAAGCCAAGTTCGACCTGGGGAAGTACGGGGCTGCTGTTGGTTCTTGCGACGCGGCCTTGCTGGCGGACCCGAGCTCATTCAGAGCTGTTGAACTGAAGAATCGTGCACAGGAGGAACTGAACAAACCAAAGGTCCGCCTTAAAGGGTTCATCAACATGGGGGAAACCCGGGAGCTGTATGCCATCCTTGAGGTGAACTACCCGGCGACGAGGCGAAAAGACACCGTTAACGTTCGCAAGGGGCATGTGTTCGGAGACGAGAACAACTTCAGGCTCAAGAGGATAATCGCACCACAACAAGGCGTTATCATTAACGACACCAAGACCGGCAAGGAGCAAACGCTGCTTCTGCGGCCTTGATTTCTGAGCATTGTGGCAACCGGCCAAGCTGTCGGCGACAGATCAGGAGCCCCGCTTGAAAGCCAAGTATAGCGTCGCGCTGATAGTGCTCATATCGGTTGTCGCATACGCAAACTCGTTCAGAAACGAGTTTGTCTGGGACGATGTAAGCTCCGTTCAAAGCAACAAGTACGTAACAAGCCCGGGACACGTCGCGAAGCTATTCGTGACCGATCAACACGCGTTCGGACGAGGGCAGGGCAACTTTTACCGCCCTCTCACCTCGCTCTCGTTCATGCTCAACTATCGCATCGGACAAGAGCGCACGTTGGGGTACCATCTTGTAAACCTTCTGCTGCATTGCGGCGTGGCACTATGCCTTTATTTTCTGCTGCGGATGTTGACCAGCGAGGAAACACTCGCTTTTCCGGCGGCGCTGTTATTCACGATCCACCCTCTCCACACCGAGGCCGTGACATATATTTCGGGTCGTGCGGACATGCTTGTCTCGCTTTTCGGGCTTCTCTGTCTTATCTCGTTGGTTGCCGCAATCCGGATGATGAGGCGCCATGGACTGGAGAACGGCGTGGAGGGTGGCTCATCTTGGCAACCGCTGCTGCTATGTGCGGCGTCGGCTGTGTTTCTTATCCTTGCTCTGCTATCGAAAGAGCTGGGGGCGTTATTCCCGTTCCTGGCTCTCGCGACTATCCTCTGTTTTGGCTTGTCGAAGGGCGTCCTGCCGAAGCGCTGGTGTTGGGCTCCGGTGGCGGTCCTTTTCGGGATACTCGTTGCCTACGGTTTGCTGCGTCTCACCGTGCTCAACTTTGCGGCCGAATCTGCTCGCACCCCCCAAACCTCAAGCGCGGGTAGCGCTATCGCGACACCGTTCCAGACGCTGGCAACGTATCTGAGCATGGCCCTGTTTCCTGTCAGACTGCATATGGAACGCCAGCTCGGCCCGCCATCCATGTGGGTTGTCACGCTGGGCATTCTGACATTCGTCGTGTGGCTCACCGGAATCGTAATTGCGGTCCGGTCTCGCCGTCGAGTGTTGCTCTTTGGCCTCGTCTGGGTGGCACTATCGATACTTCCCGTCGTGGGGATACTCCCTTTGAACGCTCCCCTGGCTGAGCATTGGCTCTACGTGCCGCTGATGGGCGTGTCGGTGCTGGCCGCTCTCGGTGTCGTCAACCTTTTGAGGATGGGTGTTATCGCGGGATCCCGGACCAGGAAGGGCGTGTTCTTGGCCGCGATTGTCTTGATTGCAGCCTGTTACCTGGCGCTCACCATCAGACGCAACACCGATTGGCGTGACAACTATACGCTGTTTAGCAAAACCCTCGAATATGCGCCCGAAAGTGCTCGTGTCCACTACAACCTGGGCATAGTGCTGCAGCAACGCGGCGACGAAACCGGGGCCGTTCGCGAGTTCGGTGAGACGATCCGTCTCGATCCGGCCAACGTATATGCGCGAGTGGATCTGGCATACATACTGCAGGAACATCAGGAACTCGCAAGGGCAGCGAAGCTGTACCGCGAGGCTATCTCTTTGTCCAGCAACGCCCCCGACGAAGCATATGTGGAAGCCAATGCAAACCTGGCGATCATCCTCATCCGTGCCGGACGATATCCTGAGGCGCGGCAACATCTTCAGGCCGCGCTGCAAGTGGTTCCCGGCGACCAGCAGTTGCGGCGAATGCTCGAGTCGCTCGGCACCGAGCCTAACAAATTGGATCCGAGCCAACAATGACCTGGTATAAACGGCACCGACGGGAGTAATGCTGGAATGTTCATATTCATCCGTGTGCTGCTGGCTCACTTCCTGGCTGATTTCGCGCTGCAATTCACGGTGATATACCGTCTCAAGACACGACATCTGGGAGGAGGTCTTGTCCACGGCTCGGTGGTTGCGCTAACCATGGTTCTGCTCTGTTGGCCGTTCTGGGACAGAGACTTGTTCTGGGGTTACTTGCTCGTTGTGGCGGTGACACACACGATCATTGACCACACAAAAGTCGTGATCGAGGCACGTCGCCCCAACATTAATCCGGCAGTCGCCTTCTTCGGCGACCAGTTATTGCACATTGGGATTATCGCGCTCGTGTTTCTGACGCCGCTGGCCAGGATAACGCCGGTTGCTTCCGCAGAATTAGAAATCCCCTTGCGCCTCTATTTTCAAGATGGCTTTATTTACGCTGTGATGGGCTATGTGGTGAGCATGATGGGCGGCACAATTGTCATATATACGCTTCATCGCACGTTCCCCAACCCTGCATTGCCCGAGCCGAGAATCACGTTCACAGAGAAGTACTTCGGTACTCTCGAGCGAGCGTGTATAACGACGTTCGTCATAATGCCCGGGAAGTACTACTTTCTCGTGCCGGTTATCAGCTTCTTCCGGGGTGCGTTCGTGGTGCATTCAAGAGACAAGGAGACCATATTCCACGAGTCCTCGCTCATAGACATGCTTGCCAGCGCATTGTGGGCGCTGTTGTGCGGGCTTGTGATGAAAGAGCTGGGCGTCTCGAAATACCTGTTCGGGTCGTGGGCCGGTCTATAACGCTTCTTTAACTGCAAGAAGACATTGCGCAGTTTCCGACATTCCCGTATGCTGCGAACTGTAACCCGAACTATATGAGGCGTATCGGAGCCAGGTGCGTTGACTTCCGCCCCTGCCTGCGGATAGGATTGAGTTTGCACAGGCGGATGCTGCGAGTCTTACTGATCACAAACGGAGGGACAACCGATGGGCAAACCGGGGTTTGGCGTTATTGGGCTGGGCACATGGGGCGAGAATCATCTTAGAGCGTACGCACATGACGAGAGGGCGGAACTGGTCGCGATCTGCGATCTCGATGCTGACAGACCTGCAAGAATGGCCGCCGAGTTTGATGTCAAGACAGTCTATACCGATTATCAGGAGTTGCTGGGCGACGAGAGCGTGCAGGCGGTGTCGATCGTTACCCCGGATTTCGCGCACGCCGAGATAGCGGTCGACGCGGCACGTGCCGGTAAAGACATCCTGATTGAGAAACCGATGGCCACCACCGTGGCCGATTGCGAAAGGATCGTCGCCGAGACTCGTGCGGCGGGTGTTAAGCTCATGGTTGACTTTCACAACCGCTGGAATCCGTCTATCTGCAAGGCACGGGAAGCTGTCGAGGCCGGCGAACTCGGTGCTCCATCGATGATGTACGTTCGGCTTAACGACACGATCGATGTGCCGACCGATTGGCTGTCGTGGGCTGGAGAATCGAACGTGTTGTGGTTTCTGGGCAGCCATTGTGTTGATGTTGTGCGGTGGCTTTTCGGTGACGAGGTCGTGCGGGTTCATTCGGTCAGCCGAAACGTTGTGCTCAAGGAGCGCGGGATCGACACGCCGGACTTCTACCAGAGCATCCTCGAGTTGCGTAACGGCGGCGTAGCGGTGGTTGAGAACTGCTGGATAGTCGCTCCCAGTGCTCCGATAGTCTTTGATTTCAAAGTCGAACTTGTCGGAAGCGAAGGCACGGTCTACGTTGACGGGAGCCACCATCGCGTTATTGAGAAGTACTCGAAACAGGGTGCGCATTACCCTGACGTGCTGTGTGGACCGGTGATCCAGGATAACCCCGTGGGGTTTGGCTTCGAAAGCATCCGCCACTTCATAGACTGCGTGGTGAATGATAAGCAACCTATGGTCACAGGACAGGATGGGCTTGCGGCCACGAAGGTAATCTGCGCTATGCTGGAATCGGCCTCAAACGGCAAGTCTGTTGAGCTGTAATGGCCAATGTCTTCTTGGCTCATATCTTCTCCAGGACGGTTTGTGCGATCAAAGGGATGGCTGGTTTGAGAGTGCGTGTAGTCGTTTTTCTATTGCTTTCAACGGTGCAGACCGTTGCGTACGGGCAACCGCTGGACCGCCTGTTCGGCCAGCCGCGACCGATCGCTTTCGCCGACCCGACTGAGCTTGCCTCGCGTGCGACCGTGTACCGGGACACCTACGGTGTCCCGCACATCTATGCGCAGGACGACGATTCGCTCTATTTCGCATTCGGCTACGCTCACGCGCAAGACCATCTCGAGGCGATGTTACAGAGCTATCGGATCGCTGCGGGGACGATGGCGGAAGTGTTCGGCCCGGCACACTTCTCGTCGGACCGTGAATCGCGATTGTTCAGGTACAGAAGCCTGGCCGTCGATCGGTACGGGACTGTTGATCCGCGGGTGAGACGTGCCGTCGAGAGTTTTGTGCTCGGTATCAACGCGTATATCGAGCAACATCCGGGAGAAGTCCCAGCGTGGGCCGGGCGCGCAGAACCGGTCGACCCCATCGCGCTGCTGCGCTACATCATTATCTCGCAGTTCATACTCCAACCCAACGGCATAGGGACTCCGACGCCCGGGCTCGCCGGGTGTAACGCATGGGCTCTGGGGCCCCCGCGGTCCGGAACCGGGCGCGCGATGCTTTATGGCGCTCTGCATTTCCCCTGGTCCGGCCCGCTGCGGCTTTACGAGGCCCACCTTGTCACACCACTGATGAACGTCTCCGGGGCCACCTTTTTGGGTATTCCTTTCATCATGTTTGGGCACAACCAGCATATTGCGTGGACCCACACGCTCAACAAGCCTGACGTCGTCACTCCGTATGCCGAGCAGACAGTCTGGGGTACAACGCCCAAGTACGTGTATGGCGACGAGCTCAGGAACATGTATGTCAAACAGGAGACGATAGCCGTGAACGACCCGGACGGGCCGCCGTCCGCTGTGGTCGACCTGGCCTACACGAGCCACGGGCCAGTGGTGAGCTCTCGCGGAATGTCTGCCCTGGCAGTCAGAGTCAGCGGATTTGATGAAGTCAACTTCTTGCTCCAGTGGTACCTTTTCAACCGCGCCACCAACCTGCAGGAGTTCGAGGACGCGGCATCGCGGATGCTCGTACCCGTGCTCAATACCGTCTACGCCGATACTGGTGGTACTGTCTATCACCTCTACAACGCGAAGTTGCCCCGGAAGTCCGGTCAGTTCGACTGGAACATGCCCGTTGCCGGGTGGCTCCCGTTCACCGAATGGGTCGGCTTCTTCCCGTTTCATATACTCCCGCGGTCGGTGAATCCACCGTGCGGATACGTGCTGAACTGCAACAATGCCCCTTGGTTTCTGGGCGATTGTACCGGGATATTCCCGATGAACTTCCCTGTGTATCTGTCGAAGGAAACGACGCTGTTGCGAGCGCAGCGAGCGGCCAACCTGATTGGGACCCGAAACGCCGTTTCGCTTGAAGAAATGCTCGCTTTCGCGTGGGACACTCATGTACTGCTCGCCGAAAGAGCCGTGCCGATATTTCAGCGTATATACGAGCTAAGATGGCGGGAGTTGGACGATCCGGAGGGCCACTTTCGACATGCGATGAAGATTCTCAGCGAATGGAACCGGAGTGCCGACACCGATCAGGTGGCAGTGGCCCTGTTCCGGACGTGGTGGTTGAATTATCTGAGGCTCATGCCGGATATGCCGCCGGAAGTGGTGGCCGAACGCCTCGTCTCGCCGACGCCTCAAGAGGAGGAGTTCGCGATGCAGGCGCTTGCCCAGGCGGTGAATAGTATGGTACGCGAGTACGGCCGTGTCGACGTGCCCTGGGGTCGCGTGCACCGGATGAAGCGCGGACAGGCCGAATTCCCGGTTTCGGGCTGCGATTCTCTCGATACGTTGCACCAGGTCTCCTGCGAAAGAAACATAGGAAGAGTCTGGTATGGGGACAGCGGCGACGCGTTCATCATGGTGGTCCACCTTTCCAATCCCGTCGAAGCGTATACGATGATGCCGTTCGGCAACAGCGCGAACCCCGACTCAGTGCACTACGCGGACCAGGCGTCGTTGTTCTCGAAGAAGATGTTCAAACCGGCCTGGTACCGTTTGAAGGACATTCTGAGCAACCTCGAGTCCGTCTGGGGCAGCGAGGTGTCTGTTGATATTCTTGCCGCGAACGCGAGAGCGCGCATCTCGCTCGATTCGCCTGCCAACATGGCGGTCTCGGTTGCCGCATCGGGTCCGACCCCGTCTGCAGAACTGAAACCCGTATCGAGCCTGGTCACCATCCTGCCGGAAAGCCAGCGAAACGCGACCGTCGAGATCGAATTCGTGCTGCCGCCCGCCCAGGCAGTCTCGATAGGGCAGGACCGTCGCCCGGTGATCGTCCATTACGACACGACGGGCGTTTGGTCGCGTCGAGAGACAGATTGGGACGCTACCCGCGCCACAGCCCGCGCAACATGCCGCGGCCTTGGGACATACGGGGTCTTCGTGGAGACAACCTCGATAGATTGAACGCAAAGCCTTCTTCCGGGCAGCGCTCAGAGACAGCGAGTACGCTCAATCGGAGAGCTGACGGCGTATTAGCGGTAGTGCCGGAGCAGCCAACGGAACTGCGCAGGGTGTGTCCCTCACACCATCAGACTCGATTATGACAGCAACGTTCCTACGCGCGTCGAGTCGCTGCGAGCCGGCACCCCATCCCCAGCAAAACGAGACACAATATCGCCGCACAGAGAACGGAAAGTGCCGGTACAGGTACGGATCTCGGGTCTTGCGGATCACTGCCGCCTTCGTACTCCTCGAGATTGGTGTACCCGTCTGCGTCCGGGTCGCCGTCGGCACCATCGTCACCTGTGGCGTCGAACGGGTCGAGTTCGTTGTCCAGCTCCCAGTCGTCAGGTAGGGCGTCGTTGTCATCGTCCGGGTCGAGGAGGTCGGAGACATAGTCGCCATCGTTATCGGGCGGCACCGATCCCGGGTCCAGGATGTCGGTGTCATTTGCCATCTCGTCAAAGTCCGCGTAGCCGTCGCTGTCGTCGTCGGTGTCCTCATCGTTCCGCATGCCGTCGTTGTCCGTGTCATAGGCGGCGTCCATATCCACTTCGTCGCCGTCGAGTATGCCGTCGCCGTCGTCGTCCGGGTCAGTTGCGTTGGGATCGCCATCGTTGTCCGTGTCGGACCCGGAACCCGGCTCGTCACCGTCGGGGATACCGTCGCTATCGTCATCCGGGTCCACGGTGTCACCGTATCCGTCGTTGTCGCCGTCCTGCGGCATCGGGTCGCTGACGTCAGGATCCCCATCGTTGTCGTCGTCATCGTCCACGCTGTCGATAATGCCGTCCCCGTCGGTATCGGTACTTGCCCCGAGGCCGAAGATCGAGAAGTGGTCGACCAGAAACGTGATCGAGTTGTTCTCAAGATCGCGGTCCGTGATGTCCTCCTCCGGTATCTCGATGTCGAACACCTCGGTGAGCTCGTTGTAAGCAAACACACGCAGAGTGGCCTCATTCATGCCGGCAATTTGCGCATCGGTGTAGGTGATGGTGACGGCGACCGGCACGCTGAAGGTGGTATCTTGTGGGCCAAACTCACGAAGCACCGGAATCGCATCTACGTCCGGCGGCAGTTCCGGCTCTTCGACCGGATCGATAGGCGATTGCATGGTGATCTCCGGCTCGACGTCCGGCGGGAAATCAACGACGATATCCTGCGGGATGGTCACTTCGGCTCCGGATCCGTCTTCGACGACCTGCTCCTGATCCGTTGTGACGGTGTTCGCTACCGGCTCGTGGGTCCCCTCGACCTTTTGTGCAACGACCAGGGTGCCTACGTACAGATCCCAAAGTACATCCGGGTCGTCTGTAAAGCATACCCGCAGCCCGCCGGGCGACATGTGAATCTGAGCCTGGTTTCCTGCCGCGATCAGTTGGTGGGGGATGCCGCCCCCATCCGCCGACCCGATCATGATATCGAAATCCATGATGATACCGCCGCCGGAAGAGGGCTGGGTTGGCTCGACAAATTGCCCCGTCACGTCTTCAGACCATGTGACCATCTCGCCGTCGTTTGTGAAGCTGGGAAGCATTCCGAAATTGGGCCTGTCTTCAATCGTCCGTATGACCCCCGAAGCAATGCCCTCTGCGATCCCGTGAGGTACTGGAACGGTGCTGTCGAGGATCGGATCCAGGTCCAGAACGTAGATGTCGTGCTTGCTGCGGTCCTGGTCCGGTCGTATGTTGAAGACCGCCTTCGATCCGTCTGGATTGAGCCGCGGCGACAGGGCCTCCTCGTCTGGGGGGGTCGCAACAAAGACGAGCGTCGGGCCGGAAATGACGCCCGCTGCCGGGGTGATCTCGTAGACGTAAAGTTCATTGTCGGAACAGACGATCATGCGATTGCCGTCCGGCAAGAGCGTGGTATGAATTCCCAGGACATTTCCGTGAGGAGTGGGAATCGGGCTGAAGAAGGTGCCGTCACCCGCCGAGCTTTTGCGAACGATATCCACGCCCGGACCGCCGTACAGTACGGAAGAACCGTCCGGCGACCACGCCACCGCTTCCCAATACGTGGACCGTTCGTCAGGTGCCGTGATTTCGATTGTCCGAGACGGATCGCCTTCGTCTCTGTCAAGGTCGGTCACATACACACACCACGTGGGGGACCAAGCCTCCCAAGCGATGTACGTAATACGCCGTCCGCTGCTCGACCAGAGTGGTCGCCAGATAATGGAGTCTGAAATGCGTTCCACGAATTGGGTTTGGCCGAGGGAAAACGTGCGGTCGGGCTGGCCGGGGTCATTCTGATCGCGAGGATCGGTCCCGTAGTAGAGTTCGATCGGGTCATTGAAACTGTCATCATCGGTGTCCTCCTTCGTCGGGTCTGTACCATACGTGTTGACCTCGTCGCCGTCAGACAGGGAGTCTTCGTCGGTGTCCTGCAGATTTGGGTCGCTACCATAGGTGAGGATCTCGTCGCCGTCTGAAAGGCCATCCCCGTCGGTGTCGGGATGCCACGGCACCGTGGAGTGCGTGTTCACTTCGTCGTTGTCGTTTAACCCGTCATCGTCGGTATCATTGTCGGTAGGATCCGTGTCGTTTCCGTACTCTTCGACGTTGGTGAGCCCGTCGGTGTCCAGATGGCCCGAGGCGTCCGAATCATCGTTCGGGTTCAGACCGTAGGTGAGTTCCCATTCGTCGGGCATACCGTCGCGGTCTGTGTCCAACGGCAGGGCGGACAGCAGGATGGAGACATCGTCGCTCTCCTGGTTGGATACCGCAAGGTCGATATGGCCGTCGTTGTCGAAATCGCCGGTAGTCATAAACCACGGCGTATCCCCTACGGTGGTGTACCTTCCGCCGCTCTCGAACGACCCGTCACCGTTGCCAAGCAGGATAGAGACGATGCCGCTCTCCGAGAACAAGCCGCTCACCGCAAGGTCGGTATGGCCGTCGTCGTCGAAATCGCCGGTTGCGATACCTCTTGCGCCTTTCGTGTCGTAAATCACGGCGCTCTGGAACGTCCCGTCACCCTTACCCAGCAGGATGGAGACGTCTCTGTCGGCCACGGCGAGATCGATATGCCCATCCTCATTGAAATCGCCAGTCGTAAGATCGTCGGGAGTTGCTCCTAGCGCGTAACTCACAGCGCTCTGGAACGACCCGTAGCCGGTGCCGAGCAGAACAGAGATAGTGTTGCTGTCCTCATTTGCCACCGCGAGGTCGGCGTGTCCGTCCTCGCCAAAATAGTCGGCTGTAATACTGATAGGTGTGTCGCCCACGGTGTAGCTCACCGGGCTCTCGAATGTGCCGTCGCCGGTGCCGAGCAGAACAGAGACGGTGTTGCCGCCGGTATAGTTGCCCACCGCGAGGTCGGCGTGTTCGTCCTCGATGTCGTTAAAGTTCGCGCTCGCGATGCCGGTCGCGGACGATCCCGCATCGTAATTCACGGCGTCCTTGAATGTCCCATTACCGTTGCCTATCAGTATCGAGATAGAGGCCGACAAGCAAGATACCGCGAGGTCGAGATGTTCGTCCTCGTCGAACTTGCCGACGGTGACGTCCACGGCGGTCCCAGTAGTGTAGTCCACAGCGCTCTGGAACGTGCCGTCGCCATTGCCGAGCAGGATCGACACAGTACCGGCCAAGTTTGCCACCGCAATGTCACTATCATCGTCCTTGTCAAGATCTGCTGCCGCGATACCGAGAGGATACTCTCCCACGGGGTAGGTCGGGGATCTCTGAAATGTGCCGTCGCCGTTCCCGGTCAGTATCGACACGCTCTTGGCAGCGTGATTAGCCACGGCGAGATCCGTATAGCTGTCCTCGTCCTCGTCGAAATCGCCTGTCACAATGAATGCGGGCCCCTCCTCCACGGTATAATCCACCGCGCTCTGGAACGAGCCGTCGCCGTTGCTTAGCAGGATGGAGACAGTCTGACTATCAAAGTAGGGGTATCCACTGTTGGTCACCGCGAGGTCGTCACGCTCATCACCATTGAAGTCAGCCGCCGAGACACCAGCAGGCAACTCCCCTACGGCATAGCTCACGGCGGTCTGAAATGTGCCGTTGCCATTTCCCAGCAGGACCGAGACCGTGTTTGCCGCGACATTCGTCACCGCGAGGTCGTCACGGCCATCACCACTGAAGTCGCCACCCGCGATGGAATATGGACGGTCTCCCGCGCCGTAACTGACGGCGCTCTGAAACGTTCCGTTGCCGTTGCCCAGCAGGATCGAGACGCTATCGCTATCGTCATTGGTCAATGCAAGGTCGGTATGTGTGTCCTGGTTAAAATAGCCTGTCACAATGCCCGTCCCGCCCCCCGCAGGGTACTCCACAGGACTTTGGAACGTTCCGTCGCCGTTTCCCAGGAGGATTGACACTGCGTCGTCAGGGCCCGGCACCGCGAGGTCGGTATACTCGTTCCCGTCAAAATCGCCTGTCACAATACCCCCCGCGTCCCCCGCAGCGTAGCTGGCAGGACTCTGGAACGTTCCGTCGCCGCGGCCGAGCAGGATCGAGACAGTGTCGTCAGGGCCGGCCACCGCGAGGTCGGTGTGCTCGTCCGCGTCAAAGTTACCGGTTGTGATCTCGCCAGCCATGCTTGTTGCACTAAGCGTGTAGCTTGTGAAGGCCCGGAACGAGCCGTCGCCGCGGCCGAGCAGGATGGACACCGTCCCGTGGGAATGTGCGAAGGGCCACTGGCCCCCCGTGTTCGTCAGGGCGAGGTCGGCATGGCTGTCCTCGTTAAAGTCGCCCGTCGCCAGGGTGAACGGCCAGTCCCCAACATCAAAACTGAAAGTGGTATCGAACAGGCGACCTGGTGCCGCGCCAGCTCCACCGTGAAATCCGGCCACGACCACGAGCGCCGCAGAGAGAATCAACAAACCCCTCCGTTTCATACCACCGCGTCTTTTGCTACTGGAGTTCTTCATTGCGCACTCCTCCCATGGATATGTCTACCCATCACCAGCACGAGCCGAGCCATGCGATCCATGAGACGAGACGGAAGTGTGCACCATGCGAACCGATGGCCGGCAACCGCGGTTAGACCCCCTTAAAGGCCCCCCTTTCCCAAGCCTGCGAAGGGTTCCCCACGTGGCTTGGATAACGCTTCTAAATACAACTACTCTATAGTATATACACTATAAACGCGAGAATGTCAAGCACTATTTTTGCTACTCTGCTATTTCGCGTTTTGGGCTCTGGCTTACGGCTTCTGTAGAAGACTGGTCGATAACTTCAAATAGCTAAACCGCTGGTGTGTTGTGCTCCCGGGTGTTCCGGAAACCTTGACTTCTTGAATGCTAACCGTACAATGGATAGCAACAGGTTCGTGGTACAGTAAACGCCACGGGGCTAGAGCATATTAAGGTTGACATGCGTGAGTTATTGATGTACAATTGCTGCATGAAAATAGCAAGCGGAGAAGTGCGACAGC
>CAZGCA010000030.1:0-57951 GCA_964524145.1 uncultured bacterium | reverse complement strand
GTGGGCCCAGTAGGACTCGAACCTACGACCCGCTGATTATGAGTCAGCTGCTCTACCGACTGAGCTATGGGCCCATGTGGATGAATTATACCACGCGTTGGTGTGTGATGCAACGCCGATACGTGGGGGCCCGAATGAGTGGACATCTGATCCCCAATAGGAGTACACTCAATTCCGGTTGCAGTGTGCAAGAAACGTTTTTTTGGAGGTTATCATGGACAGGCTACGATCGCGAAGAGAGTTTCTCGAGGCGTCTGCGTTGGGCGCGGTGGCATCTACTATTGGACTGGGGGCGGTATCCCGAGGTTTCGGGAGCGCCGCAGCGGCAACGAAACGGGATTTCAAGATATCGCTCGCCGGGTGGTCTCTGCACCGTGCCGTGAGTTCGAAGACGATCACGCAGCTTGACATGCCGAAGATATGCCGGCAGGAGTTCGACATCGGCGCGGTCGAGTTTGTGAGCGGCATGTTTGCCTCCACGGAACCCGCCCACCTCGACAAGCTGGTTAAGAACGCGCAGGACAACAACGTGGACATTTCGCTTGTCATGGTTGACGGCCAGGGCAGCCTCGGACACAGGGCCGAACGAGCCAGGGACAAGGCCGTGGAAGGTCACTCGAAATGGGTTGATATCACCAAACATCTCGGCGCCCGGACGATGAGAGTCAACTGGAGCGGCGCAAAGCGAGGCGGGGAAAAGGACCCGGCAGAGGTCGCGGACTGTATCAAGCGGTCCAGGGAAAGCTTCTTGAGGTTGCTCGAGTACGCGGGCAAGAAAGATGTGGACGTGGTCATCGAGAACCACGGCGGCATGTCTTCGTACCCCGAGATCCTGGTACGGCTTATGAAGGCCGTAGACTCGCCCCGGTTTGGCACCCTGCCGGATTTCGGCAACTTCCCGAATGATGTTGACCGGTACGAAGCGGTCAGGATGATGATGCCCTACGCGAAGGCCGTGAGCGCAAAATGCTACGATTTCGATGAAGAGGGTAACGAGACCAAGCTGGACTATCCGCAACTCATCAAGATCGTCGTTGACGACGCCGGGTATCATGGCAACATCGGGATAGAATACGAAGGCGGTCGATTAAGCGAGATGGAAGGCATTGCCGCGTGCAACAAGCTGCTCGACCGGTTGCGCGGCTAGGATTGCCCATCAGCATGCTGGATGATTCTTGGCGGATGCGCAGGCGAGTCGTAAGTCGACGAAGATAGTCCTAGAACATTGCAGCACGCGCTTCTATCGAATGTCTGCGTCAAACCATTTCAGCAGACCGGTGAAGCCTTTCGCGCGCTTGAGCATGGTCGGTTTGAAACCTCGCTTGCGCAATTTGTCCTTGGCTTCCGAACGTGACTTGGCAATCACTATGCCGCCTACAAACGACTTCTCCTCGTAGTCTTCTGTCCGTATGGCGTGATATTCAAATGTGGGCATCTTGGTCTTTCCTTCTCATGAACGCAGACCAGATCCTGACTCTCTCATCGGGTATATTCTACCATGCCCTACCGCGTTCAGTCGATACCCTTCGACGGAAATCGGCCGCGCCAGTTTTCGCGTTCCCTGCCACGGACCTGTTGACAAATCGGCGAGTTTCCTCCACAATCTTGGTGTGACCATGCACAGCGTTGAAGCGGAGGAGCACGAAAACCATCGGAGGGACCAAACATGCCTATCATGAAACAGCTCACGGTAGCTTTGGAGAACAAGCCCGCACAACTGTCGAAACTTTCCGCTGCTCTGAGCAGAGCAAGGATCAACATTGTCGCCTTGACCGTGCTCGATAGTGTCGAGGCCAGCCTTGTACGGCTTGTTCCTGACAACGCTGCAACGGCCAAGCGGCTTATCAAGAAGCTTAACCTGCCGTGTACTGCCAAACGTGTGCTCGTGTATAAGATGAGCGCGGGGTCCGGCACCATGGCACGCGCTACGCGACGGCTGGCCAAAGCAGGGATCAACGTGGATTATGTCTACGGGAGCGAGCCGGCCGGCGAAGGGCACGGTCTCATTGTGTTTGGGGTAAAAGATCCAAAGAAAGCGGAAGCGATTCTCAAAGGCGAATAAGACCGTCCGGTAGCCCTACCTCTCGTCCGCTGAAGCCATGTTCTCTACTCTCCTTTTTGCCATTTTTTCGGTCTCGGCATTGACAACGACACCGTTCCTCGGATAAAATTACGGTGAGAAGGAGGACAGTATGGCACTTGGGTTGGAATTACTGCACAAGCAGACACAGAGGCTTGCTCTCACGCCTAAAATGCAGCAGGCTATTCAGATGCTGCAGCTTTCCACCCTCCAGCTGGAAACCTACCTTCGCCAGGAGCTCCAGCAGAACCCGGTTCTTGAGGAAATGCAGGAGCTCGAGGAAGAGGCCCCCGAGACAGACGACGATTCCAGCGCGCCGTCGGAAGAGACGGAAGACGGCTCCACAGACGACGATCTGGAAGCTGTGATTGCTGAGTTCGAGGATGCCTGGAGTGACTATTACTACGAAGGAAGTGATTTTGCCCGCAATCCCGACGCCGAGGAATACCGCGCGTTCGCTGAGGCCTCGATCACACGCGATCAATCCTTATCAAGCCACCTCTTGAGTCAACTGGGGCTAAGTGTCGAGGACGACGAGCAGCGGCGCCTCGGCGAATGGATTATCGGAGAGATCGATGATCGCGGGTTCTTCACGTCCTCAGTCGAAGAAGCTGCCGCTGCACTCGGTGTTACACCCGAAGACGTCGAGAAGGTGCTAGCGCTTATACAGACATTCGACCCACCAGGTGTCGGAGCAAGAGACTTGCGCGAATGTTTGCTCATTCAGTCCGACCAGCGGTACCCGGGAGACAAAGAGCTCCGGACACTCATCGCTGACCACCTCAAGCTGCTCGAGAAGCGCAAGCTGCCCGAGATTGCCAAAGCTATGGCCATTACCATGGACAGACTGTACGAGCTCGCCGGCCTTGTCACAACGCTCGAGCCGAGGCCGGGCAGGAACTTCGGTGCCGACAATACGGTCTATATCGCACCGGAGGTTGTCGTCAAGAAAGTAGATGACGACTACGTTGTCCTGGTAGATGACGACAGCCTGCCGCGGATTCGTATCAGCCCGTATTACCGGCGGCTTCTGGCCAAAGGTAAAGCATCGGCTGAAGTGAGGCGCTACATCAAGGACAAGTACAAGTCGGCGCAATGGCTCATGCGCAACATCGAGCAACGCAAGAGCACAATCTACAAAGTAACCAAGTGCATAATGGATTTGCAGCGCGATTTCCTCGAGAGAGGGCCTGAGTACCTCAAGCCGCTTACACTCCAACAGGTTGCTGATATGGTGGGGATGCACGAGTCCACGATCAGCAGGGTGACAAGCAACAAGTATGTCGACACGCCGCGTGGAATATACGAGCTGAAGTACTTCTTCACGTCCGGGATAGATACCGACGATGGGAACGCTCAGTCTTCTACGAGCATCCGCTCCCAGATAGAGGAACTTATACGGGACGAAGACAAGAAACGGCCGCTCAGCGATCAGAAGATAACCGATTTGCTCAATGCACGCGGCCTGAACATAGCCCGCCGAACTGTCACCAAGTATCGCGAATCGCTCGGCATACTCTCATCCAAGCTGCGCAGGGAATACTGAACGGTATCCGCTCTACCCTCTCTCCCTGGCAACCTCGATACCGTTTATCAACGGCAGCTGCGTTCTCGAAGGGTTCTTCGCCTTCGGGATGAGTTCGATGGTGAGGCCGTCTTTTACCTTGATCCCGCTGAACTCCTTGACAACGGCAATGTTCGGACCGCCGGCATCTTTGACGATATCGAAGTTCTTCAACACGGTCTTCCCCTGAAGCTTCACGTTGAACACGCGGTGCCCGACGCTATCGTTTTCCGTGTCAACAAAATGCAGGCGCAGGGTGTATCGCCCAGGCTCTTCTCCCTCCCCGACGAGCGGGAGAACGCAACTGGTGAGTCCCCGGCAGCCGGATGCGTAGAGCCAGGGCTTGTCCGTCGCTTCAATCCCCACGCCCTGAAAATTGCGTCTGAAGTAGCCGTCGCGCACAAGGCTCTTTTGCTTCAGGCGGAAGTTTACCCCATACTGGAAGAATGAATTCCCGCCGGGATGAGGATAGCAGAACCAGAGCGTCCCGTCGTCGTCACGCCTGTCGCCGGGCGCGCCAAAGTTGATGGCCATCTGCTTGACGGGCGTCATCTCGCCGTGCTGTATGAAGACGGACCATGGTTTGTAGTCTTTCTTGGGTTGCATGACGAGGGTGGATCTGATCGGGTACGAACAGGTGCATCCGGAGCTCGCTTCCGGGAACAGCAGCAGCCCGTTCGCCGGTATCAGGTTGATCCAGCAGCCCGGACGGATGCCGCCGAACGGTATCATCCCGCCGTCTCGCTCCATGTCGTAGTACCACGTGAAGTAGCCCCGCAGGAAGAACATGTTGGGTGAAGCCGACGTGGCGCTGCAACAATGCCCCGGTCGCACGTACTCCCACGTCTCCTCATTACCGGTGAGCGGGTGGATGCGGGTCTTGACCTCACCCGTACGAACGTCGCACGCACGCGGTTCTATGAGAAGTGTGTCGCCAATGATGACAGGCCGGCGCAAGTAGTTGAGTGGTCGCGACCAGAGATCGCTGCCGTCGGCCGCGGAGACCGCTGTGACGCGCCGCCACTTCAGCGCGCCACGCCGGAACAAATCGGCGTCGTGGTTGCTGAAACAGCCGAAGAAGAGCAGCACCCCGTCATGGTGCGCCATCCCCATTCTGTCGCCTCCGCAGCCTGTCAGATCAATTACTCTCTCCCACCGTTTCCTTCCCGTAGCTTCATCCAGCGCGACGACAAGCCGGATGTCGGCAATCTCAGGTTCGGTCTCGATATCCAACCCTTTCTCCCATGCTCCCTCTGCAATGAGTTGCTGCTTTTCTCTGAGCGCTGCGGTCTTCTGTTCCTCCGTAACAAGGCAATCGGCCAGAAAGACGGTTGAGTCGCCGATGGTGATTGCCGGGTGAGCGATCTGGTGTCCGGCATACGTCCACCGCAGTGTACCAGTATCGGCATCGATAGCGAAGAACGAATCGCTTGCCATGATCCGCTCGGAGACGGCGCCCCGCGGCGTCATCGTGCTGCCCCAGTCGGGCCACTCTGCCATACTGTGCCACATGCGCCCACCCTTCTGGAACGCCCAGTAGTCCTTCGGCACGGGTTGGGCCGTTTGTGCACCCGCCGGCAAATCAGCACCATACTCCTTTATTAGAAGGCCCGCAGTCGACCCGAAGAGGGTTTTGCCGGTGCACGCCACGTAACCCCAGCGACGCGGCTTCTCGTCTGCGGAAGGCGGCAGCGTATAGGTCCGCATTGTCGTTCCGGTTGCAGGGTCCAACCGATAGCATTCGTTGTGTGCTGCGACATACAGCCCGTCTCTATCGAGCGCAAGGTTGCCCATATCGGAATCCACCCGGATACGGACAGCTCCGGGTAGTTCGCGCTCCCACAGCTGCACCCCGTTGTATGAGTCGTACGCCATGACAACGTTCTCGCCTTGCACGAAGAGACGTCCGTCCATCGCCACCGGAGCGACCGTGCGCGCGTGGCGTTCGACCATCTTCTCGGGCCCGGGACGGCCAAACCACAGAGTCCCCAGCGACCCTTTCACGAGCTGGTCGTCCGAACACGCCGTGTTTGCCGGATCGGCATACTGGTGCGTCCACTTTCCCGCGCCTTCCAGCGGTCCCCGCGCTATTTTCATCCATGAACCGTCGCTTTCCGTCACCTCAGGTGCGGCCGCGCCTGAATTACTCAACCACGTGCGGAGTCGGGCCACGTCGAGCGGTCTGAGAACTCCTGATGCATCCGGCGGCTGTCCAAGATATGCCACACCGCCACACGGTTTAAGCATACGAAACAGCTCTGCGGACGAACCTGCCGGCCTGCCTGATAGCAGCACGGTCTCAGAGACGATCAGGTTCGCAAAGTAGTCCGAGTACGGAACAGTATCCAGTTGACCCTGTTCGATTGTCACACGTGAGCCGTACATCCCCGCCGCGTCGAGCGCCTCTCTTGCTTTCTCGACGTTGTCAGCATTCGGGTCGACCCCGAGTACGGCAAGCTCTGTTCGCTTCGCGAGCTCGAACGCGAGACGACCTGTCCCACAACCGTAGACGAGACAGTAGCCTTTCCGTATACCCGTGTCATCAAGTATTTTCTCTGCGGCTTGCTCATACAAGGCCGTCAGCCCGTCCTGCGGATATGGCGATGGGTTGAGCGCAGTCTTCACCTCTCGGCCTTCTGTGGCGTTGTCTTTGCCGAAACAGTAGATGGAGCCCGTATCAGTGCTGACAAACAGACGACCGTTGGCAACAGCCAGGCCACTGGCTCTGCCATTCACGTTGGCGTTCCACAGCTCGTCGCCGGTAACCGTGTCAACCGCGATGACTTTGCCGTTCCCGCCGGCATACAGCACGTCGCCGGCGAGAATGAGAGAGCAGTAACCCAAGTGAGGGCGTTGCCATACAACCACTGCATCTTCGACTTTCTTCTGCTGGGCTCTCAGCCCGTTCACCTGGTTTGTCAAATCGGCAATACGCTTCTCGGTCGTCTCGCGGGCTTCTCCGCTCAAGAAGCGTCGTCTTCTGCCGAGGTCCGATAGTTCCTTGTTCAGCTCTTCTATGTCTCTGACAAGAGTCCCACGCCACTCCTTGGCGGAACGGTACGCTTTCCGGTCGACAGCGCGCAGATCGAGGTCTGTGAGCAAGTACGAACGTTCTTCTGTCACAACGAGAGCAAGGCCCGGGAACCATGCGAACCCGGCATCCTCCTCTCTCCGGCTTTCGCTGTCATACACCCGGCGCTGGTTGTCGACACCTGCGACTATCTGGTCGCCCGTCAGCAGAGCCCATGTGCCGCCCACGTGTCCGTAAGCGGAGCCCTGGTACAGGAATCGGCCGTCTTTCCTGTCGAATGCGGCGGGCGTCGACCGGGCCGACGGCACGAAGATCGTCTTCTCGGACGCCAGCAGGTAGCCCTGGGGCGATATTCCGCCAAAATCTTCGAACGCTCGGGAGTGACCCATCTCGCCTGTTGTGTCGTTCTGCCAAACGAGGTCGCCGTTCCGCGCATTAGCCGCGCAGAAGAAGATGCTTTCGTGCGGAAACACGCCTGCACCGAAGTAGGCAATCCCGTCGTCAACCAGCACACCCGTTCGCAACGGCCATAGCGATATCATCTTGCCGTGGCCGAGCACTTTCGAGTCGCTATGCGACGCTCTAGCCTTCCACGCGATCTCGCCGTCGCCCGACCTGAGACAGTACGCATGACCATCGTCCGAGCCAGCGTAAACGCTGCCGTTCCAGACAGACGGTGCAAGCCGAACCGGTCCGCCCGTGAATGTTGCCCAACGCGGGTCGCCGGTCGCGGCGTCGAGCGAGTACACCTTGTTGTCGGCAGAGGAACCAAAATAGACCGCATCCCCGGCTACGGCAACGTGATAGGCGTCATCGAACCGCACCCGCGGACGCTCTTTCGCAGGAACCGGCCACGCCGGTTCGGGAACGTGTCCGGGCGCGAATACCCATTGCTGCGAAAGCGGGGGAAGGAGCTGTTCTGCCGTAACACCGCTTCGGGCGTTGTCGTGCCGGTAGGTTGGCCAGTCTTCCGCCCGCGCCGTGGCGCACAACGTCATGACGACAAAGCTAATCCAGATGCATCCACGCGCAGAATCTCGACAATTCATAGCAACCTCCTCAGAACATGGTTTTTTGCTCCAATGCGGATCGCAATGGTGTGCCGCGCCGTCGTTGCGGACGGATAACAGCTCACTCTATCCTACGTCCCTTTCGTTGGGTAAGATTCTCCAGATGCTCCCTTTCCTGCTCGGTTCCGGGCATGCCCATCATCGTTCGCGCAACCTCCTTGCCTCTCTCGACGGCAGGCTGGTCGAACGGGTTGATTCCATAGAGTTTGCCCGCCATTGCTGTTTCCAGCTCGAACAGGTAGAAAAGTGCGCCGAGCGTCGACGGACTGACCTCGGGCACCTCGATCCGCATAGTTGGTCTTTTTGCCTCGCTTAGCGCGACCTCCGTCCCAAACTGCTCGTATCGCAGCAGATCGTTGATCGATTTGCCCGCAAGGTAGCGTATCTCAGGCACAGCCTCAAACGTGTCGGGGATAGTCGGCTCGTTTTGGAATTGGGATACCGTGAGGAACGTTATGAGCTTGTCGTTTGGTCCTTCACAGTACAGTTGAATCTGCGAGTGTTGGTCGGTTGCGCCAAGCGCCTTGACCGGCGTCTGTCCGCACTCGGTCCGGGAACCGTCGAGCTTCGTTGCCTTCCCCAGACTCTCCGCCCACAACTGCCGGAACCAGTCGGCGACGTCTCGAAGCGCTGCCGAATACGGGATCATCACCGTGACGTGTTTACCTCGTCTCGTGTCGAGGATGTAGTTGACGGCGGCGCAGAAATACGCGGGGTTTTCCATCAGATTGCCCGTCCGGCATTGTTCGTCCATCTCGGCAGCCCCGCCAAGCAACGCTGGTATGTCAACACCCAACATGGCCGCTGGGAACAGGCCTACCGGCGAGAGCACCGAGAACCGGCCGCCGACACCCTCGGGCACCACGAGCGACTTGAGCTCATAGTCCCGCACGAGCTTTCTCAGAACGCCGCTGTTCGCGTCGGTCGTCGCCACAATATGGTCCTTATACTCACCACCCAGCTTGTCGCGCAGCTTCCGGACAGCGATCATAAACTGGCTCAACGTCTCGGCTGTGTTGCCGGACTTCGTCACGATGTTGAAGAGCGTCTTCTTCAGGCCGAGCTGATCGAATAAAGCCGTTACCTCGTCCGGGTCAATGTTGTCGAGCACGAATACACGTGGTGCGCCTCTGCGTTCTTCCTTCGAAAGAAGATTGTGGAACGGCTGGCACAACGCCGTCTTCAGGGCAATGGTGCCGAGTGCTGAACCGCCTATGCCGAAAACGACCAGATCATCAATTTCATCCGCACATTCTCCTGCAAGATTCAACACCTGCTCGACGCTCTCGTTCTGATATGGCAGATCGAGAAACCGCAGTTTCCCATTTCCCCTCTCTCCCACGAGTTCGTCGTGGTACCCGGCTATCTTCGCCGCGGCAAGCTCCTCGAGCTCTCCGTTCCGGATCCCGTTGGCGTCGCCGACAACGTCCGACATGACGTTCGTGTAGTCGACCACTATCCGGGAAGACCAAGCCCTACGTTTATTCGGTTTTTTCACTGGTTCCACTCCTCAAGGTTGCCGTGAAAAAGGATCGCAACTCTTTGACAACCTCGTCGCTGGTTCCCTTGACCGTTCGTGCAGGCGGTATACTGCTCAAGAACGTGCGGCCATAAGGGCGCGTCAGCACCCGCTTATCCAGCACGACAATCGCGCCACGGTCCGTCTTGCGCCTGATAAGCCTGCCCAGACCCTGTCGGAACTTGATCACTGCCTGGGGAACAGTATACTCCAAAAACGAGTTCCCGCCAAGTCGGTCTATCCGTTCCGCGCGTGCTTCCTGCACGGGTTCTGTCGGAACCTTGAAGGGCAGCTTGACCAGTATCACGCACTCGAGCGCTTCGCCTTCCACGTCCACACCTTGCCAGAAGCTGTCCGTGCCGAAGAGTACCGAGTCAATGTCGCGCCGGAACTCGGCCAGTAACGCGTGCCTCGTCCTCGAACCCTGTTTCAGCGGTGTGAAGCCCAGTTCGCGAAGCTGCCGGGCTGTCTTTGCATGCACGTCTTCGAGCGCACGGAACGAGGTAAAAAGCACGAACGCACGGCCGTGCGACGTTTCAACCGTCTTAAGCACCATCCTCGAAACCGCGTCAAGAAAGCCTGCGTCATTCGGCAGAGGAATGTTTGTCGGAATAGCTACTATCGCCTGGGATTCGTAGTCGAACGGCGACGCCAGAACCCGTTCGGACAACGTTTTGTCCTGTGTATCGTTGAGCCCGAGCCTGTTGCGAAGGAAGCCCAACGACCCGTCTACTGCAAGAGTCGCCGAGGTCATCACGATGGTGTCGAAATTCGGGTAGACGTGTTCGGCCATCAGGCCCGAGATGTCCAACGGACAGGATTTGAGCCGGATCACTTTCCTCGACGTGCTCCCGAGCTCGATCCAGTAGACCTTCTCTTCGTCGCCCGACTCGCCGAAGAACTCTTCGATGTATCCTGCAAGCGTGAGGAACTTGTCTGGACACGCACGCAGTTCCACTATCTCGCTCGCGATCTCTGAGCGGCACGATTCATCTGACACTTCCTTGAGCAGTCTCAATACGTCGAACAGATCACTGGCGAACCTGCGGAGCTTCCCAGCGAACGGCTTAATAGTCGTTTCGAAGAGCGTCCGCATCTGTTCCGCGTCGCGAACGGACGCCGTTACCCGCAGCTTCCGTTCCGGACCGTCTTCTCCGAGGATGCTCCGAACGTAACGAAATATCTCGTCGAATGCCAACGACGATTCGAGGATGAGCTCATCTCGCGCCGGCAGGAGCTGTTCATCCGTGAGCTTGCAGAACCGGTCGAACCAGGAATCGTCAAGCTTGTCCGTATGCGACATCAGTTTGACACGCAGAAACGGCACTATCCCCCGCTCGGCCTCGCCTCGTGTCGTTCGTTCCAGTCTCGAAATCCGCCCGATCTGTCGCTCAACGCCGATCCGCGTCACCTGCCTGCCGAAGTATGATGTCGCGACGTCTTCAACGTTGTGGCCTTCATCGAAGATTATCCGCTGGTATGGAGGGAGCACGGCAAGACTCGAGTATTTCCCCAACTCTATCCTCAGTGCCAGGTCGGCAAACAGAAGATGGTGGTTGACCACCAGCACGTCGGCTTTCGCGGCCTCGCGTCGCGCACGATTCACGAAACACGCTCTGAAGTGGGGACACTTTGCGTGCATGCAGACGTCCGCCTCGGATGCGACCCTCTCCCAGACACGTTCCGGGGGCACGAAGCTCAGGTCCGACTTGCTGCCGTCGCGGGTCTTCTTTGACCACTCGACTATGGCGGACAGCAACTCCGCGTCCTCGCTTCCCGGCAGCAACCCCAGCTCCTCCTCGACACGTTTGAGCTTGCGCAGGCACCCATAGTTCCCCCGTCCCTTGACGAGCACCGCCTTGAACTTGAGATTCATGGCTTGTTTCAACAGGGGGATGTCCTTCCATATGAGCTGTTCCTGAAGGTTTATCGTGTTGGTCGACACAACTGTCCGGCCCTTGTTGCGTGTTGACCACAGAATAGCAGGCACCAGGTAAGCGACCGTCTTGCCGGTACCGGTGGCTGCTTCGATCAAAGCGATTTCCTTGTTGTTGAAGGCGTCTACAACCGCTCCCATCATCCAGACCTGTTCCTGCCGGTACTCGTACCCGGTCAGCAGTCGTGCTAACCGGCTTCCCCGCTCTATCACCGCAGCGCACTCGGCGGCATCGAGCGGCTTCTCCTCGGTCTTCTCGAACGGCGGTATGATAACGTAGATCTGCTCAGCGTTGTTGTCGATGACGTACGAGCCCACGCTCATCTGTGCGAACTCCGCCGCCAACGACGTATCCGCGTCCGAGGGCACAAGATCGCCTGACGGATGGTTGTGGATGACTACCTCGCCCGGCTCGACGGTCTGGAAGAAGACGGGCACGCTGTCCTCGTTGCCTCTTGCGCAGACTTCCACGTCGGTCACGAGCAGGTGCTCGTCAACCTTCCCGCGGAAGAACACCTCGTTCTGGCCCGCGTTTCCGATTTCCGATCTGATTGCTGAAAGGGCGTGTTTGGCAAACAGGTCGTGTGCGCTATGCGTGCCTTCTGTACGGACTCGCTCCATAGGTTTCTGGGTGTTTGCTTGTTGTGTCTGCAGGAGCCTTTGCGGGCTCCTGTTCTTTCGGGAGTCCCGCGAACGTCATTCAGGTCCCCCAATAAAAAGGCGAGTGAACAGGTCTTGTCCACTCGCCGAGAATTGTCACCTTGTTCCTGAGAGGTCGGCCAGTTTGCCTACACCCCTAGAAGCGCTTTGGCCGTGTCGACCGCTGAGGCCGCGTCGGCCGCGTATCCGTCCGCACCTATTTCGTCGGCATAGTTCTGCGTAACCGGTGCGCCGCCGATGACCGTCTTGGCGTCGGCCCCGCTGTCCTTCAGCGCCTGCACCACGTCCTTCATGTTTATCATCGTTGTGGTCAGAAGCGCCGACAGCCCGATCACCTGGGCACCGTTCTTCGCCGCCTCAACGAACTTCTCAGGCGGGCAGTCGATCCCGAGATCTTCTACCTGGAACCCTGCTCCCTTCCACATCATCATGACGAGGTTCTTGCCGATATCGTGCAGGTCCCCCTTGACAGTACCAATAGCCACCTTTCCGACCGGCTCGATCCCGGATTCCGCCAACAGTGGTTCAAGCACTTCCATCGCACGGTTCATTGCACGTGCCGCTATCAACACCTCGGGCACGTAGAACTCGTTGTTCTTGAACCTCGTGCCGACAACCCACATGCCCGCGATCAGCCCTTCGTCGAGCACCTGTTTGACAGGCACCCCGCCGTCAACGGCTTCCTGGGCGAGCCGTTGCGTTTCGTCCGCCTTCCCACTGATAAGCGCTTCGGCCAGCGCCTTCAAATCAGCCATCTCTTCCTCCTCTGATGATACAACCTGCCACTCGTTTAACAATGCCTTGCGTTGACCGCAAGTTCCACGGAGAGTATTCTGAACCTGCGAGACGTAAATGTCAAGGGCTGTTTATAGCCAAATCGAGCTACGTCGTCGGGGTAGCGCCGGGCTTCTTCGACGTCGCAGCAGTCGTACTGAACCCGAGCTTCAACAGACCGAGATCGTACAACCACGCCTCGAACGCCGTCATCATAAAGATCGGCGGCAGCTCCGGCACGAACTGTGCCTTTGCCGGCCCGTCCCCGTACCTGGTCAGTGGCTTAAGATGCGTGCTCTCCATATCGTGACCCTTTCCAATCACCCCACACATGTACGTTGGCGCCAATAGCGAATGCTCTTTCGCTCTCGAGCTATCCTTGCATTAACCGATCGAGCCGCGAGACCGCTCTTGACCGGTAAGACGTCAGGCGCTCAAGCCCAGCAACAAGTCAATCTTCGCGACGGTGAGCGTGTAGAGGTCGGTGTATATGCTCAGGATCATATCCAGCTTCGGATTGCCCGTCGAAGCAAAACCACCGCCGTTCGTACCGCCAACGGCCCCGCCCCCGCCTTGCCCTGGGACAGGACCCGCAACGTCACGGGTCAGCGGGCGCAGATGTCTCTCCATGTGGCTAGCCTCTCTCATCAGTATACGCCCCCTTTATATGGCGCGTACGCCACCAGCGAGCCTATCACCATGTCGAACTTGGCAAAAGCATAGGCCAACGGCGAAATCAGGACAAGATATCCTCCGCCGCCTGTCCCTCCTGTTCCTCCTGTTCCTCCTGTTCCCGGGTCGATCTGCGCCGGGACCAGACCGGCTCCTGTATCGTGAGTGAGCGGACGTATGTGCCTGTCCATCTACATGCCTCCTTCATCTACCGCGTATCGAAGGACTTACGTGCCCCAAAATCGAGGCCCGCAAACTCCAGACTTCGCACTTCCACACACTTATTATATACCACAGCCAGCCCCGGATGTCAACTATTTCCTCTCTTTCGAGATTACTCATTTCCGCATAATCGGCCCGGGATCGCGAGCTCGCTGACATGAATCACAGCGAGAAATCGACGATTACTGACTGGCCCTCCTCCAGCGTCACGATCCGGGAGGCTTGTGGAATCTCCGTTGACGGTTGGCCGTCGGCTGGCATGCAGATCGCTGTAACGTTGTACGAACCAGGCTCGAGATCCGTGATCTCGTAACGGCCATCGCCGTCCGGCCCGGACTGCGCCACGCCGAGAATCTGGTCCATCATAAGGGATGCATTCTCGACGGAGAACGGTTCAGTCGCTGAATCGTCACGCACGAAGATCACGATCGCGTATCCAGCAGGCGCCGAGACCGTGCCCCGTATGCCTGCGCTTCCGGCAATCTCTATGTCGAGTCGTACGGTCTGACCATCTGCCACCTCGGCCGAAGCGCGTCGCATCACCGTACGATTTGTCTCCGTGTCGGAGATCTGTGCCACAACCGTATAAGAACCCTCCGCCAGCTTTTCGACGCGGTAGAAGCCGTTCCCGTCGACTGTAGCGTTTCCCGCAAACCCTCCGGGGTCCGAGCCCGAAGAAACCGTCACTCTACCGTTGGCGGCGACGGGTTCGCCGTTGCGCGTGACGTATCCTTCAATGACCCCTGTCCCCTCTCTGAAATCGAAGTTTTGCTCGGTGATACGATCTTCCTGAACCTCGACGGTGGCCTGCTGGGACGCTCTGCGTTCTCCCGGTTCGGAGGTAGGAAGGGTCGCATACACCCGGTATATACCTATCGCGAGCCCCTTAAACTCGTAGTATCCGTCTTCATCCGTACGACTGGACTGATGGTACGAACCATCGGGGCGGTTAAGGTTAAGATATGCTCCAGGGGCAGCCACACCGTTCTCGCTCACGTAGCCTGCTACTATGCCGCCCACTCCCAGCCGGATGGTTACCTGCGCATCTCGACCCGCACGCACCATCACCATGACCGTAGCCGGTGCAAAGTCCGGGTGTTTCGCGCCTATCGTCTGTTCACCCGCGCCGACGTCTTTCAGCACAAACGAACCATCCGCTCCCGTCACTGCCGTCACATCTCGTTCCTGCTGCCACTGGTCCCTCGGAAGGCCACCAAGGTATATGTTAGCTCCCGGGACCGGACGTGAGTTGGATGCGGCAACCACCGTGCCCCGAACGACGTTGCCCTGAGACAAATAGAACTCGATGCCGCTTGTCACCTGGCCGCTCTCGACAACGATATCTGAAATCTCCTGCGGCGCATACCCGACCGCCGAGGCTTTCAGGCTCGTCATTCCCGGCTCGATATTGTCCATAACGAATTCCCCAGCCTCCGAATGGAAGGTCCTCGGGCTGCCGTAGCCCCCGCCACGCCCCGCCTCGACGGTGAAATCTGTGATAGGCCGGCGTGTTGTCGCGTCCAGCACGATCCCTTCCACGCTTCCTCGGGGGACCAGCACCACATCGGCGTCCATGGTCCCCACGGGAATCTCTCTGAGCGACGCATTCGCGTAGTTCTGATGCAAGAACTGGATTTGGACCGTGCCTTCGCCGAGACCTTCTAACCGATAGTGGCCCAAAGCATCCGTGCTGGCATCTGAATGATGGCCCGTCCTGCTCCACGCGTTGACGTTGACGCCGAGAATACCGGTTCCCTCCTCGTCCCGGGCATATCCTTCAACGAAGCCTTCTCCGCTTGCCTCGACGACCACCTCGACGTTGGTCATCTTTTCACCTGCTCTGACGGTGATAGGATCGTTTAGAGCCATGCGATAGGATCCGCGTCTGTCTATGCTCACCTGGAATTGATACGTTCCCGGTCCGAGGTCACTTATCTCGAATCTGCCATTTGCATCTACGTCACCGGAAGGCACTGGTCCGCCAAGACCTCCCTGCTGCAGCGAGAGCAGGATTCTGCCGTTGGGCAAAGAACGCCGGTTGGTATCCACAACGCGACCCGAGACGGTCGCACCCGACTCGAGCACAAAATCTATCCCGGTCACGTCTCCGTCCGCCGACACTGGGATGGGTCTCGAGCTGACGCCACCATACCCTTTGGCTCGAACGTGTATGAGCCATGAGGCATTCCGCGTGATACCCGTCAGCCGGTAGTTCCCCTGTGCATCCGTTTTGGCTTCGCTTTGCGAGAACCTTCCCCTGGTTTGAGAGCTGGCTTGCACTCGAGCTGCCTCGATCCCGTTCATGGCAGTGTCCGTGATACGACCCGATATTGATGTGCCGGACACGAAGCTGAAATCTATGCCCATTACCTGCTCGTCACGGCCGACCGACACCTTTCTCGGCTGACCGTACGTACGTGCGATGCCTTCAGGAGGTTCGCATCGTACATCGTACTGTCCTTGCCGAAGCGCACTGCACATGTATGTCCCATCCTCGCCGGAAGTGGCTTCACGGCGCTTGGGTCCCCTGACGTAGACCTTCGCACCAAGTAGCGGTTTACCTGTATCCGAAGTCAGCACTCTACCCGAGATCGACGCGCCGCGCGACAGCACAATGTCCACGCCGGTCAAGGTCTCTCCGTCTCGCAACGTCACTGTCCGTTCTTCAGCCGCAACGAAACTCTCGCTCTCGACGGTAATCGTGTGCTTCGTCTCGCACGATACGCTCTCGAACAGATACTTTCCTTCCTTGTCGGTGCGAGCTTCGATCTTTCCGCCTCCTCCCTCGTTCCGCGCCACCACAAGCATCGCTCGAGCAGGTTTCCCGGTCTCCTTGAACGTCACTGTGCCTGAAACACTTCCTCCGGAGTACAACACAATATCGTTGCGCGTTGTGCCCGCCTTCACGTCCTTGAGCACCGACGGCGCGTAGTCTTTCGCGCTCGCCTGGATGGTATAACTGCCTTCCCACAGGTAATCGAGGCTGTATCTTCCGGCGTCGTCCGTCATGGAAGGCATGGGTTTGAATACGACAGGATCGACCGGCGTGTCCTTTCTCGCGAGCAACACGACGGCTGCCCCTGAAACCGGCTCCCGCTTGGCGTTCCATACCGTGCCGCCCGTCGCAAACGACGGGTTCATCTGTATGTCCTGCTTTGTCTCGCGAGACCGTTCCGAATCCAAGAACAGGGTCTCGACGCCGCTCGCACGCGGTGCTATCGCGTACAGTACATAACGCCCGTCGGGGATCTTCTCGAGCCGGTAGGAGCCGTCGTGGAGCGATGTCGTCTCCGCAATAGGCTTGTGCTCGTCCTCTTCCCCCTCAGTGTTATGCGTGCGCGCTATCGTTACCTTCACACCGCGTCCCGGATCGCCGCCGGGCTCGGACACCGTGCCGTAGACGACGCACTCGCCTTCCTCCAGCTTCCGCGGCCCGGGGTCAGGCTCCTCGGTCTCCTCGACCTGTGCGGTTGGCTCCTCCTCCGGCTCAGGCGTCGGCGTCGGCTCAGGTGCAACGGGCTCCTCTCGAACGGCTATCTCCACGGGTTCCGGCTCAGGCGTTGGCTCAACAACCCGCTCCGTAATCGGCCGGCGCGTTGCGACGGGTTCAGGCGGGCGCTGGCGGGTCAACAGAACCAGCAGGACGAACAGGACAACCGCCCCAACGGCAAGGATCAGGATCTTCTTCATCACACTCCTCCGCAGCGAACCTGAACTGACCATCGGACTCTTGTGGCGTGACGACTTCCCTCACTGCAACTATACACCAGTCCCCCGAAACTGTCAAACGCGGAAGCGGGATGGCTGTGGCCTTTTCTGACAGCCCGCACCGGCGCCTATCTGAGGAGCCTCAACGGGGGTCCTCCAATCGCCAGAACATTCATCGCTACCACCAGCAGGATGAGCACTATAATGGGAATTCCGATGAGAAGCGCCAGGCGCCAGAAAAAACCGGGCCAGTTCAGTTGCGTACCGACTGCTTTCGGTCTTGCCACCGCGAACAAAACTAACGCCGGCAGCACTAGGAATAGCACGAGAAAGCCAATCCCGGCCCAAGACATGGAATGGACCTCGCCGAATGCGTTAAAGGTAGGCCAGAAGCTGGCCGAGAAGCCTGCGGATCGAATCAGCACAAGCAGTGCGAGCAAGAGAAGAAAGATCCCGACCAGACGTACTAATCTCTCGGGAAGGTCCGACTGACTCGGCGGCGAGTATCCGACAAGCTTGGCCAGTCCTATGAGTAGAAAAGCCAGCACAAGAACAAGGATTGGAATTCCGAGAAGCGCCGGGGCCCAGTTTGCCACAATCTGTATGGGCATGGGCAGGCTGAGCAGGACCAGGAACAGAGCGGCAATTCCGACAAGTAGTGCCGCACGCCAGACGGAATCGGGCAGGCCCAGATAGTCCTTCGCCGACTTCACGGTCTGGACGGCGCGTTCACGCTCGTTGCCTTCCTCTGCACCGCCCTCCTCGGAGGTTCTGACCTCAGGCGCTGCGGTCTTTGTTGCAGCCTCCAGCAGCCGGATGGCTTCGTCCTCGCTGATTTGCTTGTCTCTCAACATCTTGACTATCTTTCGAATCTCTTCCGACATCTTAGTCCCCTCCATATGGTGAAAGGTCCAACTCTTCTATCCTCACCGCAGCCGCCTCTGCGCTCAGCGTGCCGTTCGCCACCTTGTCAAGCAGTTCCAACCGCTTGGCCTCGTCCCGGGCGCGTTCCCGCTTCAGCTCCCGCGCTATCCTGTCCAGTCGTGCCCGTAGCGGACGGTACGATAGCCCTACTCGTGTGCTAAGCTCTTTCATCGAGCCGTTTGACATGAGATACATCTCCACCAGTTTGCGGGATTCGGCTGGGAGCCGTGCAAGACGCGGCAACTCAAACATGCCCTCGACGTGGACGCCGCATGTGGTGCAGGAAACCCGTGAGATCTCGGTCTTCCCGCCACAAAACGGGCAGCTACCGGACAGTTTCTCCATCTTCAAGTCCTCGTCCTCTTGGGCATTCCCATGAACTCAACCCGATTATACATCAATAATATTGCTTTGTCAAGCGGGATAGTGTCAATAATATTGATATGCCCGGTTCGTAGTTCCGCGTTGAGGCAGTCTCTTTGCAGTCCACATTCCCTATCAAGGTGGGAACATGGAGGCAGTGACGTGTCCGGGCTTTTGTGGTATGCTACTAGCAGGCATAAGACAAAATGGAGTGTGACTTGACAAAGACGATAATGATCGTTGTCGACCGGGAGAAGAGAGATGTTTGAGGTTTCCGTGACGGCTGATTTCTCTGCGGCGCACGCGTTGCAAGGATACGACGGCAAATGCGCGAACGTGCATGGCCACAATTTTGTGGTCGAGGCTTTTGTGAAGGCCGGTGCGACGGGCTCCGACGGTATTACTGTAGACTTTCTCGAGTTGAAGACAATTCTGCGTGAAACCGTCTCCGAGCTCGACCACAAGTTGCTGAACGAGGTGCCGCCTTTCGACCAGGTGAACCCGACCTCGGAGAACATAGCACGATGGATATTCTCGGTGATCGAGGAGCGGCTCGAATCGGATAACGCAACGCTGAGCGCGGTGAAAGTCGCCGAAAGCCCCGATTGCAGCGTTATATACACGAAGGATGAGCCGTGCGCATAAGCGAAATATTCACCAGCATCCAGGGCGAGTCGACGTATGCGGGCAGGTTGTGTACGTTCGTGCGCGCTGCAGGCTGCAACCTCGAATGTACGTATTGCGATACGCCTTATGCGCGAGACGGCGGCGAAGAGATGACGGTCGAGGCGGTGCTCGACGCAGTCGCTGCCGGACGGTGCACGCTGGTCGAGATAACGGGCGGAGAACCTCTGCTTCAGAGCGACACGCTGAAGCTGTCGCAACAACTGCTGGACAAGGGGTATACCGTGCTCCTCGAGACAAACGGGACTATCGACGTTTCTCCTGTCGACGAGCGGGTCGTCAAGATCGTTGACATCAAATGTCCCGGCAGCGGCATGTCGGACAAAACGATGTGGGAGAATCTCGACCTGCTAAACCCCCACGACGAGGTCAAGTTCGTGATATCCGACGAGAAGGATTACGACTGGGCCAGGGACGTTGTCGGGCGGTACGGTCTTATCGCGAGGAACCCGGTGCTTCTGTCGCCTGCTCACGGGCTACTGGAATCTCGTCGGCTCGCCGAATGGATAGTGCGCGACAGGTTCGATGCCCGTCTGCAACTTCAACTGCACAGGATCATATGGCCCGATGTTGAACGAGGCGTCTGACCGGAATCGCTCGCTTGCCGTTGTGCTGGTCAGCGGCGGGCTCGACAGTTGCGTTACAGCGGCAATCGCCAACGCCGACCATGCGCTTGCTCTCCTGCACGTGTCGTACGGGCAGAGGACCGAGGCGAGAGAACTCCGCGCGTTCAACGATATCGCCGACTTCTTTTGTGCCGAGAAACGGCTGGTGGTGAGCCTCGACCACTTGCGGCAGATCGGCGGGTCGAGTCTGACCGATCCGACGATCGCGGTACCCGACGCGGATTTGGGCCGGTCGGCGATCCCGACAACCTACGTGCCGTTTCGCAACGCGCACCTGTTGTGCATCGCTGTCTCCTGGGCGGAGGTCATCGGGGCTGGACATGTCTATATAGGTGCTGCCCAACCTGACAGCTCGGGATATCCCGATTGCAGGCCCGAGTTCTACGATGCGTTCGGCAAGGCGATCGATCTCGGCACCAAACCGGAGACCACGATCAGTATGGTTACGCCGCTCATCAACCAGACGAAGAAGGAGATCGTCCAGAAAGGCGTCTCGCTCGGCGCGCCACTTCAACTCACCTGGTCGTGCTACAGAAACGAAGACGTCGCATGCGGCACCTGCGACAGTTGCACGCTACGGCTAAGAGGATTCGACCAGGCGGGAATCCAGGACCCTCTCCCCTACCCTTCTAACCGTCTTCATGAAGACAGAGCTTAACAAATAAGTCAAGTTTTCGAACCATCAACTAAGACTGTCATTCTGAGTGAAGCGAAGAATCTCGCCCTTGAGACGCTGCGTGTACGTTTGAGATTCTTCGCTTCACTCAGAATGACAACGAGAAGCTCGGCAGGACAAGAATTGCAGCGCATTCGCCCGTCGGGGTATCGGACTTTCGGTTGACGTCGAAGACCTCGCTAGGTAGATCTGAAGAAAACGGGTAGAGACACGTCTCCGCTCATTCCTCGGTGCGCTTGTGTCAGTCGCCGTTGTCTAAGGTTCCCTCACCCCAGCCCTCTCCCGGTGGGAGAGGGAGAATGGTTGGCTGAAGTTCTCTCCAGACACATATGCGCAGCATCCCCTGATGGGAGAGGGGGAATGGTGCTCGTTGTGCAATTCCCGAATTTCGCAGATGTTTCTCAGAAGACCAACCCGACAGTAACGATCTTCTTTGGACCGCAACTGAGCTTGAGAGTGCCGCCCTTCGTCGGGCGGACCGCTCGTATCTTCTCCTCATTGAGGTTAAGGAGCTCAGCACGTTTGATCGGTTTGAACGCCTCGAGTTGCGCTGCGACTTCTCGTCCTGTTGGGTTGTAGAACCTCACGACGAGCATGTTGCGGCGTTCGGCTTTCTTCACTGCGCTCAGCACGAGCGTCGTCGGTGTGAGAGTCACAAAACTCGTCTGCTCCGGTATGTGTTCGCGCCGACCTTTGCGCGCGCCTTTGGCCCCATCAAGGATGTCGGCGCGGCTGAAGATGATAGGCGTGTTGTGAGCGTGGGCATGTTCCACGAGTTGTGCTCGCCGCCAGTCTCCGGGATGCGCGAGGATAGCGTACCGGAACGTCTGCGTGCCGAGACATTGTCCCTCGGGCGATTCGAGCGACGGACCCGCGTTTCCGTGTCTTGTGATAAGGTCGCCGCGCGAGAGCCAGCCCACTGACCGGAGCAGGGTGAGCGCCAGCATGCCCTGGGTGCCTTCATCGATTATCTCGTATTCGGGCAAGCCGTCGTTGATGACGCAGAACCCCTTCTTGCCGTTGCTCAAGTCGACAAACGTCTTCTGGTGCTTTGTCGGGTACGGCGGCACACCGGCCTTTGGCTTCGGCAAAGCGACCTTGCGGCCGACAACGTCGAAATGCTCGTCCACGTGAGCCGTCCTGGACTTGATATCTGTGAGAAAGAGCACGCGAAGCCTGTGGTCGCGGGCCGTGTTCTCGAGCGTCGTCGAGATGTCTATCCTGGGCGACGATGCGCTGCACGTTATCTCGTGGACGACGGATATCGGGACGAGCTTTGCGCTTCGCCGTTTGCGGTCGTCGGAAAGAGAGGCCGGCACGCGAATTGTCAGCTTCACCTGAAACACGGCAAAATCGATTCCCTGCCGGACCAGCCGCGTCCGCGCGCGAGCGCCCGCCGATGTCAAGCGACGTCCCTTTGGAGCCGGAGAGTAGTTGTATTCGTCGCCGGCGTCTTCGCAGTCTTCAACGATGAGCAGTTCCGAGTAGTGCGAACGCGTCTTCTTGTCGTACAGAGCAAGCGTGCCGTTTCGTTCGATCCTGAGCCGATAGAAACCGTTCTCGAACGAATCTCTGGTGGCGGTGTACTTCTTTGCCCGCTTCTTCGGGACGCCCTGCGAGACGTAGTATGTCGTGATGCCGAACGGAGGCACGTCGCGTGCCGTGAAGACGACGTCTACGGCGCGCCGCTTGAACCCCTTCAGGACTTCCCACCAGAACACCTCTTCATCGTTGACTATCTCGTGCGGGACCTCCTTGCCGCTGCTGTCGCGTATCACGATGGAGTCCCAGTTCTCCTGCTCCGGGTCGAGGTGTATCGTTGCTTTTGTCAGTTCGGTACGGGCGAACCACAACGGGTTGAACGCAACGACCGGGACGCCTGCCCCTTTCTTCACCTCGACGTTGCGGGCTATCTCCCGCACGGCATCTCTGGCCACGACGGTTCCGACCTGGTCGACGGCGTCGAACCGGTTCACCATGTCCTGATGGACCCGATCAACGCTGCACCCGCAGATATCGTCGTGGGGATGGTTCTTCAACAGCTCGCGCCAGGCGTACCATAGGAGGTCTTGCACGTAAGGTCCGCTGCCCGTGAGCCACGACAGAGCCGAGAGCGGTTCGGCATACCGTTCGAGCAACCGTTGGCAATGCTCGTTGCGCTGTTTGATATACATCCGCGCCGAGTAGACGCCGTGCAGCATATCGCCGAAGCTGTATATCAGCTCGCCGCGCACCTTGTCCAGCCTCTTGCGGCCCAACTCCGATTTGACACCGTTCACAAAGTCCTGGAACGAGCCGATCCGGAGCTTCAGGTCCGGAAACTCGCGGTTGGCCCGGTCGACGATCCGCGGCAACTGCGGTTGCGGTTCCATATGGTCGACGCCGTTGTTGAGCAGGATGTTGGACGTGACTGCGTGAGGCGTGAGGCCGTCGGCAGCCAGGCGTATCTTCTCGAGCGCGGCACGCATATCTATCCTGGCGGCAATCGGCTCGGTCATCACACATCCGAGCCACGATGCGTTACCGTAATTGTGCCGCTGCCAGAGTGCAAGCACCTTCGTGCCGTCCGGCGCCTCCCACAGAAACTCGTTCTTCAGTCTCGACTTATCTCCTTCGATCCCGCGTGTGAAGATGAAGTTGTCTATACCGAACCCCTCGAGTATCTGCGGCATCTGGCCGATGTGGCCGAACGGATCCGGCACGTAACCCACCTTCATCGTCTTGCCGAACTCCTTCGAGATCGAGTGTCCCAGCATAAGGTTGCGCACGAGCGATTCGCCCGACACTATGAACTCGTCCGGCAGGATGTACCACGGCCCAACCTCGAGCCGTCCGCTCTTGACCAGGTTCGCAAGCCGGTCGCGCATGTGCGGCCGGATCTGAAGATAGTCCTCGAGGACCACCGTCTGGCCGTCGAAGACGAATTTCTTGAATTCAGGGTCGCGTTCGAGTATCGCGATCAGCTTGTCGGTCAGCCTGACCAACCGCGTACGAAACTCTTCGAACGGAACGTACCATGCCCTGTCCCAGTGTGTGTGCGGTACAACTGTCACTTTGTACCGTTGAGTCATATCCTGCCTCCTTTTCCAGAACGCCCGTTAGGACGTCTCGACTATCCGCCATTCATGGGAACGATGAGAAGTCCGCATTACTATCAGCCTGAGCGCAGCCAAAGGACCACTCAGAAAGACATGAAGACGGTGCGAAGCTACACGTCGCGACTTTGTCGATTGCGACAGAAGAAATGCTACAGCACAAGGCCGGTATTGTCAAATGTCGATGAACGTCAAACACTCAGTGAAGGGAGTATTTCGCAACGACAAAGAGCGACCATGATTGGCAGAACGCAAGGGCGTATGTCCCTGACGCTGCCCGTTCGTCGCTCCCGCGGAAGCATGAATCCAGGCCCCGTCCGGAATCTCTACAGGTCGGCGGCTCAATTCGCGGACGTTCGGCGAACCGGTTTCTGGCTCAGATTCGAGGTATGGTAACACAGGGGAGAGGTATGGTAATATAGGAATATGATACAGAAGATTGTGAGCAAGCATAGCCTGCAAGACCCTTCCCTCAAAAAGCGTGACCTGGACTACTGGCTGAGCAGGCCGCCCGAGGAACGGCTGGCGGCAGTGGAGCAGTTGCGAAGGCAATTCTATGGAACTTTACCCAGACTTCAAAGAATTGCTCGTGTTGTTCAACGCACACAACGTTGACTACCTCATCGTTCTTCTCGTTCCCACGGTCCTCCGTGGGAATGCATATCGCCCTACCAGTCCAGACAGATATCTCACAGCTCATCGTGTCCTGTAGGTATCCGTTCCCACGGAGGACCGTGAGAACGAGAGTGAATCTCGGAGACGTTCCCGTGTACTTCGTCGGTCGCCAACAGTTCGTTGCGAACAAGCGTGCTATCGGAAGGAAACGGGACCTCGCCGATCTAGAGGCACTTGGGGAGGAATGATGCCGGCGGCAGAAGGGCGACCTCCTGCACAAGGTTTACTTCCGTTGGCACACACTTGATGCCGACTTGACCATGGAATCGTTGAAAAACCCAAACAACTATCCCTTGGTTGCTGAGTAAGCGAGCCATTGAATCAAGTAGGACTCTGAGAGGAGTTCGCGAATCCGGGGTCTCTCCCTCCTTTTTCCTCCGGTAGGAGAGAATATATGAACAGCTCAGGGTGTATAATAAATAGGCGCCCCTCGGAGAGGCGTCAGATATGAGACTGAAACCCTTCATATTGATTCTTCCATTGAGTTTAGCCTGTGCGTTATTGCTCCTAACTTGCAAGAAGGAGACTCGCAGTTCAGACATAGACTTGGTTCTAGACATAATTGACAGCCGATCAGGCGGTGTATCCGCGGACTTCCCTAAGGACGTGCCTGTGTACCCGGGACTAAGGGGAGTGCAGGCTGTAGACTTCGAGAGCGCCGTCACCGTCAGCGGCACAACGGGCGACAACGTCGATGAAGTCGTTTCGTACTATGAAGCAGCGCTTACTGAGAGCGGCTGGAACCAGGAGGAGACAGCCAAATCCGGGCGTATGCTCCACCTGCAGTACGCCAAAGATGGACGTACAGTCGGTGTTGGAGTTTCCCGCAATCGCTGGGGCAAGACGGACATCATCCTGACAGTGTTCGAGAAGACCTCGCTTCCCGATGCCCGCAAGGCTGCAGCGGAGCCAGACTCGTCCGAAGCCCGGCAAATCATCAACCGGATGGCAGAAGCCTATGCCAATTGTGGCACGTACCGCGACCACGGCACTGTCGAGACCGTCTTCTTCCCATTGCGAAAGGGAAAATGGACGGAGACACTTCGATTCCGGACCGCTTTGGTAAGACCGGACCACTTCCGATTTGAGTTTGTGGAAGACTCGGATAGGTATGTTGTGCACTCAGATCCTACCGGAGTACGGACGTGGTGGGATGTAATGGACGCTGTCGAGGAAGAAGAATCGTTGGAGTTTGCTCTCGCGGGCGCGACCGGGATCTCCAGCGGCTCAGCCCACACCATCCCGTCGTTGTTGCTGAACGAGACCAACTCATTCCGTCTGACCGACCTTACTGAATTGAAGTCACTCTCTGATGCTCGTTTGGACGGCGTTCCGTGTTATCGAGTTGAAGGGAAGAATCAGCAAGGTGATGTCGAATCTCTTTGGATTGACAAGGCAACACACCTGGTAAGGAGAATCGACACTGGTGACAGGTTCCCCGACTTTCGAACCGAAGAAACGACACTGTACTATCCGCAAATCAACATTGACATCCCTCCGGAGGAACTCGAGTTTAACCCATCCGGCCTGATATCAATACCTCTTTGGACCAGAATCAAGGGGGAAATGTAGTGGTTGCACCGGGCGCGAGAGGAACATCATGTCATCATCGCGCGTATGGCGTGGATACCGAGACACGTACTAATTAGGATCACGAAGGAGTCCACACTCTTGTCATTCTTCGCTTCGGTAGTGGGCCAATTAGGACGGATGGAAGAACCGCCAAGTAGACTCGGCGACACGCTTGTTTATTCCGGGGACGGCGGCGAGTTCTTCGAGTGAGGCGGATGCCACCTTTTTGGCAGACCCGAAATGCCTGAGTAGCGCACGCAACCGTTTTGGGCCGACGCCGGGTATGGTCGAGAGTTGCGACCTTATTGTTGACTTCTTCCGCAGTCGGCGGTGGTAACTGATGGCGAACCTGTGCGCTTCGTCGCGGACGCGTTGCAGGAACAACAGGGCGGGAGAGCTTTCCGGCATCACGACGGGGTTCTTGCGACCGGGGAGGTAGACCTCTTCGGGCACGCGGTACCCGGCACGCCGGCGCCGTTCCCGCCCTTTCGCGATGCTTGCGACGTGCGTATCATCCGCGCCGACGTCCTTGAGCGCCTGCACGGCAGTGCTGAGATGCCCTTTGCCGCCGTCTATAAGCACCAGGTCGGGCAGATCGTCTTCCGCAACCGCTCGTTTGTACCGTCTCACCAACACTTCGTACATCATTCCGAAATCGTCGACACCTTCGACCGACTTTATCTTGAACCTTCGGTACCGGGATTTGGCGGGGTCACCGTCCTCGAATACCACCATCGCGCCCACCGCGGACGTTCCGTGTATGTTGGATATATCGAAACACTCGATGCGGCGCGGCGGTTCGGGAAGGTTCAGCTTGTCTTTCAACTCTTCCAACGCGCGTTGACCGCTCGCCTGCCGTGTGCGGGCGCTGCGAAACGCGCCTTCGGCGTTCTTGTTCGCCATACGCACGAGCGCCGCTTTTTCCCCGCGTTGGGGATGAACGACGCGCACAGGCCCGCCTCTCCGCTCCCGGAGCACCTCGCCGAGCAGGTTCGCATCAGCGATCTCGACGGGGACGAATATGTCCCTCGGCACGAAGACCCCCTCGCGGTAGAACTGGCTCAGAAACGAAGAGAAGACTTCGTCGTCCGGGGCTTGCTGGCTTGAAAAGGAGTATGTGCGGGTATCGAGCAGCTTGCCGCCGCGGACTCCGAGAAACGCTACGGTAACGTTTTCGCCTTCACGGTACATGCCGAAGACGTCCCTATCGGCCTTCTCGACAGAGACTATCTTCTGCTTCTCGAGTGTCCGTTCGAGCGATCGGACTCTGTCGCGCAACCTGGCGGCCTCTTCGAAATTGAGCCTATCGGCTTCTTCCTGCATGCGGGACTTCAGTCTACGGATCAGCTCGTCGTTGCGTCCTTTCAAGAACAGAACGACGTCATCGATAAGCGCACGGTACTCGCTCTCGCTGATGTACCCGACGCACGGAGCGACGCACTGTTTTATCTGGTAGAAGAGGCACGGCCGTGACCGCGATCTGAAAACGTTGTCGCTGCACTTGCGGATCGGGAATAGGTAATGGATCAGGCGCAGGGTTTCGCGCACGGCCTGTGCGGACGAGTACGGCCCGAAGTAGAGGGCTCCGTCGCGTGTGTACCGACGCACGACCTCGACACGCGGGGACGTCCCGCGCACATTCACCCGAAGGCTGACATAGGTCTTGTCGTCTCTGAGCCGGATGTTGTACCTCGGTTTGTGCTGCTTGATAAGGTTGTTCTCGAGCAGAAGCGCTTCCTTTTCCGTGTCGGTCTCGATAAACTCGATCTGCGTGACACGAGCCATGAGAAACTGGACCGAGTACCGCGTGTCCGTCTCGCGGAGATACGCTCGCGTACGAGCCCGCAGGTTCTTCGCCTTGCCGACATACAGGATTCGGTCCTTGTTGTCGCGCATGACATACACGCCCGGACCGGTTGGTGCGGTCTTGATCTGTCGTTCCAGCTCGGTTGGTGTCACACCCACTATTCGCTACGCCTCGAGCAACTGTTTCGTTTCGAGCGATCGAATCTCGTCACGCAACTCGGCGGCATGTTCGAAGTCGAGCTTATCGGCGGCCTCTTTCATCTGTTTACGCAATGCCGCGACGATTTGAGGAATCTCGCTGGCAGGCACATATTCCTCCCGTTCCTCGGCGACCTTTGGCACGGCGTAGTAGTCGGCCTCGTAGACGGAGCCGAGAATATCGGTGATGTTCTTGCGGATGGACGTCGGAGTGATCTTGTGTTTCTTGTTGTACTCGAGCTGCACCTTCCTGCGCCGTTCGGTCTCGCGGAGGGCCCTCTCCATGGAACCCGTAGTGCGGTCGGCGTACATCAGCACGGTACCGTTGACGTTTCGGGCGGTGCGGCCGCATGTCTGGATGAGCGCCGTCTCCGAGCGCAGGTATCCTTCCTTGTCCGCATCGAGAATCGCGACGAGCGACACCTCGGGTATGTCGAGCCCCTCGCGCAGAAGGTTGATGCCTATCAACACGTCGAAGACGCCGCGCCGCAGATCCCTCACTATCTCGACGCGTTCGAGCGTGTCTACATCGGAATGCAGGTACCGCACCTTTATGCCCAGGTCGTGGTAGTAGTCGGTAAGGTCTTCCGCCATTCGTTTTGTGAGCGTCGTCACGAGCACCCGTTCGCCCTGTTCGACACGGTCATGGATCTCGGCGAGCAGATCGTCGACCTGGTTCGTTACGGGCCGAACCTCGATGCCGGGGTCCACAAGTCCCGTGGGCCGCACGATCTGTTCAACCACCAGCCCACCGCTCTTCTCGAGCTCGTACGGGCGAGGCGTCGCTGAGACGTACACGACCTGCCCTACCCGGCTTTCGAACTCCTCGAATGTCAGCGGCCGGTTGTCGAGCGCCGACGGCAGCCGGAACCCGTGCTTGACGAGCGTCTCCTTGCGCGACCTGTCGCCTCGGTACATGCCGTTGAGCTGCGGTATCGTCTGATGACTTTCGTCAATGAATATGAGAAAGTCTTCCGGGAAATAGTCCAGCAAGGTGTACGGCGGCTGGCCGGGCAGTCGCCCGTCGAGGTGCCGCGAATAGTTCTCGATACCGGAACAAAACCCGAGCTCGCGGATCATCTCGAGGTCATAGTTCGTGCGCTGTTCGAGCCGTTGCGCCTCCAACAGCTTCCCCTTGACGCGCAGCTGTTCGAGATGTAACGTAAGCTCTGCCTCTATAGTCTGGACGGCACGTTGCATGGCGTCTGACGTCGCCACGTAATGGGTTCCGGGAAAGATTGTCGTGCGGCGTACGCGACGGATAACCCTGCCGCGCAACGGATCGACTTCCGAGATGGTCTCGACAACGTCGCCGAACATCTCGATCCGCACCGCGACCTCGGCTTCGTACGACGGGAATACCTCGACGACGTCGCCTCGCACCCTGAACGTCCCGCGATGGAAGTCGTAGTCGTTGCGTTCGTACTGCATCGCGACGAGACCGTGGACTATCTCGTCACGCGAGATCGTCATACCCTCGAAAAGCGCGAGCACCATACCCTCGTAGGTTTCCGGCGAACCGATCGCGAATATGCACGACACGCTTGCCACAACGATCACGTCGCGCCGACCCAAAACCGACCGCGTCGTCGAGAGACGCATCTTGTCGAGCTCGTCGTTTATCGAAGCGTCTTTCTCGATGTACGTGTCGCTGGTCGGGACATACGCTTCGGGCTGATAGTAGTCGTAGTAGCTGACAAAGTACTCGACCGCGTTCTCCGGGAACAGCGTCTTGAACTCGCTATACAGTTGTGCTGCGAGGGTTTTGTTGTGCGCGATAACCAGCGCCGGGCGGTTGGTTCTTGCGATCACGTGTGCCATCGTGAACGTCTTGCCCGATCCGGTCACGCCCATGAGCACCTGGTGATTGATGCTGTCCGCAAGGTTGCACACGAGTTCGTCGATAGCCTTCGGCTGGTCCCCCGTTGGCTCAAATTCCGATATCAGCTTAAACTCGTTCATAATGACAACTATGCCCTTCACCGACAAGAGCGCCCAGCGGCTCGTGCGAGGCTTCGCTGCGGGTTCCAATGCGTCCTGAGAATGCAAAAGCTAAAACCGACAACTGACAAGTCAAAATGCATCCGGATACTCCGTCTCCCTACGATTCCGACATCTTCTTCTTCGTCGTCAAGATCGACTTGCCAATTATCCGACAAAGCTCATCCGATTCTTGGATTATTTCTTTCATTTTGCCTGAACGGACAAGATTGGCGCGGACAATGATCTTCAGCCAGTACCGTGTTTCACGCAACTCCTTCAGACAAATTGCTAGTTTGTGAGCAAAATCCTTGTCGCTTTCAGCGCCACGGGCCTCCTCATAATTGGCACCCGCAGACGTGCCGCAGCGAACAAGTTGGCTGCAGATATGCTTGGCAACTTGGGACTTGGGCAAGGCATCAACCATCTTAATGATGCGAACCGCAAACTCCAGGAGCCGCTCCGCGATGTCGTCGCCTTTCATGTTTGGTTTCCACCCATGTCATTCGCGGCGTTCATTTCAGCTTGTCAGTTGTCAGTTTTCGCTTTTAGATTGGCTAGTTCCTGGAGCCCGGACAGCTTAGCCTGGCAGCTCTTAAAGAGGCATATCGCGGCATCATTTACTTAGATTACTCCTTCGGCTCTCAGCATCTCAATCTGTTCCTCGGTGTAACCGATGCCTGCAAGGATTTCGTCTGTATGCTCGCCAAACTTCGGTGCCGGCTCGATATGCGACGTCTTCGCACGCGAGAAGACCGCAGGAAACTTCACTCTGTTCACGCCCGACTTCGGTTCTCTGCCGATCAAGTTGCGCGCGATCACGTGCGGGTCGATCAGCACTTCCGGCAGCTCGTACACCGGCCCGACGCAACATTCCTTGTCGCCCAGAAGGTCGAGCCATTCGTCGCGCGTCTTCGTCTTGAAAAGATCGTTGAGCGACGCTTTGACCTCTGCCGCTCGCTGTCCGGACGCAAACTGTTCGTCAATAAGGTCCTCCCGACCGACCGACTGGCACAGGGTGCGCCAGAACTTGATTTCGAGAGCTCCGACGCTCAGGTGTGCGCCGTCCGCGGTCTCGTACACGCTGTAGCACGGGCATGCACCGGTAAACAGGTTCGTTGCAGCCGATGGCGCAGGCACGTCCCCAATGCATTTCGATATCTCGAGCGCAAGCCACGAGACGACAACGTGGTGCATCGAAACGTCTATGTACTGACCGGTGCCGGTGCGTTCCCGTCCGAGCAGCGCGCCGAGAACCGAGATGACGCACATCATGGCTCCGGCAAGGTCGGCTGCCTGCACACCGGGTATGCAGGGTTTTTCACCCTGTCCGAGAGCCCCGGCATACCCCATGTAGTTGATGTCGTGCCCGACCTTGTCGACGTAGGGACCGTCCTGGCCAAACCCACTGACCGAACAGTAGACTATTCCCGGATTCACTTCCGCGACGTCTTTGTAGCCGATGCCAAGTTTGTCCGTAACGCCCGGTCGGTTCCCTTCAATCACAACGTCGGCCTTTGCTGCAAGAGTGAGAAACACCTCACGACCCGTCCCGGTCTTCAGGTTGAGCTTGATGCTTTTCTTGCCGCCGTTGATAGCATGGAACATGGCGCCGTAATCGTCAACAAGCGGCGGAAACCAGCGCATATAGTCGCCTCGTTCCGGTTCCTCGACCTTGACGACCTCAGCTCCCAGACTCGCAAAAAGCATGGTCGCATACCCTCCCGGCAACAGGCGTGTCAGGTCGAGAATTCGCGTTCCGTCGAGTGGCAAAGCTTCGTTCACTGGACCTCCTCCGCGGGTTTCCACAACGCTGCTCGGGCTACCCATTTGTGCAATACAAACTGTATCTCGGCAATATCCGGTACAAACGGCTCGCTTCGCGCTATCTGGAGAGCGTCGAGGCAGACCGCGGCTGCGGGACTGTTCCGCACAAACTCGCGGTATCCGTCGTCTTCCAGGGCGGACCTTACGGTTGGCGCCGAGTACGTTCTCGCTGCGATCGTTGCCTGCGTCTTCGGACTGTACATCCAGGACAGAAACTCGGAAACGGCTTGTCTCCTCTCCCGATCGCCGAGCGAGAACACTACGACCGAGTCGGCGGTAAGCCGTGACACTGGCTTATGCTCGCCCGGCACGAGCCCGACGCCAACATCCAGGCCCTTGCGCAAAGCCGAGCCGATAAGAGATGTCTGATCGACTATCATGGCCACCTTGCCGAGCATGAACCCCATACGCGCGTCGCCCGGCGCAACGAGATGGTGCGGCGACACCACCTTGAACCTGTCCCGCAAATCCAGCATGAACCGCAGAGCCTTGCGCCCGCTTTCGCTGTCAAATGCGGCAGCTGTTCCGTCTTGCGAAAGCAACTCGCCGCCTGCCCCCCAGAGTGCATGCATGAAATCCATCCCGCCGAATCCCCACCGGTCCGGCTGACCGTTGCCGTCAAGGTCGACCGTAAGCTTTTGTGCGTGACTGGCCAGCTCGTCCCACGTGGCCGGCGGTTTGTTCGGGTCGAGCCCTACCTCCTCGAACAGCGTCTTGTTGTACAGCAGCACCGTACACGCACCGTGTTGAGGCAAGGCGAACAGCGTGCCGTCATAAGTGCACGCGTCCCGCAACGGTTCAAACAGGTCGTCGAGTAGTTGCCGAGGAACCAGGTCCGATACGGGTTCGAGACGACCGCCGCCCGCAAGCCGACCGACCTGCAACCGGTCCATGGTGGACAACTCCGGCATCTCCCCGGCGGCCAGCGTGACGACGAGCTTCTGCTGCGCTACGTAACCCGACCCGATAAACTGCGCTCTGACCGGTACGGACGGCCCGGACTCGTTGTACATCTCGATAAGCGTCTCATTGACAACGGAAGGAACGTCCGGGCTTCCGCCATGGTACCACATGGTAATGGACCCGAGCGGGTTCGCTGTCGCCTTTGAGGGTTTCTTCCCTGTGTTTCGACCGGCCTGCGATAGGACACGCGACTCCCCGAGAATGGAGTTTATCTCGATCGCTGCCTGCCGCAACGCTTCCTGCGGTGGAACGCCCTGCTCGTCCTGGAAACAGCCACATGACAGAAGAGCAGCAAGCGCCAGGACAGCAAGAGGCGGCTTTAGGCCGGTTGTCATTAAGAGCTGTCGGGACTCCGATCCCCTCACGTTTTCTCCGTCACCACCTCATGGCGTGAAATCCGTCCCCGGGCGCAAATCGCAGATGAACGCAGCGAGCAACTCGGCCGCGTTCGCAGCGTCGCGGAGCGAGACTATCTCGACCGGCGTATGCATGTACCGGTTGGGGATGCTCACCAGCGCCGCAGCTACGCCTGCCTTGGTAAGCTGAATCGCGTTGGCGTCCGTGCCGGTCGCGCGAGGGGCGGCCTTCAGTTGGTACGGAATCTTCTTCTTCTCTGCCGCATCCATGAGCAGCTTGCCGACCACCGGGTTGATGTTCGGACCCCGGTACAGCATGGGGCCCTTCCCCATCTTCACTTCGCCTGTGAGACCTTTCTCGCTTGTGGGAAAATCCGTCGCGAAACCCACGTCTATCGCTATGCCCACGTCCGGACTTATGCCGAACGCGCTGGTCTTTGCACCGCGCAGCCCTATCTCCTCCTGCACGGTCGATACGCCGTAGACGGCGGCATGCAGTTTGCGCCTGCTTATGATACGCATTGTCTCGGCTACCACGAAGCTGCCGATCTTGTCGTCGAAACCGCGTGCGACCGCCATCCCGTTCTTTATCTCCTCGAACCCCACCGCGATGACTGCCGTATCACCCACTCGAACCCATTTCTCCGCGTCTTTCTTGTTCTTCGCACCGATGTCTATCCAGAGCTTCTTTATTTCAGGAACCTTCTTCTTCTCGTCAGCATCCATCAGGTGGATAGGTTTCTTGCCCACAACACCCGTCACACGGCCGCGCGACCCGTCGATCCATACCCGTTGACCGGCCAGAAGGCTCGCGTCAATTCCCCCTATGGACGCGAACGACATATAGCCGTCATCGTTTATGTAGGTCACCATCAGACCTATCTCGTCAACATGGCCCGCTAGCATCACCGTTGGGCTCCCGCCGACATTCTTTGTCGTTATCAGGTTGCCGTGCACGTCGACCGTTGCGTCATCGACGCAGCCCTTAAGGTATTCTTTGACAAGCTTCTGTGCCGCCGACTCGAACCCGGACGGGCTCGGCGTTTCAACAAGCTCTTTGAGGAAGTCTACCGATTCTTTTCTCACAATCTCGTCCTCCGTAAGGTATATCTCAAACGAGTTCCAGCAAGTATCGCGCTGACACTATTATACGACACGACGATGCAGACAGCAACGTGCATGTTTCCGATACGTCCCCCACTCTCCCGGTATAGGCGCTCGCCGTGCTCGTGCTCATGCTCGTAATCGTAATCGAAACATCCAGGACGGGCGAGGTGTGTCTTCCGGAATAGACACTCCGCCCCGCTACTGCAATACCAGAGGTGAAGGTTCGGTTTCCCCACGAGATCGCCGTCGTAACAGTCTTCCGGGCAACGCCTGTGATCTGTTAGTTGGTGGTGCGGGCGGCTCGGTATTCCCGGAGGTTTTCGAGCAAATGATAGGGGACCTTTAGCTTACCCATGAGCGGCCCGTTCTTAGCCCCGGGACCGTGGCAGTCGGACCCTCCTGTGACGATCAACCCCAATTCGTGAGCGAGTTGAACGATCTTCTCGGATTCCTCTTCCGTATGCTCGCTGTGGTACGCTTCGAGCCCTTCGATCCCCATGGCTACGAGGCGGTCGATTGCGTCCCTGTCGCACTTGCTCAATGCCGGATGGCCCAAGATGGCCACACCGCCCGAGTCTATTACTCGGCGAATCGCGTCCGCGGGTGCCAGTGAAATCCGCGGTGCATATCCCGGCTTCTCCCGGCTTATGTAGAGTCGAAACGCGTCTTTGAAAGTCTCGACGTAGCCGTTGGCAAACAAAGCACGCGCGATGTGGGGGCGACCCACCGAGCCGGGAGACGCATCAACCAGAAGCTCGTCGAAGTCGAGCGGCATACCCAGTTCCGCGAGCTTATCGACCATGGTCTTCGCCCGTCTGACTCTGTTTTCCTTCAGTTCTTTCGCGGCATCCGCGATCCGCGGATGGGTGTGATCGATCTCGAGCCCGACTATATGTATCTCCGACTGGTCGAGCTTGCACGAAAACTCCACCCCGGGTACCACTTCGAGACCTAATGCGCGGCCGGCCTGCGTCGCGGGTTCGATCCCGCCGATCTCATCGTGGTCGGTGATTGCGATAGCAGAGAGATCACATTTTGCGGCGAACTCCGCCACCTGCTCGGGTGAGAAATTGCTGTCTGAGAAACTGGTATGAACATGCAAATCAACATATCGGTCAGCCAAATGCGTATCCTTCCATAGCGAGTGTTCATAACGGGCCGTACCGGGCTCGAACCTCCGGTACGAATGCTGGCGCTTCATGGTACCATGACCTCGGTCATGATAGCAAAACCGTCCCGCCGGCATTTCGGCTCTTTCAGCACTTGACAGCGTACGCTTCCAGTGGTAGAATGCCAGTAAGAAGAACAAAGCTTCGGGACAGGGTGAAATTCCTGACCGACGGTGACCCGCTGAAGGGAAGCCCGTGAGCCCGGCCTTGAGGTTGGGCAGATCTGGTGTGATTCCAGAGCCGACGGTGATAGTCCGGATGAGAGAAGTTTTGTCGGCCCGGCAAGGGCACCAGTCCCGAAGGTTGTTGCTTCGGGATTTGTTATGTCTGACGAGCTGTATATGAGCCGCGCGCTCGAGCTTGCCGAGAAGGCGCGGGGAAGAACCAGCCCAAACCCGATGGTCGGCGCTGTTGTTGTCAAAGACGGCAGTGTCGCGGGTGAAGGGTTTCATGGTCGGGCCGGCACAGACCATGCCGAGGTTGTTGCGTTGCGTGCTGCGGGAGAGGACGCTCGCGGCGCCACCCTCTATGTGAACCTCGAACCATGCTGCGTCCAAGGACGCACGCCACCCTGTACGGAAGCCGTCATGGCTGCAGGAATTGCCCGTGTGGTCTCTGCGATGGAAGACCCGAACCCGGCGGTACGTGGTCGCGGCCACGAGATACTCCGCCGGGCCGGTATCGAAGTGGTGACGGGCGTTCTGGAACCGGCAGCGAAACGGTTGAACGAGGTGTTCGCGAAATACATCATCACGCGCCGACCGTTTGTCTATTTGAAGTGCGCGATGACCCTTGACGGGAAGATAACGACCTCGAACGGCGACTCGAAGTGGGTGACGGGAGAGCAAGCGCGGTTGCGGGTACACAAGCTCCGCGATGCTGTTGACGCGGTGATGGTTGGCCGCCGCACGATCGACCGTGACGATCCCAGCCTGACCACCCGGCTTCCTCAAGAAGACGGACGCGACGCGATCCGAATCGTACTCGATGGGAAAGCTCTGACGAACCCGGACGCGCGCGTGTTGACAATCGAGTCGGCCGCACCGACGTGGATAGTCGTCAGCGACGATGCCGACGCCGGGAAAGTGGACGCTCTACGTGCTGCCGGTGCCGAGATAATCGAGGTGCCGGGACAGGACGGCGTCATTGATATAAGCCAGCTTATGGTGAGACTGGGCAAACTTGGTGTAACCAGCTTGCTCATCGAAGGCGGCGCAGAGGTGAACGCAGCTGCTTTCGAGAGCCGGATTGTGGACAAGTACGTCTTTTTCGTCGCTCCGAAGATAGTCGGTGGCGAAGATGCACTCCCGCCGATCTCAGGAACAGGCGTTACGGACATGGCCGACGCGTTGCGGTTGTCCGAGTGCGAGGTTGAACGTGTCGGCGACGACGTGCTCATTCAAGGATATGCAAGAGATGTTTACCGGGATAATTGAAGCGATTGGCACCGTCAAGTGGCTCCGGCGATCGGGTACCGGGGCGGAGCTCGTCATTGAGGCCCCGATTGTTGTCGGGGGAAGCAGCATCGGGGATTCGATAGCAGTTGATGGCGCCTGTCTCACGGTGCGCACCATTGAGAGAGACGTCTTCGGCGCCGACCTTAGCCCTGAAACGCTTGCAAAGACAACGCTTGGCGCGCTGACCACAGGCTCGAGGGTTAACCTCGAGCGGGCTCTTGCTGTAGGCGACAGGCTCGGCGGACACTTCGTTCTTGGTCACGTCGATTGTGTCGGAACGCTTGTCGAGACGCAGTCACAGGCCGAGTTCGCTGTGATCGGTGTTCGAATACCTGAGGCGTTCCCGAGATATCTCGTTCCGAAAGGCTCGGTCGCCGTTGACGGGATCAGCCTTACCGTCGTCGAGATTGCGGCGAACACATTCACGGTCTGGATCATCCCGGAAACGTTGCGGGCCACAACAATGGGTGCGAAACCAGTTGGGTCACAGGTCAACCTCGAATTCGACTTACTCGCAAAACAGGTGGTGCGCTACCTCGAGCAGACGCAGAAGAAAGAGGGGTTGACTGAAGAGGATCTGAAACGGGCCGGATTTACCTGATACAATCAAACGAGCCGAGGAGGTGAGTAGTATGAGACAGTTCAACACAATACCGGAAGCCATCGAGGAAATACGCGCGGGCAGGATGATCATCCTGGTCGACGACGAAGACCGTGAGAACGAGGGCGATTTGACGATGGCAGCGGATAAGGTAACGCCCGAAGCCATAAACTTCATGGCGAAGTATGGGCGGGGGCTCATTTGCCTGCCGATGGATGAATCGATGATCGCGAAGCTGAACCTCGCGTCGATGGTCGAGGACAACAAGTCGCGGTTTGGGACCGCGTTCACGGTGTCGATAGAGGCCGCGTGTGGAGTCACGACGGGGATTTCGGCGGCAGACCGGGCGCGCACCATCCAGGTTGCCGTGGCGGAGGATACAAAGCCGGCGGACATCGTGAGTCCGGGCCACGTCTTTCCTCTCAGAGCGAAGACGGGTGGCGTGCTCGTCAGGGCCGGTCAGACCGAAGGTGCGGTGGATTTGGCGCAGCTCGCAGGGCTTACTCCTGCGGGCGTGATCTGCGAAATCATGGACGAGGACGGGACCATGGCGCGCGTGCCCAGGCTTCTGGAATTCGCGAAGGAACACAACCTCGTGATCGCTACCATAGCGGATTTGATCCAGTACAGACGGCGTACGGAGAAGCTGGTCGGCTGCACGGTCACGACAGGTCTGCCGACGGAATACGGTGACTTTGTGCTCCATGTTTACGAGACTGATATCGACGATCACCATCACCTCGCCCTCGTAAAAGGAGAAGTGGCGGGCAAGGACAACGTGCTGGTGCGCGTTCACTCCGAGTGTTTGACCGGCGACGTATTCGGATCGCGCCGCTGTGATTGCGGGTTCCAGCTTGACGCGGCGCTCAGAATGATCGCAGACGAGGGCGAAGGAGTTCTGCTCTACATGCGACAGGAAGGTCGCGGCATAGGGTTGGTGAACAAGATTAGAGCGTACGAGCTTCAAGACCACGGTCTCGACACGGTCGAGGCGAACGAACATCTGGGGTTCAAGCCTGACCAGCGCGACTATGGCATTGGCGCCCAGATACTGACGGATCTGGGATTGACCAGCATACGCATGCTGACCAACAACCCACAGAAACGTGCCGGATTGGAAGGGTACGGGCTCCATATTGTCGAGCGTATACCGCTCGAGATAGAACCGACCGAGATGAATGAACGGTACCTACGAACCAAACGCGAGAAGTTGGGACATCTCTTGACACGTGGGTAACAGGTGTGAGGCGGAGAAAGGAGAAAGTGTGATGCCGAAGGTTATTCAAGGCCGGCTTGTGGCGGAGGGCAAGCGATTCGGGTTGGTCGTGTCGCGGTTCAATGAGTTCATAACGAACAAGTTGTTGGGCGGCGCAGTCGACGCACTGACCAGGCACGGCGTAAAAGACGACGAGATAGAAGTCGTGTGGGTGCCGGGCTCGTTCGAGATACCGTACATGGCCAGCAGAATGGCCAAGACAGGAAAGTACGACGCCGTCGTGTGCCTGGGCGCGGTGATACGCGGCTCGACACCTCATTTCGACTATATTGCCGCCGAGGTGTCGAAAGGCATAGCTCAAACGGGGCTCACAACCGGCGTGCCCGTTCTGTTTGGTGTCATAACCTGCGATACCATCGAGCAGGCTATCGAGCGTGCGGGCACGAAGGCCGGCAACAAGGGTGCCGATGCGGCTCTCAGCGCGATCGAGATGGTAAACTTGTACGACCAGATCACGTGACCGATGGGACGAACGGACGGCACACGCAGACATGCTCGGGAACGGGCGCTTCAGTTTCTGTTCCAGATCGAGCAGACCCGCGAGGACTGGCACGACGCAATCTCCCTGTTTTGGGAGCATCATGCTGCAAGACCTGGCGCGCGCCGTTACGCGGAACTGCTGATTGCAGAGACGACCGCGCACCGCGACGAGATAGACCGGGTATTGAGCGACGCGCTCGAACATTGGACGCTGAACCGGCTCGGTATCGTCGAGCGGAGTGTGCTGCGGTTGGCAGCGTGCGAGTTGCTGTATTGTCCTGATGTGCCGCCCAAGGTCGCGATCGACGAAGCTGTCGACGTGACAAAGAAGTTCGCAACCGAGAAGGCAGGCAGTTTCGTCAATGGCGTCCTCGACAGGATCAAGACGTCACTCGAGAACGGAGCGATTTCACCAACCATCGGGTGAGTCCGCCAAAACCGCCCGGACCGACAACAGAATGGCAGATAGATACAATTCGACTTTGGCAGTCGCGATTGGCTATTCAGCGGTTATCCAGCTTGCTGTCTTGACGGTCATGCCGACGTATCGAACGACTCCCGAGCGTCTGGAACTCGTGCGGATCGAGCCGGGGCGCGCACAGGTCGAGCAGCAATCCCAACCCCTCGAGCTTGAGTTCGTGGAAAGCAATCCGGCTGCAACCGGCGAGGTTCCTCGAGAAACATCGCTCTTGGGAGAGCACAACAGTGTCGCGCAAGACTTGACTGAGGACGCTGGTTCGGAAGAGGATCTGCCGGAAACGGAAGGTGAGCTTGACACAAAGCGGCTGGGCGCGGACGAATCTGAGAACGACTTGTGGGATGATGCGGCCGACGAGGAGAAGACAGTCATAGCCGCAGTCGAGGAGCAACAGGTCGCAGCTACCTCGGCGGTTCGCGAAGTAAGCGAAGAGGAACAACTGCAGGAGGAACCGGCCGAGGAAGAGCCCACAGCCATTGAGGCGCAGGAAGACAGCCCCCCATTGAGCCAGCCGGAGATAGCGGACGAAGAAATCATTCTCGCTCAAGCGGAACAGGAACCACAACGCGCAGTTGAGCCCGTCTCAGGGACGTTGCGCAGCGAGGACGCCGGGGCTGAGCGAGAAGGCAAGATATCGTTTGCGACGAATCAAAGCGAATGGGTTCCCTATTTCGAGACGGTCAAGCGGCGGATAGGTCAGAAGTGGTTGCCTGCGATTACGCTCGACTACAAGGGGTCGCGCAGAGTGAAAGCCGTTATCGAGTTTAAGATAGCGCCCGATGGCTCGCTCGCGGACGCAAAGATAGCGGACCCGGGAGATGACAAGTATTTCGCAATGGTGTGCCTGTACTCGGTGCGTGGTGCGGCACCGTTTCCGGAACTGCCCGCGGATGTTCCGGACTATCTGCGGGAGAACGTCTTGGATATACACTTCACGTTTGAATACAAGTAGGAGGGTGCCGTGCAAACAGCAATAAACCTGGTGCGTGAAGGCGGCATGACAATGGTACCGCTCTTCGCGTGTTCTCTGCTGGCGTTGGCGATTGTGCTCGAACGGTTCTACAGTCTGCGGCGCAGCAGAATCATCCCCGCCGAGGTCGTCGAGAAGCTTCGCGAGATCCGGTCGGATTCCGATTGCGAGAAGCTCGCGTCGTTCTGCGACGCCAAAGGCGGCCCTTTGGCCCGTGTCATTGTTGGGGTATTGGCGAACCGCCATCTGCCCCGTGCCGAGAACCTCGAACTTATGCGCGTCGAGGGTCGCCGGAAGCTGGCCCCGTTGGAACACGGACTGACCGGCCTTGCGATAATCGCCGGCATATCCCCGCTGCTCGGCCTCCTGGGAACAGTTATAGGCATGGTCAACGTATTTGACGTTATCGCCGCCCAGGGAATAGGCGATGCGGCGGCGTTGTCAGCCGGCATCTCGAAAGCGCTCGTTACGACGATAGCCGGGCTGTCCATAGCTATCCCGTCGCTTGTCGCACACGGATACTTCTCAAAACGGGTTGACGATCTGGTTGGCGAGATAGAATCGCACGCTGTCGAGGCTATCATATCGATATATGACGGATGTGGAAAGGGCTCGAAGCTCGATGAGAGAATCGTTACTGGGTAAGCACCGGCGTGTGCAGCCTGTTATCAACATCACGTCCCTTATAGATGTGATGTTTCTCCTACTTATTTTTTTCATGGTGACGTCGACGTTTCTGGAACGGCCCGGGCTGAAACTCGATCTGCCACAGGCAGAGAGCGCCGAAACGGTTCAGCGCGAAAAGATAGAGATCTCCGTTACGCGAGAGGGCGACGTGTTTCTTGACGGTATGATTGTCACATTTGCCGAGCTCGAGGAGCGGCTGGGTGATGCGGTGCAAAAGGATAACCAGACCTCCGTGGTTCTTCGGGCGGACGAGAACGCGAAATACGGCCGCATCATCGCGGTAATGGACATCACCAGACGGTGCGGGTTCAAGAAGGTCGTGGCGTTTACCAAGACGCCCGAGCAGAGACGTCGCGATGATTGACTCGTTCGAGGCAGCCAAAAGGAGGGTTGAAAAATGAGAGCTTCATTGATGCTTGGCATTGCTGTGCTCAGCGTTTCTGCCGCTCTGGGAATCAGCAGAGCCCATGCTGCCGAGTCCGTTGGCCCGAAGGTGATGGCGTTTTACTATACCTGGTACGGCGCGCCGCCGGTCTCGGGCACATGGCTGCACTGGCCTGAAGGCGGGCATAACCCGGATCAGCTCGATGCGAAAGGGTTGCCCGATATCGGTGCAACGAATCATCCGAGGTTCTGGCCCTACGACGCCGGCGACCCGAAGTTGATCGACCACCAGCTCGAGCTTGCAAACCGTGCCGGTGTCGACGTCTTGATCTCCACGTGGTGGTTTCGCGACGATAACCACGACCGCAACCTGCACAAGGTGCTCGACCGTATCGACGCAACGGGCAGCAAGGTGCGGATGTCGGCCTACTACGAGACGATCGACGGAGAAAGTGCGGAGCGCGCAATTGAAGGGTTGCGCTATATTGCACGCGAGCACGGTAAGCGAGAAGGATTCTTCAAACTCGATGGTCTCCCGGTGATCTTCGTATACGGCCGCGCGATGGGGCAGATAGCCATGAAGGAGTGGGACGAGGTGTGTCGCGCTCTGAAAGACGAAGCGGTGCTTGTCGCCGACCGGTACTCGAAATCTGCTGCGCGCACGTTCGCGGGCGTACACACGTACAATCCCTTTGGACTGATCGTCAACAACGCGGATATGGCCAAGGCGTATAACTCTGCCGTTAAGCTTGCACGCACGCACGGCAAGATATCTTGCCTGACGGTTATCCCCGGATACGACGACTCGAACATAGGACGGTCACGCGTCACCGTTGCAGAAAGAAAAGCTGGCAAGCTGTACGAGGATCTGTGGAAGAAGACCATAGCCGCACAACCGGATTGGATACTCATTACTTCGTGGAACGAATGGCACGAAGGCAGCGAGATTGAGCCCAGCGTCGAGAACGGCGACATGTACATCGAGATGACCGCTCGGTTCTCCCGCCTGTTTCGATCTCGATACTCGCCGCCGGACTGATCTGGGCGGGAAACCGGTTCTCAGCAGTAACTCTCTACCGTTCCTTCGCGGCAGTCCCGGTTTTGCCGGCGACCCGGGGTGGACGAGAACGCGAAATACAGCCGTATCATCGCGGTAATGGACATTACCAGGCGGTGGGGGTTGACGAAGGTCGTGGCGTTCACCAAGACGCCCGACCAGGAACACTCCTGCGCGCAAGGATGAGTGCGCACACGAACGCGCAAACGTAGGCAGCGCTTCCTGTGATCAAAACCGCTTTGAATCCGCTGGAAATGGCTATCGGAATCGCCGCGGCAGAGCCGATGACTGACGAAAAACCGTTGGCCCCGACTGCCCACGCGACGGCGCTCTTATGCTGTCCACAGAAAAGCCTCAAACCGCTGGGAAACGGAACACCCATCAGAATGCCCAGCAGTCCAACTCCAAGGACGACCAAACCACCGCGAGCAGCCAGCGGAAGCCAGACTAGATGTGACAGTACAGGTGCGAGGAACGGGGCGCAAAGCGCCGTGCACACGGCAACAACACCGGAGGCGAAAAGAATCCGCCGTAGTGATGGCGGCCTCATCTGCGCGAAAAGAAGCGCCCCCAGCCCGGAGCCTGCCAGAAGAGCGCACAATGTGAAAGATACGGAGTAGGCCGGATGGCCAAGGAATATCGTCGTCTTTTGCATCAGGCCGATTTCGACCACCATATAACCTAGCCCCAACGATAAGAAATACAGAAGGGCAAGCGCGGTACCGCGGCCCTTCTCGCGTTGCTTTCGCGGCAAGATTGCAGGCAAGAGTATCAGAGCGGCGGCCCACACAATCGAGCAGGCACAGACCAACAGAAAGGCTTGGGCGCCGCGCATGGGGGAAGCTTCCCAAATGAACGCGAGCTTTTCCGGCTTATCGGCAATCAAGAAGACGTCGCGTAACCGCCGATACATGAAGAAGAAAAACGGTTTGTCATCCCGGCAGGGCTTCAAATTCATCTCGTATGTGCGACTAAGGTATTCTTCCCCTCTGCCCGCGGCCTCCTCGTTGAGATATCTCGAAAACAAGGTGTCGACAGCACAACCTGGCGAATAATCGAGTTGAAGGGGGTCACTGAGTCGAAACCCCACCTGATCATAAATGGGTACTCTTATATCCCGACATTTCTCTGACATTACCGACAACTTGGTTTGTAGAAGCTTGATGTCGTGCTCCGTAAAAGGTTGTGCCTTCATAAGAACGTTTGTCCAGGGTCCCTGCCGTACAACTGCAAGGTGGGATGTAGGGTTGCTGATGCCGAGCTCTCGCATTGCCGCCACGGCAGTCGTGATTGTCCTGAGGGCCGCGTGAGGAAGGCGTACCACCGAAAACACGCCACCGGGCGATAGCTTCTGCAGGAAATCGCGAAAAGCCTCAACCGTGTAAAGATACCCTTCGGAGAAGACCAGCGAACCCGACATCGAGGCCGTCCAACCATCGGTAAACATCATCTGTACAACGTCGTAACGGTCTCGTGTCCGTTTGACAAAACTCCGTGCGTCTGCATGGACGGTTACCACTCCGGGCCGCTCGTACGGTCTTCCCAGGAATTCGGCATAGACATCGCGCCCGATCTCAATGATCGACCTGTTGATTTCGACCGCGGTAACACTGCGCGCCCCAGCATGGAGTGCCACTGGAATATCAGGTGTACCGCCAAGCCCGACTATCATGACCGACGGCCTGCCACCCTGGAAGTAGGCGGCTCCATAGATGGTTCCTTCGAAGAAATCGATTCCGCCGTTTGAATCCTTCGCAAAATCAATGAGAATCGAGCCGTTCCCACTGTCAATTGCCATGTACCGGAACGGCACCTCATCTGGAACACGTGCGACTATTCCAGGGTACTCATACACCTCGATACGACCGAGGGGGTCCCAAACCGCATATTCTTTTACTGCGCGCCTCTGATCCGATCTGTCGGAGACCTGTTCGCCTTTTCCATACACAGCTTCAAAGGCCGTAACGTCGTCATGAGGGTCTCGTTGAAAGCTTAGCAGCCTTTCACGCACGGGAAACAGGGCCACCAGGATTGCTACCGTAAGTATCGCCACTGGTCTTTGACGGTTTCGGAAACCGCGCTCGCCGACAAGATAGGCGCTGATTGCTCCAATGAGGGCAATGAGGACAACGCACCTTTCGGCTCCAAGCGGCTTGAGCGTGGCGAAAAGAGCGAAGCACCCTACGGCAGAACCAACCATGTTCAAGAAGTATATTCGACCTGCGCGTTCTGGTCTGGCTGCAAACACTGCTGCAATGAACCCGCCTGCGAACACGTATGGCATTGCGAGCACCAGGAGAAGCGGCATCGTACTAAGCGAGGTCAGAAGCTCTTTGGAGAGGGCGATCGTATGGGAGAACCTGGCTAGGGCGGCGTTGGCCGTGACCACACTCAGGGCAAACCCTATGCAGCAAGCGTACGGTACCCATTTGACGCGGCCGCCATTGGCTTGGTGCAACAATGCCACCACAACACCCCCAGTGCCGAACCCCAGCAACGCAATGGTGATGACACCGTAAACGAGAGCCGGTGCGATTGAGTACGAGAAGATGCGGCACTGAACCGTCTCGAGAAACAGCGCAGCAACCGACATGAGAAACAGAGCAAGAGCCGTCATATCAATCTCTCCGGTGTTTCCGATAAGAAGCTGCCCATAACCACCGCAAACCAGCGTGCACGCATTATAACCGCAGTTGCGCATGTTGTCAATTCTTGCTTTGCTGGTTTACCCAACCTGTATCCTGATACCCACCGCCTCGGGACACACCTGCTCCCTTTGTTTTCCGGTCGATCACGGTAGCGTCATGTCTACTGCACTATTTGGGTTAATCGCAACCGGACGCACGAGCTCGGGCTGCAAACGGGGGGGAGTTGCTCAACAGGAAGGCGGCCAGCTCTCTAACGCTTCTTTGCGGCCGTCCGGGGCTTGCCGGCGACCCGGGCACGACGTGGTTTCGCGGGTACCTTCCGTCCAGCGTCGTCTTTCAGTGCAGTCCTAAGCACGGTGTCAATCGTGTTGACGAACCTGAACCGGATGTCGGCGCGAACGTTTGCCGGGACGTCGACAAGATCCTTGCGGTTCTTCTCCGGCAGGATAACCGTCTTGATACCGGCCCGGTGAGCGGCAAGCACCTTTTCCTTGATGCCGCCGACCGGCAACACCTTTCCGCGAAGCGTCACCTCACCGGTCATCGCGAGATCGGGGCGCACCGGGCGCTTCGTAAGGAGGGACGAGAGCGAAACGACCATCGTCACCCCGGCAGACGGACCGTCTTTCGGGATGGCGCCGGCAGGTACATGGACGTGGATATCGGATTGCTCAAAGAACCGCTCGTCTATGCCAAGCTTCTTTGCACGCCCGCGCACGAGCGTGAGCGCAGCCTGGACGGACTCCTTCATGACATCGCCGAGCTGTCCCGTAAGTGTCAAAGACTTCTTGCCGGGAACGCACGCGGACTCGACGAACAGTATTTCGCCCCCGTCCTGCGTCCAGGCCAGACCGGTCACCACACCGGGCTCTGCCGTTCGTTCGGCCACTTCCGCAAAGAACTTCGCCGGGCCCAGCAGCTTTGACAAGTTGCGCGGCGTTATCCGCCGTTTCCTCTTGTTCCCGCCGGCTACGCTTCTCGCAACCTTGCGGCACACGGTAGCTATCTCTCGTTCGAGGTTGCGCACGCCCGCTTCCCGAGTGTAGCGCCGGATGATTGTTTGTATGGCAGCCTTGTCGAACGCGAGCAGTTTACCTGACAACCCGTTCTCCGACAGCTGTCTTGGTATCAGATACTTCCTGGCAATATGTACCTTCTCCTCTGCAACATAGCCCGGCAACTCGAGAAACTCCATTCTGTCCCTTAAAGCGGGCGGAATCGGCAACGAGATGTTCGCAGTAGCGATAAACATCACCTTGGACAGGTCGAACGGGACGTCAACGTAATGGTCCGAGAACGAGTTGTTCTGTTCCGGGTCGAGCACCTCGAGCAGTGCCGAGGACGGGTCGCCTCGGAAATCCGTACCGACCTTGTCGATCTCGTCGAGCATGAAGACAGGATTGTTGGTACCGGCCTTCTTGAGTCCCTGAAGGATCCTTCCGGGCAAGGCACCGATATAGGTGCGTCTATGCCCACGGATTTCGGCTTCGTCGCGTATGCCGCCGAGTGATATGCGCACAAACTGTCTGCCAAGCGATTCGGCAATCGATCGGCCTAGAGACGTCTTGCCTACTCCAGGCGGACCAACGAAACACAAGATGGGTCCTTTTGTATCGGACTTCAGCTTGCGGACAGCGAGGAACTCGATGATCCTGTCCTTGACCTTGTCGAGATCGTAGTGATCGTTGTCAAGCTGTCTCTTGGCGGCGTCGATATCCAGGTTATCTTCGGTGCTCACGGACCATGGCAAGGAAACAAGCCACTCGAGGTATGTCCGGGATACGGTGTATTCGGGCGCGCCAGGGTGCATCTTCTCGAGCCTGTCAAGCTCGTATAGAGCTGCCTTTTCGGCCGCCTCCGACATCTTCGCTTCGTCGATCCGCTTTTTTAGTTCGGCGATCTCGATAGTCCTGGCGTCGGCTTCTCCAAGCTCTTCTTGAATAGCCTTCATTTGCTGCCGGAGGACCATCTCGCGCTGCGCCCTGCCGAACTCGTCATGCACCTGCTGCTGTATCTTCGACTCTATCTCCGCCACTTCATTCAGGCGGCCAAGCATCTTCACGACCTTCCTGAGCCTGTCCTGGACGTTAAGAGTCTCGACAATATCCTGTTTCTCGGGAACATCGATCCCGAGGTTAGCGGCCACGAAATCCGCCAGCCTGCCCGGATCTTCAACATTGACGAGCGTGACAACGAGTTCGTCGGGCAGTGATGGGGACTGGCTTATCAGTTTGTGAAACTGGTTTATGACGTTTTTTGAGAGCGCCTCGGTCTCTTTCGATTCCTCGTACACGTCTTCGCACCGTTCTGTCTCGAACTTGAGAAACGGATCGTGTGAGTGAAGATTCACTGCTCGGATTCTCTCGGATATCTGCACGAGCGCGCTCACGTTGCCGTCTGGTAACTTCAGCATCTTAAGTATCTTGCCGGCGGACCCGACATGGTAGATGTCGTCGAACCCCGGGTCTTCGTTCTCGGGGTCCTTCTGCGTGAATAGCCCGATGGTCTTGTCCGAGAGCAGCGCATTGTCAACAGCCGCGAGTGAGCGCTCCCGTCCTATGGTGAGAGGGGCAAGCATACCGGGAAACACCACGACATTGCGCAGCGGCACAATGCCGAGGATTGTCGGAGATTGTCCTCCTTCTACGACTGGAAGCGTCTCGTCGCTCTGGTTCGCTTGGTCTTCGGCCATTTGAGGTTATCTTTCTCCGGCTGGGCAGCCTACTCTTCGGTTACGGGAACGCTTCGAGTTTCTTTGGTTTCCTGACTGCGCTTCGGTACGACAACCATCAGGAACCCATCGTCATATCTCGCCTCGATATTCTTCTCGTCACAGTAGCTCGGCAGGTACACGAGTTGTTCGAAGTCGCCGTATTCTATCTCCATCCGGGATACGCGGACCTTGCGCAACGGGGGATGTTCCGGTCGCCGGCCGCGTATGACGAGCATGCCGGCTTCAACAGTGATCGAAATATCGTCTTTGCAGGTGCCTGCAATTTCCATCTTGATGACGATCGCTTCAGGCGTTTCAACGACATCGGTCGGCGGCCGCCAGACTCCTTTGTGAAAATACACGGGTTTGGCAAGATACTCGAACGCTTCCCTAAAGGATCGGTCCAACTTGCGGCGGACACGTTCGTGTTCGTCCCTGAACGTTCTCATCTTCTCCAAGCTTTCCACAACTGTCGCCTCGCCGCCATATCCCGGGCGACACATCTCTAGATGTTCAAGAACTTCCGCGCCACAAACAGCAATACAACAGCTGCGGCAACTGCGACGGCTATAGTGACCAATCGCGAATTTGATGAGGAGGCCTCTGGCGCTGCCCCCTGCTCTCTTGCAGCTAATTCCGCTGCGGGAGCCTGCTGCTGAACGGTACCGTCAGGACTTCGTACCAGCGCGCTCGGAGCGGGCGACGGCACTCTCCCGCCATCTTTGCCGACCTCTTGCGTTGTAGATCCGGTGGCCGGCTTGCGCCCGGACTCTTCGCCGGTCCCAGGTGTCGCTGCCGCTCCGGTCTTCGACGCCTGGGCTTCTCGTTCGCGTTCGAGCCTGCCTATGCGCAACCTGCCAGGTTCACGGTCGGCCGACGCCCGTTCTGCTCTTGACGGAAGTCCTCTTCCCGCATTTCGCTGCGCAGTTTCCGCCGCTGCTTGCACCCCGGGAGGAAGCGCCACAACCGGGGGGACAAGCACCGGTTCATCCGAGTCTAGGGTGCGTGACTGGCTCGCCGTCGCGTCTTCCGGTTCCGTCGACTCCCGCTCCTGTTCCGTGTCGTCTCCGGCAGGCTCGTCAGTTGTATCCGTTCCCAACGTGATTCTGCCATCCACACCGTTCGACGGAACACCGGAACCATACGGGTCAGACACAACCGTGTTTCTGAATACCAGGTTTGATGTACCACTGGAATCGGGATCAGCAACGTTGAACGTCACCTCGGCAATGGTGCCGCTGCCCACAATATCCTGATTCATCCCGGCCACTATTACCCGCAAAACGCCGGGCTCGACAACATTCGAACTCGCACCCTTCCCTGCCGCCTGGGCGGCCGAACCGACGGCAACGTCGGCGACACTGAATCTGGACGCGTCGTACCGAAGATCGAACTGAAGCGCGGAACCTTGTCCGCCGTCGGCGGCCGAGAACTCGATGGGAACAACGACGGCCTCGTCGCCGACCGGTTGTGCGTCTCCGACAATGAACGACACAGCCCAGGCTGTTCCGGAGGCCATCATGAGACACCAGGCGATTCCGACCAATAGAGCTCGTTTTCTTCTCATCATAGCTGTATTACACTCCCATAAAGAACCAACAGCCACTCAACACGTTGCTCGCCAACCTACTAAACGAATTCTCTCCCAAATTGGTTTACGCTTGGTTATTTAAGGCTTCATCGGCATTGTACCAGAAGCGCGGGCAAAACTCCAGTCAAGAGAAGAGCCGTATGGGATGTCCCGATGGAACTGCTCTTGACAAACACGTCAGATTCTGGGACATTTGGTGCTGACAGGTACAAGGAGAATTCGATGGTCCAGAGGACGTTTCTTGAAGCGGAGAGACCGATGGAACGCGCTAACGAACAGATAAGTAGCACAGGTATGGGGTATCCAAACCCGTACAAAGACAAGGTGGTCGACCCGGCGCTGAAGCCTGCTGACGTGATGAAGGGCAGGCTGACCGCTGACCGGTTCGAAAACGCGGCTCTCGTGAGCGTTGACATCCAGGATGGCGATATCGTCCACGTCCGGGAGCAAGACGTTGATCCTGAGCACGCGAGGGAAGGCATCACTGCCGCCGACGTGAATGCCGTTTCGGACTATTTGCGTGACGTGGCTCGACCCAACGCGGCAAGGCTCGCAGCCCATTTCCGGGAGCGGAACGTCCCGGTGATTCTTGTCCATTGGGGATTCAGCCTCGAAGGCGGATTGGACCTTGACCCGGAGGTCCGGCAGATGCTGTTGGCGCGCCATGGTCCGGACTGGAAGACGTGGGGCCATTATATCGAGAACCCAGGCTCCCGACCGTGGTCGGGATTGAAACCGCAGCCAGCCGACGTGATCCTGGCGAAGACGGCCCAAGACGCGTTCAGATCCTGCCCCATCGATTTTGTCCTTCGGAATCTTGGCGTCAAGAACCTGTTTCTCGTCGGCGGTCACACCAACGGCTGCTTGTATCAGACAGGGAGCAGCGCCGTTGCACGAGGCTACGGCACGGTTTGTATCGAGGATGCGACGTGGGACTTCTGCATGTCGCGCCGTCTGTCGGGAATTCAAAGCGTGGAGTACGACGTCGTCTGTACAACCCGTGATGTCCTCGGGTTCGCGTAGCGAACAAGGCTCCCGTCTCCCACGGGAAAATTATGGTTTGTAGCCTGGGCAATCTGCCCAAGGCCTCTTGGGCGAGACGCCCAAGCCACGGAACCCTGCCGGATACCGGGATGTAATGGGCCGTCGAGTTGACACGTTCGATGGGTAGACGGTATAATTCAGCCTGAAGTAGCGAGCGCTGGAGTAGCTCAGCTGGAAGAGCACGTCACTCGTAATGATGAGGTCGGGGGTTCGAATCCCCCCTCCAGCTCCAATCCTCGACGAGTCAATGAAGAGCCATAGGGTGTGCCAAGACGTGTGGCGGGACCACCATGATGTCTGCGAGCATATACCTCGCTAAACACGCAGCCCCCTACCTACTCATCCCGGCACAACTGCTTTGCCTTCTCGCGTGCGTTTCGTGCGGCCCGAAGACCGAGAACCTGATCGCAGAGCACCAGCGCGTTCAGGAGACGAAGCTCGGTCAGCTTTCGGAGAGGATAGTCGAGGTCTCTGCCAGGCTGGATCAGCGCGCCGAAAAACTGGAGACCCATTCACAACGGATTGCCGCGCTGGAAGGGAGTGTTGGAGAGATCAAGGCGCAGATCGACGATCTGCGGAATTCCGGGCCGGTTGGCTACCAGGTCGTCAAGGAGTGGGGACGAGAACCTGTTCAAGAAGGCTCCGTGCAGGACGAGAAGACGTCTCCCAGTCTAAAGGGGATGGAGATTGTGCTTGTAGAGGAGGCGTCTAAAACCGGGGCACTCGAGCTTGCCTGCAGCCTGCGCCGCAAGTTTGACCATTACGAAAACATCAACATCACTGTCCGTTCCGCACCCGTGCCCGGCAGCGGGGAAACGGTCGGAGAAACACTTGTGGTGATCTCGAAACAGAAGTCCACGGGCCGGGACGATATCACCTGGCTTGGAGGCGGCCGGACCGAGGTTCTGACGCTGGACGGCGGCTGAAGGCTGAAGAAGGAAGATGGGGTGAGCGAGGGGACTTGAACCCCCGACCCTCAGGGCCACAACCTGATGCTCTATCCTGACTGAGCTACGCCCACCACAGTACGAGCCGCTGCATTCCTCTCAAATGATATCATTCAGCGGATGGAGAGTCAAGCTGGATGCAGGTCAAAATTGCCGTCTGATGCCAATTAAGGGGTTACCATTCGGGCTTAGCGTCTCTCGCCATGAGCGCGGTAACGGCGGCTTTGGGACTCTCGTCTTCGTAGAGGATACGGTACACCTGTTCGGCTATGGGCATCTCGACGTCGTGCTGTTCTGCGAGCCTCTTAAGCGCGCGCGTTGTGCGGACTCCCTCGGCAACTTGTCGCATGCTCGAGACTATCTCGGCAATCTTCTCGCCTCGTCCGAGCTGCAGCCCGACGGTGCGGTTTCTGCTCAGGTCGCCTGTACACGTGAGCACAAGGTCGCCGAATCCGGCCAACCCCGCCAGCGTCTGCCCTTTGGCACCGAGACACTTCCCTATTCTCATCAGTTCCGCTACGCCGCGGGTTATGATTGCGGCACGCGCGTTGTGACCGCACTCGAGACCGTCCGAGATACCTGCAGCGATGGCGAGAACGTTCTTGGCCGCGCCGCCCAGTTGCACCCCGAGAGGATCGTCGCTCGTGTAAATACGCAGGTTTGTCCCGGTGAACAAGCGTTGCACCATCAAGCCCGACTCGTTGCGGGTCGAGGCGGCGACGACTGCCGTTGGAAGGCCGGCTGCAACCTCCTTGGCAAATGACGGGCCTGACAGCGCCACGGCCCGGTGTTCTGCCGGTCGCCCAATGGCTTGGCCAATAACCTGAGTCATCACCATAAGGCTGTTGTCCTCGATACCCTTCGTGCAACTGACAACAGTTGTGTTATCAGCCATTTCCCCGGCCAACTGGTCCACTACGGAGCGGGCGACGTGCGACGGCGTGACAAGGAATATGGCCGAGGCATCTCGCACCGCGTCACGGATACTGACTGTGGCGGCAACTTCTCCGGGGATCTCGAATCCGGGCAAGTAAACGTCGTTCCGTCGCTCTGATATGATCTGCTCAGCGACCTCCCGCTCGTACACCCACAGTGATACCGGAACCGACTTCTTGGCCAGAGTGATTGATAAGGCGGTTCCCCACGCACCGGCCCCCAAGACTGCCACTCGTTCTGCGCACTCGGACAATCGCTTCCTCCTTCTTGCAGTTATGACGTGGTGAAAACGCTCTTCCGTAATCCTGACCAGCATGGTTACTGTACCAAATTGGGTCTCATCAGACAAGATCGTCTTGGTTTGCGGGCGCGACTGGCGGGAACGGCCTTCCCCAGCACCATCCCCGATCTTGTGCAGTTCCGGCAGGCTGTTCGCGTGTGGGCAAAGGGGTGCGCCAATGTAAGGTATTGGTAAGCAGAGGGATACACAGCGGACGGCAAGCTTGCCTGCGGAGGCATGCACGAGGGATTTGTCTCAAAGGCTAAAGATATGGTACATTATGGCCGAGTATCATAGTAGAAATGTGTGGAACAAACGTTCCCGGAGGATGTGCCCTGTGTCGTCGGAACAACAGCTTGGCAACTGCGCACGGTGTAGTAAGCCGATAGTCAAGAGCAAGCTTACTGACCTGTGCCGGGACTGCTTCGAGGAGCAAATCGGCGCGTACGAGCGGATCGAGCGAGTCCTGGAAGAAGAGGACAGCATTTCCGTGGAGGAGATTGCGGCCAGGGCCAACGTTTCTGAGTCGTTGGTGAAGAAGCTGATACAGGAGGGGCGGATTCCGACGACACTCATTGTTCAAACCAAACCGTGCAAGAAGTGTGGTGGAGTCGTTAATGGTGTGGGACCATACTGCAGCACGTGCCTGTTCGTGGTGTTGAACCTTGTACGTGACGCGGCGGATACGGTTCGCGCACATGTCGAGAAAGAGCACCGTCGTCGCCACCCTTTGACCGGGACGCCTGCGACGCTTCAGGAAGCAATGCGCCTGAAGCGAAAGAAAGCTGCGCTGACCCACTCGAACGGGAGCCCATTCGCGCCGCGCAGCAAGTACTCCCAGAGCTGACGCCATTCTCGCTTACCATAACGATTACGAGCAGGAGCACGAGGTCGTATACCGTTTACCGTTGCCTCGAAAGAGGGAGGTCGAGGCTGTGTTGCTTGAGCAGCGACTCGTCGGCCAACAGCGTTTCGGTATCTCCCTCGGCGACGATGCGGCCACGGCTTAAGAGAGCGACCCTTTGGCAGAGGTCGAGCACGAGGTCGAGGTCGTGCGTGGCCACGATCATTGTGGTCTCGAATGACGCCAGCAAGTCGATTATCCTGCGACGACCTTCCGGGTCAAGGTTGCTGCACGGCTCATCCAGAACAAGAATGTCCGGCTCCATCGCGACCACGGTGGCCAGTGCGACACGCTTTCTCTCCCCGAAACTTAGATGGGAGACGGGGCGTGAAGCGGTCTCGAGTGCCCCCACTACCCTGAGCGCCTCGTGTGCGCGCGACTCCGCATCGGGTGGCGACAGCCCGAGGTTGAGCGGCCCAAACGCGACGTCGTCCAATACCGTTGGACAGAAGAGCTGGTCATCGGGATTTTGAAATACCAGCCCGACACGCCGGCGGATGTCGCGCAGGTTCTTGTCGGAGACTTCGATACCGTCGACGGTTATACGTCCTTCGCCACGTTTGACACCGTTCAGGTTGGTGAGAAGCGTGGATTTCCCGGCACCGTTTCCACCGATGATAGCGAGTTTCTCTCCGGCACGCACCTGGAAACTTACGCCCCGGAGTGCCACGTGGCCATCGGGGTAAGTATATCTAAGATCGTCAACTTCGAGCACGTATCCGTCTTCAGACATAAGTCGCTCCCACCAGCCGTATGGCGATCGCACCAAGGATGCCGATAATTGTCACGGCGACGTCGGTCGCAGTCAGCCGCGGTGTCCGGAGTGTGCTGAACGAGCCGTCAAAACCTCGCGAACACATGGATTCGTACACCCTTTCGCCGCGTTCAAACGATCGGAACAGAAGCACGCTCGCCACGTGGCCCATGCTCCTGAGCCGTTCGCGATGGTTCATTCGGACGGTGCGCGACCGGCGGGCAGTGAGGAGCCTGCCACCTTCATCTACGAGCAGCACTACATAGCGATGCATGAGGAAGAGCACAGTAGTAACCAATCTCGGGCACTTGAGGCTTTCCAGTCCTTTGATGAGATCGGCGGCGCTCGTCGTCGCTGACAAAACGGTCATTGTCGCAATCGCTATGAACGATTTCATGAAGATACAGAACACGAGCGTAGCCCCTTCGCGTGGAACAGCTATCTTGAACCCTACATCGAACTCGAACAGTGTGGTGCCGCCTTGCATGAAAGGCACGAAGAATGCCACAGCTACCGTAAACGGTATGATGAGCAACGTCCGTTTGAGGATAAACCACGGCGGCACATGGGCGACCAGTCCGACGACGAAGGGCAGGCACGCAAACGCAGCAAACTCGATATATGCGTTGCACGGTGCGGTTGCCGCGGCGACGATGAAGCACAGCGCGACAGCGAGTTTTGCACGCGCATCAATGTGATGGAGGATGCTGTCGCGGCCGGCGTGCGTGTGAGGGAAGAGCACCGTTACATCACCGCTTGATTGTCCCTGCACGGTTTCAATCCAACCGCAAGGTACAGTTGTGGTTCATCGGTAACGTTCACTTGCTCGAACGAGGCCTTCTCGAGGAGGTCGATCATCCGGCCAGCATGCGGAAGCAGGTCGTCGCCGACTGGGCCGCCGATGTTGCGGTGGCATCGGTTGATTGCCTCACCGCCCGCAGTGTGACCGATCACGAGTCTGCCGCCGGGGCGCAGGAGCCGGTGTGCCTCGTTCAGAAACACTTCGCTGCGACAGAAATGCGGGAACGCGCAGTAACACAACACCGCGTCGCAACATTCGTTCCGCAGCGGCAATTCGTCTGCCGTTGCTTGCACAAACGCGATGTTCATCCCGTTAGACTTATCGCCCGCACGACACAACATTTGGCGCGAAAGGTCTGCTCCTATGACCAGCCCCGACGCGCCGACTTGTTCTGAGGCCCGTCGTGTCGAGTGTCCAGTCCCGCACCCGACATCAACGACAACAGCGCCCGGACGCAAATCCAAAGAGCTCATGATTGCCTCGACAGCATCATCCTTGCCTGTTGACGTGGGTTCCGTTTCGTCCCACTCTGCGGCGGCCTTGTCGAAGAATCGTCGTTTAGCAGCGAGCTCGCCGGGACGGGACCAGCCCAGTCGCCGCTCTATCATATAGACGGCGGGTGGAACGACTATGGCCTGCAACACTATGCCGGGCACGCCGTAGAGGATCACTGCAAGCGACGTGTACTGGGGCGGAAGCTCCAGCCACTGGGACACCGCGACCACAACAGGAACCACGAGTAATTTCGGTGCCACGATTGCGGCGGCAAGTGCAACGTAGATGTTCCAACCCCGTTTCCGGTAGAGGACGGATGCGACACACCCCATTACAGGGAGTTCGACCGCCATTACCAAAGCGATAGGAGGAAAGAACGGTGGCATTCCCGTCAACAGGGCCGATACTATCGGCGTGACGACGCCTACGGTTGCCACAACCCTCGGCGACACAAGAAAACCCAGCACAAGTATGGGCAAGAACATTGGCAGGAAGACGGGCCCCATTCCCAGCATGTGAAACACCACCGGGAGAGCCAGCGCCAACGCCCCGAACATGCCCGCCAACACGACCTCACGACCGTGTTCAATATGATTCCAAGAAGAACGGGGCCCCGATGCGCTCCCTGTTCTCGTCACGATCTTCCTGCCTCCAACCTTATCTCAAGCCATAATGGCTGATCTCGCGAAGCACACGTGGATTGTCTATCAACGGGAACTTCGTCGGGTACTTGATGAACTCGACATGGCCGTCCATATAGAGAACGTTTGCGCCACCCGGAACGTGGTTGAACACTACCATTCCCGCAGTCGCGTCCGAGGTTGACTGTGAGCCAAACGTGTCCCACATCACCGGCACTTCGCTCTGTGCCGTGGCGCTGGCTGCCGGGTTATTGATGTCCGTTATCAGAAACCGCTCGATTCCCTCTCGCAGCCGGTACACCATGTCCCCACCCCCTGTGCCGGTGGCCGCCGGCGGTGTCGGGACCCAGCTCGGCCAACTGGATTGCAGGCCGCTCACGCTCAAGTCCCGGGTCGTGTTCTTGTATTGAACCGTCTCGCCAATGTAGAGGATGGGTACCGTGCCTTCTGCAGGCGCAGCCGTCACCGTGCCCCACATGCCAAAGTACTCGGGCACATTCATTATCACGTATCCCTTGTACACGTACGACCGGCCCAGCTCGGCACACAGATAATAGTCCGCCGAGACGAGATCGCCTGCCGCACGAGCATCCTCCTGCCACTGCCTGAAATCGCCGGTGTCCGGAAGTCGACCTACTACGAACGAACCAGGGCCATCCACGCCAGGGTCAGACGGGCAACGCGCGGTGTTCAGGTCCGACAGATACTCCGGATACACCGCCGACGCGGCCGGTGCGCTCAGCATCGTTGCTCCGTTCGCATTCGCATACGGTGCCACCGGTGGGAAGCTTCCGTTCCACTCGTTTGCATACATCTTATACACCAGCCCGAACTGTTTCAGGTTGTTCGCGCAACTCGCTCGGCGCGCAGCTTCGCGCGCCCGCGCCAATGCAGGGAGCAGGATCGCCGCCAGTATCCCAATGATGGCGATCACCACCAGGAGTTCAATCAGTGTGAACCCGCTCCTGAGAAGCCTCCTTTTCTTTTGCATGTTTCTACCCCTCTCCCGGATTCTACAACAACCCTTTGCCGGTTGTTGTGGCAACCAACTTACCGTGTTTCACGCCTCTCGTGCCAATTATCGTGTCGGCGAGTCCTTGCACGTCTTTCCCTCTCCCCCGGACTATCAACACTTCGACACAGTTGTCGTGGTCCAGATGAACATGTGTCGTTGAGAGAACCGATGAACCGTGGTTGTGCTGAAGCTCGGTCAATCGTGAAGAAAGCTCTTTTGTATGATGGTCGTACACGATTGTTATAGTACCGACAACCTGGTCGTTCGCAGACCACCTGTCCCGAACCAACGCATCGCGTATGAGGTCGCGGATGGCCTCTGATCGGTTCTTGTAGCCCTCCCGCTTGATCAGTGAGTCGAACTTGCTGATCAAGCTGCGGGGAACTGATATTCCAAACCTATACATTTCCAATCCTCCGTAGCACGTTTTATTTAATTGTAGCACGCGCGGGTGGCTTTGTCAAGGGGTCCCAGGAGCCAAGGCATTTGCGTTGTGGCTGTTTTGGAGTGCGGTAGCTTGCTACCGCTGTTCTG
>CAZGCA010000029.1:0-59827 GCA_964524145.1 uncultured bacterium | reverse complement strand
GTGATACGCGAAGGAAGCTTTACCAGTGTCCGCCAACTTGTCAACGACATCGAGGCGTATCTGTCAGAACGCAACCTCAACCCGAAGCCGTATCGCTGGAAGGCCGAGGGCGAAGTAATGCTCGCGAAAATCAAGCGCGCCAAGGAAGTCCTCACCGCCCAAAAGGCGGAGAGACGTTAATTACTGTTACTTGTCGGGCTAGAGAAACCGCTGGCAATCCGGCAATCGCGATATCGGGAACGTGCGCCCCTTTGGCCGCAAATTGCTCGCACAGTTGGTTGGTCATGGATCGCAGATAGAACGTGGGCACGCCGCAGAAGATTATGGGCGCGCGGACGTGGCCACGTCCGCCCAGCGTGCGCATTGAAACCCTTCCCCCAATCTGCACCAAGTACATGAATCTTCAATGTTCTGTGACATTGACAACTGTGATTCGCATTGCGCACAGAGATACTCTTCGCCAACCTTCATTGGCCCGGCACACGGCGTGATGGTCATCGGACAAACAGCTATGCACGACCAGCATCTCTTGCAAAACTCCGGTCGCGTGTTAAACGGGAGGGCTACATGACGGTCCTTGCCGCGCCCGACAAAACCGAGCGCCTGCGCGCGCCACACCTCGCTGCACACTCGCACGCATCGCCCGCAAAGCACGCAATCGTTGTTTCTGAACGGGAACCGGACCTCAGTAACGCCGCATTTCACGGCCAGGTCTTGGACGGCCCGCGAGTTGGGCGCTTCAGCAACGAGCATCTCCGCCACCACCCGCCTGGCCTTGAGCACTTTCTCCGAGTGGGCTAACACGACCATGCCTTCTTTCGCTCTGAGTGCACAGGATGCCGTGACGCGCGACCGTCCGTTTTCTACCACTTCGACAAGACACACTCGGCATACGCCTATCGGTTCGAGCTCCCGCACGTGGCACAGGTTTGGAATACAAATGCCGTACTCGAGAGCCGCATCGAGCACCGTTGTGCCTTCGGGTACGCTTATCTTGGCTCCATCAATGGTGAGTGATATATACTTGACCATTCTCGACTCCTACTGAACAACCACGGCGTCAAACTTGCACTCGTCGCGACAGATGCCGCACTTCTGACACAGCTCTTGGTCAATCACGTGCGGCTCTTTCTTGGCACCGGATACGGCCTCGTGCGGACACGCACGCAAACAGGCCCCACAGCCGGTACACGCTTCCGTATCGATTGAATAGGTTATCAAGGCACGGCACACGCCCGCTGGACAGCGCCGTTCCCTGATGTGAGCGTCATACTCGGCGCGGAAATACCTCAGCGTGGAGAGCACCGGATTCGGAGCGGTCTTGCCAAGCGCACACAACGAGGCTACCTGCACGGTCTCGGCAACATCTTCCAGCAGCGCGAGCTTTTCCGCGGTGCCGCGTCCCTCGGTAATGTCGGTGACTATCTCGAGCATACGGTCGAGCCCGATACGGCACGGCGCGCACTTGCCGCACGATTCGTCCATCAGAAACGCCAGGAAGTACCGTGCGACGTCCACCATGCAGGTGCTTTCGTCCATCACCACCATGCCGCCGGAACCGACCATCGATCCCGCTTCGCTCAACGCCTCGAAATCCACAGGTAGATCGAACTTTTCGGTCGGCAGACATCCGCCCGACGGACCGCCGGTCTGCACGGCCTTGATCGCGCTGCCGTTTGCAGAACCCCCACCGATATCAAAGACAATCGTGCGCAGCGGCGTGCCCATCGGGACTTCCACGAGACCGGTGTTCTTGACCATGCCGGTAAGCGCGAATATCTTTGTCCCTTTGCTTCTGGCCGTGCCTTTTGCAGCGAACCATTCAGCACCCTTGTTGATGATACCGGGCACGTTAGCCCATGTTTCTACGTTGTTGAGAGTCGTGGGCCTGCCGTACAGCCCTTTTTCAACAGTATGCACATCCTTGGGCCGCGGCTCGCCGACTTTTCCCTCAACACTGGCCATCAGTGCCGTTGATTCGCCGCACACGAACGCCCCCGCCCCGCGCATAACTTTTACGTCAAACGAGAAGCCGCTACCGAGGATATCTTCCCCGAGAAGTCCGGCGTCGCGCGCGTCACTGATAGCTTTCTTCGAGTGTTTGACAGCCAGCGGGTATTCGTTGCGCACATAAATGTAGCCTTGTTGCGCGCCGATCGCGAACGCGCCGATCATCATCCCTTCGAGAACGACGTGGGGATTGCCTTCGAGAACGCTGCGATCCATGTACGCGCCGGGATCCCCCTCATCAGCGTTGCATATCACGTACTTTTCGTATCCGTCTGCCGCGCGACACTGTTCCCATTTGCGGCCTGTCGGGTATCCGCCGCCCCCTCGGCCGCGCAACCCCGATTCCTGTATCTCGCTGATAACCTCTTCAGGCTCCATCGATGTCAGCACCCTGGCCAAGGCCGAATATCCGCCATTGGCGACGTAAGCGCTTATGTCGAAAGGGTCCACTAGCTTGTTCTGGCCGAGGATGGTGCGGTCTTGAGCTTTGTAAAAAGGAACGTCTGACTCTTTGATGATACGTTCACCCGATATCGAATCAACATAACACAACCTCTCAACGACTCTGTTATTGAGCAGCGTCTCTGAGACGATCTCGGGTACGTCCTCGGGCGTTACCTTGCCGTAGAATATGTTTCCGGGTTCAATAACCATGAGCGGACCCTGCTCGCAGAATCCATGACAACCCGTCTCCCTAATATTCACCTTGTCCTGCAATCCCTGCCGCTCGACCTCGTTCCTCAGCGCCTTCACCACGACACCAGAGCCGCTCGCGCGGCACCCGGTATCGGCGCATATCTGAACCGTTGACTCGAACTTCTCACGTTCCTGACGTTCCTTCTTAGCCCATCCAAGAAGCGCATCGGGGCCGAGCATCTTAGGCATATGCTGAATCCTCGTTGTCCTGCGCACGCGTGCTTTCGATCAACTTGCGCAACTTGCTTGCCGTCATATGTTCATAGTACTTGCCATCCAGCACGACGATGGGGCCCAGCGCGCACGCACCAAGGCAGTTGACCGCCTCGAGCGTGAATTGGCCATCGGAAGTGGTCTCACCTGCCGCGATATTCAGTTGGCCGGAGAGTTCATCAAGCAGCCTCGAACCCCCGCGAACGTGGCATGCCGTGCCCGTGCAGACCGTGATGAGGTGCGCCCCACGGGGGACAAGAGTGAACGCCTTATAGAAGTTTGCTACTCGAAACACCTCGATGAGCGGCACGCCGAGCTTCTCTGATACCGCCCGTAATGCATCCTCCGGCAAATAGTGGGATTCTTCCTGGATGTCATGGAGGACTTCGATCAATTCCGAAGGATGACCCTCAACCGTCTCAAGAATCCCCGCATAGTGAACCGTGCTCATGAATGTCTCCTTAGTGTGTCGGCGAATCTATGTCACAACTGTTCCCTACCGGCACTTATCGGCCGATACTTGCCATAGTGTATCATTCGACGCCGGATTTGTCAAGAAGAAACGAGGATGGCATTAAATTACTGTTGACAAATCGCTTACAACATCGTTCCCGGGGAGTTGCCCGCTTGATTCGACTTGGCCTGAGTGGGCCGGTATCGGCAAGTATTGCCGTCAACTCCAATTCTGCGTCGCCTTCATATTATGGCGGAAGGTGGCTCGGCGACCTCTTCCGCTACGTCTCTCCCCGTACCCGCGTTCGAAGCCGTGATCGTCGCAAAAGAACCTGCGCCGTGCGGTGTGTCAACAGCCACAAGCCCACAACGCAGATGCGTCTCTCAGAGGCGTAATGGCGCGCAGCTGATGACTGCGGGGGTTCTGGTATGGTAGAATATGATTCCGGCAGCGCACCAAACGGGAACCCCAAGGCGGATTGTGGCAGATTTGACGAGAGGGACGGAGACGATGCGCGTTTGTAGCACAGGGATACTATGGTTGACGGTTCTCACGGCAGCCGTGGCATGCGCGTTTGCGGAAGAGCCGGCAATCACATTCGACCATAGCGTTTACGGGAAGATCCTGAAAGAACACGTCAGTGGCGGCACGGTAGACTACAAGTCGCTTGCTGAGGGCCAGGTTGAACTCGACAAGTACATTGGTTCGCTGGCAAAGGCCCAGCCTGCGACGTTCAAGTCCGATGAGGAGCGGCTGGCGTTCTGGATCAATGCATATAACGCCTGCGTTCTGAAAGGGATTGTCTCAAGCTGGCCGCTGAAGGACGTCGAGGAGGCACCGGGCTTCTTCTCCTTGGACGCGTATCGTGTGGCGGGAGGAACCTATACACTCCACCAGATCTACAACACGGTTTTGCGCAAGGAGTTCAAAGACCCCCGGGTCAATTTCGCGCTCTGCCGAGGCACGCTCTGGTCGCCTCAGTTGCACAACGAAGTGTATGCGGCCGAAAAGCTCGACAAACAACTTGAAGATGCCGCGAAGAAGTTCATTCGCGACCCGCGTTACGTTCGTATTGAGAAAGACCAACGCTTGATATACGTCTCGTCGCTGTTCAAGTACGTGCGAGAGGATTTTGCGGGCCGTGGCGAGCAGTTGCTGGATTATATCAAGAAGTATCTGCCCAGTTCGGACAAGGAGTATCTCGACGAGAACGTAAGCGCCATCGTGTTCATCCCATTGGACTGGAATGTAAACGTGAAAGAACCGAAATAGGCGCTTGGTCTCGTTTGAACGTGCCCGGCTCAACGTGACGGACTCCAACGTTGTCAGGAAGTGAGCACGCGCTCTATGGTTGACGTTCCCAAGCTTGATGTGCGATACGTTGCCGCGCTGATCGTCGTAGCGCTGGCGGCCACGATCTATTGCAACACGCTTTTCAACGAGTTCACAAATTGGGACGACGAGTTGCTCGTGCTCGAGAACAGGTTCATCGTCAGGCTGACGCCTGCGCGCATAATCTCGATATTCATTCCGGGCCGCACGCAGAGCTACCAGCCGCTGCGCGACCTGTCCTACGCTATAGATTACAGCATCTGGCGGCAGAACGCGTTCGGCTACCATCTGGGCAACGTCATTCTCTTTGCGGCCAACGCGCTGCTCATCTACTTGCTGGCGCGCAAGGTGTTCGGGGTCGAACGAGTTGCACTGCTTGCGGCGCTCTTATTCGCTGTCCATCCCATACACGTTGAAGTTGTCGCCTGGGTGGCCGGCAGGAAAGATCTGCTTGCAGGAGGTTTCTTTGCAGGCGCCTTGATCCTCTACGCCATGAGCGTGAAGGATGAGCGGCGCTTCCCCAAGCTCTATGCGTGTGCCCTGGGATGCTATGTCTGTGCTCTGTTCTCCAAAGCGACGACGGTGACGTTCCCGGCCATACTGCTGCTCTACGACTACTGCATTATCCCGGGGATGACGTTTCGGGCTCTCTTGAAACGTTGGAAGCTCCATCTCCCGTTCTGGGCGCTGACGGGTGTCTTTATGGCCGTGACGATTTCAGTTGCATCGGGTAGCGGGGCGATAAAGAGCTACTATAGCGGCTCGGCGCTGCTGACGTTTCTCACGATGATGAAGGTGTTCTTGGCATACATCCGGCTGCTCATCGTTCCGGTGGGCCTGATGGCACGCTACATCGAGCAGCCGGTGCTGTCAGCAGGCGACGCGACGGCGTGGGCGGCAGCGGTCGCTGTGCTGTTGTTGGTGGGCTTGGGCTTCTTCCTGCTCAGGAAGTCGCGCCGGACCGCGTTCTGCATCCTGTGGTACTTCGCGTGCCTTGCCCCGTCGTCAAACATCATACCGATCTCGACGTTGATGGCGGACAGGTACCTCTACTTGTCGTCCATCGGGTTCTGTTTCCTGGTGGCGATGGGTGCCGAACGGGTGCTCGAAGCGTTCGAAGAAGGAGGTGTGCGCAGACTATACGCCCGGCGGGCGGCGCTGGTGTTGTTTAGTCTTGTCTTGTTGTTGATGTCGGTGCTGTCCGTGAGGCGGAACGTGCAATGGCGCAATTCGCGCAGCCTGTGGGAAGCTGACCTCGCACGGGTTCCAAACAGCATGTTCGCCTTGAACAATTTGGGCTTGGCATACGACCGCGGCGAAGAACGGGAGAAAGCCATCGAGCTGTTTGGCAAGGCTATCGAACTGGTGCCGGAGTTCGGCGAAGCGCACGCGAATCTCGGCAACGTCTACTTCGACATGGACGATATGGACAGGGCGCAGGAACTCTATGAGAAGGCCCTTTCGCTGTCGCCGAACCTGGCAGGCCTCCATCACAGCATAGGCATGATCGAGCTGCGTCGCGGCGACGTCGAGGCCGCGCTTAAACGGTTCGCCAAGTGTGTCGAGATAGACCCGTACCATTGGGAATCGTACTCGTCGATAGGCACGGTTTACCTGCAAAGCGGGCTCCACAAGGAAGCGATGGACGCGTTCAAGATGGCTCTCGATATCAACCCCGACTCGCCGCAGGATCACAACAACCTTGGGCTCGTGTACTACAGGGTTGGTCAGCTTGAGGAGGCATTGATCGAGCTTCGGAAGGCGCTGAAGATTAATCCCGAGAGCGCGAGCGCCCATTTCAACCTCGGCAACGTCTTATCGCGACTCGAACGTCTGGCAGAGGCCGAGAAAGAGTATGAGCAGGCAATAGCTCTGTACGGCGAGTCGCCGGAGGTTGCAGACGTCTACGCCAACCTTGGCGGGACGTACAGCAGAATGGGGCTGACGGACAAGGCCATGGAACAGTTCGAGAAAGCGCGAGCGATCAGCCCCGACAACCCGGTCATAAGGTTCAACATTGCAGCAGTCCATATGGCGCGAGGTGAAAGGGCGAGCGCTCTCAAGGAGCTGGATGAGACGGTCGCAATAGTCAAGAAGGCACAACCTGAACCGTTGATGATGCACTTCAGGCTGGGCGACAGCTACGCCCGACTGGGCGAGATGGACCGGTCGCTTTCTCAGTACGCGCACGTTCTCGAACTGGCCCCGAACATGCCTCAAGCGATGCTTTCTGCAAGCCGGGTGTATGCTCTGAAAGGCGAGTTCGATGAAGCCATCAGCCAGATCGACCGAGTCGCTGCGCTCTCGAGCGAGCTGAAGCCTGCGGCAATGATGGCCGCCGCCGGAGTGTACATGCAGCAAGGGAAGACCGATCTGGCCAAACACACCCTTACCGACCTCATCGAAGAAGTCCCGAGCTTCGAGCAGGCAAAACAGATGCTCGAAGACATAGAAAAACGAGAGGCATCCGAAGCACCTGAAAACCTCGAACGACCTTGACTGTCTCCCACCCGTCATGGGGATTCCTACTTGTCTCCTGCCAATCTTGGACCGTTTCTCTCCCCACAAGTCCTCCCACGACTGGATGCGTGCATTGGCCCGCCAATAGGACTTGACAAGCCGGGACTCCGAGGCCATACTTAGTATAGCCGAAGGAGGTATCACTACGGTTACGAAGGTCCAGAAATGGGGCAACAGCCAGGGGCTTCGCCTCAGCAAACGGGTGCTCGAAGACGCGCACATCTCGATCGGCGATGAAGTAGAGGTGACCGCCCGAGACGGTGTCATCATCGTTGCTGCGACAAGGCGCGTGCGCGGCAGACACAGCTTGCAACAACTGGTGTCGCGCATTCCGGAAGACTACAGGGCTACCGAAACCCAGTGGGGAAAGCCGGTGGCCGGAGAGGCGTGGTGAATGTCGGAGGACAGCCATTGCGGATCACAGACATTATCTGGAAAGAGCGTTTCGTCGAGAAGTTCTCAAGCAAACATGGTGTATCCGTCGCGGAGGCGGAAGAAGTGTTCTATTCCACACCCGTTGTTCGCAGGATGGTCAAAGGACGAATACGCGGTGAGGATGTATACTCCGCTCTGGCACAAATCAGCAGCGGTCGGTACTTGGTTGTCTTCTTCATCAAGAAGAAGCATAGTATGATATTGCCGATCTCAGCACGAGACATGGACACTTCAGAGAGGAACTACTATGGGACACACAGATAGACAGATAGACCCATTGCCCGAGAAGTTTGCCTCAGAGGAGGAGGCCGCCGAGTTCTGGGACACTCACAGTATCACCGACTATGAGGAATTCTTGGAACCAGTGGACTTGGATGTTCACCTCAAAAGGCGACATTTCGAAATTGAGGTAGATGAAGAGAGCTTCTTGGCCTTGCGTTCGAGTGCGAGGAAACACCACAAGCCAGTCAAGCGATTGGCCAGCGAGATCCTAAAGGAGAAGCTCGCGACTGGCCAGGACCTGCACAAGAGCCCAACAAGAGGGGCGACCTGACCACCTTGCCCGAATCGAACGCGAGGAAGATGGCCGGTGGATAGCCGAGATTCCCGATTTGCATCGTTTCCTGTGTGATTACTGCCTCATTTCGGGTTCAAGACCCCATTTGGGGTTTCCTCACCACCTTGAAGCACCAGCTCCTTAATCAGGAGAGTATCTACATCCTATTCTCTTCCAAAGCTTTACAGGGATTGTGCCGCAAGAGCGGAACCCCGGCACGTCTATTGCCATACTCTCACATAGAATGAAGTGTGTCATGTACGGTATGTCTGAAGGTGCAGCCGCTGTGGGAACCGGCAAAAGAGCAGTGATCGCGTTGTTCTTTGGCGCATTGCTGTTGTTGCAATCGCACGTGTGTTTCGGTGCGCCGAACCACGAAGTAAACGTGCGTGCGGAGAAGATTCGCCTGCACAAGCCGTTCGCCGTTGATGTCATCCTAAGCTGGTCGGGCAGCGCGGACAGGTATGTTATCAATCCCCTCCATCTCCCGGAGCTGGAGGGGCTCAGTGTTGAAGGATCGACGGTGCGAGCACGGACAACCGCGGACGGGGTCGAGCTTGTGACGCAGTTAACTCTCGTCGCCTATGAAGAAGGCCCGATTGTCATACCGGCCTTCGAAATAAGGTACAGGGAGGCGGGCGGGGAGGAAGATCTTTCGGTTCTGACTAACGAGACGGAGATCGACGTCGAGGGAACTCATCTGCTCGAAAGCGTGTTGGTGACAGCAATCGCCGTCGGTGCGGCGGCAATTGTGGTCATAGCTGTGACGGTCGCGGTGGTATCCCGCCGCCGGAAGAAGGTTCTTGCACCCCTGCCGGATGTCACAGCGCAGCCGACGCTGTCCGCCGCGCTCGAGTCGTTGCGGCCTCTCCGGTTGAGCGGCGACTACGGCAAGTACCTGCAACGGCTCAAACAGTATTGTCTCGAAACCGATCCCGGCGTGGTTCAGAAACCGGGGTTCACACTGTTCGCAGCCGCTGCCGAGGGAGCGAAATTCGGTGGGCGGAGTGTGACGAGCGAGGATTTGGAAGAGTTGGAACGGATGGTTAAGAGATGGCTCACATGAAGAAGCTGGGTGATACGCAGACAGCCGTCCAGGCAACGAGACCGATCAATCACAAGAGGAGATAGCTCGGCTATGGAGACAGACGTAAGAGAGATTACCGAGAGGGTCAGGGAGAGACAAGAACTTGTCGGGCGAATAGTGACCGAAATCGAGAAACTCATTGTCGGGCAGCATTACATGATCGAGCGGCTGCTCGTCGGTATTCTGTCCAACGGTCACGTGCTGCTCGAGGGCGTGCCCGGGCTGGCAAAGACTACCGCGGTGCGCGCGCTGGCCAACGCGATACACACCAAGTTCCAGCGGATACAGTTCACGCCCGACCTGCTTCCTGCGGACCTCATCGGGACGCTTGTATACAACCCGCGCACGGGGGATTTTACCACGCGCAAAGGGCCCATGTTCGCGAACATAATCCTCGCCGACGAGATCAATCGGGCGCCGGCGAAAGTTCAGAGCGCGCTGCTCGAGGCGATGCAGGAGCGGCAGGTGACGATCGGCGATGAGACGTTTCCGCTCGAAGAACCTTTTCTCGTGTTGGCGACCCAGAACCCTATCGAACAGGAAGGAACGTACCCGCTGCCGGAAGCCCAGGTCGACAGGTTCATGCTCAAACTGAGCGTCGGTTACCCGAACAAGGCAGAGGAACGCCAGATCATGGATCGTGTCGAAATAGGCGTTACGCCGGAAGTCGACCCGGTCGTGACGCCGGCGGATATCCTCGACGCGCGCACGGTTGTGGACCAGGTGTACATGGACGACAAGATAAAGGATTACATCGTGGACCTGGTGTTTGCGACCCGCGAACCGGCAGCATACAACATCCCCGTGGAAAGCCTGATCGAGTACGGCGCGTCGCCCCGGGCATCGATCTACCTGAAGCAGACGGCCAAGGCGTACGCATTTCTCCAAGGTCGCGGGTACGTGACGCCGCAGGACGTGAAATCCATCGGTATGGACGTGCTGCGGCACAGGGTCATCGTCACATACGAGGCAGAAGCCGAGGAGCTGACAAGCGAGGATATCGTAGGCAGGATATTTGACGAGGTACCGGTTCCGTGATCCCGAAGGAACTACTGAAACAGATTCGCAGGATACAAATCCGCACCAGCCACCTGGTCAACGACGTTCTGGCCGGCCAGTATGAGAGCGTCTTCAAAGGCCAGGGGATGGAGTTCAAGGAGGTGCGCGAGTACCAGCCCGGCGACGATATTCGCTCGATTGACTGGAACGTCACGGCGCGCACAGGGCGGCCGTTCGTGAAGCTCTTCACGGAGGAACGCGAGCTGACCGTGATGCTCGTTGTGGACGTGAGCGGTTCGGGCATCTTCGGCAGCCAGGAGAAGCTCAAGAACGAGATGGCAGCGGAATTGTGCGCTCTGTTGGCGTTCTCGGCCATAAAGAACAACGATAAGGTCGGGCTGATCATGTTCACCGGTGACGTCGAGAAGTATGTGCCGCCGAAGAAGGGGCGCCCGCACGTGCTGCGAGTGATCAGGGAGGTCTTGTACTATGAGCCGGTGAACCGCGGAACAGACCTGGTCGCGGCGCTCGAGTTTCTGAACAGGGTGACAACGAGACGTTGCGTGGTGTTTCTGGTGTCGGACTTCATGGCAGAAGGATACGAGAAGGTGTTGCGTGTCGTCTCAAAACGGCACGACGTGATAGCGGTAACGATTACCGACCCGCGCGAGGAGGCGTTGCCCGGTGTGGGCTTGATCGAGCTGATGGACGCAGAGACCGGCGAGCTGAAGCTCGTTGACGCTTCGGACAAGCGCGCGAGGGCCGAGTTCGCAAGACTCGCAGGCGAGGCCGTACAGGCGCGGCAGGCCGTCTTCCGGTCAACGGGAATCGATTCGATCAACGTGAGAACGGACAAACCGTACATTGAAGAGCTGCTGAAGTTTTTTAGGATGAGGGAGCGTCGATATGCCTGAGAACAACGGACTTAGTCAGAGCAAACCTGCGGACAAGCTCCGGAAGGAGTTTGCTGAATTCGATCGGCGGTCACGAAGGGCGAACGCCGGCAGCGGCAAGGTGTTCGATGCGCGGGGCGTCTTCTTCACGTCCGTTGCCATTGTGATGTTCGCGGTTCTGGTTGGTTTGATTGTGACGCAGAAACCGTCGCGAATGGAGGAAACTCCTGCGTGGTCCCCGGACGCACAGCGTGAGCTTGCGAACAAGCTGAGTGAAACGCTTCCGAGTATGGCGGTTGCGGCGTACCAGAAATACCTTGACTCGGCGGATATTCCCGGTGCGGAACGCGCCGGCGTGTGTTACACGGTCGCCAAGCTTGCGATGAGCGAAGGCGATTACGAGACGGCGCTCGCGTTCCTTTATCAGGCGCAGGTGGCCGGTCCCGACGCGGCGCTCGAGACCGAGATCAACACGAAGATGGTGAGTTGTCTCGAACGGCTGGACCGGCTGATTGACGCGCAGAACGTGCTCACCGAAACGACGTCTTTGGGCCGCCCGGAGAAGGACGTCGCCAAGGGTGAAGTGATACTCGCTCGTATAGGCAACGACGTAGTGACTGAAGGCGACCTGAACCGCGAAATACAGAAGATGCCGCCTTGGTCGCAGCGCAACTTCTCGGAACCGGAGCAGAAGGCACTGTTCCTCAAACAGTACCTTGCCGAGCATCTGCTCTATAAAAAAGCGTTGCGAATGGAGCTCGACAAAGATCCGGAGGTCGTCCAGCAGGCGCAGGATTACCTGAGACAGTCGGTGGTCAGGAAGCTGCTCGAGGACGAGGTCAAGAGCAAGGTGAAGATCACGCCCGAGGATGTCCGGCTCTACTACGACGCGAATAAGGGCAAGTTCGTCGAGAAGGCAAAGGCTCGGGCTGCCCACATACTGGTGAAGGACGAAACGAAAGCGAAGAAGTTGATCGGGAAGATCGAAAGCGGCGAGGAGTTCGCGACGTTGGCTCGGGAGCATTCCGAGGATGAGAAGACGAAAGATAAGGGCGGCGAACTCGCCGGCTGGATCACGGAGGGCGGGTCCGTACCGGGGCTCGGGCCCAACCCGGAGTTTGTGAAGGCCATATTCGAGACCGAAGCCGGCAAGACGACGGGACTGCTCAAAGACGACAGCGAATTCCACGTGTTCAAAGTGATCGAGACGAAGCCCCAGCGGCAACGACCGTTCGATGAGGTGAAGAAGGAGGCGGAGTACCAGTATCGCGCGATGAAGGAGGGGGAGGAGTACCGGCGGATGATTGAGGATATTCTCAAGGCTGAGAATGTCGAGATGTTCGAGAACCGGCTGTTCACCGGGTCTTCCAAGGACAAGAAAGTTGGCACGTAGAGGAAAACTGGCAGCGTTTGTTCTGCTTGCTTTCGCACTGTGCTCGTGTGTCCGGACGGACGAAACGAGCGTCGGCAGAAAGCTCGCTGCGGATGAGCCGCCGGTTGTCGCGGTGGATGTGGACAAGGCTGTTATCACCATCGGCGAGAGAGTCAGGTATAGGATAACCATCGAGTCCAACCCCGCGTTGACGTGTGCATTCCCGGAGTTTGGCGAGAATCTGGCCGGGTTCGCAATAATGGATTTCCGGCGTGGCGAACCGCGCATCAACAAGTGGGGCAACCGTGTCGAGTCGCAGTGGTACGTTCTGGATACGTACATAGTCGCCGACTACCCGATACCTGCTGCAACGGTGACGTACTCGACGGAGGGCTCTGAAGAGCAGAAGATTGTCCAGGCGCCGCAGATTGGGGTCGTCGTGTCGAGCGTGCTGCCGACAGAAGCCGAGAAGCGTGAACTGAAAGACATCAAGCCGCCGCTCGAAGTCCCGCGCGACTACGGACCGTACTACATAGCCCTAGCGGTTGTAGTGGCTGTTGTGTGTGCCGTTCTTGCGGGTGTGGTGATCGTTGTCCGCAGACGGCGCAAGGCGGAGGAAGAAGGGCCTCGTGAGACACCTGCCGAGGCAGCGTATCGTCAGCTCGAGTACCTCCGATCGCTGGGGTTGGTCGAGAAAGGCGATTACGAACAGTACTACGTGTTGTTGTCGGGCATTGCGAGACACTATCTGGAGAACAGGTTCGGGTTGCGTGCTCCCGAGATGACGACGGAGGAGTTTTTCGATGTGGCGTCAAGGAGCACAGTCCTCAGGGAAGAGCACAGGTCGCTTGTGAGCGCATTCCTGGAGCATTGCGACATGGTGAAGTTCGCCAGGTACGGTCCGAGCCCCGAGGAAGCCGCGCAGGCGTTCGGGGCAGCCGTCCGGCTCGTCGACGAAACAAGCGCTGAGCCGGAGGACGGCGTGGAAGAGAGCCGGGAAGAGTTGGTCGCAGTCGGAGTATCCGAGCCATGAGATTTGCCGACCCGGGATTGCTCTTGCTACTGGCTGTTCTGCCGCTGCTCTTTGTGGCTTATCTGCTGCGTCGCTCGAGCAGTTGGATGCAGTTCTCGTCGGTGAGGTATGTTAAGGGACTTGCGCCGTCGCTTCGCGTGGTGACGAGGCATATTGTGTTTGTGCTGAGATGTGGAGCCATCGGGCTGCTCGTTTTGGGGTTTGCACGACCGCAGAAAGGGATAGAGCACACGAAAGTGACGACCGAGGGTATTGACATCGAACTGGTGATCGACATATCCGGAAGCATGCGTGCGCGCGATTTCCAGATAGGCGGCCGCGGCCGCGATAGGCTGTACGTGGTCAAGCAGGCGGTTAAACGGTTCATTCGCAACCGGCAGAGCGACCGGATCGGGCTCGTGGTCTTCTCGCGCTACCCGTACACGCAGTGTCCGCTCACGCTTGACTACGGCGTGCTCCTGAACCTGTTGGACAAAGCCGAGATCGGCATGATAGAGGACGGGACGGCAATCGGTACTGCGATAGGAACCGCCACCGCGCGGTTGAAGGACAGCGAGGCGAAAAGCAAGGTCATCATACTGCTCACGGACGGTGTGGACAACGCGAGCAAGATAGACCCCGAAACGGCAGCGCAGGCTGCAAAAGCGCTCGGCATAAGGATATACACGATCGGGGCCGGCTCGAAAGGCAAGGTGCCGTACCCGTTTACGGACATGCTTGGTCGCGAGGTGTTGAGAACGGTCGAAATCAAGATCGACGACGAACGGCTCACGAGGATAGCCGAGATAACCGACGGGAAGTACTTTCGCGCGACCGACACGGAGTCGCTCGAGAAGATATATGACGAGATAGACCGGATGGAGAAGACCACCGCGACCGTGGAAAAGTACTCGGAGTACCGGGAGTTGTTCCCGTACTTCGTTGTGCCGGCACTCGCGCTCATACTGCTTGAGACGGTGCTCGCCGGCACAGTGTACCGGAAGATACCGTGAAGGAAGAGAGATGCAGTACGGACATCTGAGTTACCTGTATGTGGCACTGGCTGTCGTGCCGCTCCTCATCCTTTTCTACCGGTACACGTGGCGCAAGAAACGCCGGCTGCTCGAGCAGTTTGCCGGGGCCGGGCTTCTGGCGAGGCTGGTGCCGCAGACGGGTTCGAACCGCGTGCGTAATTCCGCGATGCTCATCGTGGTCGCCATCGTGTTCATGGTGTTGGCGCTCGTACAGCCGAAGTGGGGATACCACTGGGAGGAGGTCAAACGCCAGGGCGTGGATATCGTGGTCGCGATCGATGTGTCGAAGAGTATGCTCGCGCAGGACGTTCCCCCATCGCGTCTGGACCGTGCGAAACGAGAGGTCGAGGACCTGCTCAGGCTTTTGGAGGGTGACAGGATAGCGCTCGTAGGGTTTGCGGGCAGCAGCTTTGCGCAATGTCCGCTGACCCTTGACTACGGGTTTGCCAGAATGACCCTGAACGAGATCGAACCCGATATCATACCTCGAGGCGGGACCGCGATAGCGAGCGCGATACTCAAGTCGATTGAAGCGTTCGAGGATACGGTCAAGCAGTACAAAGCTATCATACTGATCACCGACGGCGAGGACCATACCGGCGACGTGTTGCGCGCGGCAGAGGAGGCCAAGAAGAACGGCATCGTCATCTATACTGTGGGCATAGGCAACCCGAACGAGGGCGCTCTCATACCGGTGGTTGACGCCGAGGGGCGGCATTCGTTTCTCAAAGACAAAGGACAGGTTGTCCAGACGAAGCTCGACCAGGTCATGCTCCAAAAGATCGCGCAGACTACCGGCGGCAAATCGGTTATGGCAGGCGCTACGGGCGGCGAGCTGGAGGAGATCTACACTGAAGGTATCGCCCGGATGGAGGAGAAAGAGCTTGGCAGCCAGCGGATCAAACGGTACGAGAACCGGTTCCAATGGCCGCTGGCTGTTGCGATTGCTCTGGTGATGCTCGAGACGGGTGCGATAGGACAACTGGCGCAGGCGGTACTTGGAAGATTGAAAGCGGTGCAAACAAGATGGTCCGAACAGTAGGCGTACGGTTAACAACAATTCTAGCCGCGATTACGATCTCGATAACACTTTGTAGCGGGACCGGATACGCTCAGGATATCCGGTCGAAAGTCTTGACCGCAAACAGGGAGTATGACGAAGGTCGATACGGCGAGGCTCTTGAAGGGTATATCGACACACAGATCGATGAGCCCGAACACCCGATGCTTCATTTCAACATCGGCGACGTCAAGTACAAACAGCGCAAGTATGACGAGGCTGTCGACGCATACTACGACGCAATCCGTACCGGCGATTCCGCCATCGAGCAGAAGGCACAGTACAACATCGGCAATGTCCGGTTTCGGGAAGGCGAGCAGAGCGGCGACATCTCGTTGTGGCGCGAGGCGATAGAGTATTATAAACGAGCGATAGAGCTCGATCCTGAGGACCTCGACGCAAAGCACAATCTCGAATACGTGCAACTGCGGATCAAGGAAGAGATTAACAAGCAGCAGCAACAACAGAATCAGGAACAGCAGCAAGAACAGGACCAGGAACAGCAGCAAGAACAACAACAAGATCAGCAAGAAGGTCAGCAAGACCAGCGCGAGGAACAGGACGAGCAGTCGAGTGAGCAACAAGAGCAACAGGAAGAGCAGGAAAGCCAGACCAGCGAGGACCAGCAGGACGAGACCGCAGAACAGGAGGAGCAACGGCAGGTGCGCGACGAGGAGCTGACCGAGGAAGAGGCGCTCCAGGTGCTGCAGAGCATCGCCGAAGAGGAGCGACGCGCGCGAGAACAAATGCGCAAAGCGACCGAGTCGCGCCGGGACTTCGTGATCAAGGACTGGTGATGACGAGAGTGTACATGGGATTAGCGCGTTATTGTCTGGATTCCCGCCGTCGCGGGAACGACGAAAAGCGGAGAGGTAAGCATGTCTTCGATAAGGGAAGTGCTGCCCTGGACGGTAGGACTTCCCGATGGCAATTGGCGATCCTGACGATCGTGATCTGCTCTTTGGCGGGCGCGAGCGCCTCTCAAGCACTGGGGGACGACATATCCGTTGTAGCGACCGTGGACAGAAACAGCGTCTGGCTGGGCGAGACGTTTACGTACACCGTCGAGGTCTCCGGTGTGCAGACAGGTGTGCGCGTCAAACTCCCCGCTATGGACGCGTTTCGGGTAGCCTTCGGTCCGTCACAGGGAACGCAAGTGTCCCTGGTCAACGGTGTGGTGTCCATGAAGTCCACTGCAAGCTACACACTCCTGACCGTCAAGGCGGGCAGCTTCAGGATAGATCCCGCCACGGTGACAGTCGGGAGACGACAGTACACGACAAATGCCGTGGCGGTCACTGTACGCGACGCCGGGGGGATTCGGGCGGGCGGAACCGGTCGCGCACAACCCCAAAAGGGCATCTATGTGACGGTCGAGACCGACAAGATTGAAGCGTACGTGAATGAACAAGTGATACTCCTGTTCAGGCTGTTTGTCGCGTCTCAAGTGACGCTTGCGCCTCCCGTACGCTATATCCAACCCACGCTCGAAGGGTTTCTTTCAGAGCCGCTTGACACAAGAGATGGCTATGACACGATCATCAATGGGGTGCCGTACAGGGTCCTTGAATTGGCAACTGCCTTGTTTCCGGTACGTCCAGGCGAGCTTACGATCGTGGGCGCAGGTGCTGAAGGGAATGTCCGAGTCTCCAGAACATTGTTCGGAAGAACACAGCGGTTCACGTTGACAGCAGAACCCACGACGCTGACGGTGAAACCCCTTCCCGAGCCGGGCAAACCTGCATCGTTCACCGGCAGCGTCGGACAGTTCAAGCTGTCGGTCAACAAGGTGCCGGAAGAAGTGGAGGTTGGCGCGCCTATTACGCTCACTGCGAAGATAAGCGGCTCGGGGAGCATCAGCGGTATAGGTGACCCTGTGCTGCCGGAGGTTGAAGACGTTAAGCGATACGAGCTCGATCCCAACCAGAAGATCACGTCGAGGCGCGACGGTCTGCAGGGCGAGAAATCCTTCGAGATAGTATTGCGGCCCCAGAAAGAAGGTACGCTTGTCATTCCAAAACTTGAGTTTACGTATTTCGACACAGAGCAAGAGAGCTACCGCACGTTGGCCCGAGGCCCGTTCGAGCTAAACGTCATTCCCGCTGCGAACGCCACGGCCATGCGTGTTGTGTCATTCGACACGGCTGCCGGCAAACGTGGGATACAGGTGGTAGGTGAGGACATCTTCACGATATATTCGACTCCCGGTCGGCTGAGTTCGTCGGAAACACTATCCGCGCCCGCGTGGGTGGTGCTCCTCACAGCGCCGCCGTGCGCCCATCTCCTCGTGTTGTTGGCCGTCCGGCGTAAGTACCGTTTGAAGACAGACGTCCGGTATGTGCGGCACCTCAACGCCCTGCGCACCGCTCGCGCAACGCTCAAAGCGGCGGCCAGGACCTGCAGGTCCGGCCGGACCGGCGAAGCGTGCCCGGGCATAGCGGGAGCCATCAGCAATTATCTTTCGGACAAGCTTAACCTGGCTCCGGGTGCTCTCACCTCGGAAGAGACGGTCGAGAAGCTCGAGGCCGCGGGCGCTGCCCCGGAGTTGATTTCTGAGGTGGTAGCGATACTCGATCAGTGCGATGCAGCCCGTTATGCGGGGGCCGGAGAGGAACCGGTCGGTACGGCCCAGTTGGTCAAGCGAACCGAGTCGCTGCTCAGCCGGCTCGAACGAGTCTTTGGAAAGATGAGGTAGGGAAGATTGGGTACCAGGCATAAAGTGTTGGCAGCGGCATTTGCAACCTTGTTCTTCGGGCTCCATATGCTATGTGCAGGCGCGGTATGGGCGGCGGGCGAGCCCTACGATCCGCGAGCGATATTCGACGAAGCAAACGCTTCGTACATCAAGGAGGATTATGGTAAAGCGGTTGAGCTTTATCAGAGCCTCGTAGACAACGGAGACGCCGGCGGCACTGTGTACTATAACCTCGGCAATGCGTATTTCAAACTCGGCGACCTGGGCAAGGCGAAACTGAACTACGAACGCGCGTTGAGGCGGATGCCGAGGGACCCAAACCTGAGGGCAAACCTGGCCTTGCTCGAGAGCGTAGCGCTGGATGGATTGGCCCCGGAAACCGTACCCGGATTCTGGAGGAGCCTTCTGTTCTGGCATTTCTCGACAAGCATGTTCGAGACGACACTCATCTTTGCCGCGCTGTACCTGGCGCTTTGGGGAACCGCCGTATCGCGCATATACCTGAAGCACACGTTTGTGAATCGCGCTCTATACCTGGTCGTGTTTCTGGCCATCGTCTTCGGCTCGTCGTGCTCATACAAAATGTATGCATCGCTCAAGATCAAGGACGGAGTGGTGCTCAACGACGAGACTGACGTCAGGTCCGGCGGCGGGACAGACTACACCACGTTGTTCCAGTTGAATTCGGGCGCGAAGTTCCGCCTCGTCGAACAAGCCGACGGGTGGTACCAGATCAGCTTGCCGTCGGAGCAGAAACGCGGGTGGATACAGGCGGCGGACTGCGAAATCATTTGAAGAAAACACGGAAGCAAGAATCGGCGTATACGAGGAGTTGGGCGGCACGTTGCCGGCCGTAACGCGAAGAAAGGAGTGATGGAACACGGTGCAGTCGGAACGTTCGATTGCCGGACGTTCTTTACTTGGTGGACACCTTTTGGTAACCTAGAGCTAGGAACCGGACGCAGTCTAGGTCCGGTTCGGGAAAATGAAGGAGGTAGTGAGATGAACACGAAGCGATATGGCGTTTGTGTGGCGGTTGTTGTGGCCGGGGTCGTCCTGTTGGGCGGACACGCCGCGTTGGCCGCGGAAAGCCCTTTGAGAACGCTCGAGCGGATTGAGACCGCCTTTGTCGAGGTGGTGGACGAGGTGCTGCCTGCAGTTGTGAACATTGGTGTTGACAGCAGCGCCGAGCCCAAGCTTCCCGTCATACCGGAGGGGCATCCGTTGCGGGATCTGATGGACCAGTTCCGCTTTTTTGGGCAACCTGGGCCACAGCCGCGGCGGTTCGAGATGCACGAAGGTTCCGGGTTCATAGTCGAGAAGGACGGCTATATCCTCACGAACAACCACGTCGTCGAAGGTGCGGACAAGATATCCGTGAAGGTGGCGGACCGCGGCACGTTCGAAGCGGAAGTCGCGGGGCGGGACCCGAAGACCGACATCGCCTTGCTCAAGATCGACGCAGGCAAGGATCTTCCCGTGGCCAAGCTGGGAGATTCGGACGAGATCAAGGTCGGGCAGTTCGCAATTGCAATCGGCAGCGCAAAGGGGCTTGAAGGAACGGTTACTGTTGGCCACATTAGCGCTATCGGACGGAGTCTGGGGGAGTTGAGACCGGTGCTGCAGTACCAGGATTTCATCCAGACGGACGCTCCGATAAACATGGGCAACAGCGGCGGTCCCCTCGTCAATATAAGAGGGGAGGTTATCGGCATGAACACTGCCATGGCTCCTTTTGCGCAGTCGGTGGGTTTCTCAATCCCAATAAACATGGCAACGAGGATCCTCGATCAGTTGAAGAACGAAGGACGAGTGATCCGGGCGTATCTCGGCGTCTCCATCGAGGATGTTGCACCGGAGTTGGTCGATAAGTTGGATCTCCCGGACAACAACGGCGCGCTGGTCAACCAAGTCATGGACGGGACGCCGGCAGAAGATGCGGGCATCGAAGTCTACGACGTGATTCGAGACGTTGACGGCGAGACTGTCGAGAACGCAAAAGCTCTGCAGCAACTTGTCAGCTCGATGAAGCCGGGAACCACGGTGAAGATCAAACTCGTCAGGGACGGCAAGGAGAAGACGTTACGTGTGAAACTGATGACCCTGCCCGAGAGCGAGGAGGATACTGAGGTCGCACGAAGAGAGAAGATGTGGGGACTCAGGGTCCGCAGCGCGGATGATATGTCACGCGAGATGCGCGAACGCACGGGTATCGATCTCGATGAGGGCGTGGTCGTTACGGACGTTGAACCCGGAAGCGCCGGGTTCCATGCCGGTATCCGCGAAGGCGATGTCATCCTGGAGATTGACAGGAAACCCGTCAAGGATGCCCGGGCGTTCAGCGACATGGTCAAGAAGATCAAGCCCGGCGAAACAGTGATCATCCTCGTGCAGCGCGGGGACAACACCTTTATCCTGCATCTGAAGGTTGAAGAGCCGAAGAAGTAAGGAATGAAGATCCTCTATGGCCTTTGTTCGTGGGGTCTCGGACACGCCACGCGCAGCCTGCCGGTGTTGCGCAGGCTTGTAGCCGAAGGCCATGATCTTGTAATCTACACGACTGGCCGAGCTCTCGCGTTGCTCGAACGGGAGCTCGGCCAGCGCTGCAAGATGATAAACGGCATAGGCTATCCTGTGCCGTACGTCAGCGGTGAAAGAGGCCTGTGGGTCAAGTTCGCTCTGTACCTGCCCGCCATGCTTCGCGCCGTCCAGCTCGAGCACAAACAAATCAGCAGAATAGTCGATGAGGAAGGAGTCGACCTGCTCATAGCGGACCAGAAGTACGGGGCGTTTCATCCAAGCCGGCCGTCGTTCTTCATCGGGCACCAGTTGCGGTTTCTCGTGCCATACCGGCTCGCTCCGTTCGAGCTGATGACGGAGTACTTCCAGTACTTCTTCCGCAAGAAGTTCAAGAGATTCATCGTACCGGACTACGCGGAAAACGATCTGAGCGGCGACCTGTCGCACAATCTCCGGCTGTTCGATACTGACAAGATAGCCTATGTCGGGATACTCTCTGATTTTGTTCCACAGGACGTCGAACAGGACATCGACTACTTCATCTCGATCTCCGGACCGGAACCGTCGAGAACCACCTTCGAGCGCAAGGTGCTGGCGCAAGCGCAGCACCTTCCCGGCAGGGTGGTTGCGGTGCTCGGCTCGCCGGAACGCGCCGAGAAGGTTGACCACGACGGTATCGAGGTATATGGCTATGCGCCCCCGCCCGAACGCGATATACTTATGTCGCGCGCGAAGATGGTGATTTGCCGGTCCGGGTACTCGACTCTCATGGACTTGATAGAGCTGGGCAAGCAGGCGCTCTTTGTGCCGACGCCGGGCCAGACCGAGCAGGAATACCTGGCACGATACCTCCTCGGAAAGAAGAACTTCTTCTACGTCCGCCAGCGGAACATGGATCTCGTCAACGACGTGCGCGTCGCCGAGTCCTATCCCGGACTGCAGCCTCCAACCCGGACCGCGGAGTCGGTTGAAACGATAATGAAAATAGTCTTCGGTTAGGGGGATAGAATAATGGCCGAGACACGAGACCTGTTCGAGCGGGAACGGTCGAAATGGCAGGATTGGCCGCTCGCACGACGTGTCGCGCCGCGGGATCTTGACGAGTTTGTCGGGCAGGAACACATACTCGGTCCGGGAAGGCTGTTGCGCACCGCCATAGAGTCCGACAAGATATCGTCGCTCATACTGTACGGCCCTGCCGGTACCGGCAAAACCGCACTTGCGAGGATCATTGCGCGGCGCACGTCGGCGGGGTTCGAGGTGCTCAACGCGGTCACTTCCGGTGTCAAGGACGTCAGGGAGACAATTCAGACTGCCAAGCAACGCCGGGTGGTCCACGACAAACGCACGATAGTCTTCATCGACGAGATACACCGCTACAACCGTGCCCAGCAGGACGCGCTGCTACCCGACGTCGAGGACGGCACGATAATACTCATCGGAGCGACTACGCAGAACCCGTTCTTTGCGTTGACATCACCACTTCTGTCGCGGTCGCGTGTGTTCGAGCTCAAGCCGCTCAGCAACGAACAGATAGGGCTGGTTCTCGAACGCGCACTTGCGAACCCGCGTCGAGGGTTTGGCGAGACCGAGATCGATGTGGCTGATGACGCGATAGAGCATTTTGCCACGTATGCCGACGGTGACGCCCGGCAGGCGTTGATGGGACTCGAGCTTGCCATACTGTCGACCGAACCGGACGCTTCGGGCACGATCGTTATCACACGAGAGCGTGCCGAGGAGAGCATGCAGAAGAAAGCCGTTGCGTACGACGGAACCGGTGATGAACATTACGACACGATATCGGCGTTCATCAAGAGCATCCGCGGGTCGGATCCTGATTCGGCGCTCTATTGGCTGGCGAGGATGCTCAACGCCGGGGAGGATCCACGGTTTATTGCGCGCAGAATAGCTATCGCGGCTGCTGAAGATGTTGGCAACGCCGACCCGCAAGCCCTCCTCGTTGCAAACGCGACGTGGCAGATCTGCGAGTTTATCGGGTTGCCTGAAGCGCAGATCCCGCTGGCGCAGGCAACCGTGTATTTGGCGACCGCGCCTAAGAGCAACGCGTCGTACATGGGGTTGCTTGCAGCTCGCAAGGATGTCGAGGAGAACCGGACCGTGCCCGTGCCGCGCCACCTGCGTGATGCCGGCTATGCGGGCGCGAAAAGGTTGCAGCGTGGCGAGGGATACGTCTACCCGCATGATTTCGAGGGTGGGTACGTCTCCCAATACTACGGGGTCGAGCCGGGCGCGTATTACTCGCCGACCGACCGGGGCCATGAGCGCGAGATTGGCGAACGGTTGAAGAGGTTGCGGGAAGCCGACCGTGACGTAGGAGAGACGCGCGAGATTGAAGATGAAGAAAACGCTGCCGGGTGAAATTGTCGCGAGGACGACAGTAAAACGCGTCTCGGCTTACTTCGTCATGATGTAGGCGAGTTCCGACTTGCAGATTGCCATGAACCCGGCGTTGATTGTCTCTCCCGTAACCCCGTTATATACTGTCGCGTCGGTAAGCGGGATGAAATCCTGATCGGGTGCGTTCAGCATATCGAGCAGCCGTTGGTTTCGAACCAAGTGGGCTACTCCCTCGACACGTATGTTACCGCTGAGGATCGCAACAACGGGTATCTTGTCTTTCTCTCTCCACAGACCGTCCGATGCCCTCAAATCGCCCGTACCCAGCATGGTATTCCTCCTCGGCCAGCCAGAAGATTCTTAGCCGTCTCTGACAACCTTCACAAATAACATTATACCTGCGCGAGAGCCACGTGTCAAACGGGCCTAGCTCGAACCATCCACTTCGTGGTAGATCACGGCGCCGCACGATTTGCAGTGAGTGGCGTCCGGGTCGTGATGTCTCAATCCGCAGCTCGGGCACACAATATGCACCTTCCCACTCTCAGCAGTTACGAGAAGCCGCACGAGTTTCCCCGCCTGCCACGGGATGCAAATGACGCCGCTGAGTATCATGAGCACCGTTACCAAACGGCCCGACCGGGTGAGCGGCACGATGTCGCCAAACCCGACCGTCGTCAGCGTAGTCACGCTGAAGTAGAAGGCATCGCCAAACGTGTGAACTTGAGAATCGTCCGCACGGTATTCGGCAAAGTAGATGAACCCTGCTGCCGTAAACACTATCGCGAGGATCGTGAACAGGGTTCTCACGATCTGGAGGTGCACGCGCGTTATCGTGCCGAAGAAGAAGACTTCCGTCTCCAGGAACCGGATGAACCGGAATATGCGGAGCACGCGGAACACCCGCAGAAAGTTCAGCCCGCGTATGGTGACCAGTGCCGGCAGGATTGACGCGAGATCGACGAGCGCATAGAAGCTGAAGAAGTATGCGAGCTTGCGTTCGGCAACCCAGAACCGTGCCGCATACTCGACGATGAAGATCGCAACAACGACCAATTCTACCACGTAGAGCAGCCGTTCGGTGGTCTCGGAATGGGGATACGTCCACACGACGAACAGACCGCAGGCGAGCAGGTTGATCAGTGTCAGCACCACGTCAATCAGTTTGCCCAGCGGCGTGTTGCAGTCAACCAGGTAGAACGCAACCTTCTCGCGTAGAGTCACGACGTTTCTCCTCCGTCTGATCGTTGCAGCAATCCTATTGTACCAGACTTGACGGGAGAAAACGACTGTTCGGCGGCCTCGAGGGCTCCAGGCAGGCCGTTGAACCGCACATTGTGAAAGGGATACAATCGCGGGTGGAAGCCGATTTCGCTATAGAGAATAAGGATACCTGCAAAAGCAAACAGTGACAGAATGTTTTGGGAGAACAACCATGATGAGGCTTGACCGGCATTTCAGCACTGCCCTAGTGGTTCTAACGCTGCTTGTGAGCGGAAACAGTTTTGCCGCGTGGCTTGGGTCCGATGCGTATCGATCGTTCCACGTGGTGGTTTCCGATGACGCGTCGGAATCCGAGAAGTTCGCAGCCGGGGAGTTCAAGAAGTACTGGAAACTGACAACGCGTGCCGACATCAGCGTCAGCGACGAGCCCGCCGACGGTGTCAATGTCTGGATCGGTCGCGCGGGCGTACCGGAAGAGTTGCTGCGCAGGCTCGAGCTCGACGGGCTCGGCAACGACGGGTTGTGCATCCGTACCGACGGGAAGAACCTTCTCATAGTGGGCGGACAACTGCGTGGTACGATGTATGGCGTCTACCAGTTTTTCGAGGATTATATGGGGGTACGCTGGCTGACGTCGAACGTCACGCACATTCCCGATGCGCCGCCGAAAGAGCTTCCGGAAATAGAGTTCCGCTACGTTCCACCGTTCGAATACCGTATGACCTCGTACATCGACGCGCAGCAGGATTCGTTTGCCAAACCTCACAAACTGACCGAAGGTCCCGGCTTCGGCTTGTTCGTGCACTCGTTCTACTCGCTCGTGCCGCCGGAGAAGTATTTTCACGACCATCCGGAGTACTATGCGCTCGTCGACGGCGAACGGAAAGCCGTGCTCAACCTTTCCGGTGAACGGTGGCAGGAAGCCGCCCAGCTTTGTCTCACGAACCCGGACCTGCCGAAGATCGTTGTGGACGAGTTGCGCAGACGAATCAAGGCCAACCCGAGCAAGAAGATCTGGAGCGTGTCGCAGATGGACTGCGTCAACAACTGCGAGTGCGACGCCTGCAAGGCGCTGGATGATCGTGAAGGCACGCCGATGGGCTCTCTGTTGCCGTTCGTCAACCGTGTCGCGGACGAGATCGGCAAGGAGTTCCCCGACGTGTACATCGAGACGCTCGCCTACTGGTACACGCGAAAGGCGCCGAAAACCATCAAACCGAGAGACAACGTTATCATCCGTCTGTGCAGCATTGAATGCGATTTCGCCCGGCCGCTCGAGGAGGATTTCAGCAAGGAGAACCGCGAGTTCATGGATGATATCGAGGGGTGGTCGAAGATCGCCAAGACGCTCTACATCTGGGACTACACCACCAACTTCTACAACTTTCAAACCCCGCACCCGAACTTCCAGGTGCTGCAGCCCAATATCAAGATGTTTGCCAACCATAACGTCAAAGGGCTATTCGAGCAGGGGGCCGGATCGCACGGGTCCGAGTTTGCGCAATTGCGCGCTTATATCATCGTGAAGTGCCTGTGGAATCCCGACGCGGACGCCGAGAAGCTCAAGAACGAGTTTATCGAGCTGTACTACAGGGAGGCCGCGCCGTTCATACACGAGTATATCGATATGGTCACGAAGAAAGTTCTCGACAACCACGTTGTCATGGGCTGTTTCGATAGAGGCGAGTGGATAGACTACGAATTCGTTATCGAGGCCGAGAAGGTGTTTCAGAAAGCGTTCGCGGCGGTCGAAAACGAGGAGGTTCGCGAACGTCTCAGCCTGGCCTACCTGCCGATCCAGTACGCGGCGCTTGTGTGCCCGCCACGGATTCGGATTGCCGGCAACATCTTCAGGGTCGAACGGCCGCCGAGCCTTACGCTCGAAGAGTATTGGGACCTGATGAAAAGCTACGGTGTCACGCACGTCATAGACTATTTCCCGATGGAAGACTTCCTGCAACAGATCGGCGGAAAAACCCCGCCGCGTAGTCTCGAATCGAGGATCGCAACCCTCGAAAACGAGCATTACGCGATATGGGTGACGCCGGCCCTGGCAGGATCGGTGGTCCGGTGGACCGACAAGAGAAACGGCACGGAGCTTCTGACCGGTCACACAACCTACTCGCGACGACCGGGCACATGGCAGGAGTGGGATATCACTCCGGATCCCGACACGCCCGAACCGGAACATCCCGTCGCAGACGAGTACGAGGTAGTGGAGAAGACGCCAAAGAGCTTGACGATCAAGGCCGAGCTCGAGGATGGCCTTGTCATCGAGCGCACCATGAAACTCACACCAGGTTCCGACACGCTCGAGGTCGTTCTCACGATGCACAACCCGACGAACGCCCCGCTCGCTCCGAACGTCAAGATCCATCCCGAGTTTTGGGCGCAGGGCGAGCACGTACCCGACATATGGGTCGAGGACACGCGAGGTTGGAAGAAACTCAAGGTGCAGAAACGGCCCGAAGAGCGTGCTCGCGGCGACTACATCGAGCCCGAAGGCCTTAAACGCTGGGCGTTCACCATCCCCGACAAGTCGCTCACGCTCGTCAACGAGTTTCGTGCCGACGAACTCGAGTCGCTGCTCTACTTCTACAACGCCGAGTTGGAACACGTCAACCTCGAGCTGCTGCCAAACCGGGACCCTATCGCGCCCGGCGCAACACGGTCGCTCAACGCAACATACACCGTCACAGGCAGACGTTTCTCCGGCTCGTAGACCCGCGAGAAGTTGTCGGAGCCGGGGTGCGGGTATGATACAATGACGATGCACATTGTTGGAGAGAGCGGCTGAAGAATAAGCGGCACATGGGGATAGCATGGCTGACATCAACGGTGCTTTACGACCGACGCGAATTATCGACTCCGATTCGGAGCTGGTTGCAGGGATAGCCGGCGCGCTTACGCAGGGCTGTGAGAGCGATGTCGAGAAGGCCGAGAGGCTGTTCTATTATGCGAGAGACGCTGTAGCGTACAACGTCGATTTGGCCGCATCGCCGCTGGAAGAGTATCGCGCCAGCAGGACCATCGAACGGAGAGAGGGGTACTGCACGCAGAAGGCTGTCGTGCTGGCGGCGCTCGCCCGGGCGGCAGGAGTACCCGCGCTGCTCGCGTTCGCGGACGTGGAAAACCATCTCATCTCCGAACGGTTGCAGGAGATGATGAAGACGAACCTGTTCGTTTATCACGGGTACACGAAACTGTGGTTAAACGGCAGGTGGGTCAAAGCCACCCCTGCGTTTGATCTCGAAATGTGCGTGCAGCGAGGCTTCGTGCCTGTCGAGTTTGACGGGGTCCACGATGCGGTGTTTCACCCGTGCAACAAGGAAGGAACGCCGCACATCAAGTACCTGAAACAGCGCGGAGATTTCGAGGAGTTGCCGTTTGACGAGATCATGGCAGCGTTTCGAGAGACCTATGTCTCACCAGGTTCTGAAGAGCGGATTCTTCGCGTACACACAGAATGACATGCAAGAGTCTGAATGGCCGTTCCGAGCAGAAGAAGGAGGGCACGATGGAAGAGCGAGTTTTGCAGCGAATGCGGCGGGGAGCGATCACGTGCACCGAGCAGACGAGCATCCGCGAGGTGTCCCAGATAATGGTCGTCAACCGGTCGCGCTACTGCGTGGTGGTAAACGACCGGAACGAGGTGACCGGTATCATATCGGCACGCAGCATTCTGAAGGCGTTCGGCAGAGACCTCGACGAGACGAAAGCCCGGGATATTCTGCTGCCGCACACCGTCACCATCACGCCCAGGTCGCCCCTCGAGGAGGCAGTCGACATGATGGCCAGGAAGAGGATCGAACATCTTGTCGTCGTCTCCGACCGGCCGGGCAGCAAAGCGGTTCTGGGAATTCTTCCTGCGGCCGAACTGGTGCGCCACATGGCAACAGACTAAGGAGGGACCGACGATGAAGATTCACGACCTTATGCACAAGGGTGTGCTGTTCTGCTACCCCGAAGACAGCGTCAAAGACGTTGTGACGATAATGCACGAGAACCAAATCCGCGCCGTCGCGGTGGTGGACGAGACAGGAGAGGTATGGGGGGTTATTTCGGTCATGGAGTTGCTCCCGCTTTACGGCAAGGATATCGAGGCCATCAAGGCCGAAGAGGTGATGAGGCCCTACAAGATCGAGGTCGATCCGCAGGCGCCCGTTGAAGACGCCATAGATCTGATGAAAAAGAGGAAGATCGAACATCTCATCATCATCGACCCGCATGCAGGCCCCAAAAGGCCCGTAGGGATCCTCACAAGCTTCGACATCGTTCAGTACATGTCCGGACTAAACGTCGGCCAGTTTGAACGGCTCCTGAAAATGCCCGCAGACGAGGAAGCAGAGTAGCCGGCCAACGGACGATAGCGACGGTGCCCAAGAAGTGGAAGAACTCTTGGCTCGGCGCGTATAGATCTTTGCATTCTCGCCCCACGCACAGGTAGCGTGCTGGCTCTGTGTTATAGGTTGATTCCCAAACAGAAGCCTTGAGTAGCCAGCGTTTCCCTCGACAATTGGTGGAATCATGAAACAAGTCGCGAGGTGCGACCGTTCCCGATACGCACAGGTATCCTCTCAGCCGCACGATACCGATCTGTACCAAAAAATACAGAGTTAGTACTTGACAGGTCGGGACGAGATCGTATATACTAATACTGTAATGATTAGTATTTAATGGTAGATGCGTAAGTAGTTAACTTCCAGGATGATGAAGCGATGAGGAAGCCTGAACCGCCGCCTGGCCAGACACAGTTGTACGAGCGGATCAAACACAACCCAAAACGGCTGATAGCAATCTTGAGCGCGATCTCCGGTCCGTTGATCAGTGGCAAGTACCTTCATTGGGACAAACTGAAGCGCTATGAGCCGCCCGGAGGATGGTCACACCATGAATGGTGGTACGCTCTCAAGATGCATCGGCAAGCCCTGTTCGAGCTGGTTCCATTGTGTGACAAGACGGGGGAGCCGTTCAAGTACCTTGTAACGGATCCGATTCCGGAAACGCTTCACGCCATCGATCAAACCGCGGGAGGCGTCATACAGATGTCAGAGATGTCGCGGCAAATCACGAGCCGGGACACGCGTGACCAATACTACGTCAGGTCGCTTATCGAAGAAGCGATCACTTCCAGCCAGCTCGAAGGAGCGACGACGACGCGGCGAGTTGCCAAAGAGATGCTCCGAACGGGCAGACGCCCTCGTGACAGAAGCGAGCAGATGATCCGCAACAATTTTGTGACCATGCAGCGTATCAGTGAATTGAAGAAGTGCCCTTTGACCAAAGAACTGATCCTCGAAATCCACCGGCTTGTTACCGAGCAGACACTAGACGATCCATCGGCGGCCGGTCGATTCCGCCGAGCGGACGAACGAGTAGACGTCATCCCGGTGGTCGGGGACCGCTTCGAGGTCGTTCATGTTCCGCCTCAGAGCGTACAACTCGAACAACGGATGGCTGCGATGTGCGATTTTGCCAATGCCGCCTCTGGGGGCGCCTTTATCCATCCAGTGGTCCGATCGATCATTTTGCACTTCTGGCTTGCCTACGATCACCCTTTCGTCGACGGCAACGGTAGGACTGCGAGGGCGTTGTTCTACTGGTCGATGCTCCACCACGATTATTGGCTGTTCGAATTTGTCTCGATTTCGCCCATTCTGCGCAAGGCACCCGCTGAGTATAGCCGCGCTTTCCTTTACACTGAAACCGATGACAACGATCTTACCTACTTCATCATCTACCATTTGGGGGTCATTGACCGGGCGATTAGGGATCTCCACCAATACATTGATCGAACAGCCCGACAATTACATGAGGTCGAGCACGAGTTGAAAGAGTGCATGATGTTAAACCATCGGCAACGTGCGCTCGTAAGCCATGCGCTTCGCCACCCGCATCACCGGTACACGATCGCATCGCATCGCGTGAGCCACAATGTAGTGTATGAGACAGCTCGGACCGATCTGCTTGACTTGCGGGACCGCGGTCTGCTCGACGCCGGCAAGGATGGCCGGAAGTGGTACTTTAAGCCAGTAAGTGATCTAAGAGATAAGCTCTCGTCGTTGTCTTAAGATCGTGTCAAGGACCTGTGCTTGTGCTTGACAGGCGAACCTCATGTGTTGCGTTGGTCGTTACTTGTGCGCTTTCACGTAGGCGTTGTGCTTTTCGGCCACGTTCGCGTCTTCGGCGGTGCCGCGGTGGACGTAAAGGCGGTATCGCAGATCGATCGAGCCGGCGGGCTGGAGCTTGAACGGTTTGTCGTGCGGCCATGCGGCACCCAGGAACCCGTAATGGCGCAGGCACCAGCCGCGGTGGGGGTAATCGGGGTTTTTGGGATGCTGGAAGATAGCCGCGCCGGAGTTCGGGCCGCCTCGTTTGGTGGGCGACGAGAAGTCGGCCCACGGGGAGCCGATGCTATTTGAGTCCTTCTTGAGCACGCCGCGCGCGGTCGTGATTACCGGGTTGCGACGGGCGCGGTCGGCACGGAGGCAGAGCCCGCCGTAACCTGCCCCGTTCTGCCCTTTGATAGTGACGACCTCTGCCGACACGTTTGTGAAACTGAGGTGGAAATCGATTGCGCGTCCGTCGTTGTCGGCCCGGTGGACAGTGAGTCGGACCTGTTCCCGAACCACCGGGTCTGGGCCATCATCGAACACCCAGACGTTCTGCACACCTATCTCGGCTGTGTCCGGGCCCGCTTCGCGTTCGAGCCAGCGCTCGAAAAGCTGTCGCACGCCTACAAGGTGCCAGATGTCCATCTGGCGGTTGCCGAGCTTGCATTGCGGCCACGTCCAGTACACACCGCGATGGTGAGGGTGGTCGCGTTGGAAATCGCCTGTGAGCACGTCTCCGTCGAGGCCGTAGAGCGGATGGATATAGCTCGAGCGCCAGTACCGCTCGGCATCGATGCCTTTGGGCGGGTTCATCCGGCCGTAGTGGTAGGCAAGCACAGGCTTGCCGCCATCGAGTACCGTCACGCTCGTTCCGTTGTCGTCGAAGGTGAAGTCCGCCAGGCACACGCACGTCATCCCGAACGCAATGAACGTGAGGATAAGCGTTCTCATTTTGAACGAACCGGAGAAACTAATAGCAACAGCACCTGCCGTGCCTGTTCCGAATTCGCGGCGAGTTGCTCGCATTCCGTGTCTCCTCTGCTACGCTTTCGACGCTTCGACAAGCTGCTCGAGCTTCTGCTCGTCGACCTCGATGCCGAGTCCGGGACCCGTGGGGATGCGGACCTTCCCGCCGACAGGCTTGAAGGGCTGCGTGATGACGCTTGTGCCGAGAAACTGCGGCCCGTTGAGGGCCGCCGGGTACTTGAGACCGTAGGCTCCATAGAGTATGAGCGACGCGGCAAGCGACACGTCCGGGTCGGTAAGCCCGCTGCCCAGAAACATCAGTCCGGCGTCCTCGAGAATCTCGATCTGCTGCGATGCGGATACCAGCCCGCCGCATCGTGCCGGTTTCATCGCCACGCCGTCGCAGCAGCCAAGCTTGATAAACTCGATCAGGTCGGCTGGCGACACGACACCTTCGTCCATGATGATGGGCAACGCGCCCTGTTTCTTCAGTTCCTGGTATCCGGTGAGCTGGTTGGACATAAGAGGCTGTTCGAAGACCGGCACGCCGACGTCTGCAAGCTTCGGAGCAACGTCCAGTGCGGTAGCGAGGTCGTACCCGCCGTTGGCGTCCGCCCACAGGAACCCGTCCGGCACGAGCCGTTTCACTATCTTGCACATCTCGATGTCAAACTTCGGGTCGGGCGCAACCTTCACATTAAAGTTCTCGTACCCGCGTTCGAGCCCTGTCTGAATCAGCGGTTCGAGATCGTCGAGCGTCTTCGGGTTCAGTGTCCAGCTCAGTACCAGTTCCTTCCCTGGTTTGCGATCCCACAACTCGGCGATGTTGCGGCCCGTCGCTTTGCCGATAAGGTCGTGCAAAGCGATATCGATACCGGCCTTGGTGATGGGCGACCCGGTCGAGAACGAGTTCGCGATCTCGCGGTTCATCACCGTGTGTATGCCTTTGAGGTCGAACGGGTCCCGCCCGAGCAGGACGGGCGTGAGGTAGTTCTGAATAGTGCTGACCGCGCCTTCGAGCGTCTCATAGCTCCAGCGCGGGACCGGCACGCTCTCGCCCCAGCCGACGGTGCCGTCGTCAGCCGTGATCTTGATCAATACCGCCGGCCGCCCTCCGCTCGAGGTCGGCCCTTCAAAGAACTTGAACCGCATCACCGTCGGATACCGCACGGGGTAGATATCGATACGCTCAATCTTCAACGGCCCCGTTTCCTTCCCGTATGCCGCCCCACTCACGGCAGCTCCCGCGAGTCCGAGCAACGACGCCTGGATAAACTCACGCCTCTTCCACTCTTTCATGGTTCCCCTCGGCATCTTCCACTATCAACTGTTCTTCACCTTGCCTAACGGTCCGTATTAAGTCCTATCTGGACATTGCCTTTGCTGTTGTTCTCGATCTTTTTGCCGCCGCGGAACCGGTTCGAGGTGATGATCGCCGACTTGACGTTCTCGCCGAGCACTATCTGTTTCTCGCCCTTGTCCATGAAGTCGCACGCGGTGATCGTTATCCCTTCGCAATCGGCATCGATGCACGGAGCGCCGGTTTTCTGCTTGTCCCACTCGCTGAAATGACAGTTCTCGAACGTTACCTGTCCCGTACCCGCAAGTACCGCGTGCGACGTGGCATCCTTGACGGGCCAGAACCCGCATCCATCAAACTTGACGGGGCCGGGGTTGTCCTCGCTCACCACTATCTTGGTCATAAACTGGCAGTTGGCAAAGGAGATGCCAGCGTGTTTCATCACCTTGTCAACCTGTACCGCACACGGGCCGATGTCCGCGCCCGACTGCGTGATCATGACATTGCCGGGCCCGTGCTCGCCTTCGATGAAATGGAACCCTATCTTGTAGAATATGCAGAAGCTGTCGCTGACCATCTCCCAGTCCGTTCGGCCTAGGACGAACGCCTCGCCCTGTTCCTGGGTGAACTTGATGAGGGTCTCCCACGCGATCTTCCAGAACGGCCAGAAATGGACGTCCTCGATCCGGCCTACATCGAAACAGTTGTCGATGTAGATGCCGCGGTACAACGGTTGCCCGTACAACCCCTTGATGTAATGCCGTCCAGCCGGGTTGGTGCCGAAATCGACCGCCTGGTACGGGTTCACCATCAGCACGTCCACGATGGAACAGTTGTCGGCACCGTTCGCGCTCGCGCGAACCGTCCAGGGGTACGGGTGAGGCGGGTTCGCGTCTATCTGTTCGGGATAGAATATCGAGATGCCGTCCAAGGTCGATCCGCGGTTCATGGTGATAAACGGCGTGCCGTCTTTGTCACCTTTACCCTCGACAGCCAGAAGTGTCGACCCGTGCTTTTCGGGCGTCACAGGGGGCGCGTTCCACACGCCTTTGAGCGTGACAAACTGCGGGATCTCGAGATGCGTCTTTATCAGGAAGTTTCCTGTGGGAAGAAAGACAACCCCGCCGCCGGCTTCCGACGCGGCGTTCATGGCTGCAGTAAATGCCTTCGTATCGTCGGTTTCGCCGTCGCCCTTCGCGCCGAAGTCCATGACGCTGTAATACGCGGCGCTTACTGTTGACGGCGCGTTCTCGTCCGCAGCCACCGCCTGTGCAGTCACAACGCACAGAATCAGTAATGAGATCAGCGCCGTCCGTTTCATTCGTTCTGTCCTCCTATCGAGTTATGGCATGCCGTTTTGTATTGCTCCACGCAACTGTACGCAGCATAGATCAAAACACACAACCGCTCTCAGGTCAAGTGCCTTCGTGCTCTGCGCCGACCCCTTTTTCTGTTCCGTGCGCACAAAATCGTTCGCCTACGGCGTGGTATAATTGAGCGCCAACTAAACCTGAGCATCTCGACCGTACTCATGAAAACCGACTTCGTCGAGCTCATTCGTCGATTCTACGAAATGAATCGGCAAGAGCTATATACGTACGCTCTTTCGCTTACAGAGTCCAAAGACGCTGCTGAAGACGTGATTCATACCGTCTTCCTGCGTCTCCTCAAAAGGGGCAAACCGCCCAGAGAATTGCGCCCGTATGTGTTCCGCTGTGTCCGGAACGCCGCCATTGACGAGCTTCGGTCGAGCAGCAGAAACGTAAACAACGATTCCCTCTTCGATCTGGATCGAGCCGGCCGAAACAACACAATGGGCCTCCGACTTCAGGTCGAGCGCCTGCTACAAACCCTTTCCGAGGACGAACGGGAGTGCATCACTCTGAAGATCTACGGTTCGATGACGTTCAAGGAGATCGCTGCCATAAGAGGTGTTTCAATCAACACCGCTGCTTCGTGGTATCGTAGAGGGCTACAGAAACTTAAGACCGTGTTCGAGAAGGAGTCATCATGAAGGATCTTGAACGGTTTATGGATGACATGCCGCTTACCCCGCCGACAGACAAGATGGAGCTTAGGATGAATGATCTGTTCCTGGAAGCGTCCGAACGGCGAGAAGGCTTGTTTAGACGACCCGTTGCGTTCTGGCAATGCGCCGTGGCTTCGGTCTTGTCCGCTCTGGCCGGTTTGCTGGGAGGCTATGTCCTCTCCCCGGGAAGAACGGTGAAAACGGAGACCGTTAAGATGATCTACGTTATCCACAACGATCCGTCTGTCACGAGAAACGTCTTTGATACCCAGGCTTCTCGGCCGATCCCTTTTCTAACGGCACCAACAGAGCCGGAGGTGCAGATTATCGAGCTAGGAGGAAACAGTGTCAATACGAGCAACGATCCCGTTTGAGCGTTTGTAGATGTGGAGTCTATCAAGAAAGGAGTGCTTGACCATGATTGGCAGAAGTGCATTACTCGTCCTGTGCATGATTGCGCATTGTTTCGTGGCTATGGCAAAGGAGAAGAGGCAATACCCTATTGAGATGAAGATCTACCGTGTACTCACCGAGGTCCACAGGATTGAGGGTTTTGGGAAAGGCGGTTGGGAGTCCGGGGATTTGGAACCCATCTCAAACAAGCAGAGTTATAGCACAAGCCCATATCCGTCAAAGACCATTGTCGGCAAAACAAGAACAGGTCTTTTCCCGTTGGAGCCTCTGGAGCTATTGACTTACGGTACGGGAAAGCTTCAATTGGAAGTCGGTGGGGTCCATATGACCGTTGACGGGCCGGACCTTCGATGGGACGGAAGAGACGAACCGGCGCATCCCGACATTGTCTTGATTGGTGCGCCCCGAATCCTCCTGGAGGCTAACCAGAGCGGTAGAATAGAAATGCGCGACGAAACACCTATTCAGTACTTCGAGAAAGCGGACGATGGGAGATTTGATCTCAAAACGCTCGACAAAACACTGGGAATGCGAATTGGGATTCAGATTCACCCCCGGGAAGAAAGCGATGAAGAGGGTACGGTACGAACACGCCTTTGGCTTAGCCGTGCAGTCATAGAGCGGGAGAGAATTGAAGGTGTATCGCTCGATGTTGGCAAACCGTCGATCAGACAGCCGATCTGGACAAATCTGCTCCTCCAGTCCAAGTTACAAGAATGGACTGGGTTCATCATGACGGTCGGGGTTGAGGAGCGCGAACAAGGTTATATCTTCCTTTTCTGGAAGGTGTTCGCTATTGACAAACCGGGCTAAGGTTCCCTCCATGAGCAATAAGGCAGCTTCGACTCAGAAACCTCGTGGTCTTCCTTGTTGGGAGTTTCCAAAAACCCTGGACCCTGGCAACATAACATAAGATGAGGGTCGATGCAAGAGGTGTGTTTACCTTGAGGTTTCCCCGATGGTGTGATATAATAGTCGTCAGATTGGACATGTATGCGTAACTATAATGATTCTGTCCATGCAATGCAGTTCCCTGCCAGGATGACCAGGCCGAAAGGAGATGCCTGACCATGCCAAACTACCTTCCTGACCACAGCGCTGACACCTTGTTTGTGGGCGGCTCTCTCGAGAGTCTTCTGCCCGAGAACTCGGTGGCGCGTGTGATTTGGGATGTCCTCTCCGAGCTTGATTTCAGCCGGTTTGACCGCAACTACCGCAATGATGAGGAGGGGCGTCCGGCGATTGACCCGCGCCGGCTTGCAGGTGTGTGGATAGTGGCGATGGTGCGTGGCATCAGCTCGTCGATGGTGGTGGAGTGGCTGTGCGAGACCGATATCGAGATGCGCTGGATGAGCGGTGACGCCCAGGTGCACAAGAGCACGTTGTGTCAGTTCCGCAAGGCGCACATCAAGGAGTTGAGCCATTTGTCGACACAGATATTGGCGGCGTTGGCTCGCAGCGGTATGGTGCCGGGAGAGGAGCTTGCTATAGACGGCACGGTGATTCGCGCGGCGGCGTCGTGCAACGCCACCTGCACGCGCGGGCAGCTCAAGCGGCGTATCGAGAAGCTCGATAAGCTCATACAAACCAAGCTTGTCGAGCCTGATGCTGGGCAGGAAAAGGTCGGGCGTGTTGTCAAGCGCAAGGCACGGCTCGATCGTGCGCTTGCAGAGATGACGGAGCTGGGTCTTGTCGATGATGCACAGCGGATGACGGTCACCGAACCGGAGGCGAGCCTGAAGAAACTCAAGAACAGGCAGTTTGCGCCGGCGCACAACGTACAGGTGGTAACAGACACTGCCAGCGGCGCGATTGTGAGTACCGAAGTGGTAGAGCAAGCCAATGACCAGGGGCAGCTTCTCTCTCAGGTCAACAACGGCAAGGAGGAGCTTGAGCGTGTAGAGCAGTTGCTCTCGGGGGCAGACAAGCACGTAGGGCCGGTGAAGAGTGCGACGGCGGACTCGGCCTATCACGACACGTTGCAGTTGGTCAAACTCGAGGGTGAAATGGAGACCTACGTGCCCGACGGGCAGACCACACGCAGGCCGCCCGGAGTATCGGATGAGTTTCTGTCCGAGGCGTTCCACTACGATCCACAGACAGACACCATGATATGCCCGCAAGGTCGCCCGATGAAGCGCAGGAAGATGAACAAGCGTAATACGGCGGTCAGTTACGAGGCGGAGGCGAAGGTGTGCAAGGCGTGCCCGTTGAAGTCCGAATGCTGTCCACGCGCCAAAGGCGGCAGGACTGTCAACCGGCCACTATACCAAGAGGTGGTAAAGGCGGTTGCCGAGCGTGTCAACTCCCAACGAGGCAGGAGATGCAAGATGGCACGCTGGGTGGTAGTGGAAGGGGCGTTTGCACGGCTTGTGGAACTGATGAACTGGCGGAGGTGTCGGACATGGGGCAAAGCTGGTGCGCAGGCCGAAGCGTTGTGGAGACAGATCACCCACAACCTCATGTTGCTCATCGGCCGATGGAAGCCGCTGGTGCTTAAAGAGGCAGCAACTGGATAAGGGGCGGCACAGATATGGGGCCAGGGACAAACGGTTTGCGGGTGTGTGCTATAGCTAACGAGCTGACGGAGAGTTCGGAGAGATCGACGACGATGTCGTAACGACTACCGACACAACTTAGACGTTGATTGCCTGTCCAAAACGCCGTTCATCAATAACAACCCGCCCGCGTTCTTGGGTTTTTGGAAAGTCCCTGTTGGGGAAGTCCGATATAGTAGAAAGCGAGGTCTCCGGCAGAACCTCCATGTATGAAAGGGGTCCGAGCGTGCGGGAACGATTACCGGGCTGCGGGCTTTGCGGGTCGTCGGAGTCGGCGCAAGCCGAGCAGGGTTGCGAGCAGTGCGACGGCAACTGATGTGACGGCGACCGATATAGGTGCGGGAATTATTGGACTGCGGGATGCCCACCGGCAGATCCCGTCCATCAAGTTTGTGATATCGTCGCCATCGTAGTTGTTGAGCCCGTCGCGGACGCCGTCCGGGTTGTCTCTGGTCAACAGAGTCTCCGGATCTTCCGGGTCGTAGTCGCCCGTCGTATCGGGGTTGTGGGGGTCGAACGGGTTTTGATGACCGGGAGTGTCCGGGTCGAGATCGTTCACCTCGTCGCCATCGAGCAACCCGTCGCCGTCGGTGTCGGGATCCAGCGGATCCGTGCCCGTATCCAAAAGCGAGACAAAAACGCCGGTATCCGTCTCGATATCGTCCGAGAGACAGTCGGAATCCGAATCGCCCATTATCCCGATTTGTCCGGGCGGCACAGTGATGTGAACGATCCCGTCGGAAGAGCTCACGACGCTGCCGTGACAATCCCCATTGACCCTGATCGTGAACTTGGCGTCCGGCGTGACGCCTGACAGTACCACGCTGGCAAAAAGTGCGTCGCTTTCCACATTGAACGTTGCGTTGCGCAACGGTCCCGAACGTTTGCTGAACAGCACAACGTAGTCGAGCATTGATTCAGCCTGGTAGGGCGGAGAACTGAGACCGCTGTCCATGTCCTGAACCACGATCTCGACCTCTGAATCGCGGAGAACGCCGTCGGGTACTGCAACGGCGATGCTTGTAGAAGTGGGGTCGCTTGTCTGCGTCGCAACTGCCCCGTTGAAGGTCACTGCCACGTTTTGGCCGAACCCGCGTCCGTGCAGAAACAGACCCGGCACTCCTGCAAACGTCGGTTTCGATTCCAGGCCGGTTACGACCGGAACCGCGCCGACGGTGTCCGCAGCAAGTACAGAGCTTCCCTCATTCTCGTTACCGCCTGTGCTGAATCCTTCCGGTTGGCCAAACACGACGAAAGCGAAAACCAGGGAAAACGCCACTACCCGACTATGTCTCATGCGTCTCCGCTGGGATGTCATTCCACGTCATTCGCTATACCACTATCGTACCCGTTCCGGCCGTGTTTGTCAACAATAGTCCCGAGCAACAAAGCCGCCCGGCTGGATTATGGAATGGTGGACAGGTCGCCGCGAGGATGTTAGAACTGTGGAAGCGGGGCCGAAACAGGCCTGTTCGTCAACCGTCTAGGGATCGCCGCTGAGGTGGACTTACACCGATGCTGGCGCGGGACCCCGGGCTTAAGCGACCTCCGCGCATCGTCATCTCACGTTTCAATTCCGAGCCCGGCAGCGCCAGATCCTCAGGTTCTCCGATATCTTATTCTTCTGCGCGTAGCGGCAACTAGGAAAACTACGAGCAAGAACAAGCCAATACTCGCTATCGCTGGTACTTCGCCCCAGCTTTCCGGATCCGTTGGGTCGTAGTCCCACATAAACTCGTCGGCGTTGGTCATCCCGTCGCCGTCCCAATCGTTCAGACCGTCGGGTATGCCGTCGGGACCTTCCGAGAAGCTGTTGCCGGTGCTGTCGGGATCACTGGGATTGAACGGGTTCTGGACGTCTTCCTCATCGGGGTCAAGGTCCCGCGTCTCGTCGTCATCGCGCAGCCCATCACCGTCGGTGTCCTGCCACGGCGGGTCATACTCGTAGAATCCACCATTCATGCCACCGTACAGCGAACCAGCAACAACGAGCTGAAGCCGTTCGATTCCCTCGATCAGGACCGACCAATGCTCGCCATAGTCGTCGCTCTGCCAGATGGCGCCATCTCTCGAGTATTCACCACTGGTCGTGTCGTCAAGAAGGACACCCGCATAGACTCGGCCTGGCTGATGTCGAGACGTCGAAAGCGACACGACGTGATGGCCGCCTCCGTAGATCTGGGTCCATGTCAATCCAGCATCCTCCGAACGTGCCAGACGGCTCTGATGCGTACTATCGACGTAGGTTGCATATACGATCCGACCGTCACTGGAATCTAGCGCGATTGCTCTTACGTGCATGTCTGCCAGACCGCGGAGCGACCACAAGTTACCTGAATCTTCGCTCCAGTACAGCCCGCTTATTCCCGAGACTAGGTCGGTTCGGCCAACTGCCGCATAGAGCAACCGCGATGGGCTCGTTGGTTCTGGTACTCTCGCCAGATAGGAGACATCGCTCTCGGCCGCCAACTGCCTGATCCAATCATCGCCAACGAACAGCGGAGTCTGAACAAGAGTGTCACCGCCATCGTTGCTCACGTACAGCCCGGGCTCTCTGACCACTTGCGTATCAAACACACCCATGAACAACGTGTCTGGATAGTCAGGGCTTTCAAGCATGCAGGAGACGCCAGGTTGTACCGCGTAATCATCCAGTATCCACCCGCGCTCGACCCAGGTGACCCCGCCATCGAAACTGACCAGGATTTCCGTGCCAACAGACCAGTAGATCGTTTGGTCTGTCTCTGAGTCGACGCACATTGCCCCCACGAAATGGCGGCTACAATGGTTCCACGTCTCACTCCCGTCAAAGGACACGGACGCACCTTTCTCGCAGCCTATCACGATGTGATTTCCGTCGTCACTAACAAACCCAAATTGCACATTAATTTCTTCAATGCCTCTGTTTCGTTCCTCAAAGCTTCCATGGCCGAGCGAGATGCGGGAGAAACCATCCTGCGCGCTAGCTAGGTAGGCGACGCTTGGGTTGGCAGCCGGAATGACGACATCGACGGGCCACATCATGACACCGACGGCATCCGGCACACTGAAGTCAGTCCAGGTAAGGCCGAAATCATCGCTCTTGGCAAATCCCATGTGGCCCCGGGGATCTTGAAAGCTGTATACCGTGTTGGGGTCAGTGGGAACAAAGGCGACTGCGGCTCCTGCGGAGTCCAGAACTACTGCCCACGATTCCCCGCCGTCGTCGCTACGCCACAAGTTGTTCCCTCCTCCGACGGAAGTCTCAACAGCAAGAAGGAGGTCCGGGTCCAACGGATGGGCCAGGACTGTATGGATCTGCTCAGAGAGGTTCCTCACCCAGTTAGACCCGCCATCAATGCTCTTATACACGCCATAGTCCGTTTCCTCGTAGATGGGATTCTTATCAAAACCAATGTATATGGTATCCGGCTCATGCGGGTCAAAAGCGATGGGCCTTCCCCCGAAGTCAACAGAACACCTGGCGGCTACTATGCCTGCAGGTGTGATGTCGGCCCAATTCTCACCCGCATCAATCGACTTATAGACGTGGGCAATCTCATGCAGCCCACTACTTGTGACGGCATACAGCGTACTAGAGTCACCTGGCTTCACCGCGACGACCCACGTAAGCTCAGGCAGAGAAGGCAGTAACTGCCAGTTGAGTCCGTTGTCGGTGGATCGGTATTGGCCATGATAAAGGGTCGAGCTGTCGTTGGGGTCATAGAACATGGTGTTACCGTTGATTGGTAGGCGTATCCAATTGAGTCCAGCATCCGTGGTGGCATACGAGTACAGCCCCTCGCCCAAGCGGCCAGACGAGAGAAAGATATGTGATGAGTCATTGGGATCGACGGCAAGCATTCTGCCCGCACCACCGTAAAGCCCCAGGTTTCGCCAATGCTGAACCAGTACGTCCGGAGTCGTTGGCGTGGAATCCGGATCGTTTGGATCAGAACCGTTGATGATTTCTACCAAATCTGTGAACCCATCATCATCTGTGTCGTCATCTAGCGGGTTGGTTGCATGTGTGTTTACTTCCTCCCCATCAGACAGGCCGTCACCGTCCGTATCCCTGCTTTTCGGATCCGTACCGTACGTGATTACCTCCTCATAGTCTGAGAGGTCATCGCTGTCGGTGTCCGGATCGTTTGGGTCTGTTCCGTGCACGTTGACCTCGTCCCCATCGTTGAGCAGGTCTCCGTCAGTGTCTGCATCCGCGGGGTCAGTTTCGGCGTCCTGCTCCTCAACATTCGAGAGGCCGTCTTCGTCTTCGTCCTCATCGCCGTCGGCGATGGTGTCTTCATCCGTGTCGGCTTCATTGGGATCCAGCCCGAATTGCACCTCCCATCCGTCGAGCAGGTCATCATCGTCACTGTCCGGGTCGTTCGGGTCAGTGCCATACGTGTTGACCTCGTCATAGTCTGACAGACCGTCGCCATCGGTGTCCGGGTACGCGGAAATATCATCGCCGCTGATAACGAAATCGTCCACCGTGAAATCGAATCCCTGGCCGAATATGTAGACGCTCGGATCCGCGGTCCCGATGGGAAGGCTGGCGACATAATGAAACGTACCGGGTGTCAAGGGCATCGACGCATTGGCATCATAGGCCGCGTACAGATCTATATTCCCGTCCGTCTTGACGACCTTGATCGTCGCGCGCGTGGTCGCCGTGAACGTCTCCCCCGTCTGCACATCCGCGTACTCCCACCCAAAGGCGGTCGTTTTCAGTGTCCCGCCCTGGTTCAGTACACCAAAGAGCGCGACGTAGTCGTAGCCCGGCGGGGTGACGACGAGCGTTGCGTAATCCGTGTCGGCGCTGCCGGCGAAATCGCCAATGGTTGTGAACGTAGTCTCGGCCTCGAAATCGCCTGTGAAGGGGCCGTACTGTATCGCCCCTGTGTAGTCAGGCTGCGATGGATGCGCCATGACGGCTTCACCGCTCGCGAACGTGACCGTGCCGCCCACTGCCAGCGGATCACTGACTTCAGCAGGTCCGGGCGTCCCGTCGTCAAAGTCTATGTTAGCTGTCCGCGCCCATGCGACACTTGTGCCAAGGAAGAAAACAAGAAATAGCGAGACTGCAATTCTCCTGCTCAAGAGCCTTCCCTCCTACCAACTGAACTCAGACCGAGATATCCAATATGACCCTCCCGCCACTGCTGCGGAACTGTTTCGCCTCATTATATGCGCAGTGGTACGTGCTGTCAAGTCGCGCTTCCTCATTGCACCCACTCGGCGAGTCGGCAGACGGCGTGCAAGTACGGGTTTGGACCGCACGCCTTTGCTGTTCACCCCAATTGAGACGGGGAGCCCATATTAGGATCTGTGTCATCTTCATGCTTGAGGTCACGGTCACCAAACCTGTTCTAGGTCCAGCAGAAGGTTACTTCCGGGTCCGGCAACTCTCTGTTAATCAGTTCCAGACGGTATCCGAATCCCGGACCGGTGATGGTCGATAAGTCGACTTTGCCGTTGCACCGCTGGTAGATGCCCGGATGGACGGCGGCTTCGGGAGCGGAGGCTTCCGGATAGAATTGCATGGCGTTCGTCTCGACGCCCATGATCGTGCCTGCGTGGGCTGCGAGCAGCACATGTGGAATCTGCGCCAGCATGGGGTTGGTGAGGTCCTGGACCATGAGCGTCATGCCGTGTGCCTTGGCCCAGGAAAGGCTCAAGAGCGCGCCCGTCTGCGTCTTGCACGTCTTCAGTGCCACGCCTGTCCAGCCGAGCGACCGGCCGAGCTTGATCAGGTGCCAGTCGTGGGCGCTTTCGTCCATGAACAGCGGTTTGCGGGCCGAAACACTGTGCACGTCAATCCGGGTCGCCTCGAGGTCGTACGGAAACGGCTGTTCGACGTAGAGGATCATGCCGTAGATGCGCGGGTCTTCCTCGATGAGACGGTCCAGGATGGCGTTCACATAGTCGGGCTCCGTCACCGTGCAGTTGAAATCGGCGGTCAGCCAGCGCACGTACTGTTGCATGCCGATCTCGCCGACTCGCAGCAGACGGTCATAATCCCAGCCGGGATCGTTGCCGCGCAGCTTGACCTTGAGGCACCACAGACCGTCCCGCTCGATCCAGTCGGGCAGCAGCACGGGGTAGCCGTCGTCCGGTTCCGTCCCGTCCAGCTCCGTCTCGTCCAGCAGGTCCTTGCCTCCTACCAGGTGCCATGCAGGCAACTCGTTGCGTCGAGGGAACGCCAGAAAGTCTGCGGGATAGTTGTCTGCAAACGAAACGGTCGTTCCTTCCGCGGGAGAGAGAAACTGCGCCAGGTCAGCGTTCATATAGTCGGCGTTGTACGTTTCGTAAACAGGAACCTGGTGGAGCACGCCATAGGCGTCGTGCAGTGCAATGTCGAACGCCGAACAGCACACGAGCGCCGCAAGCCATGGCATGGGTTCCGTATCGGCGCGCTGCTGATTGAATTCCGCGAGCAACGAGCGCAACTGTTTCTCCTGGAACGCGTGGCCGATCTCGATTGGATGGCCGCTCGTACCTATCTGTGTCCAGCTTTCAGCCAGCATGGTGCAGAACTCTTTCAGCGCCGTATGCCTGTGCTCGTAGCCCAGAGAACTCGGCCAGACCCATTGGACACTCAACGGCGTTTCGCCCCAGCCTTCGGCAGTCCGGCCTGCACCGTCCTCGACACGCATACGGACCCGGGCACAGGTGACATAGGTCAGCGTTTCGGGACCGAACTTGAGCGGCACCCGCGTCTCGACAGGCAAGAAGTATAGGGAAGTCGCAACCGGGCGAACATCGGGCTCTCTTGGCACTATAGACTTCCTTTCTTGAGGCTGCGTTGCGGCCTCAGCATAGCGCGGCGCTCGTTACGCTTCGTGAACCATCTTGACGTTCTTGAACCTGCAGAACCGTTTCAAATCCTGCGTGATGTCTCCGTAGCAGGTGACCCGGTGCAGCCCGTGGGACCAGTTCTGCCAGAGCTTCTCCGCGTCGCCATCGACTTTGACCGATATCTTGGTGCGGCACCCTCTCTCGACGTCCGGCGTGTCGACAATCGTGCCCGTGAAATGCACAAGCAGGTTCGCGCCAACCAGTTTCGCCTGGGTGACTTCCTGGCCGACACGCATCTTCACCTGCGGCACGGCACCTTCCCGGCGCTCCATGATCGTGCGCAACTTGTACGGTGCAGGCTCATTGTCAGGCCCGTCCATCCGCGTCGAGCCAAGGCAGTGTGCCAGGATAGCGATATCGCCGTCCATTGTTGGGTCACTGATAAACCCGGGCCGTCCGGACAACCCCTGGAACAGAATGTGAGTCATTGCGGACTCGAGATCCGATTCGCAGATGCCGCCCAACCCCATGTCGTTAAGCCGTGTGAACCCGATGCACGGGAAGGCGGGCAACTGATGGAACATGCTCCCATAGCAATCGACGGTCATCACCGTAGCGTTTTCGTTGTCCAGGAGCCTTTCCAACGCGAGCGCGAGCTTGCACGACTTGACTATCTCGTCTCGTGGCGGCTCGACAACCTCTACCGCTCCGTCGATCCAGCGTTTGGCTTCCGCATCCGCGTCGGCGTCGGAGACAGCGTTGTATGCGTCGAGCGCTGTTTTGCGGTCGATAGTCTTGATCTCGGTCCCGAACTTCTCCCTTATCACGTTGGTAAAGGCGGGACGTGCCGGACGTTTGGTGACGTTGAGAATCTTCGCTTCCCTCAAGTGGTGGATGGCGCGGAACGGGCGGATGGCCACCGCCAACTGGTCAAAATCGCTCGTTAACATACATTCGAGCAGCGCGCCCGCCTCTTGTTTCCGCAATGCACCGAACCCCGTCCATTCATGTCCCGAATACGGGGCTGCAAAGAGCACTGTCGGTCGCCCCGCACCGAGGATCTCTCTCGGGATGTCGTCTATCCCTATCGATAGATGGATCGCAAGAATCCCGTCAACATCCCCAAGCTTGTCCTTGAGCGCTCTCGCCTCGTCCCGCGACGTGACCAGTTCGTTCACCGCAAAGTCCACGTCCGCCAGCTCCGGCTTGAGCCGCGCGAACTCTTTCTCGTACCTTCGCATCTCGGCGTCCAGGTCCATTGTCGGCGTCGGCCAGTGGGGATTGCGTGTGCCCATGTACACCTTGCCGACCCGGACCTTCGTTCCCCTGCAGCCGGGGCTCACCAGCTTCGGCTGCTTCGCGTATGCGCTCGCTGCAAGCATGTGAGGCACGCCGGCACACAATGCGCATCCCGCCGCAGTTCTCTTCAGAAACTCTCTCCGTTCGATAGTTCGGGCCATCGGTGTTCCCTCCTCAGTTTCGCTACCCGAGCTTCCAGGGCGCTCGGTACTCGTAATGGAGAAGCTCGTTCGCTTCTTCGCTGTTGGTTATCCGTTCGCGTTCCGGGTTCCACTCGATCCGCGATTTTGTTGCCAGTGATATGTTGCCGAGATGAGCGAACGTCGTCGAGCGGTGCCCGTCCTCGACGTCGGCGTTCGGTCTCTTGCGCGACTTGATACAGTCGAGAAAGTTGCGAATGTGTGCGACGGTCAGATCGCCGTCCTTCGACTTGACGGTCGTGCGTTCGCTCAGCGGTTTCGGGTCTCCAAACTGTCCCGCTCGTTCCGGAATGATCTCATACGAACGGGTCCCCGCGTAGACGGTGCCCAGAGTGCCGCGCAGCTCGGACTCGCCGCTGCGCATCGCGGCGTTGCCGCTCGCCTCATACTGGCCGAAGACCATCAGCCGTCCGGAGGTGAACTCGAATATAGCCTCCATCGTGTCGGGAATGTCGCGCGAGTCGTTGACCGCGTATCTCCCGCCGTGTGCCGAGACCGATACCGGAGCCTCCTCGCCCAGTATCCACCGGATAAGGTCGAAGTAGTGAACGCCCCAGTTGCCGAGTTGCGACGAGTAGTCTTTCCACCAGCGGAACTTGTAGGGGTGGATGTTCTTGTTGAACGGTCGCCAGGCACGCGGGCCGAGCCACATGTCCCAGTCGAGCCCTTCCGGCGGGTCGCTGTCGGGAGCGATACCGATGCCGTCGGGATACATGTTGCTGATACGGTAGCAGCGTGCGAGCGTCACTTTCCCTATGCCGCCGTCTTGGACGAGATTTGCCAGCTTCGGGAAGAGCGTTGACGAGCGGCGGTGCGTTCCGACCTGCACGACCCGGTTGTTCCGTCGAGCGGCCTCGACCATCCGGCGACCTTCGAGTATCGTTATCGAGAGCGGCTTCTCGACGTAGACGTCCTTCCCGGCATCGCACGCCATGATGGTCTGGATCGCGTGCCAGTGGTCCGGCGTGGCGATGAAGACGGCGTCAATGTCGTCCCGATCGAGCATGCGGCGGAAATCCCCGTACCTGGCGACGTTGGTGCCGAGCTTCTTCGCCCGCTTGTCGAGTGAGGGTGTGTAGACGTCACACAGCGCGACGATCTCCATGTCCTTATGGGGCAACGCGGCGTCGATCAATTGCCCGCCGCGGTTGGCGATACCGATAAACCCGGCGCGGATGCGGTCGTTAGCGCCAAAGACTCTCGACGCAGAAAGAGTTGTTGCAACGCTCGCAGCGGTCGCGGCGCCCGTCTTTACAAATGCTCGTCGTGTCAGCTCTGACGGCATGGCTCGTCTCCTTTCGCTTGCTGCAGCGCACAGGGTCTCCGGTTCTTGCGCAATTCTACACCCGACCGGGTACCAGTTTGCAAGGTCAACACATCCTACCGTTGTACCGGGTCGGCGGCTTTGGTAGAATCCTGTTGGTTCGTTGCTTAAAGATGAGTGGCTTCGGGCAGGGCGACGATATTACCCAGAGGTGAGATATGACGAGATTGGCATTGGCGACGGTTTTCACAGCACTGCTGAGTGCCGTCGCGATAGGCGGCTCACCATCTTTGTCAAGTGAAGCCGTCATCGAGTCGTTTGATGGCGACTCTCTTCCGGGGAACATGGCGCAGAACAACGTCGCAGTCACGCTGATCGAGCGCGACGAGGGGCGTGCGCTGCAAGTCCACTTCAAGAAGGTGGACTGGCCGAACGTCTTCTTCACGCCGTCCTCAGGCACCTGGAACTGGAGCGAATTTGCGGGCATGTCCGTGGATATCTACAACCCGGAATCGGAACCGGTGGACGTGTGCGTACGTGTGGACAACAAAGGGGCCGATGGAATGAACTTCTGCAACACGGCCCACATAACCGCCGATCCCGGAGTGAAGACGACGCTGCTGGCCCGGTTCAAGACGGGCGACACCGGACCGTTCTGGGGCATGCGCGGTGTTCCTGCGCTCGGGCCCGTGAGCGAAGGGTCGGTCATCGACCCGTCCCGGATCACCGCGTTCCAGGTGTTTCTTCCGCGTCCGCAAGAGCCGCACACACTTGTCCTGGACGACATTCGGCTTTTCCGTCGAGCAGCCTTCCAGGAAGGACCTGCCTCGCTGCCTTTCATTGACAAGTTCGGCCAGTACAAGCACGCGGACTGGCCCGGGAAACTCAAGGACGAAGCCGAGATCGAAACGCGACGGTTCGAGGAAGAGAAAACGCTCGAGGCGGCACAGGACTTCCCGGGACGCGACCGGTTCGGCGGGTGGGCGGACGGACCTCAGCTCGAGGCAACAGGCTGGTTCCGCACGGAAAAGGTCGACGGCAAGTGGTGGTTTGTCACGCCGGAAGGACGCTTGTTTCTCTCCCTTGGAATCGATTGCGTGGGCACGTGGGAGCGAACGTTCATCGACGGGCGCGACGGATGGTTCGACTGGCTCCCGGACGACGACGGCCCTTACAGGGGAGTCTTCGGCTACGCGAGATCGACGCACAGCATGGCCGAGACCATCGACGGCAAAGGGCGCACGTTCAGCTTCTACTGCGCCAACCTTATCAGGAAGTATGGGGACGAGTGGCAGGCGAAATGGCGGGACGCCGCGTATGCACGACTCAGGGCCTGGGGGTTCAACACCATCGGCAACTGGTCGCAAGCGGACGTGCTTGATCACAGCCCGATGCCGTTTGTGGCCACGGCGAGCATTAGCGGCGAGTTCCGAGGCATCGAAGGCGCCAAAGGGTATTGGGGCAGGATGGCGGACGTGTACGACCCGAAGTTTGATGGTGCAGCGGAAGCGAGCGTCTCCGCCACGGCAACGCGCCATTCAGGCAACCCTCTCTGTATCGGCTACTTTGTCGACAACGAGCTCTCGTGGGGTACCATTCGGATAGGCACGTTGAGAAGCCCGCCGGACCAGCCGTGCCGCGTGGCGTTTGTCGATCGGCTCAAGAAGAAGTACGGTACGCTCGAGGTTCTCAACGAGGCGTGGGACGCGAAAGCGGAGGACTGGGACAGTCTGCGAGTGCCGGTAAAGGCTAACAAGCAGTGCACCGAAGACCTCGACGCGTTCGTCTACGAGTTTGCGAAGCGCTACTTCGAGGCCGTCAAGGACGCGCTCCGCGCACACGCGCCGAACCAGCTCTACCTTGGGTGCCGGTTCTCGAACGCGCCTCCCATGGCCGTCCGGGCGTGCGCGGACGTCGCCGACGTTGTAAGCTTCAACCTCTACCAGCGAACCATCGACCCTGAACATTGGACCGGCGAGAACGATCTCGGCAAACCGCTGATCATCGGCGAGTTCCATTTCGGCGCGCTCGACCGCGGGATGTTCCATACGGGACTTGTTCGCACGCGCAACCAGCAGGATCGTGCAAAGAGCTACATCCGTTACGTGCGCAGCGTGATCGACTGTCCGGCGTTCGTTGGGTGCCATTGGTTTCAGTACATAGACGAACCGGTAACCGGCAGGTTCTGGGACGGCGAGAACTACAACATCGGGTTCGTCACCGTCGTGGACTCGCCTTATCCCGAGTTGGTCGACGCAGCCAGGAAGGTGCACGCGGAAGCATACGACCGCCGCTACGCTCGTTGATAATGGGCGAATCGCGTAATAAGATCCTGTCCCCAACAAGTTCCAGGAGTCCCCTCAGATTTCAACCGGGACTCCGTGGGTTTGAATGTAGGCCGCGAAACTGGCGGCGGGAGGGTTCTCCAACAGTTCCGCCGGGAAAACGTGTAGTTCGATGTCGCTGCCAACCTGTTTCTGAGCCTCGACCGCTGCCCGCGCGCGCCGTCGGATGTCCCATTGGTCGGCCCCCTCAACAAAGGCGGCGATGTCTATATCGCTGAAGCGGTCCGCGGTCCCTTCGACGTGCGAACCGAAAAGGTAGGCTGCTCGCACATGGGCCTGCCGTGCGACTACCTTCACTGCCTCCCTCGCTCGTCTGTGAATCAGATCATCGATGACAGCCATCTTATCGTGTCCTCCGTCTCGGTCACGATCTCCTGCGCGATCTCCTGCGAGACGTTGTTGAGAAGTGTGTCCGTCTCTTTCGGGTAACGCGTCTGAATGTAGTAGCTTGAGAGCTCCCCGAAGAAACTCAGTCGTGCTTCTTCGAACTCCAGCCCGGTGTGTTCCGCCAATCGCATCAGGTTGTGAAGCCGTGGCGGAAACTCACCCGTCCGCTTTGCGATGACCCCTTTGAGCATCTTCTCCACGGCCTGCTGACAACAGAACAGCACATAGAGGAACCGACGGTTATCAAACATAGCACGCGCTGTATCGAAATCGTATCGTGCTTGGTCTACCCACTGTTCAGGGATTGTAGCCATCTTCCCTTTCTCCGCAGCTTCCCCTACGTAGTAGGGTACGAGATCCGGACATGATTGTCAATAGAGCGGACGATAACCCGGGGCGCACGAGCCCGATGCGTTGATAGGGCGTTAGCGGCAGATCTCAATAATTGATAATGACCGGGTCGTGTGCTAAGATCTGCTCTAACAGTAGGTTTGTCGTCGCACAAAGTTCGTAGTCCCGCCTTCAGGCGGTTTTCGAGAGAAACGGCTCAACACGTTCCGGCGCGAGTCTGTTGATGGAGGCGCCGCCGCTTTCGGTGGACAGAGGTCGCGAACGATTGGTTTGGTACTCCTGTCCGCAACAGTATTTGTTGCGATTACGTCGTGCGATAGGATGCCGCCTAAAGGCGGAACTACAAACAGCGGGGCGTAACTGTAAACTGAGAGTTGTGTGATGAACGTATTGATCATGGGTGCCGGGTCCATCGGCTCGGTGCTTGGTGGGTTCCTGGCAAAGAGCGGCGTGTCGGTCGCTTTGGTGGGCCATCCGGAGCTCATGAGCGCGGTGCGCGACAACGGTCTGCGCATAAGCGGCATATGGGGTGATCACCATATCCCGTCGATACCCGCGTTTGACAAATGCGATGACATCCCGGCCCCGGATTTCGACGTCGTCTTTATCACGGTCAAGTCGTACGATACAGCGAAAGCGGCGCGAGACGTGCTCCCGGTTGTCACCGACAAAACCCTGGTTGTATCCCTGCAGAACGGGTTGGGCAACTGGGAAACGGTTGCCGAAGTTGTCGGGCCAGGTAGGCTCGTCGGAGGTATGGTGATATTCGGTGCGCGGGTACTGGAACCCGGCCATGTCACGGTTACCGTCTACGGCGGACCGGTCAAGTTCGGGCCGTACACCGACGCGCCGCTGGACCGAGTCGAAGAGATAGCCCGGACGGTGGATGCGTCGAGCATCCCGGCCAAAGTGGCTGACGACATCCGGGCGGTGATCTGGGGCAAGGTGCTCTATAACAGCGCATTGAACCCGATGTCGTCGCTTCTCGGTGCATCTTACGGCGAACTTGCGGGGAACGATGAGACGCGTCGAATCATGGCACTGATCGTCGAGGAGATATTCGAGGTCGCGTCGGCGCAAGGCGTCACACTCGAGTTTGCCGATGTACAGGCGTTCCTGGACCATTTCTACGAGAAGTTGATACCGCCGACGGCGTTGCATTACGCGTCGATGCACGAGGATTTGCGGACCGGCCGGCGGACGGAGATCGACGCTCTGAACGGTGCCATCGCGGCATATGGTCGCGAGGCGGGTTTCTCATGCCCGGTGAACGAGACGCTTTCCTTGCTCGTCAAGGCACGTGAGACCGCGAACGCCATGGCCCGAAAGATGGGTGTGTGATGGCACCTAATCGGTTGAACGTTGCAGTCATAGCAGGCGGTCCCAGCGCAGAGCATGTAGTCTCGCTCAGAAGCGGCGAGATGGTTGTTCGAGCGCTGGACAAAAGTAAGTACCGCGTCAAACGTGTTCGCATAACTCCCGACGGTCGTTGGCAATCGCTTCCCGAAGGTGCCAAGGCTATCGAGTGGGAAGAAGCGTCCGATCGTCGTCCGGCACCGCTCGAGATAGAAACCGCTGTTGCAAAGGCCAAGTCCGGTGCTGCATCGGAGAAGGTGGACGTGGCGTTTCTGGCCATGCACGGCCCGTACGGCGAAGACGGTACGGTGCAGGGGTTGCTCGAAACCGTGGGGATACCGTACACGGGTTCGGGCGTCTTGGCGAGCGCGCTGGCGATGGACAAGGTGCGGTGCAAGGAGCTGGTTGCGTACCACGGTGTGCGTGTTCCGCGCCATATGGTGATTGATGCAGAAGGATGGTCGCGCGACGCGGATACAATTGTGGAGACTGTGTTGGCCGAGTTCGGCGTTCCGTGTGTGCTGAAGTCCCCGAGGCTCGGGTCGAGCCTCGCGATGGGCATTGTCGTCGAGCCGGAACAGATCGAGCCCTTGATCGCAGAGCTGTTCGAGTACGATGACGAGATAATGATCGAGGAACACCTTGCGGGAACCGAGATCACCTGTTCGGTGCTCGATAACGTCGAGACAGGGGAACCGATGGCGCTGCCGTTGACGGAGATCGTGCCCAAGACGAGCGCGTATTTCGACTACGAGGCGAAGTACACGCCGGGCGCTACCGACGAGATAACCCCGGCGCGTGTGAGCGATCTGATCACGCGGCAGGCGCAGCAGGTGGCGCTGGACGTGCACCGTATCGTCGGGTGTTTCGGTCTGAGCAGGGTTGACATGATAGTGAAACGTGGTAAGATATGGTTTCTCGAAGTGAATACTATCCCGGGAATGACCGAGCAGTCGCTTTATCCGCAAGCGGCAGAGGCGGCGGGTTTCACGTTTGGGCAGGTCCTCGATCATCTGATAGCAGGAGCGCAGAAACGGCACGCGAAGCAGCTGAAGTTCAAAGCCAGGCAGGCTAAAGGCAAAACGTAGACCATGATACAGTTCACAAAACTCCACGGGCTTGGCAACGACTACCTATTCGTAGACTGTCTTGAACGTGCGGTTGCCGACCCGGAATCGCTCTCTGTCGCGATGAGCGACCGACATTGCGGTGTGGGAGCCGATGGTATCATCCTTGTCCTGCCTTCCGATCAGTGCGACTTCCGCATGAGGATGTTCAACGCCGACGGCAGCGAAGCCGAAACGTGCGGCAACGGCATACGCTGTTTCGCAAAGTATGTCTATGAAGGGGGGATGACGGACAAACTCGCGTTCTCGATCGATACGCTCGCAGGCCCGAACGAGGTCGAGCTCTCTGTGGAAGATGGCCGGGTTTTGTCGGTGCGTTCCGACATGGGCGAGCCGAAGCTGATGCGTGCCGAGATACCCATGACCGGTCCTCAGGGCAAGGTGATCGACGAACCGATTGACGTTGACGGCGAAACATACCGGGTGACCTGCGTGTCGATGGGCAACCCGCACGCGGTCTTCCTCGTGGATGACGTCGAATCCGTTCCGCTGGCAGAGATCGGGCCGAAAATCGAGCATCATCCGAAGTTTCCGAACCGGACAAACGTCGAGGTTGTCCAGGTTATCGACAGACAGAACATCAAGGTCCGCGTGTGGGAGCGTGGTTCGGGTATTGTGCTGGCGTGCGGGAGCGGGACGTGCGCTTCGGTGGTTGCGTCCGTGCTGAACGGGCGCGTCGACCGCAACGTGAGCGCCCATCTGGCGCTCGGCGTGTTGAAGATCGAGTGGCGCGAGGACAACCGCGTGATACAGGAAGGTCCCGCAACGCGTGTCTTCGACGGCATGTGGCCCGAGAACTGAGAACCGACAGCCGTGACGAAACGGAAGGTGGCGCGAAAACCGCGTATTCGGCGGTCGTGGACGATTAACCCGCGGCAACGCCCGCATTCCACCAAGAAGGACGCCAAAGGGTACGACCGTAAGAAAGACGACAAGAAGGTTGCTGCCGAGGTGTTCGTGTCGGAGGAGGGCAAATGAACATACCGAAGATTAATCTCGGGTCGGTGAAGAGACCCATATCGCTGGGCGTGCTGCTGAGCGGCAGCGGCACCACCTTGCAGAACATCATTGACCACATCGAACGAGGCGAGCTTGACGCACGTGTCAAGCTTGTCATCAGCAGCCGGGCCGGAGCATACGGGCTCGAACGCGCAAAGCATCACAAGATAGACGCCTGCGCGATCATGCGCAAGGAATTCAGCGCCCTGGAGGAGTTCAACCGGGCAATAAACGATAAGCTGAACGAATACGAGCTCGACCTGCTGGTCATGGCCGGGTTCATGAGCCTGTTTATGCCGGACGAGAACTACAAGGATGTCATAATGAACATACATCCGGCGCTCATACCGTCGTTCTGCGGCACGGGCTGGTTCGGCCATCGCGTTCACGAAGCGGTTATCGAGTCCGGGGTGAAGGTTTCCGGCTGCACGATACACTTCGCCGACGACCAGTACGATCACGGGCCAATAATACTCCAGGGCGTCGTGCCTGTGCTTGACGACGACACGGCTGACACACTCGCTGAGCGCGTCCAGGCCAAAGAACGCGAACTGTACCCGATAGCCATCCAGCTCTTCGCCGAGGGCCGGCTCAAGATAGAAGGAAGAAGGGTAAGAATCCTTGACTGATTGCCTGCGTTAGCTGGCCCGACCGATTCTCTCCAAGGTCGAACATGTCGAGATCGCCACAAGCGGCGTAGCCTCCCTTGCCCAACACAACCAGCGACAATGTCTGCGACTGATAGCGAACCACCAGCCTCGCCTGGTCTTCCATCCGGAGGCCGGCGCGCGTTCTGGATCGGGGTCGCCAACGGCGCCCTTTTCCTGACCGGACAAGCGTTCGTTGAGCCCGATACCGTGCTCAGCGGCCTTGTCTACCGGCTGACAGGCTCGACCGCGGCGATAGGTCTCGCGGCGACGGCGGTACGCTCCGGTTGGCTCTGGCCGCAACTGCTGTTCTCGGGCCGCATCGAAAACTACGCCCGCAAGAAGACCGTCTACAAAACAATGGGTATCGGCAGAATTGCGTGCATGACGGCTCTTCCCGCCATCTTCTTCATCCTTGGGAATCGCGGGTGGCTCGTCTACGGAGTGATGGTGTTTCTTCTATTTGCCAACACGTCGTTCTCAGGCGTGGCCGTGCCGGCCTTCATGGACATCGTCGCCAAGGCGGTCGGGCTCAAACGGCTGGGCGCGTTTTTCGGCACCCGCAGGTTTCTTGGGGGCATTGGAGGCATCTGCGCCGGGCTCGTTGTCAGGCGCATACTTTCAGCAGAAAGCTCGATCCCGTTTCCATACAGCTACGGGTTGCTCTTCACGATAGGCCTCTTCTTCATGGCCTCGGCGGTGCTGATCTTTTTCACGGTTGACGAACCTGTCGAAACCGTAGAGAAACCGCGACCCCTGCCACTGCGCAAAGTCATACGACGTGCTGTGGGTTCGTTGCGCACCATCCCCGACTACAGGAGATTGCTGTTTTTCAACGTCACATGGTCTGTGGCCGTCATTTCCGGCCCGTTCTATGTTGCCTACGCGATGAGCAGCATGGGCGCGACCGCCGCCGAGACCGGCGTGTATCTTACGGCGAGTATGTGCAGCATGGTCGTCTCCGGCCTTCTGCTCGGACACATCTCGTACAGGTATGGCAATCCCGCGCTTCTGAGAATCTGCAGCATTCTTGGACTGGTGGCGCCCGCCACGGCATTGCTCGTGGGGTCTATGGTGAGCGCCGGCGTCTTGTCCTATCAGGTTGCCCGGTGGCCCTACTATTGCGTCTTTATCTTTAACGCGGCCGCGTTTAATGGGGGAAGAATTGCAACTCCCTCCTACCTGCTCGAGCTTTCGCCGCCTGACAGACGGCCGTCCCACACAGGGCTCATGAACACCATCCTCGCACCCCTTACCGCACTGCCGTTTGCCGCCGGGGTCTTGCTCCGGATCATCCCCTACGGGGCCCTGTTTCTCGTTTCGGCTGCTGCCGCCGCGACGGCCCTCATAATCTCGCTCCGGCTCGAGAAACGCTGATCCCTCAGCGATGGCGCGTTGCTTTCCAGTATCCGGGTATCCGCACATTGATTGACATCGGTGACGCACGAGGCTATGATTAAGCGAAGGAGACCATGGCGTCTATCGGCGCATTCAGAGCGAGGTTAAGTGATGACGACGAGCTCGGAAGTAGCCGGAGAGCCGCGGATGGCCGGCCCGGGTCGGGGACGTTCATATATCGTTCAAGGTGCAGGAGGGCGTGGACGGCGAGGGCAAATGGACCGCCGAGATCGAGGCGAAGCAACGTGTTCTGCGAGGAGACAGGACCATGAACGCACACGTGCAACTGGATCGTGACGCGCTGGCCGAGTTCTGCCGCAAGTGGCGGATTCGCGAATTGTCCATTTTCGGGTCCGCACTGCGTGATGACTTCGGCCCGGAGAGCGATCTGGATTTTCTGGTGAGTTTCGAACCGGACGCGGGATGGGACCTATTTGACATGTTCGATATGAAGGAGGAACTGGAGAAACGTTTTGGCCGGCAGGTGGATTTCGTCGAGAAAGAGGCGTTGCGGAACCCTTGGCGGAGATACGAGATACTGAGAACGTGCGAGGTGGTTTATGCGGCCTGATCCGAAAGAGATGGCGCGACTGTGGGATATGCTGGATGCCGCTAGGGCTATCAGAGAGTTTACCCGTGGGAAGCGGTTCGAAGACCTTCTCTCAGACCGGATGTTGCGGAGTGCCGTTGAACGCAACCTTGAGATACTCGGCGAGGCCGCTCGCCACGTTTCTCCGGACACGCGTGCCCGTCATCCGGATATTCCCTGGCCATCGATTATCGGCCTGCGGAATATCATTGCTCACGAATATGGAGAGATACGGTACGAGAAACTATGGGGCATTTGCGAGAACAGGCTGCCCGGACTTATTCAACTGCTTGAGGATGCCGGGGTGGAAAACCTTCCACCGGTAGAGGACCCATAAGAGTCTAACCAATTCGTAGGATACAGGGACGCCTTCCGCGACCAACGGCTGTTGGCGGATTCCTGGTCCGTGTCACTCACTACGACGCGTTGTTTCTGATCTCGGCTGCTGCCGCCGCGACGGCCCTCATAATCTCGCTCCGGCTCGAGAAACGCTGACTCCCAGCGAACGTTCGCGCTACATTCTGTCTGCCGCCCGGTCGGTCATGTGTATGGCGTCGCAGGGCAGGCACGTGCCGCAGCCAGCGCACAGGTCAGGATTTACGCGGAAGATGCCCTGCTCGGGATCGACTGTCTCGATAGCGCGATACGGGCAGACGAGTAACGCTCTGCAAACCGTGTGCGGGTGGATAGGACTCTTCTCCCTGCAGTGCTTGCACTTCGTCTGGTCGATCTCGGCGCGAAATCGCCGGGTTTCGGAAGGATACACCGCGCGAAACGCGCCCGCTACCGCCGGATGATGGCTTTTGCGTTTCAGATCGGCGACCGAGACTACTTCGAAACCGTACTTGTCCGGGCACGTTCTGTTGAGGTGGACCATCGCGACGACAAACCCGCCCAACAACCGCTTCAGCACGTTCTCCTGCCCCTGGTAGTAGCACTGGGACACGACCTGGATGCTGCCAATCTCGCCGCTGGATATATATTCGACCGCGTCGAAGCCCGTTACGCAACCGCCTGTCGCGCTGGCCGGCAAGCCGAAATCACCGTTCGAGTATATCTCGCGAAAGAGATTGATATTGGCTATCTTGTGGTTCTCGCCGCCGTATGCCGACCGTAGGGCAACGAGGCTGAACGGATCGATATACGCCCCAAAGGGTCGGTTGAACCCGACGAACCCTTTCGCAACACCGTGCTCGGCCAACACCGACAAGAGTACGCGCATCACCGGAAACATAGCGCTGTTCAGCTTCGGCGCGACAACGACGCCAGGACCCACCGTCTCTGCGGCAAACTCCTGGCAGAAAGCTGTTATACCAACGACGGTGCGGACATACTCGTTCTGGATCTCTTCGAGTTCCTCGAAAGTGTCTGGGGGCGGGTAAGCATAGTCTGGCGAGAAATCAGTTTCCATCGCACGCTGCTGCATCTCTGACAGTCGCCGGATTGTGTAATGCCATTCCGCAACATGTTCCTCGAACGGTCTGCCGCACGTGAAGCTCGGTTTGACCAGGATCCCCGCCTCCTCGCCGACGGCAAGCGAATCGCGAAGCACCTCCCTCACGTAGGTGTCCACGTCCAACTCGCTTCCTCTCTCACCGGACAGAAAGCGCGTCTGCGAGAGAAACCTCTTGTCCGGAGCGAAGAACACCTTGCGGCTCCGTTCGGCCAACGAGCAACGCCCGTCCTCGTCGTTCCCCACTAACGTCTTGAGACCGATCCCTGCCCAGCCGACGTGTGCCGCCATGCGCACCTGTCGCGCGTTATGCGTGTAGGTCCCGGGGGCAAGCATGAACGGGTGCGGGATGGAGATGCCGCAGAAGTCGCCCGCTACGTCTATCCCAAAGAGATCGAGCACGCGAGCCCTGAATACTTCGGCTTTCGGCTCCAGTTTATCGCGCGGCGCAACCAGCTCGTCCAGAGACGTATCGAGCAGGGACAGCTCGCGCGAGTCTGGAAGGCGTGCGCGATCGGTCGCACCGGCGATCGCGAGGGCCTTCAGGTCATCGTGGTACGTCAACACCTTCCCAAACAGTGCCATTTGAAAGGGCTCCCTCTGAATTCCAGGACGAGATGGTTCACACAGGATTGAGTTGCGTCAGAGCAACGTCACGACATCGCCGAGGAGATGCCCTCGAGGAAGGCAGCGTTCTTCTCCAGCTGCTCCTGAATATTGCGTATCGAGTCTCGCGTAATGCCCGCCGCCTGCCTCGCCTCCTCGTCCACGTCGGTCCCGTGCTCGACCGTGTCGGTTGCCGCGTACCCCAGCGCGTTGCACACCGCGTTTGACGCGTGAGTCACAAACGGCAGGAGCCGAGGCTCGTGAGCCTCGTGCGGGGCATGATGACACTTGATGCTCTCGACAAGCGTCACCGGAAACCCCCAACTGTCCGCGAGCCATCCGCCTACGTCCGCGTGTGTAGCGCCCAGGATGGTTTGCTCGGCTTCGATCAGGGGCGCACTCCTGTCCTTTGCGTAGACCATTACCTCGACAAGCTTGTCGTGGAAGTATTGGTCGAGCACAACCTTGCCGATATCGTGCAGCAGCCCGGCCGTATGCCCACCCTTCTCATCCGGGTACTTGTCCCGACTCTTGATCGTAAGCGCGTTAGACGTCATCGCGCACGCGAGACTGTGTCGCCAGAGCAGCTGCCGGTCGAAAAGACGGTCTTCGCCCCTTTGAAATGCGCCGAATACAGAAACCGCAGTCGCCATGTGTCTGACCTGGTTGAAACCGAGAATGACAACCGCGTCGGTGACCGACGATATCTCCCGGCGAAACCCGTAGAATGCGGAGTTTACTATCTGGAGGATCTTCGCTGTCAACGATTGGTCGCTTGCTATTTCCTGGGCGAGATCGTTCGCCGTCGCCTTAGGATCGTCCGCCACGAGCATTATTCTGGTCATGCTTAAAGGGATAGTGGACAGACCTTCGATCTCGCGTACCTGGCTTTGAAGCTCGTTCGCTTTTTCCATCAGACCGGTTCCCTGTCGTATGCGTTCGCCAAGCTCCCACCAATGCGGTGTTTCGGGCATTATAGCCGCTGGCTTGTGAGACTGTCAATGCGACACACACTCCTCGAGGCAGGCACGGACGCTATGCTCCCGTAACCGTTCAGCAATCCGATGAAAACGTACCTGTAAGGCGCTATGGATAGCAGGAAACACGACAAGCAGGCTGTCACCCACCAGGTGGTCCAAGCTATAACGACTACCTCCAAGTCCCGCAGGGACG
>CAZGCA010000028.1:0-61943 GCA_964524145.1 uncultured bacterium | reverse complement strand
CTCACTCTACACTTTTTGGTGCCGGTCATTCCATTCTATCTACGGGACTCGATATGTAGGGGTACGCATCTGATCCCAGGAATGAATTCCTGGGCTATTGTCGTTCGTCTCTACGGGACTCTGCAGAAACCCGTCGGGCGACTGCCGGCTGCTGGAGTTCTCGCTCACTCAGCCATTGGCTGAACGCTTAGGGTTGAACACGAGGCATTGTACGCAGGCAAAGCAGGCTGTATAATAGCTGAATCTGAGCAAGGGCGAGGATTGCAGGCGTTGTCAATGGAAGGGCGCGCAGGTCTGAACTGTGGTTCACTGTCTTACTATCTCGTCGACGCAATAGGTCTCGGCATGGCAAAGGAGAACTGAGATGAGTCAGGGCAAGTATTCTATCGGTCTGGATTTCGGAACGAATTCGGCGCGGACCGTGATTGTTGACGTATCGACGGGCGAGGAGATCGCCACGAGCGTGTGGGAGTACACGCGCGGCGAGGCGGGTATACTTCTGGACCCGAAAGATCCGAATCTCGCGCGTCAACATCCCGCCGAGTATGTCGATGGTATCGAGAAAACGGTGAAGGACACGCTCGCGCAGGCTGCCGGTAGGAAAGGTTTCTCTCCGGAGAACGTCATCGGGATAGGTGTCGACACGACCGGCAGCACGCCGATTCCGGTAGACGATACGGGCGAACCGCTCGCGTTTCGGGACGAGTTCAGCGACAACCTGGCCGCGATGGCCTGGCTTTGGAAAGACCATACCGGCCATGCCGAGGCGGCCGAGATCACGGAACTGGCAGCGAAGATGCGCCCGGAGTATTTGACCAAGTGCGGCGGAACTTATTCCTCGGAGTGGCTTTGGTCGAAGGCTTTGCATTGTCTGCGGGTTGCGCCGAAGGTGTTTGACGCCGCGTACACGTGGGTCGAGTGCGCGGACTGGATTCCAGCTTTCCTCACAGACACTTCGACACCGAGCGTGCTCAAGCGAGGCATCTGCGCGGCCGGCCACAAAGCCATGTTCAACCCCGGCTGGAACGGGTACCCGGATGAGGAGTTTGCCGGAGCTCTGGACAAGAAGCTCGTCCGCCTGCGCAAGACGTTGCCGGACACGGCATACAACGTCGCCGACGCCGCCGGCGGGCTGTCCGCAACCTGGGCCGAACGGCTGGGGCTGCGCGCGGGCATACCCGTTGCCGTGGGTGCGTTCGACGCGCATCTGGGCGCTGTGGGTTCAGGCATAAGACCGGGCACCCTAGTCAAGATCATCGGCACGTCGACGTGCGATATGATGGTGTCGCCGCTGTCACAGGACCTGCCCGATATCCCCGGTTTATGCGGCATCGTGCCCGAATCGATCCTGCCGGAGTACTTCGGTCTTGAAGCGGGCCAGTCGGCTGTAGGCGACATCTTCAACTGGTTCGTGAACTACGTGAAACCGGCCGGTATGGGCCACGAAGAGTTGACGCAGCAGGCTGAACGGCTCAAACCCGGCGAGAGCGGGCTGCTGTCTCTCGACTGGAATAACGGCAACCGGACCGTACTGGTCGACCAGCGGTTGACGGGACTGATGGTAGGTATGACTCTGCACACAACGCCGGCCGAGATGTACCGTGCGCTGGTCGAGGCGACGGCGTTCGGCGCGCGAACGATCATGGAGCGTTTCGAAGAGTACGGCGTGAAGGTCGACCGCGTGGTCAACTGCGGTGGGATCTCCGTGAAGAACCCGATGGTGATGCAGATCTACGCCAACGTGATGGGCCGCCGTCTCGAGATATCGCGCAGCGAACAGACCTGCGCGCTGGGCGCGGCGATGGCCGGCGCAGTCGTCGCGGGGAAGGCCAACGGCGGGTATGACGAGTTCGATGGCGCCATTGAAGCAATGACGGGAGTGCTTGACCAGCATTTCGATCCCGTAGCTGCGAACCGCGCCATCTACGACAGACTCTATCTGCAATACCGGCGGCTGCACGACAGTTTCGGCACGAAGGAATACAGCGAGAGCCTGTTCGAAGTGATGAAGGAACTGCTCGCCATTCGTGACGAGGTGCGCGCCTGACTCGGGTCAAAGACTTGCCGTGGAGAAATGACAGCTGGGAGTGCCGCGTCGGGACACGCTGCTTACCCAGTTGACAAGGGGTGATACCTATAGTATCTTCATCGTGCTGGGAACCATGGGACGGGAGGTGTTGCGATGAAACACAAGAAGACGTTCTTCATGCTTGTTGCTTGTATGTTCTTGGCCGCCAATGCGGTCGCCTCGTCTTTCAATCTTGAGCGCGAGATCGCCCGTGTCATGATGGATCCGCGTATCCCCGACACAAGCCAGCCCAAATGGCAGAGGTCGTCATATCAGGACATAATCGATGCTGCCAGAGCGGCAAGACTTGATAGCCGCCAGACCTCAATCGACGTACCTGGGAATATCACGGGAAAGAACCCTATGAGCATAAGGTATGTTTCTGGACTTCTGCCAGAGGAACCGGCTCTTGAGACCTGGGGAGACGACGAGGATATCGTCTACGTTACGGGTGAGACTGTTGTGGATCTCGATCAGGTATTGACGATTCTGCCTGGGACCCTAGTGCTGTTCTCGGCTTTCAATGACGATGTGACGGGGGGGCAGCTTTCGCCAGCTCTGATACAAGACCTGAGGGATGCCTATGCTGTGGACCCGGGAGCTGGCGGGTTGCTTCAGACCATGATCTATCAGGCCCCATATATAAATCACTTCGCGGACCTCTGGTGCGACGGCGTGCTTATTGCCAAAGGAGAGGAGGATAATCCAATTCTTTTTGCATCGGACGCATCAGCTTCTGAATTGACACCTTTTGACTGGCGCGGCCTCCACTTCTCCAATGGAATTGTTGATTATGCCATCGTAGTGGATTGCCAGATTGCGGGGACAGGGAGTTTGAATAACACCCTAGCGTCGCGATCTCGCTTTGACAACAACTTGGAGACGTGCAAACACGGGTCGGGATATGTAGTCGCTTGCCATCTTGGTAACGTCTGGAATGAATGTGTAGCCAGCCCTCCCGATAATTTGACCCTCGATATTCAGTACAACCTTTTCGACAACTCGTGGAATTGGGACATTGTCCTTTTCAACGCGCTCGACAGTGTAATCATAAGGCACAACACATTCCACAGCGGCATTCTCGTCCTCGATACTTACGCCAGTCCACTGGTCTTTGAATTTGAGGCCAACGATTTCACCTCGTACGGTGTTACGCTGGAGACAACTGAAGACGTGGACGCTCAGTTCAACTATTGGGGAACAACCAGTGTGCCGGTGATAGGATCAAGAATCCATGACGAGAATGACGACCCACAGTTAGGCAGAGTCAATTACGTCCCATTTCTTACCTCTCCCGACACCGACCGAGACGGCTTAAGAGACGATGAAGAAGGGGTACTGGGCACTGATCCAGACGTCATGGACTCCGACAATGACGGCCTGATCGATGGTCTTGAGGTAGAGCACGGTGCAAATCCGCTTGTTGCTGATACTGACGGAGACGGACAGAATGACGGGACCGAAGTCTGGCTAAATGGCACGGATCCTACTGATCCTGAGAGTCGACTACCGGTCTCAAGTGCAATTGGCTTCGCAGCGCTTGCCGGTTTGCTGGTTACCCTGACTAGTTATCGGATTATACGCTCGAGGCTAACGTGCCGGAACGTTAAGAACCGCTAAGCACACCTGTCCGAAGACTTCACCTGTTAAGTCCCAATGGAGCTTCCGTCGCCCTTCGTCGAACGTGCTGAATTCGGAGTTCATGTATTGGACTGAGGCATCGAGTTCCCAAGGATGGTGTATCTGAAATGAAGGAGCAATCCGCCAAGTATCAACAAGGCGTTCTCGGACGCAGCCCTTCCCGCCTTTCCCAAAGACTGTTCTGACTGAACCGTTTCTGTAGGGTCGATCGTTGTGATCGCCCAAAGCTGGCGTGCCGATCAGCAGTGGTTTGCGTAGCTTGGGCATCCTGCCCAAGGCCTCTTGGGCGAGACGCCCAACCTACAGAATACCGGCACAACGCAAATGGCTCAGTGCCGGGCTCGTGTTGACAAGTGGCGGCAGAACTGCTGTATCATAACGTCACCGTACCGGGCGGGTCGTCTACTTCCCAATCGGCGGAACCAGCACGTGTTGGCGGGCACTACCCCAAGGCCCACCAGCTCACTTGAATCACCCCACCAAACTGGCTATAATTACGGCATCGGGTGCTACACTTCTAAGCGGCCACCCGCTTCACTCCCAAACCGGCGTTTCCAGGGAATGAGCGATAGAGATCAACATACTCGGAGGACAAGAATGCAAGCCTACAAATGTCCCACTTCAAGGGCTCTCCTTTTCTTGCCTGTTATCTGGTTTCTTGCGACGACCTCATCTGCTCAGGAAAACTCAACAGGCGACTCGGCCAATACAGGTGCGTCGCATTGGAGTCTTGATCCGGCGTACGAGTCGGTCAAATCCAGAGTGAGCTACGTCCCGGGGATCAAAGTCATCAGGGGTAAAACCCAATTTATCGTCCCCGAACACGAAAGCTTCTGTCCTGCTGGAAGTGTTTTCAAATTCAACAATGGCGATATCCAGGTATATGACCGGCGCTCCAGCGATGGCGGAAAGACCTGGCATCAGGCAGAACATGTCCTGGAGAATTCCACCTATCAGTACCCGGAGCCGGATGGCGAAGTAATCATGTTCAAGTCTTCCTATACAAGTGAGCATTCTTCTGGGGCAGGAAGGCCGGAAGTTTCTATGACCAAGACCGATCAGAAGGGGGTATTTGAGGCGAAGTTCTTCCGTTCAAACGATAATGGGGTTAGTCGAGTGAGTGACCCAGCCATAATACATCTGCCGGAAACGTTCCACGACTGGACGTGTGTTTTATGCCGTAAGATCGTCGCGCTTCAGGATGGGAGCCTGCTTATGAGCATGTACTGCAGGAATCAGAAGGGAACGGTTCTTGAGCGTAAGTATCGAAGCTTGGTGTTGCGCTCGACCGATCGCGGCAAAACTTGGCTCTATCTGTCAACGATAGCCTTTGACACGACAGAGGATGTCAGGGGTGAGGGCTTTGACGAAACGTCTCTTTTGGTCCTTCCCAATGGCAAGATTCTCAGCTTCATTCGGTCCGGTGCGAGTTACCAGGCTTCTATAGGCAGTTTCAATAATAACGATCCATCCGTCGAAATGCCTTTTGGTTACGCAAAACAGACGCCCATTTATATGAGTGCTTCTATCGATGGAGGCAAGATCTGGAGCAATGCCGACCCGATATCGCCGTATGGCGTGTGGCCCAACGCAGTTCTGATGGAGAATGGACTTCTCGTAGTAAGCTATGGTCGCCCAGGAAACTGGATGATGTTCAGCAAGGACGAGGGAAAAAGTTGGGGCCCTATCATCCCCTTTTACCATGACCTCTATCCGCCCGATTGCAGCAATTATTTTTCCCTGGCGGAGGTGGCTCCGGACATTTTGCTGGTGGTATATGCGCGCACCAATCCCAACAACCATTGGCAAAGTGAACTTGTGGGCACGTACTTTTACGTAGAGCGTGAAAAAGGGTAGGGTGCCTACGAATTCGCGGCCATCGATGAAGTGTCGATTTTGCCATGGCCACAAAACACCCATATTCTCGAACCCCCAGGATTTCATTGGCGGGTGCATTTCCTGCGGCTGGAGGAAGGGGGGGGAGAGAATTAAGAATTGAGAAGTATGAAGAGCGAAGGATGAAGATGGCAATGATGCCGACGAGCTTTGTCCCCGCGCAGGCGGGAAGTGCTTGAGTCCGGCTTGTTGGACAGCAAGCTGTCCGGTTGAAAAGCGGTAGCAAGCTACCGCACTCCAGAGAACTGCCACAACGCAAATGCCTCAGCGCCGGGGTCGTGTTGACAAGTGGCAGCAGGACTGCTGTATCATAACGCTACGACACTGGGCGGGTGGTGTGCTTCCCGGTCGGTGACAGCAGCACGTGTTCGCGGTCACTACTGTTGCAGGAGGAGCGTGGTCCGATGAAACGAATAGCCTTCTTACTCACCGCAGTTGTTGTTCTGGCTCACAGTCACATCGCGTTTGGGGAGGTCTGGTACGTGGCCGAGAACGCTGCCGGCGCAGGCACGGGCGATTCCTGGACCGACGCGTTTACTACCATCCAGGCCGGCATTACTGCCGCTACAACTGCCGGCGACGACGTCTGGGTGGCTGGAGGCGTATACAGAGAATGGATCACGATGGCGAATGGCGTACGACTCTACGGCGGTCTTGCCGGTACCGAGGATCCTGTTATATTCGACCCCGAGACCGACAGGATCATTGGTGCCTATCCCACCATCATCGACGCAAGCACTGCCGACGCTGGTGGTCCTGCTGCCCATGTGGTTGTCATGGACACGGTCGCCAACGCGCGGATCGGCGGGTTCACGATGACCGGTGCTCAAAAGATGAGCACTACTACGGATCCGGTCGGTGGTGCTATCCAGTGCACCAGCACGAACAACACCAACACGATCGCCTACTGCACCATTATCGGCAACTGGGGCATGTTCGGCGGCGGAATACTCTGCAACGACTCAGACCCTACGATCGCCAACTGCACGATAAGCGGCAACGTCGGTGGCTATGGCGGGGGAGTGTGTTGCATTGCTGCGGACCCACTCATCGTCAATTGCACGATAACCGGCAATTATGCGCAAGGCAGCGGCGGCGGGATATGCTGCTACACTACGTCGGATCCAACCCTTATCAACACAGTCCTTACGGACAACGGGAACTACGCGGTTTGGGAAGGCGATGAGAACTCCGATCCAATCGTGATATACTGTCTGTTCTACAACAACCCCGAAGGAGATTACTGGGACGAGGGGACGACACCCTACAACGGCGCATCCGAGATCAACACACTCGACGAGGCGGGCGATAATGTGAGCGGCGATCCTCTGTTCCAGATGGGCGCTGCGGGCACATGGACGGAAGACCCCAGCTGGGACCCGGTAACAAACCGCACGACGTTAACCGATTCGGCGGCATCTTTCGTGCCCGGCCTCCTGGTGGGTTCGGCCGTCAAACCCAGTACCACCTCATCCCCCTCACCCGCTCCCATACCGTTCGAGTGGTTCCAGATGGTCATCACTGCCAACACGGAGACGACCATCGAGGTGGTGGGTGACGCAACGTTTACGGCCAATAGCGACCCGTATCAGGTCGTCGACTACCACTTGGCGTTCCCTTCGGCTGCTATTGACTACGGTACCGACAGCAGCGCGCCGGGGAACGATTTCGACGGCGACACGCGCGGTTTCGACGGGGACGGCCTTGGCACAGGCGGCACCGGTGACGGCTCGGACTACGACATAGGCGCGGACGAGTTTTTCGATACGGACGGCGACAGGCTTTCCGACCGGTTCGAGACGGGGTACGACGGCAACCCGTGGGACTATGACCCTTTCGACCCGGTCACAAACCCGACCGGAACGGACCTGGATTTTGAGAAACCGGATACCGACGGCGACGGGTTCAGCGACTATACCGAGATCCGTGCAGGGACGAATCCTCTCGACCCGGCCACGTACCCCCTTCTGTGCGTGGACGAGAACGCTACGGGCGCGGGCACGGGCGCTTCCTGGGAAGACGCCTTCACTACAGTCCAGGCGGCTCTTGACGTTGCCGTCCCCGGCAGCCAGGTCTGGGTGGCTGAAGGTACGTACGAGGAATCCATAACGTTGGCGACCGGCGTCTTCGTCTACGGCGATCTTGCCGGTACGGAGGATCCCATTACATTCGATCCGGAGACCGACCGGACAATCGGCGCCCATCCGACCATAATCGACGGGAGCACTGCCGACGCCGGGGGTCCCGCCGACCACGTCGTGGTGATGGACAGCATTACCGATGCGCGGATCGACGGGTTCACTATTACCGGCGGCTCAGCGGACGGCACCAAACCGCACGATGATGGAAGCGGCTTCTACTGCACCAATGTCGACAGCACCAACACGATCGCCAACTGCACCATCACCGGAAACAAGACCAGGATATGGGGCAGCGGCGGCGGCGGGGTATATTGCTTTGAGTCCGACCCGACTATCACGAACTGCACGATCACCGGAAATCTGGCCTATTCCGGCGGCGGGGTGTTCTGTGGCGATTCAAACCCCACGATCGTTAACTGCACCATCAGCGGTAACGAAGCCGAGCGCGGCGGCGGCGTATACTGTGGCGGCTCAAACCCCACGCTCATCAACTGCACGATAGACAGCAATTGGGCATCGGGTTCCGGCGGCGGTGTATACTGCACAGTGGCAAGCCCGACCATCACGAACACCATTCTTAGGGACAACGGGAACTTCGCGGTCTGGGAAAGTGGCGAGAACTCCGATCCGGCCGTGACCTATTGCCTGTTCCATGGCAACTCGGACGGGGATTATTGGGATGAAGGCACGACAGCGTTGACGGGTCCGGCAGCCATCAACGCTCTGGACGAGGCGAGTGACAATGTTGACGGCGACCCGTTGTTTCAGATGGGAGTCAGCGGCACATGGACGGACGAGCCCAGCTATGTCCCGGCAACGAACCGCACTATCTTGACCGACACGGGCGCGTCTCTTGCGCCCGGCGCCCTGGTGGGAACGATCATAAACCCCAACACCGCCCAGCGGTTCCAGGCGCTTGTTACAGCCAACACGGCTATGACTATCGAGGTGGCGGGCAACGTGACGTACATCGTGAGCGACGGCGACACGTACCGGATCGTCGACTACCACATTCCCTGGGATTCCCCCGCACGAGACGCGGGAACGTCGACCGGTGCGCCGGCGACCGATTTCGACGGTGACGACAGGCCGTTCAACGCCCTCTACGACATCGGCGTGGACGAGTTCATAGACGTCAATCCGCCGACCGCCGTCTGCCAGGATATTACCGTGGAGCTTGACTCTGCCGGAATCGTGACTATCACCGGCCAACAGGTGGATGGCGGCAGCACCGATGACTGTGAGATCAGTTCGCTAACGGTCGACCCGGACACGTTCACCTGCGCGGACCTCGGCGAGAACACGGTGACACTGACGGTGACCGATGTCGGTGATCACACCGACACGTGTCAGGCGACGGTGACAGTCGAGGACAACCTTCCGCCAACAGTCGTGTGCCAGGATATCACCGTCGAGCTTGATCCTGCGGGAACCGCAACCATCACAGCCGTGGATGTGGACGGAGGCAGCACCGACAACTGCGGTATCAGTTCGATGACCGTCGAACCGGACACGTTCACCTGCGCGGACCGCGGCGAGAACACGGTAACCCTCACGGTAGTCGACACCAGCGGGAATCCCGCGACATGCCAGGCAACCGTGACGGTCGAGGACAACATACTACCGGTACCCGTGTGCCAGGATATCACTGTGGAACTGGACGCTGCGGGAACCGCAGCCATCACCGGCGCGGACGTGGACGCCGGCAGCACCGACAACTGCGGCGTTGCCTCGGTGACCGTTGACCCCGACACATTCACCTGCGCGGACCTGGGTAAGAACACCGTAACGCTGACGGTCGAAGACACCAGCGGTAACATCTCGACATGTCAGGCAACCTTGACGGTCGAGGACAATATCCTCCCGACAGCAGTGTGCCGGGACATCACCGTCGAGCTTGATTCTGCGGGAACCGCTGCCATCACCGGCGCGGACATAGACGGCGGCAGCGCCGACAACTGCGAAATCCGGACGATGACGGCAGTCCCGAGCACGTTCACCTGCGCGGATCTCGGCGAGAACACGGTAACGCTGATCGTGGCCGACACGAGCGGTAATGTCGCCACTTGCCAGGCAACCGTAACAGTCGAAGATCTGCTTAACGTGTGCCTGCCGGGAGATGTCAACAGAGACTCGAGAGTCGACGCGCTCGACGTCCAACTCGTCATAAACGAGGCGTTGGGTATCGAAACCGGTTGGGACTGCGACCTCAACGGCGACGGCTTCGTCGACGCCCTTGACGTTCAGCTTGTTATCAACATTGCACTAGGTGTCTAGGACAGTGATATACTGCCGGTGGGCCCGATAATCTCGAACGAGCGATATGGTGACACGATGCCGGACCGGTTTGTGAAGATTCGCCACCGACCCAAGTTGCACGATGCTCGTATGGTGATCGCGCTATCCGGCTGGATGGATGGCGGCGATACGTCCACCGGGACGATCGATTACCTCGTACAGACGCTCGAAGCACAAGAGGTCGCTGAGATCGATCCCGGAGAGTTCTACATCTACAATTTCCCCGGCTCGATGGAGATATCGACACTCTTCAGGCCGCATACGAAGATAGAAGACGGCGTGATAGACGTCTATGAGGAGCCGTCCAACACGTTCTTCTGTTGCGAGAAACACAACCTCGTGCTCTTCTCCGGCAAAGAACCGAACTTGCACTGGAAAGAGTATGCCGAGTGCATTCTGTTTCTGGCTGCACAGTTTAATGTCACCATGATCTACTTTGTGGGCAGTGTTGCGGGCCTCGTTCCGCACACGCGCGAACCCCGGTTCCACGGGTCCGTCTCCGACGAACGGCTCACACCCTTCCTGCAACAGCACGGCCTGCGGCTCACCAACTACGAAGGTCCGGCCAGCATTGTCACCTACTTGATGGTGCTGGCGAAGCAGCAAGGCCTGGACATGGCCACCATTGTCGCGGAGATACCCGCGTATCTGCAGGGTAAGAATGTCAAGTGCGTCGAAGCGGCCGTCAAGAAGATCGCGGGCATTCTCGACGTGCCCATTGACACTGAAGAGCTGAAAACCATGAGCGAAGAGTTCGAAACGTCACTGAACGAGGTGCTCGAGGACCGCGACGAACTGGCCGAACATATACGTAAGATGGAAGACGACTACGACGAGGAAGTGTTCGACACGGAAATGGGCGACCTGAAAGCCTGGTTCGAGAAGCAAGGCATCCGTTTGGACTAATCCCCCTTTGACGCGACCTGCATGAGTCGCCGGCCACTTCACCTTCGAAGACGCTGAGCCTGCATGCAAACCCGATCTGAAAGTCTGGCTCAATGGTAGAGAGCGTCCAGCCCGCGTTTCTCAACGAAAGAGCCTTCGAGAACAAGACACTTGCCACATGCTTCAGTTTCCCTATCGGAATCCGTCCCGTAGGGGACGACCGATAATAGCCCAGGAATTCATTCCTGGGACCAAGTGCGCACCCCGCCGAGCCAGTCGAGTCCCGTAGTGACGATTGAAAGAAGCGCAACCCGACAACCGCTTCAGCCGTCCCTATGGGACTGAGCACTTGTTGCGTCGCACCGCTCTCCCAGGAGTGAACTCCTGGGCTATTCTCAACCGTCCCTGCGGGGCTTGGCAGTGTGGTTGCGCTTATCTGGCGATTGGTTGTCATGCGAGTAACTCGCTTGCAACAACTGATGGAAGACAGTCTGTCTGGGGCACAGCCATTCATTCTACCCGTAACCTAGCGCTTCTTTCTTGTGCTTCGATAACCTTCACCATCCATCTGGTAAGAAAAGCCGGCTAGTGAGTTTTCTCCTCCGATGCGTTTGGGGTCTCAGCCGTAACAACGGATCTCGAACACCCGCGCGAGGCGGTCCCCGTTCGTGCGCTGAATAGACACACGCAGGGTTTTCGTGGTTACTACTTCGATGGGATGCCGTACCATGCGGAGGAAGTTGTTCTTGGCTTGGGCGACGGTCACACGTTTGCCGTTGACCTGCGCCTCGATGCGGTAGTCGGCGACGGTCTCCGGTTGCGCGCCCCGTTTCTGAGACAGGTAGGCGCTGTCCTGACCGCTCAGGAACAGGAGCCGGTTAAGTCCGGTATCGAACGTCAGTTGCACGGTGCGAATGGTCTGCGGCGAGTCCCACTCGAGTTGCAGCCATGGCTCGCCGTCTTGCATCGCCGCCTGCCACTGGTGCGTTCTGGCGTCGCCGATCTCACGGTTCCAGCCGTCGATCACGTTCACCGCCTTGCCCTGCTTTGTCTCCGCGGAACAGGTGATGCGGGCGCACCGTGCCAGATCGGCCTCGTCCTCGTTCGCAATACCGATGAGCGACTGGTCGTCTTTCAGGAGCCGTTGCTGGAACGTACGCAACCGTGTCTCGTCCGCCACGATATCGCGGGGGAGACAGTGTTGTTCCCCGCAAAACGCCGCCGCGGCACCTGCCGCCTGGCCCATGGTCGCACAGGTGGCCATGACGCGTGACGATGAAAACGCGACGTGCGAGGCGCTGATATCCCTGCCGGCCATCAGCAGGTTGGGCCGGTTCCTGCTGTACAGCGAGCGCAGCGGAATGTGGTACGGTTGCTTGAGATAGATCTGGGTGCAGGGTTTCAGGTCGTTGCGGTCGATGCCGCCCGGTGGATGGTCGTCCATGGGCCAGCCGCCGTATGCCACACGGTCGGGGTAGGGGACCGCGCTCTCGAGTTCCCGTTGCACCATCACATGGTCGCCGAGAACGCGGCGGCTCTCGCGTTTGCCCGGGATCATGCCGACGAAATCGAGCGCCCAGTTGGCCGATTCCGGGTGTTTGCCGCTGTTCTTGATATAGTCCCAGACGCCCATGAGGATACGCATCAGTTCGCGGCGTATCTCGCGGTTGTCTTTGATGGTGTCGAGTTCGCCGCCCCACTCGATCCACCAGTACCCGTACTCCCAGGATCGGATGCTACGGTGGCGGAAGTCTTCCTCCGTGAACGTGCGGGCCCAGTCCGGCGCTTCGAACGGCATGGGACGATCGTGTTCCTTGGCGAAGAACAGCAGGCTGCTGCCCATCGTCTTCCTGTCGGACGTTTCGGGGGCCAGCGATTCGCCGTAGACGTCCCGCCCTTCGCGCCCGTGCACGTGGTCCGCGCCGGCTGCCGCGGCCAGGGTCGCATCGCCCGTACAATCGATGTAGTAGTCGGCCTCGATGTCGTAATACTCCTCGAGCAACGGACTGATAGCGTTGACCCGGGTGATACGTCCGTCTTGTACTTCCGCACCGATGACGGCGGTATCGAGCATCAACGTGATGTTCGGTTCCGAGATAACCTTATCGTAGAGGATGAGATCCCACACATGGAACGACCGTTGCAGGTTTGTGGCCGATTCCGTGAGCTTCAGCTCCTCGATGATTCCCGTTTCGCGCCACAGGCGGAGCTCTTCGGGGTTGTTTGCTCCTAAGGCGTGCATCCGGATCTCGCTGCTCGAATTGCCTCCCAGCCGCGACCGGTCCTGCACCAGGACGACCGATGCCCCGTTGCGCGCTGCCGCAATCGCGGCACACACGCCTGCCAGTCCGCCGCCGGCCACGAGCACGTCGGTCTGCACCCTTGCCCGGGCGAAAAGCTTCTCCGGTGTTGAAGCAACGGCCGTTCCCGGGCTACCCAGGAATGCGCCCGCAGTCGTGGCGATGAGAAAGTCGCGTCTCTCAAACCTCATTGCGGTCATCTCTGTCTATCTACTCCTTCTCGGGATTCTCATTTGGAGGGTACACACCGGGCCGCCTCGCATGCAACACAAGAAAACATGACTCGCCTCGGCATTCATCTTCGCGGCTTGTAGTCGGGACACTTACGGGCGTTTGGCCGTTCCGGACGAGAACATGCTGACTGGTAGTCATAAACACAATTGTCACAAAGGAATTCGTTCGGGCACCGTTTCTGCCACCACCATTGTCGTATCGATTTCCAGAAGCTCATCTGTTCTCGGACATCCCTCGTCAGAACTGTTCCCAAAAGAACGCAATGGCCAGAAAACTCAGCAGCACGCGCGCCTTATGTGCCGCGCCCACAGCATACCATCGTCGCTGGTCTCAATCAACAGAACACACGTATAAGGCATTTGCGCTGTGGCTGTTTTGGAGTGCGGTAGCTTGCTACCGCTGTTCTGTTGGACAGCTTGCTGTCCAATAAGCCGGACTCAAGCAAGCTTGGTCCTGATAAAAGCGCAAGCAAGCTTGCGCACTCCACATCTGCTTGGGGGTCAATTCGACACTTCTCCCGTCGGAGAACACAAGAACACGACGAATTGCCCACATCTCTGGGGTAACAAGTCTCCTTACCGCTTTGCATCATCTTCCCATAACAACATTTGCCAGCAGCGCAAATGGCTCCGTATGGCGTCCCAAATGCGCGCGGACTCCTGCAGCATCGGCGGCAGATAATCATGGTGTCTCCCGAATTGAGCTATTGAGGAACCTCGATTTCAGTGAAAAGGGTCCGAATTGATGACCGTAATCGTCCGAAATGTCATAATGTCAGACCTGCCCCCCCGGCCCCCCATCCTTTCGCACTTCAGGATCGGTCAGGCTAGTCTGCTTCCCCATATTCCTGTCGGCCTTGCTCTTCCCACCACTCGCGCCATTTATCCAGATAAGCGTCAGCATCTTCCCGAAACTCTTCTTCCGATAAAGTGAAGTAGCTGTCTTTCGCTCCCTGCATGAACGGTCGGGTTGCGAAGGAACAGTATAGCTGCCTGACGGCCTCGTATTGGAGTGCTCTGTTTTCTGAATCCAATAGCCGTACGAGCACGGGTATTGCCTGTGGGTCCGAGGTTGTGGTAACGACCGAGATGGCAGTCGTTTTGTGCCAGGTGTCCACTTCCGGTGATTCAATAAGCTGAATCAGTTCGGAAATCAGTCCTGCCTGTCCAGCCATCCCAATCCCTGCACAAAGCCACATACTGACTGGCCACTGCGCATCCACCGGAAGAGGATGGTCTTTCCGCAAGACTCGCGAGACTATGCTTCGGGCGGCTTCTACACTGCCCCGACGCGCGAGTCCCGATTCGGCATGTATGGCTAACCAGGGATCGGGCGAATGAGACAACTTCTCGAGCTCGTGCAAGGTCTTCGGGCCTGCAAACGGCCGCCAAGAGTGAAAGAGGTAGTCAATCACCTTATGTTGCCTGACGTAACCCACATCCCTGAGCGCCGCAGCAAACTCTTTGTCAAGCAATCTGTCAACCGGTATGTTCCCGGCTGTGCCGTATGTCGGCGGGTCGGGACTTAGAAAAGCCGCTCCATATCCGCCAGGCACCACGTAGGCAGGATCCTCCTGTTGCGGCAGTTCCAGTTGCAGCAACAGGCGGTCGTTCTCCTCGACCTGATGCACATCCCAAGCGCCCGAGATGCCTCCTTGCTGTGGCAGCGTCAAGAACCGCACCTCAAACTCATCGGGAGCTTCGCCAAACAACACGTTTTCCGTACGGAAGACGTATACATCCCAGGGCACCTCCACGGTTGTATACTGACGGGGGAGACTCGCGGAACGAGTTTTCGGACCCAGGCCGCCTGTGCACGCAAGAGGCGTGCGGAATGACGCCAGCACAGCCGCCTGGCTTTCCTTACTGCCATCCCCCTTGAAGTACAGCATCTTCGTCCCATGAGGGATCGGGACCTCCTCAGCATTCTGCAGCGCCTCCAGTACCACGGGATGTGTCATTGGCGGCGGCCTGTGGAACGCAGGTCCTCCCAGCTTCAGCGCTTGGGCCTCGGCTTCGAAGTGTTGTGCAGTGGTCCTCAAGATATCGCGAGGTTCGACGAAAACGGGAACCGGCTCAACCTCCAGACCTTGAGCGAGCGAAGCTGTCGGCAGTGGCAGGACGGCCAGAAAAGCGCAGAATGCAACTTTGCCGCGATAACCCAACGCTTTCCGGGCTCGGTCGAACAGCGCGAATCCGCCGAACTCATTCCTCCGTTCATCGAGGCCAACGAGGCGCGTAACCCTGTCTTTACAAACTCGAACTGTCTGCATTTCGCTGTCCTTCTTGAGGGCAGCCAACCGTTAACCTGAGGCGCGCACTTTCTCGCGTCGTTTCAACGCCCTGTTTGGTGACGTTGTTGACATGTGATTATGACCTAACGGCACTTCGCGCTGCAAACAAGCCCTTACGTTCCCGGGAACCACAGTCTCGTACATAATTATACGCCCAGTAATCGCGTTTCATCAAATCTTTTGGCCGCAGGTCGCGCCTATTCCGCGGGAACGATCCGTATCGCCTGGCCGCCGTTGGCTGCCATGTCGGCCTTGATCATCGTGTTGGAATCGACGGGCTGCCGGCGGATACTGACGCCGGTTCGATCGTGACCTTCCGGGCTGCCGTCGGAGTGGATGTGGGCGGTGTATTTGATGCCGGGTTCGAGGAACGTGAGAGGAACCTCGAGCTCGCGGCGGGCGACTGCGTTCATGCTGCCGACGTACCATTCGCGTCCCTTGCGGCGCGCAATCGTCACGTACTGCCCGATCTTGCCGTCGATCACGCGGGTCTCGTCCCAGACCGTCGGCACATGTTTGAAGAACTCGAGTTCGGGTTCGCCCCGGTACTGCTGCGGCCTGTCGTACCAGAAGATGAACTGCAACGGGCTGTAGAAGACGACCGACGCGGCCAACTGGTGTGCGAGCGTGTTCTGTACACGGTTCGAGTACCAGCAGACCGTGGCATCGCCCGCGCCGCACAACGATCGTGTGAACGGCAGAATAAGGTTGTGTTCGGCGGTCGGCATGCATTCGTTGCCGCGGATACCTTCTTGTGTCATGAGGTTCGGATACGTGCGGCTGTACCCGGTTGGACGATACTCGTCGTGTACGTCGACCATCAGTTCGTGCTCGGCAGCCTTTCGTACCGCTTCGTGCAGCCACGCGGTCCATTTCTGGCTGCCGACCTGGACGAATCCGTACTTGACGCCTTTGACGCCCCAGCTTTTGTACAGCGGGAGGATCTCGTCGAGCTGCCGTTCGAGCTGGCGCCGGTTCACGTAGACGAGAACGCCGATATTCCGTGCCTTTGCGTACTCGATAACCCCGTGCAGGTCCAGCGGACCCTTCGACCGTTCCGGGTCCACATTAACTGTCCTGGCGTCGGATTCATCGTCGTACTCGTGGCCGTACCAGCCCGCGTCGTACTCGACGTACTGCAGGCCGCGTTCGACCGCGAAATCGACGCACGCCTTGCCGCCCGCAGTCGTCAGCGTAACCTCGCGTATAACCTTGCCGGGCTTGATCCACGAGGTGTCTTCGATGGCGCACGGATCGTTCAGATTAAGGATCAGGTAGTTGCGTTCGAGCAGTTGGCCGGGCGTGTCGGCGACCATCAGCACGCGCCATGGCGTGGTGTAAGGCGTTGAAGCCGTCACTTTGCTGCCCAGCATGCTCACGAGCGTATGGGACCGGCCCCGGACCGGCTTGAGCCGCATCCGCGCATAGTCGACCAACCGCGCTTCGCCCACGGCGACCACCGGCCCGCCGGCAATCTCGACAGTCAGCGGCCGTTCACAGTTGCCTTTCACCTTGTCGATATGCGTCGTCTCGTACTCGCCTTGAGCCGAGTAGACCGGATATGCCACGTGGTTGTCGGTGAAACGGAACTGGGTGTTCTCGGTCTTGATGACGAAGTCCCGCAGGTTCTCCTGCTCGGGTACCGTGTAGCAGACGGCCGCTCCCTCGTTGTATGCGCGAAACGTCACCCGCAGCCGCCGGTCGGGATCCCGGACGCCGCGCAGGTCAACCGCCAACTGCTGGTAATTATCGCGAATCTCGCTTCGTTCGCCGTAGACCGGTTCCCACATGGTGTCGCCGCTGCTTCGGGTCAACCTGGCGACCTCGAACCCGCTGTCCAGCGCCGGCCCGTCCTCCAACACGAGTCCCAACCGCGAACCGGCCAGGATAGGTGTGCCCTGATACGCGACGGCCCAAAACATGCACCCCTTCTGCCCGCGGTCGTCCCTCACGTCAAACGTAACCACGATCTTCCCGTCCGGCGACTCGACCTCAACGGCAGACAAACCGCCAACTGCAAACAGCACCGTCACGAAAACCACCAGAAAACGCATCATCTCTCCTTTCCGTGCAGACCGACAGGCGAATGGGAACATCTCCTTACGAGCCTATGCGATGGGCCGGCTGCGATCAACGAGATGCGCATCTCCCCGACCTTCACGTCGTCTCAACTGACTGCTGTCGTCGCAAGGTCTTCTCGGCCGTTCGCCACCGACGGTGCGTCCATAGCCACTGCTCCGGCGTGCGAAGGATATGCTGTTCCAGCAACCCGTTGAGGTGCCGCAATTCCGCAACCAATTCATCGCCCGTGGGTTTGCCGTGGGGCAACCTGATAACACTCTCGGTATCGAGAACGTATTTGCCCGCCTCGTTCTGGCGGACGAAGAGCGGCAGGATGGGCACGTCAAACGCGCGCGCCAGCCGGACCGCAGTCGGGTAGGTGGTCGCTGGTTTCCCAAAGAAATCGACCAGTACCCCGGGGCGCGCGTCCTGGTCAATAATGGACCAGATCACCCCGCCATCCTCGAGGAGCCTCCGCGCGCGCACTGCGGTGCTGCCGCGCGCCAGAGAACTCACGCCTCTCTCATCGCGTATTCTGTCAAGCATCTGTTCTACCGGTTTGAAGCCGCCCCTGCGCACCTCCGCCGCAACGGGCATTCCCCACTGTCTGAGGTACACGATCACGAGTGGAAAATTGCTGAGGTGGCCGCTTACTATTATCAACCCCTTCCCATCCTCTCGCGCGAGCCGCTCATCGAGCCTCGCGATGCTTTGTGCATCCATGAGCCCGTCAAGCTTTTCTCGCGACCACCAGTAACACCGGGTAAAGACCAGGGCGCTTTCCAGGAAGTGCTTTGCGCTCTTTCGGGCGATCCGCCGTTTCTCGCGCCGACTCAGCCTGTCTCCATACACCGTATCGAGGTTGGCGAGACCGATCTTGCGGCGCCCCGGCACCATGTAATATAGCAGACCCCCTACGGACGCGCCCAACCATCGCACAAGCGGTAGCGGCAACAAACGAAGCACGCGAACCAGACACCACAGGAGGACAAACGTTGGCTTGTCGATCAGGGGTCTATCTCTCACGGCACATCAAGTTCCAACTACTGTTCGACGTTCATTCGGCTCGCAACCAGTGTCAGCAAGGCGTTGCCGTGCATCCTGATATTCTACGCGCACCGGCGGATGCAGTCAATTCCTGCTCGGTCATGGTGCCGGCTCGGCAGGTCCTCAACTCTCGACAGAATACCATCTCAATGTTCGAGACCCCTGAAGTTTGACTAATAAGCTGCTCCCGGGTTACAATCTGGCCCGACATAGCAGGGTATCTTTAGCTCGCGAAACGGGGATAGGGTCAGGGAGGCTTACTGGAACATGAAGAGAACGAATGGGTTTACGCTGATTGAACTGCTTGTCGTAATCGCTATCATAGGCATTCTCGCCGCAATACTGTTGCCTGCGCTTGCCAGGGCTCGGGAGGCCGCGAGACGAGCGTCCTGTGCGAACAACATCAAACAGGTGATGCTTTCGTTCAAGATGTACGCCAACGAGTGGAACGGTCGATTCCCACCGATGTCGAGGGCGCCTCTCGTGCCGCCGACCGGCCCGCCATACAGACCGACGTTCACTCCGAGGGGCCGCGCGATATACCCAGAGTATCTCTCTGACATGAACCCGTTTGTCTGTCCCTCATCACCTCTCGCTGGGGAAGACCCTCCGTGGTTGAATGAAGAAGGAACCGTCAACCCCGACAGAATAGACTGGTGGACGTACGATTACGCGGGATTCGCTTACCCGTCGGACGCGCCGGGGTACGATGACATAGACACTTGGTTTGGCGCGGTGTTTGCCGGGATTCAGAATCCGGTCACTGGCGAGTCAGCCCTTGACAATGACCTTTCCTTTCCACCGCCGGGGCTTGGCGCGCGGCAAATAACGACCGTGTACAGGATACGTGAAGGTATCGAACGGTTCTTTATCACCGACATAAACAACCCGGCAGCGTCCGCTGCGGCTCAGTCGGAGATAGCCGTCATCTGGGACATTCCCAGCGAGGCTATCGACGAGTTCAACCACGTGCCGGGCGGATGCAACGTTGGCTTCATGGACGGTCACGTCGAGTTCCAGAAGTATCCAACCGAGACCTTCCCGGTCTGCACCGGTCTTGCAATGAAACATGGGGAGGTGCCGGACTTCAGGAAGTCCTACTAGCTATTCCGGCGGAAACGCTGCATGACGGCACGCCACTTGTCAAATCGGCCCACGGCGCAAGCATGCTTTTAATCGCTCGTTCGAACGGTGTGCCGGAACGTAATGGAGCAGCCCCTTGACCGGAGCCTTCTGTTGTGATAGTGTACGCCGTATGAGTTTGCCGGAATCGTTGGTAACATGTGAGGGAGATGAACGATGGGTAACATGAAGAGCACAAGAAACTGGAGCGGATTCACGCTTATTGAATTGCTCGTGGTGATCGCCATCATAGGGATTCTCGCGGCGATACTCTTGCCGGCGCTGGCCAGAGCGCGGGAAGCGGCACGACGCGCCTCGTGCGCAAACAATCTTAAGCAATCGATGCTTGTGTTCAAAATGTACGCCGGCGAGTGGAACGGACGGCTTCCCCACATGGATAGAACTGTCTCCCCGTCCTCCCCCTCCGGATACAGACCGACATTCACGCCGAGTGGCCGGGCGATCTACCCCGAGTACCTTTCTGACATGAAGGTGTTCGTCTGCCCGTCATCGCCTCTGGCGGGAGACGACCCTCCCTGGCTTTCCATATATAATCCCGGCACAGGCGAGTATGAACCCACTCCAGACGGCGCTGTCAACCCGGACAGGATCGATTGGTGGACGTATGACTACACCGGGTACACGTTCCCTCTTGATGTGACCAGTGTGCAGGATATCGGGGTGTTTTTCGATAGCGTCGTGGCGGCCACCAGTAATCCGGTGGCACTTGATACCGATCTTCTACTACTGGCGCCGATCGGGACCCGGCAGATGAGTACCCTCTACAGGTTGCGCGAAGGAATCGAGCGGTTCTTCATTACCGACATCAACAACCCGGCGGCATCGGCATTGGCCCAGTCGGAGATAGCGGTGTTCTGGGATATTCCGAGCGAGAGTATCGAGGAGTTCAATCATGTGCCGGGAGGATGTAACGTCGCTTACCTCGACGGTCACGTGGAGTTTCATAAGTACCCAACCGATAGGTTTCCGGTTTGCACAGGCCTTGCAAAGGTACATGCCTCGGTTCCCGACTTCAGAAAGTACTATTAGGGCGTACCGTTCGGATTCCCCACCTGTTGAAGGAAGTGCTGAATGGTAGCCCATGAGTGGCTGGATCGTCGCGGCAAAACTCACCGGGATGCCGCCGCGGTGGTGTGCGGTCAGGATACGGTGACGTTCGGCGAGTTGCGGGTGCGCTCGCGCGCACTGGCGGCGGCGCTTGCCGAACACGGCGCCGGAAGAGACGGGCCGGTGGCCGTCCTCTTGCCCAATTCGGTCGGGCTGGCCTACACATACTACGCCTGTTCGTATCTCGGAGCACCCTTCTTGCCGTTCGATCCGCGCCTGGCGGATGAAGAGATAGTGCGACAGTCCGCAACTGCGCGTCCTCGCGCGCTGATCACCAGAGCGGAGTATGCCGGATTGGCGGCCTCGATAAGTGAAAACACTCCCGACTGCGAGATAGTAATAAGTGCAGGGGGGCACTGGCCCGGCTCGTCGAGTGTCGAGCCTCTGGACCTTGCCGAGGTGGTCGAATCGGATGCCGCGGCCGAAGCCTTCGAGCCAGCTGCTGTAGGGCCGGAAGACCTGACCGCTCTACTGCTCACCTCGGGAACAACCGGTCATCCCAAGCTGGCGATGTTGCCTGCGCGCGTGTGGGACACGTTCATCTACGCCCTCGAGAAGGTTTGGCTGCTCGAGGAGGGATTCGTCCATCTCCTTCCGGTACCTGCGTCCCATATCGTTGGGCCCGTGTATCTTAACGCGTGCGTGTACTTTGCCGCTAAGATCGTCTTAATGAACCGGTTTGCACCTCGTCGGTTGCTCGTGCTCGTCAAAGAGCACAAACCCGTGCTGCTGTCGTTGGCGCCGTCGATGATGCGAGTGTTGCTCGCCGGGCTACAACCGGATGAGCTGCGCGAGCTGGGCGCGACGACACGGATGGTGGTGTTCGGTGCTCCGATGACGCCGGATCTGCTTGCAGAAATTACTGAAAAGCTCGGAACGGCCCCAATCAGCGGATATGGATTGACGGAGGTCGCACCAACCGTTGCGGTCACTCCGTTGAGCGTGGGCGTGCATCGATTCGGGTCCCTTGGGAAAATCGTGGAACTGCCAGACAATGACATCCGGATAGTGGACCAGAACGGTGAAGAATGCCCGACCGGAGAGCCCGGGGAAATCGTGGTTCGCGGACCGTCACTGATGACCGGGTATCTGAACGCGCCGGAAGCGACTCGTGAAGTGATGCGGGACGGAACGTTTTACACCGGTGACGTGGGGTTCTTCGATAAGGAAGGCTACCTCTACATCTCCGGTCGCAACAAAGAGATAGTCATCGTGCACGGGTTCAATGTGCTTCCCAACGAAGTCGAAAGTGTGCTCTTCATACATCAGGACGTGCAGGAAGCCGCCGTCGTCGGCGAGCCCGACCCCCATAGCGGCGAGCGCGTCATCGCGTTTGTTGTCAAGAAACCCGGCGCGACCGTCACTGCGGACGAGCTGATCGCGCTGGCCCGGAAACATCTGGCCTCCTACAAGGTGCCGCGCGACATAACGTTTGTCGACGTCCTGCCGAAGACGTCGGTGGGGAAGATCGACCGAGCGGCGTTGCGAGGCGAGAAGCAGTCGAGCCGCCCGGACTAATGAGCCGCACCTCATGTCTGTGAAATCTGTTGCAGAGAGCTGCTATCTGTGCCTGCTAAGAGCCTTGGTCGGTGTTTTGCGCATCCTTCCGGTCGACGCAGGGTATCTTCTCGGCTGGATTGTGGGCAACGTCGCCTATTGCATTCTTCCGAAACGGCGCAGTATCGCGATTGACAACCTCGGCAAAGTCTACGGCGACCGGTTGACGCCGCGCCGGAAACGGCAGCTGGCACGGCGCGCGCTTGTGCATTTCATCCAGGACAGCGTGGTTCTGATGTCCGGATACGCTTTGCCGGATGAGAAGCTCAACCGCCTCGTTGAACTCGAAGGATTCGAGAAACTCGAGTCTGCGATAGCGGAGGGTAGGGGCGTAATACTTGCAAGCGGCCACTTGAGCAACTTTCCACTTGCCGTCGTACGACTTGCCCGAGCGGGCGTGTCCGTCGCTGTGTTGAGACGAAAGATGTCGTCCGCACCAGCCGGCCGCGTGCTTGACGGGATGTGCAAGCAGGCGGGCGTGACCATGATCAACCGGGAGCGCGGTGCCATCGGCACGAGCAGGTGGCTGAGAAAAGGTGGTGTATTATGGCTTCCGCTCGATCAGAACGCTCGCCATGGTGTGTTGGTGGAGTTTTTCGGCCGCCCGGCTACCGCGTTTCCGGGTTCGGTACGACTTGCGCGCGCGGTCGGTGCGCCAATCCTGCCGGCGTTCGTGCGCCGTGCGTCGCGCGGAAGGTACGTCTTCGAGATAGAGGATCCCATACAACTGCCACGCGGAAAGCCGACAAATGAAGAGCTTGCCGCGGACTTGCAGCGACTGACCGGTATCCTTGAGGAACGCATATTGAGCGCGCCCGAGCACTGGCTTTGGGCGCACAGGCGATGGCGAAGTGCCGAGGAGAAGCTCGCAGCCGCGAACCGGACGGAGTGAGGACCATGAGGAAACGGAAGGCGTACGAAATACACGTTATATCCAACACCCATTGGGACAGGGAATGGCTGTACAACTTCCAGCAAACGCGTATGATGCTGGTCGAGTTCTTCGACCGGTTGCTCGATATTCTTGATACCGAGCCGCGGTACAAGTCCTATCTGCTCGATTCACAGGTTGTGCCCGTCGAGGACTATCTCGAGGTGCGACCGGAACAGCGCAACCGGATCAGCGATCACGTCTCGACCGGGCGACTGTTGATAGGGCCGTGGTACACGTGTCCCGAAGAGTTCTGCGTGAACGGCGAGTCGCTCGTGCGCAACCTGCTGTATGGCAACAAGGTCGCCGGCGAGTTCGGCGGGGCCATGAAAGTCGGCTACAGTCCGTTCTCTTATGGCCAGACGTCGCAGATGCCTCAGATATATGGCGGGTTCGGCATCGACACCAACCTCTTCTACCACGGAGTCAGCCACGACGAAGTGCCGAACGAGTTCATGGTCGAGGGGCCAGACGGGTCGCGGCTGTTCGGCTCGCAGATGAGTTCGAAAGCCCGGTACAACTTCTACTTCTACCTGTACAGGCCTGTGGTGTACGGCAAGACTATCGACGAAAGAACCTACGAGTGGCAGGCGGGCGGGTTGCCGTTCCATTTCTGCGACCAAGAACGATGCACCGGGCATCATTTTCTTGCCGATCCGGTCAAACACTTCCACCAGTCGAAGATTGGACCGTGCGTCAAGGATCTGCGCGAGAAGGAGGCAGCCGTTGCCACCACAAAGTATCTCGCCTACATGCAGGGTCACGACAGCAGCGGCGCCGATCTGCTTGAACTCAAGGCAATAGACGCCGCGCAGAAGTTTCTCGGCAACGACACCATGGTCCACAGCAGCCTGCCTGAGTACATCGCCAAGGTCAAGAAGGCAGCGAGAAACCTGACGGTGCTTAGTGGAGAGCGTCGCACGCCCTCGCCCATGGGCCCGCGGCTGCACCTGTTCGGCGAAGTGACGTCGGGCCGGGTCCGCATGAAACGCCTTAACGCGTTGACCGAGCATGTGTTACAACGCTGGGCCGAGCCCTGGTCGTCCATATCGTGGTATCTCGGTGACGAGTATCCAGCATCGCTGCTTGAGATAGCGTGGAAGTACCTGTTGAAATGCCACGCGCATGACAGCATCGCCGGCAGCGGCGTGGACCAGATCGAGAAGGATGTGGTTCACCGCCTCGAGCAGGCGAACAACATCGCCGATGCGCTGACGGGACGCGCGCTCCAACAGGTACAGGTGCGGATCGACAACTCCGACGCCGGGCCGGACGACGTTCTACTGACGATCTTCAACCCGTCGCCGTTCCCGCGGTCGGAAGTGCTCACAGCGACGGTCGATCTCCCGGACTCGTGCGGATACAAAGAGTTCTCGATCTCGGACACGAAGGGTGGCGCAGTGCCAACCCAACTTGTGACGAGACGGCCCCATAACGCCGTGGTGAGACATCTTGACGATGCAACGATGGAGATGCCCGCGGAACAGGTTACCTTCCATCTCGAGACACGCGACGTGCCGTCGATGGGGTATACCACGTACAAGCTGGAACATGAAGACGACCTCTCGATCACGAAGGACATGCTTGTGACGGGACGTAACTCCATGGAGAACGAGCACTTGGCTGTAACGGTCAATACGGACGGCACACTGTCCCTCTGCCACAAGGACTCGGGCGTGACGTTCGACCGGCTCCACTACTTCGAGGACGGCGGCGAGGCAGGCCACGCATGGATGCACATCGAACCTGCCGTCGACAAGATTGTCACGACACTGGACTGTCCCGTGACCGTTGCGCTGGAAGAGAGCGGCCCGCTCGTGTCCAGCTACCGAGTCGAATACAGGATGCGCGTGCCTGAAGGGCTCGACGAGGCGGGAGGCGACTTCACCAAACGGCTTGAAGGTTCCGGAGATGCATCCCGCCGGACAGCAGAGACGAAAGAATTGAAGATCGTGTCTCTGATCCGGTTAAGACGCGGGTCGCGTTGCGTCGAGGTGACAACGAGGTTCGACAACCGGTGCAGGAACCACCGGTTGCGCGTGATGTTCCCCACACACATCAAGGCGACTTATTCCGCTGCGGAGATGGCGTTCGACGTTGTCGAACGCGAGATTGATCGCGAACCCGACAGCCCGTGGTTCGCGGCGAGCAACCCGACGCATCCGCAGCACCGTTTTGTGGACGTAAGCGACGGCGTGGTTGGTATGGCCATCATAAACGACGGTGTGCGGGAGTACGAGGTAACGGACGACGACGAACGCACCATCGCGTTGACGTTGCTTCGCGCGTACGAAGTCTCGCTGACGACCGTGAGTAAACGGTGGGAGCGCCACCCGGAGATGATGCTTTCGCAAACCCAGGGCATCCACGAGTTCCGCTACCTGATATATCCTCATTCGGGAACATGGGACCAAGCCGGGGTCTACGCCGAAGCCGAACGGCTCACCGTACCGATGCGTGTCGCGCAGGTTGGCCCGCACGGCGGCGATATGCCCAAACACCAAAGCTTCATGAGCATCAAACCCGCCAACCTCGTCCTCAGCGCGTTGAAACAGTCCGAGGACGGGCAATCGTTGGTTCTAAGACTGTTTAACCCCACGAAGCAGGAGTTGCCGGCCGAGATAAGGTTCTCAAAAAAGATACGTATCGCGGCCCTCACGAACCTTAACGAAGAGACTGCGGAAGGATTGCGCTCCAAAGGAAAGACGTTGCGCTTTCCCGTTGGTCACAAGAAGATCGTGACGGTGCACGTCACGTTCCAGGGGAGATGAAATACTGGCCGAACCCAATCTGTTGAAGCGGGAGTGCCCGCCGCATATAATTTCTGATACACTTCAGCAGAGGTGAGAAGCAGAAGGCGACAACAAGGTGTTCGCTGCAAGCAGGACACAAGCTCCTTGTTTGCCAATGCACTGTCCAACAGAGGAAGAACCATGGACAAAAAACACGTCGTTATAGTCGGCGCGGGTCCCGGCGGCTTGGCGAGCGCGATGATTCTGGCACACAGGGGATTCAAGGTCACCGTATTTGAGAAAGCATCCCAAGTAGGAGGCAGAAACGCTCCAATTCAATGGGGCGGGTTCACGTGGGACACGGGCCCCACATTCCTCATGATGAGCTTTGTCCTGAAGGAGCTCTTTGAAGAAACGGAAAGATCGGTCGAGGATTACCTTCAATTCGAGAGACTCGATCCGTTGTACCGGCTGACTTTCCCTGAGGTCGAGATCAATTTACCGGCGGACCGCGCGAAGCTCAAGGACGAGATCGCCGAGAAGTTTTCCCGGTCCGATGCGGCGATCGATCGGTTTTTCAGTCGGGAAGCAAAGCGGTTTGAACGGTTGTTTCCCTGTTTGCAGAAACCCTATTCGAGCCTGTTGACGCTCCCTTACGGAAAACTTCTACGAGCGCTCCCGCACATATCATTTCCGCGCTCAATAATGGACAACTTGAGCCAGTACTTTGACCAGGAAGCTTTGCGACTGTGTTTCACGTTCCAGTCTAAGTACCTGGGGATGTCGCCATGGACATGTCCTGCGCTCTTCACGATGATTCCCTACATCGAGCATGCATACGGTATCTATCATGTGACTGGCGGGCTCAACCAAATATCGTTGGCCATGGCAAAGGTCTTGGAGGAGCAAGGGGTCGAGCTCCATACCGATACTCCCGTTGCGAAGCTGATCACGGACGGGCGTACCGTCACAGGCGTCAAACTCGAGGACGGCACAAGCGTGCACGCCGATGACGTGGTTATCAACGCTGATTTCTGCTACGCGATGTCGAACCTTGTTGAACCCGGATTGCTGAAGAAACACACCGAGGAAAAGCTTCGGAAAAAGCGTCTCACCTGCTCGACGTTTATGATGTATCTTGCGGTCGATACGGTGTACGATGCCCCCCATCACAATATCGTCTTTGCCGACGATTACCGGTCGAACCTAGAGGACATTTTCGACAGGAAGGTGCTCTCGGAAGACATCTCGTTTTACGTTCAGAACGCCTGTGTCACCGACCCGTCTCTTGCTCCGGCCGGCGCATCGACCATATACGTGCTTCTGCCCGTTCCGAATAATCAGAGCCAAATCGACTGGGCTGAACACAAGGAAGCGGTTCGCGAAAAGGTCCTCGACTCGCTGGCAAAGAGGGCGGGCATGACCGACATACGGCAGCATATCAAGCACGAGAAGATCATCACACCGGCTGAGTGGGAACAAGACTACAACGTCTACGAGGCCGCAGAGTTCAGTCTGTCACCGTGTTTCTCACAACTGCTCTATTTCAGGCCCAGAAACAAGTTCGAGGAGTTGAGACACTGCTACCTGGTGGGTGGGGGCACCCATCCCGGAAGCGGTCTTCCGACGATCTACGAGTCAGCGCGGATATCCTCGAACCTGCTGTGCAAGTCGTACGGCATTGCCTATCGGGAACCGTCACCGTTACCAGGCAAACAGGTGATTACGGCAGCAGAGACAAGACGTTGAGAATGTCCTCAACCCGTGTGAGTGTAGCGGGATTACTGGCCCTTTCCAAGACCGCCACGGCCCTCACCGGTGGTCGCGGCCAATGGCTTGTGATACGATAGGACACAGACAACACCTCTCTGAAGCCTCAAGACTGAATCAGAAGGAGCGGGGAATGGCCACGAAAAAGAAGAAACGCAAACGGGATATCGAGAAGGCGTACCCTCTCACACAGTTCGCTGCCAAACTTCGTCGATTGGCGGACTGTATCGAGCAGGGCAAACGGTTCAGAATCCAGGTCGCAGGCGAACGGGTCTCAATCCCGTCAACCGCCGTCATCAACATCGAACACGAACGAGGCTCGAAAAAAGAAGAGATCGAGTTCCAGATCCGCTGGCCTGTCCGATAGGGCACTCAGCCGGCAACCCTGACAGTGGTAACATCGATCACAACCATCACATCGGTAACGGAGACGGAATACGATCGTTGTGACGGGGACGGCGTACATTCGTAGCTTGGGCGTCTCGCCCAAGAAGCCTTGGGAAGGATGCCCAAGCCACGCAAGAGATGCGGCCCCGCGCTAACAGGATTTGATCGGACAAACACATTGAAGGTATAGTGCTGCGCAGGATCACTGGTATGGATTAGCAACTGCCGTGGCTAAGCGTGACCATTGAGTGGCACCCTCAAGTACGCGCTGAAGGAGAAGAACATGTTTGAAGACCTTGAAATGGCGCCGCCCGATGCGATATTGGGCTTGAAGGAAGCGTTCAAGCTTGACCCCAACCCGGACAAGATCAACCTCAGCGTCGGCGTGTACAAGGATGCAGACGGCACCACACCGGTACTCGAGTCCGTCCGGCGTGCGGAGGCGGCTCTGCTCGAAGAACAAGCTTCAAAGGAGTACCTGAGCATCACAGGGTCCCCGGAGTTGGGTTGTTGTGTGCAGAAACTTCTGTTCGGCGAAGACCATGAAATCATCAGTTCGAATCGGGCCGCTACCGCGCAAACACCGGGCGGTACCGGAGCGTTGCGCGTGGCCGGAGACTTCATCAAGAAGGTGCTGCCGGGATCGAAGATCTGGCTGAGCGATCCGACCTGGGCCAACCACAGGAACGTGTTCCGCGCAGCCGGTCTTGAAATATGCTCCTATCCGTACTACGACTCCCAGCGCAAGACTATCGGGTTCGACAACATGATGAACGCGCTTGCCGAGGTACCGGCAAGGGATATTGTGTTGTTTCATGCCTGCTGCCACAACCCTACCGGGGCCGATCCTACGCCCGGGCAATGGCAGCAGTTGGCCGTTCTGGCCGGCGAGAAAGGGTTCCTGCCTTTGTTCGACTTCGCCTACCAGGGTTTCGGCGACGGGCTGGACGAGGACGCAGCGGGCCTCCGCACCTTTGCCGTTCCCGGCTGCAAACTGCTGGTAACCAACTCGTTCTCGAAGAACATGAGCCTCTACAACGAGCGTGTCGGCTCGCTTACAGTTGTCGACGCGACCGCGGAAGCGGCCGCAAAAGCGTTCAGCCATATCAGCACGTGCATTCGCGCAAACTACTCGAACCCTCCCGCTCACGGCGGCAAAGTCGTGACCAAGGTTCTTTCGGACCCGGAACTGCACGCTCTGTGGCTGGAAGAAGTCGCGGCCATGCGCGGCAGGCTCAACACCATGCGCGCTCTCTTCGTCAAAACGCTCGCGGCCAAAGGGGTGAAGCAGGATTTTAGCTTTATGGCAAACCAGCGTGGGATGTTCTCATTCACCGGGCTTACACCCGACCAGGTGAACCGTCTGCGAGACCAATACGCCATCTACATCGTCGGATCCGGCCGTATCAACGTGGCGGGAATCACCGAGAAGAACATCGACCGCCTCTGCCAGGCCATCGCCGACGTCTTGGCAGCGTAGCCGGCAGGAACGTGCAACCGCCTTCCTTCTATCGCACAAGCGGGAATCCTGGAATGCCGGGGAAGAGGCGCGGACCTTGCCGAGTTCCCCGAAAAGGGCGCACCTCCGTTCATGCATTCCGCACCAACATGCCCTTCGTGTGTCATTCTGAACGCAGTGAAGAATCCCGGCCCAACGAGGGATCTGCGCTTTTGCCTCGCCCGGTTGCTCACGAGGAGATCCTTCGCATTCGCTCAGGATGACAGACTACATGCCCAACCTCATGTCATACGCGTCTATTGTCCTGTATAGCCACACGCGAACCACCATGTTGCCCTTTCACGAAAAGAGGGTCTCAATTCCGTTCTCTATGGTCTTGCATGCAGGAACAGACGTCTTTCTCGCACCTCAACGCTCAACCGGGATTTGGTGAAGAAACAAAGGATGTGCGCCAACGGGAGATAAAAAGATAAAAAGGTTGACATTCGCACGTGGCTTCGATATGATTTGAGCGTATTGGATGAGCAGATCTGGCATCTTGAGAGCTGGGGTCGCGCCACCCATGGAGGCGGTGCAGAATATCCCGTTGCACAAACGCTCGGACAGACGCGTAGGCGTCCGTGAGTACCGGGTAAATTCCCCAAGTTCCGTTGAGTGATTGGTTTCTAAGCGACGATAGGGAGTGGCTTGGTGAGAGCGGGGGGTAAGTCAGATGGCAATTCAAGAGATCTCCATTAGCTCTTTTTCGGACTATCTCGATACAATCAAGGAACTGACTTCTGACTGGAAACTGGATAAGGGAGTGAAACCGTATTTTCGAGGCCAGTCCGACGGCAGCAAACCACCGCTTCCACGCCTCTTCCGGAAAGGTGGAGCAGAGAACGAGAGGGATCTTACATCTTTCTTCAAACGGCGCGCACGTATGTATACCGAAAGAGGCATTCCTGAGGATTCCCACGCTCGGCAGCTGTCTCTGATGCAGCATGTTGGCCTTCCAACGCGCTTGCTTGATTGGACTGAGAGTGCGGGGGCGGGACTGTTCTTTGCCGTTCATGAGCGGGAAGAGTTGGATGCAGTGGTCTGGCTATTGAATCCCATCGAGTTGAACAAGCTCTCTGCGATAAAGGGGCCGCCAGCCTCGAACAAAGGTCCGGTGAAGAAAAGTTATGCACTTGCCTTTCGCGTTGACGCGCCAGAGGAACCGCCTGAGTACCCGATCGCTGTGGCGCCAACAGAGGTACATATCAGGATCACTGCCCAATGCGGAAGGTTCACCATTCACGGAAAGGATACAAGGAGTTTTGTTGACCAGTTCCGCGACCACGCCCTTAGCTCTGATGGGTACCTGGTCAAGCTGGTCATACCATGGTTGCCCCGTGACGCACCCCGTGACGCGATAAGAAAGGATCTCGAACTCTTGGGCATAAGCTATTCGACCTTGTTCCCTGATCTCGATGGCTTGGCAAGAGAACTTCGCGACACATTTGCACCCTAGCCTGTGACCAAGGAGTGAGCATGATACAAACTTCAGGGAGTGTCATCATGTCTGACTTGCCCCATTGCTCTCAATGCCAAGAAGCCATTTTGCTGTCGCAGGGAGGATTAGGATGAAGCATGATCTGGAACGGAGCAGGTGTCGTCCCCGCAAGGGCCAGAGAATTCGGGCTGGTGGCCGAGACTACGTACTGCTTGGTTCGCTCGGCGACGGTGCTGTCGGCTTGGTTAGAAAAGCAACCGATCGGAAGACAGGTCGAGTTGTTGCGGTGAAGTTTCTGGCTCCCGACCCGAAATACATTGAGGTCAGTGCGTTTGATGATGTGGCTAGGCGATTCCGACGTGAAGGGCTCAGGGGGGCTGGACTGAGCCACGAGAATCTCGTTCGGATAATAGCCTACGAAGACAATGAGGACGGAAACTGTTTCGAGAGCCGCAAAATCAAGAATCCACTGATCGTCATGGAGTACGTGCGCGGGGGTAGCCTAGAGTCTCTGATCAAGAGGGTTGAGCGTTCCGGGTCCCGCAACAGCAATATAACGGAGCAGACTCTCTCTGTTGCGGCGAGAGTCTGTCGTGCCCTTTGCTACCTCCATGAGCGCAAGATAACGCACCGGGATGTTAAGCCCGCAAACATATTCCTGTCTTCAACAGCAGTGGGTTCTCAGCCAGCAGTCGTAAAGCTGGGCGATTTCGGCGTCACCAAGTGGGGGGATTTTCTGGCTGCGGCTGCCTCCGGGACTCTTACGGCCTCCCATCAGCGGGGCTTGGGTACTTTCAAGTACATGTCACCCGAACAGGCCATCAGACCGAAGGATGTGACGGTTCGGTCTGACATGTTTCCGCTTGGCATTACTTTGTTCGAGCTGTTTACCGGCAGGATCCTGCCCAGCCCGCATCACGTTTTTGAGATCATGAGCGTGCGGAGAAATCGTGATAGCATAACAGGAAAACTGTTTGCACTCGGTTTGCGTTGTCCGCCAGTCGAAGAAGATATCTTCAACCTAGTCCTTGATATGTTCTTGAATAGGCCGAAAAGTCGGCCAACTTCGGCGAACGCGGGGGCATTCATCGAGTTCTATCTGGAGCGCATGTTTGAAATCGGCGAAAACGATCTGTAGCCATCTTGTGGACACCAGGGGTAGCACCCTCAAACTCGTTTGAGGGTCGTTTGGAAGGAACGGAGACCGCACGGCATCGTTTTGTCGGGATTCCCGTGTTCGTGGGAACGACGGCCTGGGGAAGGATTGCTGATCCTGCCGCATGAAGGCGGAACTACAAACGGGACTTCGGTCTACAGACTCCAGCCAGACCCATCCTCGCTTCACATCGTTTTAGCAGCGGAAATATAATGCCTGAGCGGTTAATAAGCGAGAGCACGCAGCGTGGAAACGAGCAAAGGTGGCCAGATGACGGGAACTTTTGCATTATCCCACGGGGCCTCATGAGGAGCGATTAGGCTGCGGCTAGCTGGAAGCTTTTCACAGATGGCTATTCAACAATCGACACCCAAACTACGGAAGGGAGGCGTACATGAGCATGTTTGTTTGTTCGGTAGCCCAACGCGTCCGTTGTTTCTTCTCAGCGAGGCCAACCGGCGTCAATAGGCAACTTGCCACCGCACTTCTGGATTCACGCTCGAAGAATCATGCCCCAATCGCAAAAACCTATGACCTCGAGGAAGAACACCTAAAGGAGCTTTTTAAGAAAACCTGCCTCTTTCTTCGATGTGCCACACCATCACGCGCTTTTCCTTTGTTCGACAAATTGATGAGTATTCATACAAAACTGCACGCCTACAGTCCCTTGCTCAAGGAACTCGCTCGCATCGAGAGCACTCCTCTGGGTACCGCCCCCTGGCATCGAGACCACGTTGTCCATTCGTGTCTTGTATATTGCCTTGGGCTTTATATGTATGGATCGTTTCCCCCACTTCGGAAGGCGATACACAATGACATCCTGGGATCGACAAGTGTAGCATCTGCGCCGCCCAAGTCTTCTTCTTGCCTTTCAGGTGGCACAAAGGAAACGGAGTTCTCCTTTAGATGGAGACTCGCGTCCCTTCTGCATGATCTTGCATATCCGTTTCGGCTCTTCGCTGGGTCAAGCCATGTGTCTCAACTGGACCGTTTCCTGGAATCTGCAAATGCTGTGATGGACACACTTCCAAGGGCGGGTGGGTGTCCGCCAGTCGTCCACCTTAATCCTGCCAACTACTTTGCTGAACTGAACAACCTGAGCTTCTCTGGTACTACTGCTGTTGATCTGATAGAGAAATCCCTTCCGAAAAGACCCTTTGCCTTACTTTCCTACCGAGCGAAACTCCGGACATGCTATGCAGATGCAGAGGATCATGGGATTCTCGGAGCACTGCTGATATACAAGCTGGCCGATATGTTATGTCATTACTACAGCATTCCGGGTACGCCGTGGCCAAAAGGTGTAAGCTGGGATCCCGCCTTTCTGAAGAATTCCCTCGCGGCGGCAGCAGCGGCGATTGCCTATCACAATATAGATCATACGTCAGCACTACTCACGAGCCCTGAGCGGGATGCCCTTGTTGCACTGTCCAGCGACAGTCCTCTTGTCGGCCTACTGAGAGTGAGCGACGTCCTTCAAGACTGGGATAGACCTTTGACAAATACTTCCCAAGTCAGGCGAGGCAGGCTGTCGGCACGTCGAGTTCGTCTCCAGGCAGGCGGAGGATCACAGTTGTCGGTGAAGATGATCAGAGTCTCGATTGCGCATCGAGCTAAGCTCCGCAGGCAATTAGATGGAGTCAAGGGCTATCCGGTTGCAGTTACAGTGCTCTGACGCGGATCACCATCGTCATCCCCTGCAATGGCTCTTGCATTGCCAGAATGAGAAGGAGAGGCACGTCCGTTTGATGCCACCGCCTGAAGGTGGGACCACGAACGGGGCTGCGGACTACAGACTCCAGACTACAGACTGAAGACTCCAGACTCATCATCGCTTGACATCGTTTCAGCGCCGGAAATATAATGCCTTAACGGTTAGTGATTGAGAATATGCGGCGTGGAGACGAGCATATGAAAAAGGGTATCAGCATCTGGGGGTTTGCAGCGGGTACGAGCGTCAGGGACGCTATCCGGACAGCGAAAGATATCGGGTACGAGGCGATAGAGCTTGCCCAGAACGAGACGGGCGAGACGTCGCTCGAATCGTCGAGGGACGAGATCGAGTCTATTGTGCAGTTCGCTGACGAGACGGGTATAGCCATCACGAGTTTCGCGTCCGGCCTGTACTGGAAGTATTCGTTGACGAGCAACGACGGCGAGGTGCGGGAAAAAGCCCGCGCGGTCTGCAGGAACCAGCTCGATATAGCGTCCTGGCTTGGCGTTGACGCGGTGCTGGTCGTGCCCGGCGCGGTCCATATACCGTGGGACTCGAGCGCGGAAGTAGTCCCTTACGACCTCGCGTACGACCGAGCGCTCGAGGCTATGAAAGAGCTTGCGGCCGACGCAGAGAAGCACAAGGTCACGATCGGCGTCGAGAACGTCTGGAACGGCATGTTGATGAGCCCGCTCGAGATGCGCGATTTCATCGACAAGGTAGGGAGCGAGTACGTGGCCGCGTATTTCGACGTCGGGAACGTGCTTGCGTTCGGCATGCCCGAACACTGGATACCCATCCTCGGGGACCGCATCAAACGGGTTCACGTGAAAGATTTCAAGTGGCACACGATGGGGATGGGCTCGTTCGTCGGTTTGCTCGAAGGCGACGTCAACTGGCCGGAAGTAATGAAAGCGTTCCGCGATATCGGGTACGACGGCCCGCTGATAGCCGAGCTGTCAGCCTACACACACGACAAGGAGGCGATGCTGCGCCACACGTTGACTAGCCTGGAATCGATCGCGACCATGTGAAACATGGGTCGCTCATAGTTGCTAGTTGCTGGTTAGGAGACAACCTGGTCTTGGCGAGACACTATAAGGAACTGGTAGTGTGGCAGAGAGCGATGGATCTGGTGACAGAGGTGTATCGAGTTACGGAGCGCTTTCCGAAGCACGAGAGGTTTGGACTCATATCCCAGGTGCGCCGGGCGGCTGTCTCCGTTCCGAGCAACATTGCCGAAGGACAAGGACGGGTATCGGTTGGCGAATTCAAACAGTTTCTTGGCCACGCACGCGGGCCGTTGTTTGAAGTCGAAACCCAGGTCCTGATTGCCAGGAATTTGGAGATAGTGAGCAAAGACGGGATCCAGAGGCTCTGCGAACTCGTGGACGAGGTTGGCCGCTTGATAAACGGTCTGATCCGTTCACTTGATACTAGCAACTAGCAACTAGCTACTAGGGACTGAACAAGGAGCAGTTGCCTAAGATGTTGTCTATAAGAACAAAAGGAGGGTTGGCAAGTTGAATGTAGGAATCATAGGTGCGGGAACTATGGGCAACATGCACGCGGATTGTTGCGTCGAGATACCTGACCTGACGGTATCGACGGTTGCGGACCTCGAGTTGGAGAAAGCCGAGGCGCTTGCGTCGAGGGTAGGAGCGAAGGCAACGGCGAAAGTCGAGGACGTGCTCGACGATGACGCGATAGACATCGTTGCGGTATGCGTACCGACGCCGGGCCACCGTGACCTGATCCTTGCCGCTGCGAAGGCCGGCAAGAACATCTTCGCCGAGAAACCGCTGGCGCTCACGCTCGAACAGGGCCGGGAGATACTCGACGCGGTCGACAAAGCGGGCGGGCGTCTCTTCATCGGCCAGGTGGTTCGGTACTTTCACGAGTACGTCAAGCTGAAAGAACAGATCGATGCGGGAGCGGTTGGCCGAGTCGGGGTTGTCCGGCTGCTGCGAGGCGGTCCGGCGCCGTTCGGCGGCAAATCCTGGTACAACGAGCGCGAGAAGAGCGGCACGCTTATCCTCGACATGCTGATCCACGATATAGACTGGCTTCGCTGGTGTTTTGGCGACGCCAAACGGGTGTTCGCACAAAACATCGAGCATCACGGGATCAAGGAGCTGGACTACGCGCTTGTCTGCATAAAGTTCCAGAACGGCGTGATAGCCCATGTGACGGGCTCCTGGGCGTATCCGGGCAACTTCCGCACCGAGTACGAGGTCGCGGGCAGCAAAGGGTTGCTCTACGGCAGCAGCGACGATGCGGCGCCGATCCGGACCGAGCTTCACGATACCGACGCGCCGGGCGGCGGCGTTGCCGTGCCGGAACTCCCAACACTGAAGACGCCGTTCCGGCTCGAATGGGAAGATCTTGTTGCGTGGTTGAAAGATGATCGCGAACCGAGAGTCTCGGCACAGGACGCGCTGGAAGCGATGAAGATAGCCTTGGCTGCGCTCGAATCCGTCGACTCGGGCGAGCCGGTCGAGCTGTGAGGAGGGTACGATGGTTAACGTTGGATTGATGAGTTTCGCGCATCTGCACCAGCACAGCTACGCGGCCTGCCTGAAAGAGCATCCCGGCGCAACCATCTGCGGCGTCTTCGACGAGGACGAGGAACGCGGTAAGCAGATGGCCGAGTCGCTCGGCACCGACTATTTCGCCGACCAGGACAAACTTCTTGCGCAGCCGATAGACGCTGTGGTCATTTGTTCGGAGAACGCAAAACACTGCGGGATGGCTGTTGCCGCCGCGAACGCCGACAAACACATTCTCTGCGAAAAACCGATAGCGACCACCCTCGAAGACGCGAAGAAGATGATAGATACCGCGCAGGAGAACGGCGTCCGGTTGATGATAGCGTTCCCGTGCCGGTACGCGCCCTCTTTGATCCGTGTCAAGGAGATGGTCAACGACGGTAAGTTCGGCAAAGTGCTCGCCGTTCGAACGACAAACCACGGCTCGATGCCCGGCGGGTTCTTTCCCGTCAAGGCGCTTTCGGGCGGCGGTGCGGTAATGGACCACACCGTCCATGTCGCCGACCTCATCCGCTGGATATTCGGCATCGAGGCGGTAAGCCTCTACGCCGAGATCGACCGCCGGTTCTATGACGACATCGACACCGAAGACTGCGGCATGTTGAACATCGAGTACGAAGGCGGCGTGATCGTCTCCCACGATCCAAGCTGGTCGCGGCTCCCGTGCTATCCGACCTGGGGCGACGTCACGATGGAGGTTCTCGGCGACAAGGGTGTCGTCTATGTTGATGCGTTCAACCAGAAGATGACGCTCTACAGCATGGAAGAGACACACGCCACGTGGGTCAACTGGGGTGATGACATGGATATGGGGCTCATATCCGATTTCATCACGATGGTCGAGACCAACGGCGAACCGCCGATTACGGGTTACGACGGGTACAAGGCGCTCGAGGTCACGATGGCGGCATATCGGTCGGGAGAGACCGGGAAGAAGGTCTCCCTGCCTCTCCAGGATTGAGCTGAGGACTGTGTAATGTTCAAACTGGCGATATTCAACGACGAAGTCTCGCAGGAGATCGATCGCGCAATAGTCGTCGCCAAAGAGTACGGTCTAGCCGCGCTCGAGATACGCAGCGTGTGGGACAAAGGCGTCGAAAAGCTTACTGACTCCGAGGTGGACCGGATCGCTCGCGCGGTCAGCGACGCCGGGTTGAAGATATGCAGTGTCGCATCGCCGTTCTTCAAGTGCCCGATAGACTCCGATAAGGCCGTGGCCGAGCATCTCGACATCTTGCGCCGGTGTATCGATATCGGCCGCCGCTGGGACTGCCGGTTGATACGCGGGTTTGCGTTCTGGCGGAACGGCAGCACCGACAAGCCGTGGGACGAGATGCTGCGTCGCTACGAGGACGTTGTGCCCATACTGGAATCCGCCGGCGCGACGTTGGGGCTCGAAAACGAGGCGAGCACCTTTCTTGGCACGGGCGGCCATGTTGCCACGTTCGTCGAGAAGCTGGGGACCGACCGCGTCCGGATCACCTGGGACCCGGCCAATGTTGTCTATGACCCCGAAGTGGAGGTACCGTTCCCTGACGGCTACGAGAACGTGCGCGGGAATTTCGTACACGTTCACCTGAAAGACGCGCGGCGCGACCCGCAGAGCGACGAACCGGAATGCGTGGCACTGGGTGCCGGTATAGTAGACATTCCGGGCCAGTTGCAGGCGCTTGTCGATGACCGGTACGAAGGGTACGTCTCGCTCGAGACCCATATCCGTCCCGACAAGCTCACAGAAGAAGAGTTGAACCTCCCGGGCGGAGAGGAGTTCTCGAAAGGAGCCGAAGGCGCGAGCCGTTTCTGTTTGGCCAAGCTCACCGAGATCGTTGCTTCTCTCGATGTTACGGCCCCGGAGAAAGGCTGAACCCGTATGGACAATCAGCTCGAAGCCGCCATCATGGACGTGGCGGACCGCATAGCGTCGTCAAGCCGCGTGATGGCTCTCACGGGTGCGGGCATATCGGTTGACAGCGGCATTCCCGCATTCCGTGGAGCGCAGGGGTTGTGGACGAAATACGACCCGAACGAGTACGCCACTATCGACGCGTTTGTTTCGAATCCGGCGCGCGTATGGACAATGCTCGCAGAGATGCACGATCTCATAACAAGAGCAAGCCCCAACGCCGGTCATATCGCTCTGGCTGAGCTTGAGCGCATGGGGCGGTTGAGCGCGCTCGTCACCCAGAACGTCGACTCGCTTCACCAGCGAGCGGGCAGCCGCAACGTGATAGAGTTCCACGGCAACGGCGAACGGCTGGCCTGTATCCGCTGCGGGAAGAAGTACGACCGCGACCAGATCGATGCGGACGTGTTCCCGCCGCAGTGCTCGTGCGATATGGTGCTGAAACCCGATGTGGTGTTCTTTGGGGAACTGATCCCGCCTGAAGCTCGCGTGAGAGCGGAAACCGAGGCGGCCGACTGCGAGATATGTCTCGCGATCGGCACGTTTGCGTACGTCTATCCGGCGGCAGATATACCGCGAATTGCGAAAAGAAACGGCGCGTTTGTCGCCGAGATCAATCTCGAACACACCGACCTGACCAATCGGATATCCGATTGTTTTCTGCAGGGGTCGTCAACCGAGATCTTGCCGGCAATCGTCCGCCAGGTTAAAGGGAAGCTTGCATGTGACAGACCTGTTTCATAGGCAGATTGACATAAAGTTTACCGAAGTTGGCGAAGACCGTCTCGGCCTAAGAGCATCGGTCCAGGACGCGTACCACGACATAACACTCTCTCTGGATATATCGCTGCCGGAGTATTGTATAGAGTCGGCCGCTGTTAGCATGGAACGGGTGCCCAGTGAGATGTGCCACTGCATAGAGCCGGCAGTCGAAAAACTTGTCGGTACAAAGATCGCCAAGGGGTTTTACCGGCGTATCAGAAACCTGTTTGGCGGAATGGACGGCTGCATCAATCTTTACCAGTTGTTGTCATTTGCAGCTCCGCTGGCGATCAACGTCTCTTGGCGGTACCAGGAAAGCAAAGGCCAGATCGACAGAGCGGATTTACAGAAGATCGTACACAGAGACATGCAGGGCCGGTGCATTGCGTTCCCGTCGGGCGGGTCTCCGTGACGAGGGCCGGCCGGAAAGCATCCGAACAAGTAATGACCGAGAGTGGCTGAAGGTTCTGATGGCATCTTCCTTACGGAAACTGTTGAAGACACCGGTCGCGTACAATAGTACCGCGCTTTTCTGTGGTTCCGCAGCAGGGGTGTTTCTCTGCGGCGTGCTCGTCAAGAACAATGTCGAGGCACGGCTCATCAGCCCCCGGTTTCCATTTGCCTTTTTCGGGACTATCCTCACATTCTGGTTTGGCTGGCGGGCCTACTCTGCGTTCATCAGCATTCTCACCCGGACCGACTCTCGCGACTCGTTGTGCAGCCACGCGTACGCATCGTTGCCGATACTGTTGCTGTACTTGTATCTGCTAGGGTTCACCGGGTTCCTGATAGCGAAAGGTATTCTCCCGCCCAGCCTGACGCCGATACCCATGCTTGGCAGAAAACTGTTGCCGCCTGTGACCCTCTTGACCGGGCTCTGCTACCTGATTTCTTTTGTTCGGTTGCTGCGCCGACGTCGTCCGGACGCCGCCCGATCGCGATGGCGGTCGGTGCCGCTGAACGTCTGCGCGATGGCGCTCGTCGCGTTTCTCGCGGCGAAAGCGTACACCATCTCGATGGCGCTGGAAGCGGAGTTGCCCATGCTGCGACACAACAGCGCCAAGATCGGTCTCGAGGTCCGCAAGGCGATAGTAGTCCCGGTACCCAACGAGGCTGTATTCACCTTCGAAACTGATAAGAACGCGAGGCTCCACTTCGCGTTTGGAACACTCGACAAGGCACTGGACCGGAACGTGCGATTCTCGGTTTCTATCGCGGATGAATCCGGGCTGTCCGAGGATGCTTTTGTTCACGAGTTGCCGCCGCGGTCTTCTGAATGGACAAACGGGACATTGGACCTATCGCAGTACGCCGGCCAGAAGATAGACGTCGTCTTCCGGACAAGTCTTGCCGGCGGAGGCGACGGCTTCCTTTCGACCGTGACAGCGACGTTGCGGAAACTATGGTTTTACGGACCGAAAGGTCTCACCCGCCCGCTGAGGGCCGTCTGGGCGGTTCCCCATGTTGACACACCGCGCCGCACGAGCTCGCCCGCGAATGTCATCCTCGTGTCCATCGACACGCTTTCTGCCCGTCACGTCGGCTGTTACGGCTACGTGCGCCACACAAGCCCGAACATCGACCGTGTAGCGGGCGAGGGAACCAGGTTCGAGGAGGTGGTATGTACGGCGCCCTACACGACACCGTCCCACATGTCGATGTTCACGTCGCTGCCGCCGATCGTCCACGGGATATACCAGAAACCGGGCTCGCGGCTCCATCCCGCCAGGACGACGCTTGCAGAGGTGTTTGCGGAAGCAGGCTACGTCACCGCTGCATTCACAGAGGACGTCTTTGTGGACTCGATATTCGGTTTCGACGACGGGTTCCGCTCGTACTTTGACGGTTTCGGCTCTCCCAAGGACATAACGTCGACGCTGGGCTATTGCACCAAGACGTTTGCTCGCGCGTTTCGATGGCTCGAAGAGTACCACCCGTTCCCGTTTTTTCTTTTCATTCACACGTACCAGGTTCACGGGCCCTATACGCCGCCTGCACCTTACAACGCTGTCTTCGACGATACTGAGCCGGCCGAGCTTGCTGAGCTCGCGCGAAACGCGCAGGTCGACGCGGGAAAGATTTCGCAAGCACAAGCCGACGAGGGACGGGTCAAGGAAACGCTCTATGATGGCGAGATACGTTTCACAGACAGATATATCGGTCGGCTGATGGACAAACTGACCGAGCTTGGTCTGGACGGAAACACGCTCGTCATCATCACGGCCGACCACGGCGAGGAGTTCAATGAACACGGATACATAGGTCACGGATTTATACTCAACGACGGGGTGGTGCTCGTACCGTTGGTGTTTTGGATGCCGGGGGTTGTGCCGCCCGGACAAGTCATTCCCGGTCAGGTGTCGCTGCTCGATCTTATGCCGACAATCCTGGGAATCTGTGGGTTGGATACGCCTGCGGAAGCGCAGGGAATAAGTCTAGCCAAGGTAATCTCGGGTGACCGGTCCGTTTCCGCCCCGGACAGACAGCACCACTTCAGCGAATTACTTATCGACGAACTCTTCATCTCTGTCCGAACAAAGAACATGAAGCTTCTCAACCCTCCCGGACTGGACAGCAGTCTGTTTGACCTTGCTTCCGATCCCTACGAGATACATGATATTACGGCCGAGAGCCCTGAGAAAGCCAGGGAACTCGAAGCGGAGATAGAAGAGTACGTCAAGAACGGTGAACGAGTGCGCGACGAGTGGTTGTCACGCCATCCAGAGGCGGAAGGTGTCGGTGTCGATCCCGCTGTGTTGCGCAAGCTCAAGGCGTTGGGGTACGTGGGTCAGTGACCTGGCATGACTGAGGATGAGTGTTGTTGCGGGTGGGCCCGTCGACGGACGCCGTACGATGGAGTAACGGAATGGTAGCTTCTCTGGTTAGACTGTCAAGAGGATCCGGTCGAAGGCACCGGTTCGCTGTCAAGATCGTTGGGCGCTGGATGATCACCCTGATCGCATGGGCGGGCTTGGCTCGGGCTTCGTATTGCAAGACCATACCCACGCACAAGATCGAGACGCTCAAAGTCGAAGGTGCGGTATGCGGGTGCGCTGCGGCCGACGTGAACGGTGATGACCGCAAGGACGTACTGGTGTTTTACACCAAGGGAGATGCGGACCTGACAAAGTACGTGGCGGCATTCGTTGCCTCTACGAGCTACCGATACAACCCGAAGCCCGATGCTGTGCTGCCACTCGACGCCGAAACCGCTATCATTGGCATCGACGATTTGGATGGCGACGGCTTGACAGAGATCGTCGCATGTCGCAGCCAACTTGTGCAGTTCTACCACTGGGACGACACGACCGGGCAATTTGGCCTGTCGACGACTTTGAAGACCAGGGAGACGCTCGTCCCCGACTCGACGATTGACCCGGTTGTGCGCAGTCTCTTCGCCGACCTCAATGACGACGGGCTCAAGGATCTCATTCTCCCCAACGCCAGGGGGTACGCGGTGTTTCTACAGGACCAGACCGGATTCCCGTCGTCCCCGACGACGGTGGTCGAGGTGGACATAGAAAGCGGCGTTGTTGTTGACGCCACCCTTGACAGCACAACCGTGCGGTTCAGCCTGCCCCGGTTGGTTCTCCACGACCTCGACGGAGACGGAGTGGACGACATTCTGCTCGCATCCAAGCGTCAAGTGGCGGCTGCCTCTGGCACGAGTAACGGCACGTTCCCCTTGCACACCTACACCTTTGATGTGCCTCTCGAGTTCCATGAGGAATGGATGGTTTTCTACAACGCGGAGGATTTCAATGGTGACGGGAATATGGACCTCTTCTACCATCAGCTTTCCGGAACGAGCATCTCGAAAGTCGCCAGCGAGGTCTCGATATTTCTCGGCAAATCCGGGCCCGAGTTTCCCGCCAAGCCTGACCATGTCTTCGCCGACCGGGGCGGCGCGACACTGCCCTTCTTCCTGGATGTGGATGCTAACGGCAGCAAGGATCTCGTGCTCGCACGAATCAACCTGGGCGTGTCGTTCTTCCTCAACTATCTTCTACGCCACAAGGTATCATTTGAGATCGAGGCGCGGTTGGTGCAGCCCGACGGGACCTATGCCGAGAAACCCTCACTCTCGACCAAGCTCTCCTTCGATGTGCCTGAAGCCAGGGAACAACCAATACGCGCCGGGGGAGATTTCGATGGAGACGGGCTGCTTGATTTCGCGTTTGCGACGGGCAAGGATACCGTTGCAGTCTTTCTTGGAGAGAAAGGGCGACTGTTCTCGGGGGACCCGGATTTCGAAGTCAGTGTTGAAGCCTATGGCAACTGTTCCGTTGCCGACATCGACCGCAATGCTGCAAAAGACCTGCTGATCTCTTACGAACGGGGGAAGAAGGAAAACTGCGTGCGGGTTGTGCTGTTTGCTCCGGCCGGATAGAGAAGTCTGCCGGCTGAATCCTACGCCGTCAGGGACCTCGATGGCAAAACCGCCGGGGCTGGCCTAATGCAGCAGGTTGTCATTACTGCGAGACGCGCGAATGTCGAGCATCGGCTTCCGTTCTCCGGTTACCGGAGTGGCCACAACGGGTTTGACTATTGACGAGAGCTTTCTCAATACATCTTCGATCAACGCCGAACAGTGCAGAAGCGTTTCCGCTATAGTACGCAGATCATCGTCCATTTCCTTGCGGCTTCTCTCCAGCAGCAGGTCACTATAAAGCCGGATACCGCTAAGGGGCCGTTCGAACTCGTGGTTCAGCATTGCCGAGACTTCGCGGATCGATTGAAGCCGGAGTTCCTCCATCTCTGCAGCACCCGCGCGTCGAGCATACAGGGCTCGGCGTACCGTTGAAATAAGATCCGCGTTGCTGCAGGGTTTGAGAAGATAATCGTAGGCACCTTGTCTCAACGCATCTACCGCACTCTCCAGCGACGCGTACGCTGTAACAATAACTACCACAGTGCGGGGATGCTTCTCCTTGATATCACGCAGAATGTCCAGACCGGTCATGCCGGCCATTCGTAGATCTACCAGTACCAGCGATACGTCGTTCTTGCACAACAGCTCGTCCAGACCCTCCCCACTTGCCAATGGTATCGCTCTGTATCCCTCGTCCTCGATGACTTCGCAAAACCCAACTCGAACCAGCTCATCGTCATCTACGACGACAACCGTATCTTTCAGACTCATTAGCTCACCCTCTCTTGCCTACTACACATACGTCATCATCCCTCGAGGGTTCCCCCTTCCAGAAATGAATTGTAGCACACCCCCACCGAAATATCAAGCATAATGCGGAATCGTCGAAACAATAACGACAAGTTATCGTTCAGCCGCAGAATACGTTCCGAAAAGACTTGTCGCACTCGACTGCAATGGCTTTTTGGCTCGGCACTAGAGCATTTTAGTGTTGAGCTGCGGCATAGCCGCATGATCTGAACCAGCCCTCCGCATCCTGTGGGGTAACTGTTCTTAGCGCCGCGCCGATCGCGGCATACAACTCTTCCTGCGTGCGCGCCTTGGCAGCGCGAAGGAATGCCTTGACCTTGCTCCACATCTTTTCGATGGGGTTGAGGTCCGGACTGTAGGGCGGCAAGAAACGAAGCTCCGCGTGGGCAGCCTCGATCAAAGCCTCTGCCTGCGCGTCTTTGTGCGCCGCGAGATTGTCGAGCACAACGATGTCGCCAGGACGTAACGCCGGGGCCAGTACACGCCGCACGTATTCGCGGAACACCTCCGTATCCGTTGCACCTTCAACAGCCATGCACACGCTGGTGCCGTCAAGACGGATCGAGCCTATCATCGTCGTCGTATGCCAGTGGCCATGTGGCGCGCTGTCCAAAACACGCCTCCCGTGTAGCGCACGTCCTCGCAGACGCGTCATGTTCGTCTTCGCTCCCGATTCATCGACGAATACCACCCGTCGCAGGTCAACGTCCGCGTGTTGAGCAACCCACGTGTCACGAAGCTGTTGGACATCGGCGCGTTCTCGTTCGCTGGCCCGTAGCGTTTTTTTTATACCGATACCCCAGTCGCTTCAGCGCGTTGTGAATCGCCACCGCGCTGCAACCCACCCCCAACATCTCGCGCAACTGCGCAAGCGTGGCATCCGGGCTGCGCTGGACTAACGCGTCGAGCTGCTGCATCTTTGCCTCATCCAGCGCAGGGGGATTATGACCGCGTGGCAACGGTTCCGCGCGCCCGCTCTCACGGTAACGCTTCAGCCACCGTTGGAACGTCGAGATGTCAATGCCGTAGAGTCTCGCCACCTGCGCCTGAGTACCCTGTCCGGTCTCGTAAGCCGCGATGGCCCGCTGTCGCACTTCTCCGCTTGCTATTTTCATGCAGTAATTATACATCAGCATATACCGCATGTCAACCTTAATGCCCTCTAGTATACGACACGGGGACGCTGCTATCCTTACCTCTGCGGTTCGATGATCACCTTGAGAGATTCTTTCGCTTCGGCAACCAGCTTGAACCCGAGACCTGCCTCCGCGAGACGCAACCTGTGGGTGATCATCTCCTGGACACGCACGCGGCCGGCTCGGATCAGGTCTATCGCCACCGCGGCATCATACGGGCTGTTGGCGTACGAGGGCAGTACGGTAATGGAATTACGCCAGAAATCGTTAATCGGAACCGGAAGATCGACGCCCGGCTCGGTGGTGGCGAAACAGAGAACCGTGCCGCCCCTGTCCACCGAGTCCAACGACTGGGTGAACGCGGAAAACGCTCCAGTACAGACGATAACGAGGTCGGCGGGGTGGCCGTCGTTGAGTTCGCGGACTCGTGCCGGCACGTCTTCAGTTGCATCAATCACCGCATCCGCACCAAGTTCCTGCGCTTTCTGCAGACGGTACTCGCTCACGTCCGTCGCGATTATTCGTCCTGCACCCAGGGCGCGGGCGAGCAGTATGTGGAGCATCCCGGAGATGCCGCTTCCGAGCACGAGCACGGTTTGACCCGGCTGGAAGCCCGCAACCCTCTGGCCGCGTATGACGCACGCGAGCGGCTCGATAAACGCCCCTTCTTCATACGACATTTCGTCCGGCAATATGAACGTGCCGCGGTCAACGTTGATCTTCGGTATCCGTAGGTACTCTGCAAACCCGCCCGGGTCGAAGTTCGTCGTGTGCAGCGTCTCGCAGACGGTGTGGTTTCCGCGTAAACAGTACCGGCACGTGTTGCACGGAACGTGATGCGACACGAACACTCTGTCGCCCGTACTGAACCGCTTGACGCCGTTGCCCACGTCGACGATCTCGCCGGTGATCTCGTGGCCGAGCACGATCGGCGCTTTCTTGATGCGATACCATTCCATCACATCGCTGCCGCATATCCCGCTCGCCATTACCTTGACGAGAATCTCGCCGGGACCGATCTGCGGCGTCGGCATCTCCTCGAGCCGCACATCACTGTTGCTATAGTACATCGCCACGCGCATCGTATTTGCCTTTCACCTCCGATCCAGGACCATAAACAGGAAAAGTGACCTTTTTACCATAGCATGGTCACTCGACAAACCTTGACAAACGTGGTCATGAATCGCGGTATCCAACCAGAACGACATGCTTGAATTCCTACTTGTCACCTTGCGATTGTATGAACGCGTCTACTGCCGATAGAAACTGCGACCACGTTGCCTCAATTTCGTTGGCCAACTTGCACAACTGGGTTTCGTCGAGCATGAATCCGTATCCATGAACAAAGAAATGTCGGAAAGCAAGATACTCCCGAAGCTTATCGGCAACCTCCTCCGGTATGATCTGTCGTGACACGGACAGTTCCAGCAAGTTCTTGTGCCACGTTCCAGACTTGGGAACCTCAGCGTTTAAGGCTTTGAGGCTTTGCTTCAGGATGTTCTCGACACCGTTGTATATATTGAGGAGAAACGTGGCGAGAGCTGCTAACTCGATCACCGACTTCTCTTCTCTGCGCATCGCTTCGCCGAGGTCGGACAGTGTTCTCTGGACGTTCTCCTTTTGCGCCTCGACGTATCTCCCCAAGTCACCCATAGATCTGTATACCGTTCTCTCTGATGAGTTCGTTGAAAGACGACTTCTTGGACAGATCAACGAGATCAACCGGTTTGGAGAGATACTTAATAAGATCCGCGTAGAACTTGAAGAACAACTCGGGCCGGACGCCATCCACTCCGAGGTCTATATCACTCGGTTCGCCCTCTGCGCCAATCGATGAGCCAAAAAGCAAGATAGACGAAGCCCCATACCCTTTGGCACACCGCAGTATGACAGCCCTATCGTGCTCGGTTATCATACTCAGCCTCTCTCTCGAGTGTTCAGGACATCAGCGTCGGCTTTCCTGCACTCGATTTGTTCGAGTAAGGTGTTTACTTAGCATCGAACCCAGACCCCGAATCGAAACGACGAATTCGCGCGGTTCCTGGAAGTTGTGATCGGAACCCCCTACTTACGTTACTTCCCGGAGTTCTTCAGCTCGTTGTATATATCGAGCGCCTCTTTCGGCGTCGCGTTCTTGTGGACGACCGCACGCAGTGCTCTCATCATTGGCACGGGATGCGAGTGTTTCCAGACGTTTCTGCCGAGGTTGATGCCGATGGCGCCTTTCTGGATCCCGTCGTAGACGAATTCCATCACCTCAAGTTCCGTCTCGCATATCGGGCCGCCCGCTATCACTACGGGAGCCGGGCAGCCTTCGACGACCTTGTCGAAATCCTCGCACCAGTAAGTCTTCACGACGCGCGCGCCAAGCTCAGCACAGATTCGACAGCACAGGCCAAGATACCGGGCGTCGCGTTTCTCCAACTCCCGACCGACCGCCGTGACCGCCATCACCGGAATACCGTAATCCTCGCAGTCGTTGACCAGTTCTGTGAGGTTGTTCAACGTCTGGTGCTCGTGCTCGCTGCCGATGAACACTGAAACGCCGACCGCAGATGCGTTGAGCCGGATGATCTCTTCTATCGACGTGGTGATCGTTTCGTTCGTCAGCGTTTCCCCGACCATGCTCGTGCAGCCGGACACCCTCAGAATGATCGGCACGCTCTTTGCCGCATCCACGCAGTTGCGCAGCACGCCGCGTGTCACGAACAGCGCGTCGGCATACCGGAGAAGCGGTTTGATGGTCTCGCCGGGTTTCTCGAGGCACGTTGTCGGCCCCTGAAAATAGCCGTGGTCAATCGGCAGGAAAAAGCACCGTCCGTCCGATTTGATCATCTGTGCCATTCGGTTCTGCATTCCCCACTCCATTCGAACTACCTCCTTTGTCGTCCTAGTTCTCGGGCCTGACGACCAGATATCCCTTCTCTATCAGCCAGTGATGGAACTCGTACGTCGTGTGTATGCATTTCGTCTTGCATATCCGCCGCACGTTTTCGTACCCGTCAGAATCCGGTTGCTGTCTATCCAGCAGCAGTTGCACCGGACACTCGATATCCTTGCAGTACTCGCGCCTCTGGTAGTCTACATATCCCTCTATCGCCATAACCTTATCCACTCACGTCTACCGCTTGCCCTTACGGAGACCACAACACCTAGATCACAAGGATCCCCGATTGGCAGAAGTCTAGCGGAACCGAGCCGATGAAGTCAAGCTGCCGCCATCGCGATCCTTCAGTTGCACGATGAAGTGGGCGTAGACCTGCGTGTCTGCCCAATGTAGGAATTGGACTGTCAGACTTGACAAAGCTCGGGTGTGCTGCTAACTTGAGGCTGAGCCCGTCGAACAGATCAGGGATTAAGGAGGGATACGTACTTGTGAACTCACGTCTTCAACTTCGCCACACGTTGTCGTTCTCAAAGGATGTGCCGCCACCGCGTTACGAGAACCAGTTCTCGGACGAGGTGATCCGGGCGTGGACGGCCCAGGGCGGTCTGGACGATCTCTCCCCTGAGGAGTATTTCGGACTCGACCGGCGCGAAGACCTGCCGGTGCAATGGCGACGGAATCCCGAGGAGAAGGCTGTAGTCGAAACCGAAGCCGACCTCGAGTCGTTTCGTGGAGCCTATGATGCCGGCAGGGCGGACCGGCTCCCCGAAGACTGGCAGAACCGCCTTCCAGAGTGGCGCACACGCGACTTCGCTCTTTCGATTGCCCCATGGAACGAGGGTTTTTTCCAGGTAATCGGTATCGGCGACTGGAGATCGTTTTACATGGCGATTGCGGCGCTCTGCGACCGACCGGCGTTGGTGGAGGCTGCAATGGATCATTACGCCGGGTACCTTGAAGGGTTGCTGGACCGCGTACTGGCCGATGTCGAGGTGGACCTGGCGGTACTCTACGAGCCGATAGCCTCGAACAAGAGGCCGGTCGTATCGCCGGATACATACGCCCGCTTCGCCCTGCCTGCGTTGCGGCGCGTCGTTGAACGGTTGGAGCATCACGGGGTAGCCTTCCGGTTCGTGTGGAGCTCAGGCCAGGTGCGGCCGTTGATACCGCTCTGGCTGGAAGCGGGAATCAACGGGCTGGCAATCAACCAAGCCGGCTTGGCAGGCATCTCCTACACCGCGTTGCGCCGCGAATTCGATCCTCAGCTACGGTTCTTCGGCGGGATTGATTGGCGCACCGTTATGCAAGGGTCGAAAGCTATTGACGACGTACTGGACCAAACCGTACGGCCCTTGCTCGAACAGGGCGGGTACGTTCCCTACCTCGACGATACTGTCCGTGACTATCTTCCCTTCCACCACTTCCGCTACTACCGGGAACAACTCGACGCTCTGGTGGCAGAAACGAAAGAGTCTTGAGCGTAGCGTTCTCTCCCGTTCGGATTGAATAATAGACCCGGGACGCCCTGAAACCTTGACTCGTGCGAGCGGTCGGGATATACTGCTGCCGTTGACTGTCAGGATGGCCGTCTTGTCGTAGTCTGAAAGGAGCGTTACGTGGCGTTGAGAGTGGCGTTTGTCGGTTGCGGGAGTATGGCGCGGGGCCACCACATCCCGGGCGTAGTGGCTGCGGACGGTGCGGAGCTCGTTGCTGTCTGCGACCTCATCAAGGAACGCGCCGAAGAGATCGGCAACGAGTTTGGCGTGCCGGCTTATAACAGCGTTGACGAAATGCTAAAGAAAGAGAAACCGGACGTCTGTCCGTGTATAACACGCGAGATGGACAGGCTCGAACCCATCCTCAAGGTGGTCGAGGCAGGCTGCCACACGTTCACCGAGAAGCCGCTGTTTGCTGCCAAAGGACAGGAACGTGTTGAGCCCGGCGACCTGGAGCCGGCGCAACAGATGGTGGACGCAGCCAAAGGGAAGGGCGTCTTCTTCGGTATGGGGTTCAACTACCGGTTCCTGGACCACGTGATGCTGATGAAACAGGCGATTGACTCCGGCGAGTTAGGCGAGATAGTGTATGTGCATATCTGCGCGCATCTCGCATGCTGGAGCCATTCGCTGGACCTGATGCGTCATTTCGCCGGCGAGGTCGAAGAACTGTCGGCAAAGGAGTCCGGCTCGGCCAAAGCGCCCGACCGGGCTATCTCTTTGAAGTTTGCGAACGGTGCGGTGGGCACGATAATCGGCACGGAACGGCGCGGCTGGCACAGGCCGCTGTTTTCGATCGAGATTAACGGCGAACAAGCCGGCGCGCGAATCGTGGATCTCGCCGGACCGTTTATACTCGAACATAACAAGACGAAGGAAAGGCGCAGCATCGGACCGATACCGTTGCATGGCCGTGACGGGTTCAATCTCTCGTTCGGCCGGCACATGCGCGCGTTCATAGACGCGATCAACGCGGGTCAAGAACCGCCCGTAACCGGGCTGGACGGGTTGCGTGAGTTGCAGCTTGAGGCAGCTATAGTGAGGTCGGCGGCGAGCGGAGAGACTGTCAAACCATACTGAGACATCGACGGCGAGCGGAACATGCGAAAGGAGGCGTGTCATGAATAGGAAGATCTCTATCGGGAGTTGGGCGTACGCTATCGGTCCTTACGAGAGCAAGCCTGTGCCGCTGGACGAGGTGGCAAAACGGCTCGGCGAGCTGAAATTCGACGGCATAGAACTTGGCGGGTTCAAACCGCACGCGCATCCCGACCTCTACCCGACAAAGGCCGACCGGCAGAAGCTGATGGACATGCTCGCCGGCAACGGGCTCGGTGTTTCGGCCTACGTGCCCGACCTGTGGGGCTTTCCGTTCGCCGAGGGCGACCCGGCTGTCGTCAAACAGTACGACGACGCGTTCGACCAGGGAGTCGAGTTCGCAACCGACTGCGGCATCAAGATGCTCCGGCTCGATTGCGTCACGGCATCGCCGTTCCCCGACGCGCTCGACTACGAGGAGACGTGGCAACGTGTCGTCGATACGTTCAAGAAATGCGCTCGCAAAGCGGCCGATGTTGGGGCGAACGTTACCTGGGAGTTCGAGCCGGGGTTCATATTCAACAAGCCGAGCGAGATCAAGAAGATGGTTGAGGACGTCGGCGAAGATAATTTCGGTGTGCTGCTCGACACGTGTCATGTGCAGATGTGCGCGGTCGTCGGCGCAAAACAGTACGGCGAGAAAGAAACACTCGACGGCGGCGTGCTCGAGTTCATCGAGATGTTGGCGGGCAAGATCAACCACGTACACATCATTGATTCGGACAACACGTTGCACGACGACGATACGAGCACGCACGCCCCGTTCGGCCAGGGGGTCATCGATTTCCACAAAGTGGTGCCCGCTATCGAGGCAGCCGGATACTCGAGCGGGTGGTGGCCGATAGACCTGTGCTTCTGGGACAACGCGTGGGACGTTACCGCGGACTGTAAACAGTATGTGGACAAGCTTTTCGCCGAGATCTAGGAGGTGTGCGAGATGGCTGACAAGATGAAAGCGATGATCTTCTACGAGCCCAATAAGATGGAACTCGAAGAGGTCGATATACCGAGCCTCGGGCCGGACGAGGTTCTCATCCAGGTGAAAGCGACTGGCATCTGCGGTTCCGACGTCGCGTACTACTTCGGCGACTCGTCGCTCGAGACCGAATCGGGAAAGGGCCCGCTCGTTCTCGGCCACGAGTTATCGGGAGTGGTTCAAGAGGTCGGCGAGATTCCCGCGCGGCAAGGTCTGTTCGCGCCGGGAGACCGGGTGACGGCGGACCCGGTCCAGTTCTGCAACGCGTGCGACACGTGCTGCAAAGGGCAGCCCAACCTTTGCGAGACGAAATCCGTGCTGGGCGTCTCGTGCGACGGCGGGTTCGCCGAGTATGTCAAAGCCAAGTACACTGCTGTCCACAAGCTACCGGACAACGTCACGTTCAAACAGGGTGCGTTCGCGGAACCGCTTGCATGCGCAACCTACGGCGTGAAGAATCTTGACGTCCAGCCGGGCGATTTCTGTGTCGTCTTCGGGCCGGGCCCGATCGGTCTCGTAATGCTGCAGCTGATCAAATCGCGCGGGGCGGGGAAGACAGCGGTGGTGGGCACACGCGACTACCGACTCGACGCGGCGAAACAGTTTGGCGCGGACTTTGTCTTCAATCCTCAAGACGCAAGCTCGAAGTACTACGTCGAAGACCTGAAATCTGCTATCGCGGACCTGACGGGAGGTCTCATGGCCGACAGGGCTATCGTCGCAACAGGCTCCGAAAAACCGATGGAGACCGCGTTGGCGATAACCGGCAGACGGTCCGTTATCGTCCTGTTCGGACTGCCGGGCGACGACACGCTCCTGAAAGTGCCGGTGCTCGAATCAATACTCTGGGACAAAACCATACGGTTTTCGTGGCTGGCACCGCTCGTCTGGCCGACGGCGATCAGGTCCATAGCGGAAGGACTTGTCGACCTCGACCCACTCTTCACGCACGAGTACGCGCTCGAAGATCTCGTGGACGCTCTCGCCAAGGTGAAGGCGCGCGAAGGCAATCCCCTGAAGGCGATTGTAGTGCTGTAGATCTGTTCGAGCTGCACGGGCAGAGGCATCACGCATTTGAGCAGCTCGCTGTTTCGGGAAGATTGCAGACTAAGGGGAAACGGCCCGATGACAGACCAAGCGAACATTGTGGATGACTCCACTGACACGGATGAGTACGGACCGAGAGGCTGTGAAGCCTTGGCAGACGAGAAGATTGCCCTTGAGAAAAGCCGCAAGCCGCTAAGGGTTCAGGCGCCCTCGCCAGTCGAGTGGTTCTATATCACAGGTGGCCTGTTTCTTGTCATGTGCTATTTCTGGCTTCTGGATGATGCGTTTGTTTATTTCAGATACATAGACAACCTCCTGTTCTGGGGTAACGGACTGGTCTATAATCCGGGGGAGTATGTCGAGGGTTTTAGCAGTCCACTGTGGGCGGTGTTGCTCATCCTGATGCGCCTAACAGGAATGACCTATTGGGCTGCTGTGCGCTTGACGGCCTTCGTCACATTCACAGTGTTCTCCCTGATGGTTGTGCGAGTGAACAGAAAGCTCTCGCCTGGAACGCCGGTCATAGACTTCCCTTTAGCGTATCTGGCATTCAATTACGGTGTGCTCTGCTATTTCTCTTCAGGGATGGAAACGCCGTTGGTCCAGGTCATAGCCGTTGCCTACGCACTATACATCCTTAATCCTAGATCAAAAGCTCTGCAATTCCTCTTGGCCGTCTCGCCACTGGTCCGGCATGAATTGGTCGTTCCATTTGTTCTGTGTTCCCTCTGGGGTTGGGTGCGGCGGAAGAAGTTCCCGTTCGGAATGGTGTTCGTCGCTGCTGCTCTTATGGGCTACTGGACCATCTTCAGAATATACTACTACGCGGACCTGTTTCCTAACACCTTCTATCTGAAGAATGTGACTAATATCAAACAGGGACTCATATACCTGCACGATACTCTGAGAGCGTACCACTGTTATCTTGTAGGTACCGTCTTCTTGGCATTGATGGTTCTGCTGAGAACAAAACGCGTTAACCTGAAGGTTGGGGAGCGTTTGATGATGATTCTGGCAGCCGCTTCTGTCACCTTGTATGTGATAAAGATTGGCGGAGATCACGGTCATTACAGATATCTTGCCTTTCCCTTTTGCCTTGCAGTCTGTGCGTTTTCGGGTCTTATGGAGCACGCGTGCAACACGTTTTGTGCTGACAGGTACAGGCGGCTGATGCCCCTGGCAGGCGTTGTCCTTGCGTTACTCGTTCTCTCTTTCCTACCTCGCCAGCTTCAGGGTCGCCACCCTCTCCTTTTCGAGGAAGAGTATGCAAACAAGAACGGGATCGGTGATGCATCTTTTCACAGGCAACGCGGAGACCTGCATTACTTTTCATGGGGGAAGAAGGTGAATTCGAAGACGTTCCGTGAACACAAGAATACGCAAAGCCTTTTCGCAAAGCGTATAGCGGAGAACCCTGAACTCTTTAAGGCCGCCTTGGCCAACCCTAAACTTAGAGAGAGTCGGATATTATGTCAGGGTTGGTGTGTCAAGAGCTACGTAAGCTTTGACAAGAGAATCATAAGCGTGTTTGGATTAACGGATGCGATTCTGGCCCGTACAGAGATGAATTCCGCCAGACCGGCCCACAAGTACGGGTTGTTTACGCTGGCAGAAGACATACGCTCCATCCTGATATCCTCTGAGAAGATCGGCCGAGGCATGTACCGGAAGGCAGTCGAAGAAGGAAGAGCTCCCGAATGGATAGAGAACAATCTCGAGAGCATTGAGATAATCGAACGCAAAATATACAACACTCATGACTTTTCGGAAAACCTCAAGCTTGCACTTGCGTTCCCCAGCAAGATCAAGCCGAGCCCCCAAGGACCAAACGTTGTCTTGATAGTAGTTGATACATTGCGGGCCGACCATCTTGGCTGTTATGGGTACGAGAGAAACACATCGCCAAACCTGGACATACTTGCGGCGGAATCCGTACTGTTCAAGAATGCCATTGCTCAGGCACCATGGACAACTCCGTCCGTTGCCAGCATCCTCACATCCCAATCTCCTGCGGTTCTCGGATTTGAGGATGAGCCGATTGTCATCGATGACAGATTCCCAACATTGGCCGAGCTTCTGAAGCGAAGGAGTTATCAAACAAAAGCCATCGTGTCCCACACCCTCCTTTCCCATTCTCTCGGGTTTGAGCGGGGATTCGATTCATATGACCAGGAGAACGCAAAAGGCCATGGTCATGTCTCGTCACCGTCTGTAACAGAGAAGGCCATCTCCTTCTTGAGAATGTGCAAGGCACCCCCCAGGGACCGCGGTTCTTTCTTCCTGTTCCTGCACTACTTCGATCCCCACTATGATTACATCCTACACGATGGTTGCGAGTATCACCAAGACTATGACGGGCCGATCCACAGTGGTATGTCTATCTCTGAACTGCGAGAAATGCTCCCAAGCATCTCGTCGGAAGACCTCGCTTTCGTCCAAGCCTTGTATGACTGTGAGATTGCCTTTACAGATGACTGTATTGGAAGGCTAATAGACGAATTGAAGAGATGGGACGTATATGATGAAACGTTAATCATCGTGACCGGTGCTCATGGTGAGGAGTTCTCAGAGCGTGGTGATCACTGGATTGGGCACACGAGAACCTTATACCAGGAGCTGTTGCACGTACCGCTGATAATGAAGCTACCGGGGACCCCTCGGGCAGACGTTGTACGTGAACATGTCGGGTTGATTGACTTGCTGCCAACTATCATGAACGTGATCGGTCTGAAAAGCCCAGAGGGATGCGAATTCGAGGGATCGCTCATCGATCTGGTGGACCATCAAGCACTCAGGGATAAGGCAATAATCAGTGAGACCAGAAAAGACGCTACACTGCAGTCCGTGATACTGCACGGGTGGAAGTTTATCTATGATCCAGAGACGGGTTCGAAAGAGCTGTTCAACTTGGACCATGACCCGGTAGAACAAGAGAACGTTGCTGAGGAAAACGAAGATGTCGTGCTCCAAATGGAGACGGTCTTGCGGAAATGGGCTGATGACGCACAAGAAAACAGGGCGCACGTCAAGCCAGGGAAGGCGGCCTTTACCGAGAAATAAAAAGAACACTTGAGATCCTTGGGATACATCAAATAGCATCTTTGACGGCACGCCGGTCTCGGTCTCCCGCTTGGGGCCATCTCAAGGGATGACTGCAGAGAAAGCGTGAGTGAAGCCGTGTGCAGCTAACCATTGATGGGATAGCTGGAAAACGCTATCCTTTGCACATCCGAGGCGGCGGCTCGGTCTGTATAGGTTTACAATAGCAGCAAGGGCCGCCCGCGTATTCTGTGAGTCAGCACTCTTTGGCCTGGAGGATAGTATGCGGAACAGGTTGCTCTATCTGATCCCGGATTTCCCATTTGAAGAAGTCATCTTAAGAACCGCCGACATCGTTTAACCCTATGAACAAAGGGTGTTCTGAGGATGACGACACAAGACAGTGGGGAATCCAATGGGTGAAACGAAAGAGACCGCGTTACGAGTCAGTTTTGACCGGAGTGTGAAGCTCGAGTTTCATGGTTCCAGGGTTACGAGCGATGCTGGACTGCTGGCGTACCGGGAACTGGATGATGCGCTGGGGCTGACCGTGATGTCGGAGGATGTGTTCGACGATTGGAGAACCGGGCAGAACACGCGGGATACGCTGACGGGCCTGTTGCGCCAGTCGGTCTTCAGCCGATTGGCGGGTTACGAAGACACGAACGACGCCGAACGGCTCTGTGTGGACCCGGCCATGCGACACGTTGTGGGTGGGAGTGCAAAAGAGCGTAGCGCAGCTTCCACAAGCCAGATGGGCCGGTTCGAAACCGAGGTGTTGACGGACCTCTACCATGTGGATGCGCTGATGGGCTTGTCGGGCAAGTGGATTGACCGGGTGCGGGAACGCAAACCGATTCGTGAATTGATCCTGGACCTGGACAGTTCGGTAAGTGAAACCTACGGTGCGCAGGAGGGCACAGCGTACAACGGACACTTTGGCTGCACCTGCTATCATCCCTTGTTCTGCTTCAACCAGTTTGGAGACCTGGAACGAGCGTTGCTTCGCGAGGGCCAAGTCCACAGCGCCGACGACTGGCACAGTGTGGTGGAGCCAGTCGTGGCCCGTTACCGGGAGGCGGACATCCGCCGATTCTTCCGGGGGGACGCCGCATTTGCGAACCCAGACATCTACGCATTTCTCGAAGAGGAAGACTACCTGTATGCGATTCGTCTACCGGCCAACCAGAAACTACAACGTGCCATCGAGCATTTGCTCACGAGTCCAGTAGGTCGTCCCTCGAAGAAGCCGAAGGTCCTCTACGAGAGTTTTGCCTATCAGGCCAAGAGTTGGGATCAAACTCGTCGCGTGGTGGCCAAGGTGGAGTGGCATCAGGGGGAGCTGTTTCCTCGTGTGGATTTCATTGTCACAAACCTGCGCCGGAGCGATGCGGCTGTGGTGAAGTTCTATAACGGGCGGCGTATTGCGGAACAGTGGATCAAGGAAGGCAAGAACGCAGTGAAGTGGACCCGGCTCTCTTGCCATGACTTCGTGGACAACCAGGTACGGCTGCAGTTGTTCGCACTGGCGTACAACCTGGGCAACTTCCTGCGCAGGCTGGCGCTACCCCGGAGTGTAAAGCACTGGTCGTTGACCACATTGCGAGAGAAGCTGGTCAAGATCGGTGCCAAGGTCGTGACTCACGCACGGTACGTCACGTTTCAGATGGCCGAGGTGGCTATTCCCCAACGGTTGTTCGATGACATTCTTCAACGCATCCGGCGGCTTGGGTCGCCGTTACCAGCACGGACGTTAGGAAGACGACGACCGAAAGTATCAATGAAGACGGGACAGGACCTGGCGGGGATGGTCTGCCTCAGGTTGCGCAAACTCAGAAATCGCACGCTTAAAGGTCGCATTCCCTCAGGCATTTCGGGGTACCTAATGGATCCTATGACGAACGAGTGTTGACAACAGCCACCGCTGGCCGCATAATGGCGAAGAACAGGGTCGCGGCGGTCGCGAGCGGGTCCATATGGGAAATGTCGGCTAAAACGGCAGCAGAGCAAGATACAACTCTTGCCGAAAGGGGCAGAACAATGAGACTTATACTGTTAGGCGTTTTCTTGAACGCTATCGCTCAGTTGCTTCTCAAAGTGGGGATGTCTAACGCGGGCACGCTTGGGTTCTCGTTGGCGGAACTCCCCCAGACCGTCATGAGAGTCTTCATCAATTACCACGTCATCGGAGGCCTTGCATGCTACGTGGTCAGCGTGTGTGTATGGTTGGTTGTGCTTTCGAAGGTTGACGTGAGTTACGCGTACCCGATGATTAGCCTGGGCTACATCTTTGCGGCGGTGATGGCGCACATCTTCTTCCACGAGACCCTTTCACCGATGCGCATCGCGGGTATCGCGGTAATCTGCGTAGGCGTATACTGCATTTCGAGAACCTGAGGCCGGCGTGGACGACATCGCTACTCCCCTTATTTCGATCGCTTCGCCGGCTTACAACGAGGAAGAGAACATCCGTGACACGGTTCTCGACTGGCGGAGAATCCTCCGGGAGGAAGGGATCGCGGGCGAGATCGTCATTACGAACGATGGTAGCAGCGACAGAACGGGAGAGATACTCCGCGACCTACAGACCGAGATGCCAGAGCTTGGTGTAGTAACACACGACACAAACTATGGCTACGGAAAAGCACTTGCCAACGCCATCATGGCGACGAAAGGTGAATACGTGCTTACGATAGACTCCGACGGCCAGTTTGATGCAGGAGAGTACAAATGCCTGCTCGAGAAGCTGCAGGAGGATGATGCGGACCTGGTCACCGGTTTCAGAATGGGGAAGAAGGACACGGCTTTTCGCGTGCTCGCGGACCGCGTTCTGCACATGATCATTCGAGTGTTGTTCGGAGTGAGCTTACGCGACACCAACTGTGCGCTCAAGTTGTGTAAGGGTGATATGCTGCGCAGCCTACGATTCGAGGCGGCCGGATACCCGACGCCCACGGAAATCGTTCTCCGCGCAAACGCGCGCGGTTTTAAGGTTAGCGAGGTGGGCATCACGCATCGCGAGCGACAAGGGGGTATCTCAAAACTCAAGCCGTTCAAGACGGGGCTGAAAATGCTTGCGTTTTTGCTGCACTTGAGAATAGAGTTATGGCTGTACCAGCTTCGCATCATTCACAGCTTGTGAGTTTACTGGGAGCGGTGTTCGAAGATGAAAGATGATGTTTTGGGAGTGATTCTGGCTGCCGGCAAGGGTACGCGGCTGTTCCCGTTTTCCGACAGGTATCCAAAGCCGGTGTTGCCGATTTGTAACAAGCCCTTGATAGAGTACCAGGTCGAAACGATGTGCTCGCTGGGGATAAAGACGGTGTTTATTGTCATTGCACATCTCGGCTTTCGTATCGCAAATGAACTGGGGGACGGCAGCAAGTACGGAGTCAAGATCAGGTATGTGGACCAGGGTGAGACGTTGGGAATAGCGCACGCTGTGGGCAAGATCGAGTCGCTCGTGGACCGGCCGTTCCTGCTGTTTCTTGGAGACATCTTCTTTATAACTGATGACCTATCGCCGATGCTGGATGATCTACGGTCCGGCGAGGCTAATGCAGTACTCGCAACGATGGTTGAAAAAGATCCTGACGCGATCAAACGGAACTTTGCGGTCATTGCCAGCGAAGACGGTTATGTGTCGCGAGTTGTCGAGAAGCCGCGCTACATCTCGACCAGGACGAAAGGGTGCGGCCTCTATCTCTTTGACCAGCACATCTTCGATTGCATCCGGCGGACGCCGCGCACGGCGATGCGGGACGAGTATGAGATCACCGACGCTGTACAGATTATGATAGACTACGGGTTCAAGGTCAGACACCGGACTCTCATCAAGGAAGATCTCAACCTTACGTTTCCGGAAGACCTTCTGGCAATAAACATGCTCGAACTGAAACGTCTGGGCCGCAGGAGTATCATCGGCGAGAACGTGCAGATGTCCGAGGGAACGTGCATCGAGAATGCTGTCATAGGTGACGAGACTTTGATCCGCAATCCTATTGACATATCGAACTGCGTGATCCTGCCGGAATCAGAGGTGACGACCACGGAGGATATTGACACCGCCATAGTCACACCTGAACGGATAGTGAATTTCGGGAGAACGTCTGACGAAGGATCTGCAACATGAGCTACTCACGAGCGCTGGTTACCGGTGGGGCGGGATTCATTGGGTCTCACCTTGCTGACGCCCTTCTGGGCGAGGGGCTCGACGTGGTCGTGCTTGACAACCTTTCAGTTGGCAAGCGGGAGAACGTGCCGCAGGACGCCAAGCTCATAGTCGGTGATATCCGCAATCCGGAAGACTTGACCGAGTCGCTCGAAGAAGTCGATATCGTCTTCCACGAAGCCGCCAGAGTCAGCATCCGCTCGTCGGTTGAGGACTTCTACGACGCCGCCGATAACAACCTCGTGGGTACGCTGAAGCTGCTACGTGCCCTTCAAGACAGCAAAGTCAAGAAGCTAGTGTACGCATCGTCAATGGCGGTTTACGCCGACAGTGAAACGCCAACTCCGATAGACATCGACTATGCTACTGAGCCGATATCGCCCTACGGCATATCAAAACTCGCGAGCGAGAAATTCTGTCTTGACGTAACGCAAACACTTGGCATCGATTGCGTTGTTCTGAGATACTTCAATACCTATGGGCCAAGACAAACGTTCACACCCTATGTTGGCGTGATTACGATATTCACTACCCAACTGCTTCGTGGTGAGCGCCCGACGATTTTTGGTGGTGGTGAGCAAAGACGCGATTTCGTTCACGTTCTCGACATTGTACAAGCGAATGTGCTGGCGATGAGAGCCGATACCACGGGCGATGTGTTTAACGTCGGTACGGGCACGGCAACTTCAGTAAACCAGATAGGCGATATGCTCTGCTCCCGCATAAGTCCGGCGATGGAATGCGCACATGGTCCCGAACGTCCCGGCGAGTTGAGAAACTCCATCGCCGACATAACCAAAACGACCAATCATCTAGGGTACAAGCCCAAGTACAGACTCCGCGAATCTATCGATGACGTTATCGAATGGATCAAAGAATCCAGTTGAGGATGGAATGACGTGGCAATCGATTCCCGGAACCCCAAGAGTCATGCGTTCTACCGCACGGCAACGTTTGCGCCTGCTCGACGAGCCTAGTTGGCTGCGGACTCGCGTGCCGCAAGCTTTTCGAGTTGTGCCTGCACCGCCTCAACTCTTTGAGGGCTGGGCTTGAGTCTGAGCACCGTTTCGAACTCGGCGACAGCTTCGTCCCGTCTGTCGCGCTTCGCGTAGAGCTGTGCCAATCGGTAGTGTCCATACTCGTAGCTGGGCTGCATAGCAATCGCCTCGAGGTAGTGTTGTTCGGCGAGTTCATACTTCCCTGAGGCATCATGGACGATGCCCAGCCACGTGCGGCGGTAGGGGTCGTCTTTCACGGCAATTGCGGCCCGAACAACTGCCTCTGCTTCGTCGTACCGGCGATCTTTGACGAGGATGTCTGCGAGACAGGAGAATCTGCTTGTATACGATTCGTCTACCGGCCAACCAGAAACTACAACGCGCCATCGAGCATTTGCTGAC
>CAZGCA010000027.1:0-64005 GCA_964524145.1 uncultured bacterium | reverse complement strand
TTTATTCCCCACCTGAAACGCCATCAAGCTGCGAATTTTTTGGGGGATGTTCTGACAATGTCTGCTTGAAACTGGGGCTTGACCGTGGTATAGTTGTTTGTCGAAGACAATGCTTGCCTGCCTGCTTTGGAAGAAAGTGTTGCAGATGCATAAACGCGACGTAGAGGCTCCATCGAAAGGTTCTCGGCCCGAAGCGTCGAGCTGCCATCGGGTGGCTCTCGTGCTGCTGTGTGTCTGCCTGGTCCTGCAATTCATGCTCGCCCACGCAGTCTTCCATCACAACCACGAGCCTTGCACCGGCGGCAGCCACGCGGACTGCGTCGCGTGTCAGGTCGTAGCAACCTGCCTCGGAGACAGTTCGCCGGTGGTGATATCCTCAGCAAGCGTCCTTCCAGAACCGACATGCATAGTCTCATCGCCCGAAAGTTCTCATTCACACGATTTCTTGTATTCGTCACGCCAGAACCGCGCCCCGCCCGCTACCTGAATTCCACAGTCTTTCCGAGTTATCAACCTTATAGAGCCGTTCTCTGGAACGCGGAGTGCCGGCAGAACGCGGTGCTTCGAGGGGAGATGATAATCATGAAGAAACGAGATGAAGGCTTTACACTGATAGAGTTGCTTGTGGTGATCGCCATTATCGGCATCCTGGCTGCTATCCTGTTGCCCGCGCTCGCGCGAGCGCGTGAGGCCGCCCGGCGTGCCAGTTGCGCGAACAACCTCAAGCAAATGGGTGTGGTGTTTAAGATGTACGCCAACGAATGGAACGGCAGGTTTCCTCAGAAGCTGTACAACTCGGCTCCTGGCGGGCCGGCGTTGTCCTGGCACGGGCCCGCCGTGTACCCGGAGTATCTGACTGACTGGAAGGTCACGCTCTGCCCCTCGGATGCGGCGTACAATCCGGGAAGCATTAGTAAAGACCTTGAGGACATCCTCCTGGGACAACTCCAGGCATCTGCCCATTACGCAAACGGCGACCTGAACCATGACGGACTGTACAACGGAACCGACCAGGCAATCTACCTTTCGCTTTGTCGTTCGTACGTATATCTCGCCTGGGCAGCGATAAACGACCGGGAATTGGCAGCGATAATGGAAGCCGTTGAATCATGTCGCCGCGGAGGCGGCGCTCCGTCGGTGCCGTTGGAGTCGGCGGATTCCGACCTTTCTGTTATAGGGAGCACACTCACGTATGCGGGTATACCTGTGATAGCAAGCGGTACGGGCGGTGGCGGAACCCTGTACCGGCTTCGGGAAGGGATCGAGCGGTTCTTTATCACTGACATCAACAATCCTGCCGCAAGTGCGATAGCTCAGAGCGAGCTGCCCGTCATGTTCGACTTTTTCGCTTCGTCGGCGACCGGCGCGGCAGCAAAAGCCGGCGGAGGCGGTCAAGGCGTCGGCAAGTTCAACCACGTCCCGGGCGGTTCCAACGTGCTCTACATGGACGGTCACGTCGAGTTTGTCAGGTATCCTGTAGAGTTCCCGCTCACCCCGTGGTTTGCCGGTTATCTGGGCAGCATCAAGTCCGGTGGGGAATAGGTCAAGGAAGGACTATCATTACAGAGCAGCTTATGATACGATGAGTGACGCGTGGTCTACCAATGAAGGAGTTTCTATAACCGTGGAGTGGTGCTGATGAATCAGAACAAGAAACGTTTCAACGTGAAAGCATTAACCTCGCTGACGGTCACGGTGAGCTTCCTGTGTCTGGCGTTCTCGGGGATCGTGCTGTACTTCACGCCTAAGGGGCGTGTGGCACACTGGACAGGCTGGACGATGTTCGGATTGGAGAAGGAGGAATGGGGGGGCGTTCATACGACGCTGGCCATTCTCTTCGTAATTGCGAGCGCCATACACATCTACTTCAACTGGCGCATCTTGATTCGTTACTTCACGGATGCCATTGCGAAGGGAATGCGGAATAGGGCCGAGCTTGCCGCCGCTCTGATTATCACGCTTGTGTTCTTTGTTGGCACATTGAAGATGTGGCCACCCTGGGGAACGGTGATCGACTGGGGCGAGGATATCAAGGACTACTGGGAACGCAAGTCGGCTCCGGCTCCCTACGCTCATGCCGAGGAATCCACACTCACCGAATTTGCACAAAACATGGGTATCACGTCCGACGAGCTCGCGGAGTATCTGGCGGCAAAAGGGTTTGAGGTCTCGGACCTCTCGGTGACTGTGGGGGACTTGGCCCGCACGCACGGGGTCAGCCCGAACGAGGTGTTCGAGGCGCTCCCCAAGACCATTGTACCGGTACTGCAAACCGGGCACAGGGGACAGGGCGGCTATAACCGGTACGGCCAGAAGACATTAGAGCAACTGTGCCAGGAAAACAACATTGATGTGAAGAAGGCCGTGGACACGCTCGCACGGCACGGAATAGAAGCCAGAGCAGGCGATAGGTTGAGATCGCTCGCGGAACGAGGCGGCACAACACCCCGAAGAATTGGCGATATGGTGATGGGAGGGGAGTAGTGTGGCGTTGGGGTTATTGACCCCGTGCAAGAGCAATGTTCGGTGGGTCATTCCCTCGCTGTTGCGAGAGACGTGGAGGAGTTGGGGTTAAGCGCACAATGCGAGATTGCCACGCCGCCTGAAGGCGGCTCGCAATGACGGGTCTGCGGTGTATCGACGGGACATTGGTCATGCCGTTCCCAATAGCCATTCCATTGCCGTTGACAGTGCATTGTCCCGTCGAATGGGCTTGGTGTTTTCCGTACGGTCGTTTCCCGGCGCGGGACAACGTGCCGCTTTGCGGATATGGTTGAAATTGCTTTTTGACCGTGGCATAATCATTATGGAAACAGCATCTGATCGCAAGTTTGCGACGTGCAGGTTTTGGTAGAGCCTATTGTTAGATGAGTAGACGCGGCGCAAATGTCCCATTGAGCAACTGTCTGCCGGAGGCACCGAGCTGCCATCGGGTGGTTCTCATCCTCGCGGGAGTCTGCCTGGTGCTGCAACTTATGCTGGCCCAGGCCGTGTTCCATCACAACCACGGGCTCGGCGCTGGCGGTAGCCACGCAGACTGCGTCGCGTGTCAGGTCGCAGCAACCTGCCTCGCGGACAATTCGCCGGTAGCGACATCCTCAGCAAGCGTCCTTCCAGAACCGACATACATAGTCTCATCGCCCCAGGTTTCCTATGCAACCGACCTTCTGTGTTCGTCACACCAGGGTCGCGCCCCGCCCCTTTCCTGATCCGGCAGTTTCTCCTAGTTATCAGACTGACACATTGTTTCGTATCCGAAGTACCGGTAGGACCCGGTGCTTCGATGTGGGGTCATGATCATAAGGAAGTGACAGAAACGATTCATCCGATGGTAGCTGCACCGCATCATACACATAGTGAGAACAGAAACTCTGCATGCAAAAGCAGAAGTCGAGGAGAGCCCCGTCCCGCTCTGTAACCGGGCAGGAGGAGAGTGACGAGATGGAGAGAAAGACAACTATGCTGCTCGCGTTTCTTTTTGTGGCGCTGGCCTCATGCACCGTATGCTTTGCTCAAGAGAGTGGCGCCGACAAAAGCGAAATGGAGCTACTCAGACAGCAGTTGCACGACCTGCAACGCCAGGTCGACGAGATGAAAAAGCAGCACGCTGCCGAGATCGAGGCGCTCAAGGCAACAATCGAGAAGGTTCGCCATGCACCGACAGAAGGCGAAGTAGTCGAAGACGATATTGCCGCGTTGCGGCGCCTCGCCGAAGAAGAAGCAGAGAAACCGTCTGAAGTCGAGGAAGAAGAGACCGAAGGTGTTGTATTCAAGGCCGGTGGAATCAGCTTGCAGGCGCTCAATCCGGAGATAAGCGTCACGGGAGATATGCTCGGGACTTACACACATACGGACTCCGACATTGATCGGGGAAAATTCACGTTTCGGAATCTCGGCATCCACATAGAGTCGTACCTTGATCCTTACACACGGTTCAAAGCTGCTGTCCCCGTGGACGAACACGAGGCCAAGATTGGCGAAGCGTATATGACGCGGTTTGGGATTATCGATAACGTCAATTTGACGTTGGGCAAGTTTCGCCAGCAGTTTGGGGTAGTCAATCGCTGGCACAAACATGGGCTGGATCAGATCGATTTCCCGCTCGCAGTGCGGCAGATATTCGGGGAGGGAGGGCTGAATCAAACCGGTCTATCCGTGGACTGGACCATGCCGCCTCTCGGCAAATCCTCTCAGGAGCTTACATTTCAGCTCACCAACGGGGAGAACAAACGACTGTTCGGCAACAACAGTTGGGACACGCCGTGTATGCTGCTTCACTACAAGCACTTCCGCGACCTTTCCAAAGACATCTATATCGAGGGTGGTTTGACGGGCATGCTCGGCTGGACCGATGAGTGGCCCGAGTACATCCACGACTCGGGAGGCGGACTGTGGCACAACAGGCACGGCAGGCTTCCGACATCGGTGTTTGGCGGCGACCTCTGTCTTCGCTGGGAACCGACGGAGCGCATGCGATACCGCAACGTGGAGTGGCGTAGTGAGCTGTATTTTCTGGACCGCAAGCTTCCCGATCCCTTCTGGGGTGACGACGACACCATCAACGCATGGGGGGCGTATAGCTACCTTCAGACAAAGCTCTCCCGAACATGGGAAGTGGGTATCCGCGCCGACTATTACGAACCGGACTGCTATCGCTATGCCAACTTGCCCACGCTATCGCTGGCACCTCTCGCTTATGCCGAGCACGGCGCGTATCGATGGCAGGTCGGGCCATACGTAACCTGGTACCAGAGCCCGTTTGTGAAGTTCCGCCTTGAATACGACCACCTTGACGGTCACGGCATGGGGGAACCCGTAGACATGGTCACCTTGCAGCTGATCTTTGCTGTTGGTCCTCACAAACACGAACGGTATTGAAGAATGAAGGAGATGTTCGAATGAAAAGGCTGTGTTTTCCCCTCATCATAGCTCTCGTGGTGTGTCTTTCCTGGACGGCTTTCGCAGATGACGCGGTACGGAACGACGACGAGGTACATTTGAAAGTAGTGGCAACGCTCCCGGACTACGCCACATTTGCCCGTTCCATCGGCGGCTCGCGCGTATCGGTATCGTGCATCGTACGCGGCGATCAGGACGCACATTTCATACGCCCCAAACCCTCCTTTGTGAACATGGCGAAGGAGGCCGACCTGCTCATTGCTACCGGGCTGGACCTCGAGCTGTGGCTGTCGACCGTGGTCGACAAATCCGGCAACAGACGCGTGCGCAGCGGACAGATTGGCTATGTCGCGACAGCTCAGGGGATGAACCTGCTCGAAAAGCCGGCGGTAATGAGCCGATCCGAAGGTGGTGTTCATATTTACGGCAACCCTCATCTTACGTGCAGTCCTATCCAAATGAAGATTGCCAACCGTAACATCACCACTGGGCTTGTCAAAAACGACCCGGAAGGGAAGGAATACTACCGGGAGAATCTTGACCGCTTCCTCGACACCATAGATAGACGGCTATTTGGCGACAAACTTGTCGATGCGCTCGGGGGCGATACCCTCTGCTCCCTTGCCGAAAAGGGGACGCTCGTCCCCTTTCTCGAGAAACAGCAGCTCGGCGGCAAGCCCGTTATTGAGTTGCTCGGCGGCTGGGTGGGAAAGATGCTCCCGCTTCGCGGCACTGCCCTGGTCACCTATCACAAGAACTGGGTGTACTTCTTGAAGATTTTTGGCCTCGAGGAGGCGGGCACTGTCGAGCCGAAGCCCGGCATACCGCCCTCGCCTAGACATGTCGCAGAACTCATCGAGATGATGCGTGCCCGGGACATCAGGATCATCCTTGCGGCAAACTATTTCGACCAGCACAAGGTTCGCACGGTCGCCGACAGGGTAGGCGCCGAAGCCGTAATCGTCCCGCTCTATGTTGGCGGCGCGCCCGGTGCAGACGATTACTTCCAGCTTGTCGACTATTGGGTTGACCACTTGCTGGAAGCTGCGAAGACGCAGGGTCTCATAGAAGAGAACTAGGCTCTCATCGAAGACAAAGGAGACAAAGATGTCCGAAACGCTCAGGTTTTTCTCGGTCCAAACAAGTTTGTTGGCCGTGGTCTTGATCCTGCACACCTATATAGGTCTTCACATCATCAGGAGAACCCTGATTTTTTCCGACCTCGTGTTGGACCAGGCAGCGGCATTGGGCGCTCTGGTGGGGATAGGATTTGGTATCCAATATGGTACTGCTCAATCATACGGGGTGGCGTTTGTGGCCGTCCTGTTTGGCTCGGCTCTGTTGGCGCTTATCAGGCCCAAGAATCGCTTGATCCCGCGAGAGGCGGTCATCGGGATTCTGTACGCGCTGGCACTCGTGGCATCGCTATTGGTGGGCGACAAGCTGTCGGGGGGCGGCGCGTATGTGACAAAGACGCTTGCAGGCTCCATGCTCTGGGTGACCTGGCCTTTGGTCGGTGTCACGAGCGTCGCCTACATTGCGCTGCTGGTTTTTCACTACAGATTCCGTCACAAATTCATAGCGTTGAGCCAGGAGACAAGACAGCTGAGTAACGAAAGGGCTTGGGACTTTCTGTTCTTTACAACGCAGGGGATAATTACAGTGCTTATCGTGCCTGTTGCCGGCGTTTTGCTCGCCTACGCGTTCCTCATGATCCCTGCTGCGATTGCCGCAATGTTCAGGAAGGATTGGATCGGGGCCGTTGTGTTCGGCTGGAGCGTCGGGCTGGCAGCTTGTCTCGTTGGCCTGGGGGCCTCTTACTCCTTTGACTTGCCGTACGGGCCCACCTTGGTGCTGAGCCTGGGTGCCGTGTTTCTCGGCGCGGTGGTCGTCAGAAGCTTGCTTCCACAAAAAGTGTGAATCCGAACGAAAGGAATCTCCGATGCTTGGTATCATCGAAGTGCTTGGGCTGCCGTTTCTGATCTGTCTGTTAATGACCATCATCCTGAGCCATTTGGGTATCCATGTGCTTAAGAGAGAGATCATCTTCATTGACATTGCCTTGGCCCAGACTGCCGCGGTGGGGGCCCTGGCGGCGCACATCTACTGCAAACTTCCAACCGACTCTCTGCTCGGTTACTCATGCGGATTGGGAGTCACACTGGTGGCCGCAGCCTTTTACGCCTTCGTCCGAAAGCGGGTCACACAAATCCCACTCGAGTCAATTATCGGGGTCACCTACGCTATTGCCGCTGCAGCCGCGCTTTTCCTGGCAGGCGTGGCACCCGGCGGTCATGTCCATGTAGGCGAAGTGCTTGCCGGCAGCATCCTGTGGGCGTCGTGGATGGACATCGGAGTGGGCGTCCTTGTGTTTTCGGGCGTAGGCGTCTGCTTCTATCTGTTCCGCAGTCCCTTTAACAGGATATCAGAAGACTACGAGCGGGCACATCGAGAGAAATTGAATGTGTTATGGTGGGATTTTTTCTTCTATGCGCTGCTTGGAATCGTGATCACATTCACGGTGCGAATCGCGGGCGTGGTGGTCGTGTTCGCGTTTCTCATTATCCCCGCCACCATATCGGCGCTTTTTTCATCGCGTTGGGGGCCGCGTCTGGCCGTAGCCGGTCTGAGCGGCACGCTTTCTTCGCTAGCTGGATTGCTGTTTGCGTATAGGTTTGATTTTTCAGTAGGGCCTGCGATTGCGGCGTTCCTGGGGCTTGTGCTTGCCATTGCTGCTTGCTACCGATATTGGACAAAGCGCCATCAAGTCCCGGTTGCGCAAACAACCGCAACCAGATGAGGTTGATATTCAAGCTGCACGCGGGCTAATGGCAGGGCAGGTTTTCGCCAGAGAAGTTGTGCGAACTGAACGGAGTACCGTGCGGCGGCGAGTTTATCTTCAACGGCCCGTCGCTGGGGCCCGAGTGTCTGACGGACGTTAACGTCATATTCTAAGAACTACCCGACAACAACCTGGCCGATAACGCCCGCGTTCGCGGAAGTCAACCGGGCCATCTGTGACGAGTACCATCACCACTAAGCGAGAAACGGCCGAGACGGTCTGCATCGAGAAACAAGGGACTGCGTCGGATCCCGACGCAGTCCCTTGCCTCATGGCACGGATGGCCGGGTTTCTGGTATACTCTGGTCGTTTGCCAAACTTGAGACAAGAGGGAGGCTTATCTGCGTGCGAGCGATCAGTTTATCGAGAAGCAGCTTACTTCGAAGAGTCAGGTACTGTCTTCCTGCCGCTCTTGCGATCGCGTTCTTGTCGAGCGGATGCGGTTCGCGCGGGGACGCGGTAAAAGTGGCCCATATTTACGACCCGCTTTCCGGCCCGTCGATGAAGGCCAACGTCGACTGGTTGTCTGAGGTGATCGAGGCCTACGTCCAAGAGCACCCGGCGACAAAGATATCGCTCGAACAGATCAAGTGGGACGAGATAGACGCAAAGCTCTTGACGGACTATCGTGCGGGAGCCGCGCACGACCTGGTCTGGACGTCGCCGCAGTGGATGCCGAAACATTTTTATACGGGCGACCTGCTTGACCTGGCGCCGCTCCTGAACTGGGACGCAAACGAGGTAGCCGACTTCTCGTGGAATCCCGTCTGGTCGAAGTGCCGGGAAGGCGAAACCCAGATCGGGATACCGACCGGCGCTCACACGAGGTTGGTGTGTTTCAGGCGCGACATGTTTGCCGACGCGGGTCTTGACCCCGACAATCCGCCCGAGACGCTTGAAGCGCTTGTGGACGCGGCCCTGAAGCTGACACGCGATGCCGACGGCGACGGCGAGCCGGACGTTTGGGGGTTGGGCGTCTATTGCGGAAGGAGCCGCGGGACGATCGAGCTCGCGTTTGCCCCGATTCTATGGCATCTCGGCGGCGAGTTGTGGGACCCATCCACGCGGAAAGCGACGTTCGCTTCGCCGGCGGGCGTGCAGACCGCGCAGTTCCTCTACGACCTGATACACAAACACAAGGTATGTCCGGCATGGTGCGCGACGGGAACGTACGATGACGCGATCCTGAAACCGTTTCTCGCCGGCAAACTTGCCATGGGATGGGGATGGGGAAGCTACTGGATAGAGGTGCTTGAACAGGAGGGGTGGATACAGGGGTTGTTCCCGCCGACGCGAGACGGCAAACCTGTCAAAGCGGACGTCTTCATTACGCCGACCGGTCCCCAGGCCCAGTTTACCAACGCGTGGACGTTGTCTGTTCACGCGCTCTCGAAACGCCCCGAGCAGGCCGCGGACCTGCTTGACTTCATCGCCCGGCCGGAGCGGCTCGCTGCGTTCCCGGACGCGGGGTTGCCTGCACGGCGAGCGACGTGGGAACGCCCGGAATACGAGACCCGGTTCTGGCAGACCTGGCGGCTGGCCGCGGAGAAGGGGCGTCCGATGCCGGCCACGCGCTACTACAACGAGCTCGCGGACGGCGTGGCGGCGGCAATACAGCGGATAATCCTCGAGGGCGCGCCGATAGAGGAAACATTGAAGCAGGCTGAGGACGAGTACAATGCGCGCCTCGCGGGCACATAACGCGCGGAGCGAACTGAGAAGGCAGTTGCTGCCGTCGCTGCTCCTTGCGCCGGCGCTGGTGCTCATGCTGGGTCTTCTGATGCTCCCGATACTCTCGGGCATTCTCTACTCGTTCCAGGAGACCGGTCGCGGCGGGGATGTAAGCTTTGTCGGGCTGCGTCACTACGCGGTGTTGGCTCGGGAACCCCGGTTTCTTGGCGACGTGCTCCGGTTGCTCGTGTATGTAGGGTGCAATGTGAGCATCTCGCTGGTGCTGGGCTACGGGGCAGCAGTCATCATCACCCGCTCGATGGCCGCGGCAGGCTTGTTCCGGTCGCTGCTCCTGTTGCCGTGGATCACGCCGCCGGTGGTGAGCGCGATGATCAGCCGGTCGATAGTCGATCCGACAAGCGGGCCCGCGACTGCGCTCTGCAAATGGCTTCTCGGCCGGAACGTGCTCATACTCGGCAGCTCAACGGGCGCGATGGCAACGGTCATCATCCACAGCGTCTGGCGGTCGTTCCCGTTCATGATGTTGTTTCTTGCGGCGGGCATTGCCGCGATACCTCGCGAGCTGTACGAGGCGGCGGCAGTCGAAGGGTGCGGCCCGATGAAACAGTTCCGCCACATCACGGTGCCGTTGACGAAAGTGCACGCTGCAATAGTGCTGCTTATCGTTACGATGTGGACGCTGCAGGATACCGAGACGGTGTACGCGCTCACCGAGGGCGGGCCGGGTTACGCAACCGAGATGGTGGCACTGCGGCTGTTTCGCGAATCGTTCCTGAACTTCGACATTCATCTCGGCGCTGCGGTAGGAGTTGTTCTGATGGTGGCGGCGTCGGTGTTTGCGGTGTTCTATCTCACGTTTGTCGCGGGCAAGAGGGTGGAACTGTGAAAGGCTCGAAGCTGCTCTGGTACGTTGTGGCGCTCTGCTACGCGTTCATCGTGCTCGGGCCGTTCATGTGGGTTGTCCGAACGTCGCTCGCACCGGATCTCGATCACGGGATCGTCCCGGCGTCGCTGACATTGAAGCATTTCAAGGCGGTATTGAGCCGGCCGGAGATCGTCCGGTATCTTATGAACAGTGCGGCTGTTTCGCTGGGCAGCGTAATGATAGTCTTGCCGGTGGGACTTGCCGCGGGATACGCGCTGGCCCGGTTCCGGTTCTGGGGACAGCGCATGGTGCCGGTATTCCTGGCGTTGCCGCTGCTGCCGGCTGTGGCGATCCTCGTGCCGTTAACGTCCTACATGCGCCGACTCGGCCTGTACGATACGCTGCCGGCCGTGATACTGGCAAACGCGGTATTCAACGTCCCGTTCGCGTTGTGGATGCTGAGAAACTTTATCGCGAGCACGCCGGTCGAGATCGAGGAAGCCGCTCAGATAGACGGCTGCTCGCGGCTGGGCACCCTGGTCCGCATCGCGATACCGGTTGCCGCGCCGGGGGTCATTTCGGTGATGGTCTTCGTCTTTATCAGCGCATGGAACAACTACCTCTACGCGTTCGCTTTGACGTCCTCGCAGGACTTGCGCGTTTTGCCGCATGGGGTGTTAGCGTTCCTCGGGTCGTGGGGAACGTACTGGGGCGGGCTCAGCGTGGCAGGCATTGTCGCGGTGGTTCCGCCCATCGCACTCTTTCTCATATTCCAGAAATGGTTCGTTGCCGGGATGTTCCAACAATGGTCGCGATGAGCAAGATATTGGAGGGCGGCAAGGGCGACCGAGAGACAGTTGCTCCGACAGATCGCGGGAGAAAGGGAGGATAGAGACACAGCCGCGCAACTGACCCTTATTGCGTTTCTTTCGGCCGTCAAGTCATGTATACTACGTGCATGAACTCGTTACGCGGATATCCGGTCAAGCCGGGACCGTTTGGCTGGGACTGTTCGCACGAACTGAATCGGTCTTCTTGAAGGAGAGAGAACGATGGGATCGAGGAAGAACTCGGAGCGGAGCCGGGGCTGTGGTTGTTCCAGACGGACGTTTATGGTTGCAGCAGGCTCCGCAGCCTTGAGCCAGACCTTGGTTACGCGCGTCGCAGGAGAAGAGGTGTCCGGTGCGACCGCTGTTGCACCGGCAGGACCGGCATCCAGATATGTCCCTCGCGTGAAAGCGGCGTTTGTTCGACGCAAAGGCGAGTACGGGATACTCTGGCCCGGGGCCGTCTACGACGGCGAGGCTGCACTGAAAATGTATCGCCAGCAGATCATGGCTGCGGCACGCGAGTTCAACATGAATGTCGACCTCCGGCCCGAGCCCATCTACTCCCCGAGAGAAGCCTACCGGTGGTTTGCCCAGGCCGAAACCGAAGACCTGGACGGGCTTTTCCTGGTCCTGCTTGACCGCCAGGAGCACGCATGGCCGACTGCGACCAAGGCTGTCGACAGCCCTGTCCCGGCGGTGATCTTCGCACCTATCGGCGCCGCCTTTACAAGCAACACGGCTTCGCTCGCGAAGAAGGACGGCGCGTTCATCTGCTCGACCGACGATTTCAGCCAGGCCATCTATGGACTGAAGATGATCAAGGCAGGCGCGAAACTCCGCGAGACGCGCTTCATCGTGCTGCAAGGCAAGGAGCGCAAGGACATCGAAGTCGCGCAGCTGGGCACGAAGCTGCGCTACATCCCTGCGAGCACGTTTCTCGAGTTGTACGAGAGGACGCCGACATCGAGCGAGATCAAAGCCATCGCAGCCGAGTATCTCGACGGCGCGGAACGTGTTACCGGACCGACCCGGGAAGACATTACCAACGGCGTCAAGAGCTACGTGGTGGCGCGCACGATTCTCGAGCGCGAAGAAGGTGACGGTATCGCCATGGATTGTCTGACTGCGCTGCGGTATACCGACATAAGCCTCCCGTGTATTGCCTGGTCGCGGATGCTCGACCACGGCGTGCCGGCCGCGTGCGAGGCGGACGTCGGTGCCTGCGTCACGCACGCCCTCGTCCAATATCTCTTCGACCGGCCGGGGTTTCAGCAGGACCCGGTACCCGACACCGCCAACGACTGTCTGATCGGCGCGCACTGCACTTGTGCCACCCGGCTGAACGGGTTCGACCAGCCGCCCGAGCCGTTCCGTATGTCACATCACCACGGCATGCGGGACGCAGTGCCCGTGCCGCACTGGCGCGTCGGGCAGCGGGTCACCGTGGCCTCTGTCATCCTTGGCGACGGACGGGATGTGCCGGCGCAAATGATCATCTCCGCGGGAGAGGTTGCCGACAACATCGCCGTGCCGCCTTCGGGCGGGTGTGTTGTGTCAGTGAGCCTGAGGCTCGACGGCGTCTCGGACTTGCTGGACTATCCTGGGTTCCACCAGATCTTTTTCTACGGCGATTACAAGAAAGAGCTGGCAGCATATTGCAGGCTCTACGGCATCCGCGCCCAAATCGTCTAGCGGTTCCGGAGAAGTCGGCGTGACCGTTCCGCGGATCTCACCTGCCGGATTCGCGTCGAAGATAGTGTATAATCTATCCAAATTCTTGTCATAAGGCCGCTGATGTCTGGACGCGGTCGCCGGGAATGTTGAAGAAGACGTAGCTGCCGGACGAAGCGAAACACCGCATGCCGGTCCACTTTGAAAGGAGTTTCGACGATGGGGATTCCGATGATGATTCTGTCTGCGCTTGCAATTACATCCGCTCCCCCGCCTGAGCCCTTGCCGCCGGTGCCGACGCCCGCACAGATCGCGTGGCAGGAGATGGAATACGGCATGTTCTGCCATTTCGGGATCAACACGTTCCACAACCAGGAATGGACAGACGGGACGAAGGATCCGAAAACGTTCAATCCGACGGAGTTCAACGGACGGCAGTGGGTCGAGGTGGCGAAAGAAGTTGGCATGAAGTACCTCGTTGTCACGGCCAAACATCACGACGGGTTCTGCACGTACCCGACCGCTTACACGCATTACGGCGTTACGTCGAGCCCGTGGCGCGACGGGAAAGGCGACGTGGTACGCGAGGTGGCGGACGCGTGCCGTGACCTGGGCATCATGTTCGGCTTTTACCTTTCTCCGTGGGACAGGCACGAGCCCATGTACGCCGATAACAAGGCGTATGACGTGTACTTCAAAGCTCTTTTGCGCGAACTTCTGACCGGCTATGGCGAGGTAGGCGAGGTGTGGTTCGACGGCGCGGGAACCAAGGGGCACGTCTACGACTGGGACGGGTATTACGCGCTGATTCGCGAGCTGCAGCCGGATGCGCTCATTGCCATTTGCGGCCCGGACATCCGCTGGGTCGGGAACGAGGAGGGCGTTGCGCCGGAGACGCTCTGGAACGTCCAGGAACGCAACGGCGAGAAGGTCTGGCATCCGGCGGAGTGCGATGTGCCGATACGCAAGGGCCACTGGTTCTTCCACACCAACGACGAGAAATCGCTTCGCAGCATCGACGAAGTGTTCGATATCTACTACAAGTCCGTCGGGCGCGGCGCGACGCTGCTGCTCAACGTGTCGCCCGACCGGCGCGGCCAACTGCCCGAAAGCGACGTGGCCCGGCTGCGGGAGCTGTGGAAGATCGTCAGCGACACGTTCAGGACAAACCTGGCCCAGCGAAAACCGGCGGCGGCAAGCGCCGTCCGCGGCGGCGATCCGGCGTTCGGCCCTGAAAATGCCATCGACGGTGACCCGGCCACCTACTGGGCCACGGACGACGGTGTAACGGAAGCCTGGCTCGAAATCGATCTTGGCGGACCGACAACGTTCAACCGGTCGATGGTTCAGGAACATATTGCTCTGGGCCAGCGGGTGGAGGAGTATGCAGTGGAGGCATGGAACGGGAGCCGCTGGGAGGTGGTTGCCGACGGCACGACTATCGGTCACAAACGTCTCGACAGGTTCGGCGACGTGACCGCAACCAAGGTCCGTCTCACAATCCGCAAGGCGCTGGCATGCCCGACAATCAGAGCGTTCGGGCTGTTTCATTCAGAGATTGAGTGATTGAGAGATTGAGTAACTGAGGGTTCTCTTTGCGAATGGACGAGCCAGGAATCTTCTCCCTGCGAGATGACAATCGCATCTCTCCTCGCTGTCTCTTGGGGCGTAACCACTTGCCTCTCGCCCTGGGCATGCGCGCTCCCTCGCCTTGGAAGGTGGCAGCTATTGACTCCTGGATAACCAATGTCCGGCTGGACATCCTCACAATGAGAGGGATTTCGCTGTCGCAAGAGGCGTCGAACAGACGGGGCAGAGCGCACAATGCGAGATTGCCACGCCACCTGAAGGTGGCTCGCAATGACGGGTGTGCGGTGTATCGATGGGACATTGGTTATGCCGTTCCCAATAATTTCATGTGGCGCGGACGTCTTCCGGGTGATTTCATGGGCAGGATCCCCATGCCACCTTCACCAATTGGCGATGGCAGAGTTCCCAGGTCGGGGCGGAACCACGTGCGTCTGTTTCTCCCTCTCCCGTTGGGAGAGGGTTGGGGTGATGGAACGTGTGGGGGCAACGGCCTGTCTCCGGTGCCGGGAAACTTCATTCTCGAAGAGGTATACCGGCGGTGACATTGAAACTCGAACGTCGTACGACAGTTCTCCTCGTACTCTATGCTGGGGCGGCTTGTTTCTTTCTGGGGTTCCTGCTGTTGTGCGCGGCGGCGCACTGGGACTGGTTGCCCGGACACGTGACGCCGCTCTACGCGCTGTGGCAACCGCACGCGCTCACCCTGCGACACCTCGTCCCGCCGGCGCTTTTTCTTGTCTTCCTCGCAGTTCTCCATAAGGTCGGGCAACCCGGCACGTCGACGTTGCTCACACTGGTCTTCTTCGTCGTCGTGTCGCTGATGTTCAGCCTCGCCACGGCAGCGATGAACACCGGATTCGCCGAGGTCGGGGTCCCGTTCGCTCGACACGGTCTCGAGTACTACGGCGATATCCCGTCCGTGAAGTCTCCGGGACATTTCCTTCGCAACTTCGCCGATATCAGGCCTCACCTCTCGATGCACGGCAGAACGCACCCGCCCGGGCCGATACTGTTTCTTTGGGCGCTCGGGTTTCTGACCGGCGGCGAATTGGTGAACGTTGCAACCGGAGTTGTCGTGATTGCTTCGCTCACCGTTGTGCCGCTCTACCTGTTTGCACGCGATCTGGCGGGTCGCGAGTCCGCACTCGTCGCCGCAACGCTCTACGTTGTGACGCCGACGATCGTGATGCACAACGCCACCTCGATGAATGCGGTCTACGCTCTCTTTACGGTGACGACGATATTCCTGTTTTTCAGAGCGATGGATCGAAGGACGGTAGTCTATGCGCCGCTGATGGGATTCGCGTTCGCGATGACGTTCTTCATGTCGTTCGACCTGGCAAACCTGGGCACCTTCTTCGCGGCGGTATTCTTCTTCAGCATTGTCGACTCGTCTCGCAGACGGAAGACACTGATCGCCACCGCTCTCATGCTCGCGACGTTTGTCGCTTTCTACCTGGTGCTGTACTGGATGACAGGGTTCAACGTCGTGTCAGCGCTCAGGACGGCCGTGGTCCAAGTGCGCGAGGATCTCTACTACATGGAGCTGTACACGCCGCGCGCATCGTACTGGGTCTGGCGGTTCGGCAACCCGTTCGAAGTCTTGTTCTTTGCGGGCATCCCGGTGGCGGTCCTGTTCTTCGGAGAATGGATTGCCAGAGTGCGCGCCAAGACGTGGCAGTCGCGGCCGGACAAGTATCTGATCGCGGCACTCGTCATGCTCGTCGTGTTTAACTTCACGTACCTCGGCAAGAGCGAGAACGCCCGGGTCTCGAGCTACTATTTCCCGTTCATAATCGTGCCGGCGTCCCTGTACCTGCTTCGCGTCATCCGGGAAACGAGCTCGCGGACTATGCTGTACGTTACCGCCGCGCTGCTCTTCGCTCAAACCTGGCTGATGGAAACATTGCTCTACATATACTGGTGAGGACAATTCATGGACGACGGGTGGCACCCCCAAGCACAGCTTGGGTGGAACAGGCTTCCAGCCTGTTGACAATGCCAATCACAGGCAGGATGTTTGTGCCACCCACGTGAGAGATACCGGAACCTGGTGATGAGAAACGCATGAACAAGCATAATGAGCAATCTCCCGAAACCCGTTGCGGAACCGCCCTGCCGACATGGCGTACCGCCTGTGTATTCGCGCTGCTCGCGCTCGTCCTGGGCACCAATCTTGCCAACGCTGCGTGGACGATCCCGAACCCCGAAGGAGTCATCATAGAGGCCGTGATCAAGTTCCTGGCGTGGCTCTACATACTGGCCCTCTGCGGGCTGTCGCTCCACCTCGGCGTCCGAGCGCTAAGACGATATCTCCAACAGGGAGACCGCGCCGGAACGAGGATGGCTCTCGTTGCCATTATCATTGGAGTGCTTGTGGTCCTGTTAACCTACCGCGCGTATTGGACGTCGTGAGCTATGGACGAACCCAATCTCCCAATGCTAAAGAGACGCGCGCTCATTCTCGCCGCAGTGGTTCTCGTGTCGCTGCTGGCGTGCATCCCGCTCGGGACGGTCGAGTTTTTCTCAAGCCACGAGCTGTTCGCGCCCGTGATGCGTCTGCACGAGATGCACCACGTCATCACGCAGAACAGGCGGCTACTGGTCCCGTGGTCGCCCGACCTCGCGTTCGGCCACGGCATGCCGTTCTTCACGTTCTACGCGCCGCTGGCGACGTATGTCGCCGAGGTCGCCCACCTGCTCGGGGCCGACCTGATGCAAGCCGTCAAGGTGTCTTTCGCACTGAGCCTCGTGCTCTCGGGGCTCTCGATGGCAGCGTTCCTCTCGTACATAAGCAGGAAGTACCGGCTTCCTCGTTCTCCGGAGATAGTCGGGCTCGCCTCGGCAGTGTACGTCACCGCACCGTACCGAATGGTGGACGTCTACGTCAGAGGCAGCGTCGCCGAGTGCTGGTCGTTCGTCTTCTTCCCGCTGATACTTCTCGGATGCCATATGCTTGCTACCGAAGACCGTCACAAAGGCCTGCTCATCGGTAGCCTGTCGTACGCGGCGCTCACACTATCGCACAACATTATGGCTCTGTACTTCAGCGCTGTCCTGTGCCTTTACGTTCTACTTGTTAAAGAGATCCGGCGCCACTGGTTTCGGGCTGCGATCCTCATCGTGTTGGGCCAGGCGTTGAGCGCGTTCTTCTGGGTGCCGGCACTCGCGAATATGCGTCTTGTCGGAACCGACGCGGCAACGATGTGGGCGACGGCCGACGATGTGGCATCGCACGCGGTGCTCTGGCCACAGTTCTTTGCCCGAACCTGGGAGTTCGGCCTGAGCTGTCCCGGTCCGGACGACAGGATGTCCTTCGCGATAGGCTGGCACATCGTCGCTGCGGTCGTTCTGTTGCCGCTGGTGATCGCTGACCGCGATGAACAAGCGCCTGCCCGGCGGCTGTGTGGCGCGGTACTCCTTCTCGTTGTGCTGGTGGTCGTAACGATGACTCCGGTTATGAGATGGGATCTTGTGCCGAATCTGTTTGGGTACATACAGTTTCCGTGGCGGCTCCTCGCTTTCACTACGTTGTTTGGCAGCATCGCGGTGCTCTTCGCGTTGCACGCCCTTGCCCGCTGGTCTGATCTCGATTCCGTCAACGGTCGATTGCGTGGAGCGTTCTATTTCAGTATCATGCTGCTCGTTCTCGGGCTGGCAGCACCGACTATAAAGGCTGTCTCGATCCGAGTCGGTCCCGTAGACCGGCAGTACATCCTCGAGCGGATCGATCTCGAGGAGAGCGCGGGCATCATCGGGACCACGGCACGGGCTGAGTACGTTCCCAAGACTGCCGCGGCCGAAACGCTCGAACCGGAGTGGAACGAAGCGCACTGCAGCGAATCACACCTCGAGGTCGTTGAGGGAAACGGCACGGTGAGCGGTTGGACGCAGCACGGGGCGAGGTACACGGCAGACGTCGACTGCACAACTGAGGTCACGCTTGCGTTGCAGTCCTATTACTTTCCCGGCTGGCGATACTGGCGCAACGGCGAGCGACAAGACTCCGAGATGAAGCTTGGTGACGAGGGGTTTATTCACGTAGCGCTACCTTCTGGTACACACAACCTCGCCTTCGAATACGGTTCGCCGCCATGGGGACGGTGTTCCCAACTTGTTTCGGCGTCGTCCCTCGTCGGACTCCTCGCTTGGTTCGTATTCTGCGTAACGCGGCAACAGGCAACATGAAACGACGGGCCGCACGAGAACCGAGTCGTGATTGTGGGAACTGCTCGTTCTCGTGAGACGCTATCCCTGCCAACAACAAAGTTGACAATTCGGGATCGTTTCACTACACTTGGCACTAACCGGGGGAACTGGAAGGAGTCGGATTTGAGGGCGGCTATTCACATTCTTCCAAGGCGAGCTATGTCGAGTGCGCTTCTTGGAATCCTCCTTATACCTCTTTCGGTTTCAGCGGACACGGTTCTACTCAAAGATGGTACCGAACATGAGGGAATCGTGGTCGAACAGAGTGGGAACGTCGTCAAGCTAAGGATGAAAGGGGGAGCAGGAAGGGAGTATGTGACCATATTCGCACGGGACAAGGTGAAATCTGTCACGCTCGATATGTCTGAGGAGGCGAAGCAGGAACGTGGCCTTGTCGAGCATCGCGGGGACTGGGTTACACCGGAGGACAAACAGCGACTCGAAAAAGAGGAATCCTTGGCCCGAAACAAGGGCGAACTTGCGAAGCTTGACGCTGAGGTGGCGGCGCTGGAAAGGGCCAACTCCATCGACAGCGCCGAGGACTATCTTGAGCAAAAGCAAGGGATTCTGGAGAAGACGGTCGTTCGGCTGGCCGTTGCCACGCTGGTTTGTGCAGGAGCCTTTATTGCAGTGAGGCGGTTGACCTGAACTGCCGGTGAGATTGCAGCTACGTGAATGGCTTCTTTTGACGCCGGCATGTTCGGCGTGCTAGAATGGTGGTGCTATGCTTGGTAACGGAAGGCAATTCGCCGACAGGATGATAGCGGCTAACTGGCGTTAAAGGCGTGTCAGCACTCGTCTGAAATGCTCTGTCCAGTCGAGATACAGCTTTGGATACCGGGAACAGGACTGGTGTTTGGTCCAAGGGGGTGATATGAACGCAGACTTGAATGACGCGGAGATCCAGCAACGACTCGGAGCGCTTAGCGAAGCGCCCATGCTCCCCGATATAGTGACGAACGTGCTGAGGTTGACCAAGGATCCGACCTCGGCGATCGACGACCTTGTCGAAGAAGTACACAAGGATCCCGGTTTATCCGCCAAGATACTCAAGATAGCCAACTCTTCGTATTACGGCATGAGCCAGCATGTGGGGTCCGTCAAACTTGCCATGGTGATTCTCGGGCTCAACGAAGTCAAGAATATTGTTATCGGCATAGCGGTGCTCGAGACCTTGAGCCGCGGCGGCGGCCGCCTGATGCTTGACAAGATGGGGTTCTGGGATCATTCCGTTATCTGTGGGGGCGTCACCACGAAGCTCGCTCGATCGTTCGGGTTGCGCTTCGATGGCGAGGACTTTATTGCAGGGTTGTTGCACGACCTGGGCAAAACCATGATCGTACAGAACATGCCCGAGAAGTACAAGGAAGTGTTTGCCGCAGTTGACCGGGAGGGAGTTCCGCTGCACGAGGCCGAGCTCGGAACCTTTGGGTTTGACCATGCCCACGCCGGGGCTTTTGTGGCCTCGCGATGGAAGTTCCCGGAAGAACTGATAGACGCCATAGGCAACCATCACGGCGACGCAGAGAGACTGAACGGAACCAAAGACCCGTCCCTGGCTGCCATTACGCGTCTTGGCAACGAGCTTACCGTGGTTCTCGAGGCCGAGCCTGACGAAGAGAGGACGGCCGGGCTTCTCGACGATCTTGCCTGGGAGGTGCTCTCGTCGGCAAAGCCGCAGCTACAGGTTGACAATAGGGACAAGGTCGTCAGAGAGATCGAGAAAGAGGTTCGCTCTGGAGAAAACCTGAGGCTTTTCTGAATGGACAGGCTATGAGTAAGAAAGTCCCCATTATCAAGCGGCCGCGCAAGTTTGAAGAGATCGACGAGACCCTCGGGCGCGCTATCGAGCAGATGGACCGCGAAAACCTTCGGGTCAAGGAGACACTTCAATCCTTTGCCGGCCGGGACGAAGAGAACGGGGAAGAGACGCCGTCCGGTGATAGCGTTGACAGCGAGGCCGGCCAGGGAGAAGCTGCCGAGTGAAACACCAGCAGGTTGCATCCGTGCTGTTGTTAGTTGTTCTTGTGGCCTTGCTCGTTAGCGTGAGGTTTCGTATCGAGCAACCCAGGCACGTACCGTCCGGATTCCCCGCCCGCCATGCGATCGACCCTGGACTAATGATGGATGTTGGAAGCGCGCTTGTCGCAAAGCGCGAGTACCTTGAGGCGGTCGTCGTCTTCGAAATGTTGGTTGCCAACTTCCCCGATAGCTCCGAGGCCGAGGAGGCGCTCTGCCAGGTGGGGCTTTGCTGGTTCTCACTTGATGATGACGACCAGATGGCCGAAACCTGGGAACGCTTCCTCAGGAAGTATCCCCGCAGCAGGTACGCATCCAGCATCAGGAAGAGTTACCGGATGCTCAAACGGGATCGGAGGATCGACTCGCTGGTGTGATAGTCTGTGGCGCTGCTTGTATAGAGGCACGGCCACCCGTTCACGACAGCGTGCTTCATGCCATGGTGTCCGTATCCCAATGCTGACGGCCCCGGCGTGCTGTTGTCCCCGCATGAGGAATCGATGATCAAGGAGAGCCAGCGCGAACCATGACAAGAAAACTTGACAGAAAGACAACGTATCTGCTGCCCGGATTCCATTCGGACGTGGTGTGGCTCGAGGACCAGCGCGACTACGCGTACGCGCTCATGCTCGATCTGGACCAGAACCTTACCGTTTGCGAGTTCGACCCGTTCTACGGCGTCTTCCTCCACGAGCTGACGTATCTTCGACCGTATATGGAGGAGTACCCCGAGAGAAGAGCTTACCTGAAGAGACTCATTGCCGAGAGGCGGATAGGCACGGGCGGCTCGCACAGCCAGCCGGCGGAGAACCTCATAAGCGGGGAAGGGATCGTGCGGAACATCCTTTACGGTATGCTGTACCACAATGGAGTTCTGGGCGACTCGCCGGAGATATACAACCCGTGGGACGTCTTCGGCCATTGCGCTCAACTGGCACAGATTTGCGCAAAGTCGGGGTTCAAAGGGTGCATCTGGTCGAAACCGATATACGGGTGTCATGCCGTGTTCTGGCACGTTTCGCCGGACGGCACGCGGCTGCTGTTCAAGCGGACAAACTACGGGTTCGACATCGACTGGCGCTGCGATTCGGAGGAGACATTCACCAAATCTCTCAACGACTTTTTCCCGGAGATAACGTCGCGCGGGCTGACGACGAACCTGCGTATCGACGCGACCGATTTCAAACCGCCGACGGCCTGGATGGCGGGCGGCTGTGGCCGGTTGCGCGAGGGCAAACACTCGGTCATCGTCAGCGGGCACGCACATACCGATTGGTTCCGGCGCGCGTCTCGGGAGATCAGGCGCAACAAGCTCGATATACCCGTAACGGCACGCGACTTCGAGTATCACCATCAGGGCACGGGACTCTCGCGGATCGAGTTCAAGATAGCCAACCGGATTGCGGAACACCTGCTCGCGGACGGCGAGAAGTTCGCCACCATCGCCGCGTTGCTCGGTGCCGAGTACCCTGACAAGGCGCTCGACAAATCATGGCGACAGATTCTTTTCAACCAGCACCACGACAGCATCACCGGCCCGTGCTGCGATCGGGGGTATCTCGACATCATGTTGGCGTATCGCGAGGCCCTCGAACTCGCTGCCGAAGTGAGAGACAACTCGCTCCGGTTCATATCGAGCAGGATTAATATATCGCGCAGCGCTCCTGCCCGAAACGCCCGCGCGATCACCGTCTTCAACGGGCTCAACTGGCCCCGAACGGATATCGTCCGGACGAAGATCCCGAAACGGTTCGCCCCTGACTCGATGACACTGCGCGACCACCGTGGCAGAGACGTCGCGTTCCAGGTTGTCGGAACGACCGGATCGGGAAAAGGCGCGGAGTTCGAGATCGCCTTCCGTGCGGAAAGGGTACCGTCGGTTGGCTATAAGACCTATTACGCGACTCCCGCTGCCGGAACGGTGCCGCGCGCGTCGTCGCGGCGTGGCGACATAATAGAGAACGAGTTCTTCAGTGTTCGTGTCGACCGGCGCGTTGGCGGTGGAATAGTGAGCATCTTCGACAAGCAAAACCGTAAGGAGCTTGTCAATCCGGCTGACGGTCCTGCAAACGAGCTTGTCGCGCTCGAGGAGAAACCCGACCGCCACAGTCCGCCCTGGGAGGTCTTTACTACCGGCCCGAAGCACTTCTCTCGCGACTACGTCTGCGATGTCGCCGTTGATGAAGGGCCGGTCTTCTCGCGGATAGTTGTCACCGGCGAGATGAAGGACTGCCGGCGCCGGCAGGAGATAACGTTGTACAAGGGCGTACGCCGTATAGATTTCACGACGTACCTCGAGGAGTATCGCGGAGAACATCATCTCTATCTCGTGACATTTCCCGCGGACATCGAGGGAGCCTGTCCCGTCTTCGAGGACAGGTATTGCGCGACAGTGAAACGCCGTAGCAGATCGAAATTCGATTTCCGCACGGATTGCGAGTTTAATTTTTCGGGCTGCGCCGCACGGCGTGCCTACCAGTGGGTTGACTTCTCGCATTCCGGGCTGCTCAGGTTCGGCGATAAGGGTTCGTACGCGCTCGGCATGACGAACATCATCACGGGTCACGCGCCGGGCACGGTAGATGCGGCCATGCGCATCCAGTCGTCTTTCATCAAGAAGGGTATTCCGGTAACCCACTTCTACGACGACTGCGACGAGAAACGACGCGCCCGGTTGCCGAAGGAGGAATCCTGCCTGCCGACACGGGAGACGTTCAACCACGATCTGCGGTTCGCGACATCGTTTCGCATCTCGATGGACATCGCCGGGCGTAACGAGTATACAAAGCGGCTGCTTGCGGGACGCCCGAAGTCGGTGCTGGACGCTCACAGGAAACGGCTGCGTCACGACGGGTTCTCGTTCCTGTTCGTTCACGACGCGGATATGCCCGAGGATTGGGAACCGCTGCCCGTGCTGGTTGTATCCGCCAGAAACGCCGGCTTCTTGCGCAAGGCCGTATCGCGGCTGCTCCGCGGATTTTCGGCATCGGGCGAGATCCGGCTTCCGGAAGAGTGCGACGGGGCCGACTCGGGCGGAATGGTCGAGGACTACGGTGTGGCGTTGCTCAACAGGGGCAACGTGCTCAACTCCGTCGAGCGGGACGACACCATCTGCCTGTTTCTGATGCACACCTCGCCGTGGGGTGGTACGCCGTGGGGCAAGGACAGGTTTCCGTTCTTCATCGTGCCCGAACACAAGACGCACGTCTTCCATTACGCGCTCTACCCGCATCGCGGCAACTGGCGCGATGCGCAAACCTACCGTGCCGGATACGAGTACAACTCGCCTCTTGTAGCCGTAGTCGACAGGTGTCACGACGGACGGTTGCCGGCGAGAAAAAGCTTCCTCAAGACGTCGGCGGACAACCTGGTGCTGACCGCCATGAAGGCCGGCGACAACCCTACCGCATCGCTCTCCGGCAGAGAAGCCGATCTTGAGAAGGGCGTTATCCTGCGGTTGTACGACGCCACCGGCGACGGCGCATCTGCCGAGATCACGTTTTCACGACCGCTTCTGCGCGCAAGCAGAACGAACCTTCTGGAAGAAGACGGTGACCGGATCAGGATCAACCGGAACAGACGCAGTGTGAGCGTCGAGGTCGGACCGAACGCCATCGAAACGTTGCGGCTCGTGCCTCGCGGCAAATCTCGATCGGTCGCGGGCGCACTTCTCGGCCGCGAGAAAGAACCGGTTGAGGTCTACCACGCCAAACAATGGGAGCATAACCTTGGCGCCGAACCCCTGGGGTACGCGCCCGTGGGCATCTCGCTCAGGGGTGACATCCTCACGGGAGCCCACATACGTCAGAGCGGCGTGACAATCAACAAGCTGCAACTCGCGGTCACCAACAACTATATAGACAGGAGCGTGGAAGGCACGGTCGAGCTCATACCCTCCGGCGGGTGGCGCACGGTGCCCGAAGAGGTTCCCTACGAGATCGAGCCGGGCGGCGAGATAATCTCGGAGGTGCTCCTCTCGTTCGAACATATTATCCGGTACAGCCAGGGAATCCCCACCCAGAAGGACGGCATAGTCAAGGCGCGACTCGTGCACGACGGACAGATCTACCAGGACGTTCTCGAGATCGGCTCGCCGAGCATGCTCGAATGGCAGGTTGCGAGGCGCGGAGCGAAGATCGTCGTCACGCTGACCAACAACAACGACGACACAATCGAGGGGATGGTCAGCATCGCATCGCCGCTCGAAACATGGGGCGAACCGGTCCAGGGCTACGAGCTGTTCGAACTCTCTCCCACCATACAAGATTTCGTCCTGCCCGGCCAATCGAGCCGGCACCTGACGTTCAACCTCAAAGCTCTCAGCCCGAAGACCGCCGGCACCGTCCCCAAAGGGCCGGGCAAGAGCTTCTGGGCAATCGCCAAACTGATGTACAACGGCAACGTGGACTACCTCCCCGTGCCGGACTTATCCACGCCGTGATTCACTAACCGTCACGCGGGCACAGGTAAGGACGTTCAAGCCTCGGCCTTTCAGTGCATGAGCATACCGCTGCCTATCGAGTTGGGGCGGCCACGGGCACGTTGCATTGACACGAGGCGTCGGACGTGCAAGACTATGGGGGCAAACGAAGTCCGTTTCTGAAGGATGGCTGTGTTCCAAGCGGGTTTGCTGGTGTTGGCAGCTCGGGAGGGTGATGTTCCAAGCGAACGGAACATTCGTGTGGCAGCGCCTATGGCACGCGGTACTCATCACGAGGAGGTGAAGAGTGAGCCGACAGGTTGCGTCCTACGGATTCAGGCCCGGTAGAACGCTGGGGAACAAGTATGTCGTACTCGGGCTGCTCGGCGAGGGATACGAAGGTGAAGTATACAGAATCCGCGAGGTCTCGACAGGCATCGATCGCGCCGCAAAGCTCTTCTTTCCGGATCGCGATCCAAAGGGCAAGGGCGCGCTGCGCTACGCGAGAAAGCTCCACAAGCTGCGCCATTGTCCTGTGATCATCCAATACCATCATCAGGATTGGACTACGGTGCGCAGGCAGAAAGTGCCGTTCCTCGTATCCGAGTATGTGGATGGTGAGTTGCTCAGCGAGTTTGTCGACAGGCACCGTGGGAAACGGCTGCCTCTGCTGGATGCCCTCCATATACTACACGCGATCTCGATCGGTGTTGCCCAGATGCACGCGTTGCGCGAGTACCACGGCGATCTACACACAGACAACATTATTGTGCGCCGACGTGGTATCCACTTTGATGTGAAGTTGATGGATTTCTTCGATCTCGGACGGTACACGCGTGAGAAGGTCTTTGACGACGTCTGCGACCTCATACGAGTGTTCTACGACATGCTCGGCGGCAGAAGGTACTATGCCAAACAGCCGCCAGTTGCAAAACGGATCTGCTGCGGTTTGAAGCGTAGTCTGATTGGCAAACGGTTTCGAACGGGCGGCGATCTTCAGGCGTACCTTGATACCTTCGAATGGGATGCGGTCGGCTGAGTAGTAGTATCATGTCTGGTTTGAGACGACGGAACTCGGATTTGCCGAACAGGCTATTGCTCGCAAGGTCTTTTGGGTTGGGAACGAGTGAAAAGGAGGTGGCGAAATGGTCGCTGGAAAGATTGTGAAGATAAGGTTCAGGAGGTACTTCGCCGAACAGAGACTGTGGGTGTTTATTGGGAAGGTGCTTGAGTTCACGGAGGGCTGGGTGACCGTCGAGGGCAAGGGGCTCGTCGTTTTCAAAGGCGGGACGGAGCCAGTGGATGTAGACGAAGATACCAGGGTCCTCATGGTCCCGATGGGGAACATCGCTCACCTGCGAGTTCTTCCGAATACCTTTGACATCAGCACGATCAGGGTGAAATCCAGAGGGGCCAGGACATACGTCGAGGTCGACGGCGGACCTGATACGTCCATCGGGGACTGAGTTGAGATCACGCGGTGAATTCCCCGTTGATTCCGCCACGCTGGAGAAGCTTCGGCCCGCATTGTGCAGGAGGCTCTCACAGAATCAGCACACATTGTTTTCTGCGCAAACAAGGGATATACTCTTTGCTACATGGGGAAACTGACACGGGATTGCTGCTATAGGAACTGCGGACAATGTTCTTCGTAAGCCGCCAGAAGAAGATCGAGTCCCAGTTGGCGCAGTACCGCGAGAAGGTTGCCGACTGTGTCGCCGGGTTCCACAACGCCATAGAATCGTACTGTGAGACCAGCGACCGCGACGAGTTGCTCGAGAACTACCTTTCTGTTCATGGAATCGAAAGTCAGGCCGACGATATCCGCCGCGAGATCGAGGTGATGATGTACAGCAAATCAGTGTTTCCCGAGTCGCGCGGCGATATCCTGGGGCTTCTGGAAGCAATCGACAAGGTGCCCAACAAAGCGGAGGAGGTTTTGTATATCGTTCGGACCCACCACATGACTATCCCGGCCGCGCTGGCTCCGCAAGTATTGCAGTTGGCCGACGTCTGCCACAGGTGTGTAGACTCGATGCTGGAAGCAGCCGCGAAGCTGTTCACCGACTTCACGAACGCCACAGCTGCAACCGGAAAGGTTGACGAACTCGAAAGCGAAGCCGACCGCGTCGAGTTTGATCTTTACGAACGCATCTTTTCGAGCGATATCGACCCGTTTGACAAGCTGCTCTTGCGCGATTTGACAAAAGACATCGCTTCGATCAGCGACAGGGCCGAGAACGTCGGCGACCGCATTCGGATAATCGTGTCCAAACGGAACATCTGAAAATGCTCGAGTCTGCCCCTCTGCTTGGCGGTGTGTTCCTGGGCTGGTCGCTGGGCGCAAATGATGCCGCAAACGTCTTCGGGACCGCGGTCGCTTCGCGCATCATTACATACCGCAAGGCGTGCGTCCTGTGTGGGCTGGCTGTGGTGACAGGCGCCTTTCTCCAGGGCGGTGCCGGCATCAACACGCTGAGTCATTTAACTGACCAGACCACCGTAACACTGATGATCACGTCCGTTTCCGCTGCCGTGACAGTGACGCTGATGACCATCTTCCGCCTGCCCATCAGCACGTCACAGGCAATCGTAGGGTCGATTACCGGAATCGGACTGGCCACCGGCTACATGGACTGGCGGCTGCTCGAGAAAGTGGTTATCTGCTGGGTCGCCACACCGGTCGGCGCAATGCTTTTCGCCTGCATCGTCTACAAGCTACTCGGCGCGGTCATACGGTATTCCCCGATAAGCATGCTCACTCGCGACAAGATACTGTGGGGCGGCCTGATCGTCGTCGGCGTGTACGGATCGTTCGCTCTGGGCGCAAACAACGTCGCCAACGCCACGGGCATATTTTCCGGCACACTACCAGGCGTCACCGATCTGCACCTTGCGCTCGTTGGAGGAGTTGCCATCACGCTCGGGGTCGCCACGTACAGCAAACGGGTGATGCTGGCCGTGGGTTCCGGCATCATGCAGTTGGATGCTTTTACCGCTCTGGTGGCCGTGTCGGCCATGTCGATTTCGCTCCACATATTCGCCACCGTCGGCGTGCCCGTAAGCGCAAGCCAGGGAATAGTCGGCGCCATCGTGGGTATCGGCATGATGCGCGGTGTTAAATCCATCCGCCTCAACATCCTGCGCGACATCGGGGTGGGCTGGCTTCTTACACCGGCTATTTCGCTCGTTCTCGCCGCGGCAGCCTATGCCGTTCTGTCCGGTATCAACACAGTCTGATTAAGGAATTCCGGGGGATCAGAAAGATGTCCCTGTTGTGTTGTCTGCGTCGGCCAGTAGGAAAGGGAGACCTCAGACTCCGACTTGTGATGTGGTGTGCAGGGCATCCTTCGCGACCTCTTCACTTATGATTCCCCGGCGCAGGAGGTTTTTGATGTCGTCCTCCATTGTCCGGGACCCTTCCGGCATCGGGCCTCTGCGACACATGAAATCACGCCCTTCGGCAATCGCGAGACGCATTTCATCGTCCGGGATGAGCACACCGTACGCTGGCACCCGGCCCCCCTCTTTTGCCGCAAGGAGCCGTTGGGCCGAGACGCCTTTCAACACGCTCGCCAGCGCCTTGCGCGACACCTCGCGCAGGTCATCCGGGAACACATCTATGATCCGCTGGATGGCGGCTTCCGGTGTTGGCGCATGCAACTGTGTCACGACGAGATGACCTGTCTCCGCGGCTGTGATACAGGCCTCCAATTCCTCGACGCTTGTTATCTCGCCGACACAAAGAACGTCCAAATCCTGTTTCATAGCCGCCCGGATTCCCGAGAGGCAGTTGGGAACGTCGACACCGACTTCCCGCTGCTGCACCAGCGCTTTCTTGGCGGTGATGTGTACGTGGATGGGATTCTCCACCGTGCAGATATGGCATGGGATCTGGGTGTTGACGTAGTCAACAACGCTCAAGAGACTTGTGGTTTTGCCTGAACCTGCCAAGCCTGAGAACACAACCAGTCCAGCACCTGAGCACGCCGCTTCGAGCATTGCCTCTGGGATTTGCGCTCGCTTTACGTCGACGATCACCGGCGGGTTGAGACCAAAGACAATGGTGTAGTCACCGTGAGCACGGGCAACGGAGAGGGTTGCATTGACCACTCCCATCACACCGCACCAACGGGTTATTTCTCCCACTTCCCTGCCGATCTTCTCGAGGTCTTCCTCCCCGATCATGGCGGCGGCGATGCTACGAAGCTCCTCGGCTGAGAGCGGATCCGCGTCCGTGCGCTCGATCAGCCCGTTCACCCGCATAGTCGGCGGCTCTCCGGGAAGCAGAAACACATCGCTTGCGCCGCGCTCCAACGCCTCGTTGAATAGACTCTCTACTTGGGGTGGCAGTTTCACAGCCATAGTCTGCTCCTTTCATTCCGTCAGAGGGGCGGCCCTTGGCCTCCCGGTTTCTCTTGTTTCGTCCGGGTCGTACTTCCGTCAATGTGTCCCAGCAGCATCCCGCGCAAACGCTTTCGCGCATCGTGCAGCCGCCGTTTCACGGTTCCCTGCGGAATGTGCAACAGGTCTGCGACCTCCGCGCAACTGCGCTCATCCAGATAGAAGAGCTCGACCGTCCGGCGTCCTGCCGGGGGTAGTGCGTGGACGGCCTCACGCACCTTCCGGTGGAGTTCCTGTCGAGCCAATGCTTCCGCCGGCGTAAGCTTCTTGTCGGCGAGTTCCACGACATCGGCAGTCGGCAGTTCGCGCCGTTTTCGGGTGATCCTGTATGCGCACGTCCGAATAATCTGACGCAGCCATGCGGGAAACGCGGCGGGGTCGCGCAACTCCGGGAGACGCTGCAATGCGGTAATAAATGCCTCCTGGACTGCGTCCTCGGCCAAGGTTTCGTCCTCCATGATTGCAGCAGCGAAATCGATCGCCCATGACCTGAAGCGCCTAACGAGCTGTGCTATAGCGTCGTCATCACCTGCTTCACAACGAGCGAGCAATTGATGCAAAGGTTCGTTCACGCTTCACCGTCTGTCCTCTTGCGTCACCTATAGGAGCCATGAGACGCCAAAAAGGTTCGGTAAGGACCGGTTGTGTTGCTTTCTCCAACGCTGTGCGGCGCACCTATCGTGGTGCGAGCGGTCAAAGGCTGACCTGTGGTGCCGCGCGCTGGGAGACGTTTTCGATCTCGAAGAACTCTGCTCTCTGGAATCCGAACATGCCCGCGACGATGTTCGATGGGATGACTTCGGTGCGATTGTTGTAGTCGCGCACGTTCGCGTTGTAGAACCGCCGGACCGCCTGGATGCGGTCTTCGGTGTTGGCCAGCTCCTCTTGCAGTTTCAGGAAGTTCTGGCTCGCTTTGAGGTCGGGGTAGTTCTCGACTACCGCGAAGAGCGAGCGCAGCGTGGCAACAAACGCGTTCTCGTCCCGAGCCTGCGACGCGGGCGACCCATTGGATGCCAGCGCGCGGTTGCGCGCTTCGGTCACCCGTTCGAACAACTCGCGCTCGTGCTGGGCATACCCCTTGACGGTCTCGACAAGGTTCGGGATAAGGTCGTAGCGTCGTTTGAGCTCTGTATCGATGCCCGACCACGACTCCCGGACATGGTTCCGGAGACGTATGAGCACATTGTACGTCGCGATGAACCAGATACACGGGACAAGGACAACAACAGCGACGATGCCAATAATCTCACCCATTTACGAACCTCGCTTTCCGACACAGGTCTCCATATCCTACGCCGAAACTCAATCTTCCTCTTGCAGTTGCTTTACCAGGTAGTCCGGGAACCCGTCCAGCATCCCCTGGATCACCCCGGCCGCCGCCACGAAATCGCTCACATTGAACGTCGACGAGCGGTAGGCTATCACCTGGGCCGGGTCGAACTGAATGGTGAACTTGGGCATGTCCAAAAGAAACTGCATTGTGCGCGCGTGGATTACATCGAACGCCCACCGCCTGTCCCCTGCCTTGACAAAAAACTTACGGCTGAACTCGGCCGATTCGAAGTCGATATCGTCGAACCCGAGAAACTCGGTGACTTTGTCGAAAAACCCTTCCGGTCGGATGAACAGAGGCTTGAGGGGGAAGTAGTTGCCGAGTATCACCGCGGAAAAGCGATGGTGGTGCCTCTGCCTCCGCCCTTTTGAGTTGCTCGACTCGGTTTCATAGTGGTAGTCGAATGCCATGATCGGGCGTTCCGACCACTCGCCTTCCATCACATTGTAGGCGTATCGGTTCTTGCCCTTGCGCAGGCACTTGAACTCGGGGAATTGAGAGTCCACACCGCGCCGCTTGCCCTGGGTGTAGCGGAGGCCATTCGACTGCGCCCAGGCCATGAGCTCCTTACGGCGCTTGGCCGACATGTACGCGCCAAGAATGGCCAGGCCGATCACGAGACCAACAATCGCCAGTATGAAAAGGATCTCCATGATGGAATATCCTTGCACGATTCCCGTGCAATGTCAACCGCTCTCGGGGGACTTGCACTGTCGCGGTTTCCCGTCGCGACAGGGTGGGTTTCGCTCACGTTGAAAAGTGGCTGTTTCATCCCCTCCTCTCCCTCCTCTCCACATCTCCTTCTTGTTCTGCGCTCAAATGCTACGCTGTGTAAGAAAAGGAGATAAGGAGATAACGAGATAAGGGGGATATCGTCGAAGTGACGCCACCAGCAATCGTTCCTATCTGTTCGTAATCGACTCTCCCAGAGGGGGACCTTCCGTTCGAGCCAAGAACCGCTCCAGAACAGGCGTTTGCGAAAGCGAGTGGACATCTGGTGTTAAATGCGCTACTATCACAACTTGGTGCTACGATATTGCCCTGGTGCTAACGACATATGCGGATCGTGTTCTCGCAGGAGGTCTTGATGAAGCAACTGAAAGCATACGTGACTATTGCCGCAATCCTTGTTGGTGTGTGGGTTCACTCCGATGCCGTCCGGGCGGCGGAATTCGCCGCCGTTCCGATAGCGCCAATCGAAGCGGTTCATGTGGCCGAGATGAAGGTCCCCGGTTTGGCCGTCACGGAAACGTCGCTCACGGAGCAGGCGGGGAAACCCGTCTATCGTGTGAAGGGTCTTGCCGGCAATGACGAGTCCGTCGCGGTTGTGGACGCGACGGTGGCCAGGGTGATTTCCGTCGAGAGAAGCGGAAAGGAAGTTTATTCCTGGTCGGGGATCAGGCTCGTCGGCCATCGTGGGACCGTCAAGTTTGCGCCGGAGAACACTCTCGCGGGCATCAACAAGGCCATCGAGCTGGGAGCCCACCTGATCGAGATCGACATTCGAGAAACGAAGGACGGCCATCTTGTGCTGATGCATGACGACACGGTCGACCGCACCACGAACGGCGCGGGTCCTGTGACTGACCTGACCCTGGCGGAACTCAAGGAGCTGGACGCGGGCTCCTGGTTCAGGACCGAGTTTTCAGGCGAACGGGTGCCTACTCTGTCCGAGGCGCTCGATGCGATGGCCGGCCGGGCGTTACCCGATCTGGACTTCAAGGCGGGCGATCCGGCTAAACTTATCGATATTGTCAAGGGGAAGCAACTGCTCGGCATGCTGACGCTGTACTGCGGGAACTGGGATCTGCTGCACAAGACGTTGTCGCTCAGCTCGGCGTTTCATGCTCGACCCACCATTCCCATGGGCCGGTTCGGGCTTGCCAAGCTGGTCGAGGAGCTTGATCCGCCCATCGTCAACATGGACTGGGCAGACGTCAGCGAAACGCTGATTCGCGAGGTTCACCTGGGCGGCAAGAAGGCGTTCGTGAACACGATGGGCGACGGCGACAATGCGTTCGCCATAAACGCTGCCATCGATGCCGGCGCAGATTATATCCAGTCCGATCATCTCGATATCCTGGCGTCCGTCGCCGAGCAGCGGGGCGTCGCGGCAGCCCGGATCTCAGACGCTTCTTCCCCTGCCACGACCGGCTCGCTCGTCGGAACATCGTGGCAGGTGGGCAACTACACGCTCACCTTCATGGCGAACACGGAAGTGCTCGTACGAGGCGGAGACGCCGCCGGCGGACTCAGGGGAACCTACACACTGGACAACGGCACTGTCGCGATCGACGTCATGGGCACCGCCGCCTCGGGAACCTTCGACGGGCAAACCCTCATTCTCGACGGGGCAGAAGGCACAAAACTCCAATAGCGCGCCCCGAGAGAGGTTCGGCAGTTGTTACGGTTGCGCGGACGCTCCGCACTTCTCGGCGAGTGCTATGCTCTCTTTCATGGCATTGACCCCGGCGATGACCGCGGCTCGAGCGGCGGCGGAATCGGCATAGTTGGAGAGAAAGTAGTCCCACGCCGAGAGGTAGAAGGTGCGGTAGGCCGTTGCGAGGCCCGATTCGCCAAGTTCTTCGAGCAACGGGATTATCCGTGTTCGGTTGAATGACCAAGCCTCCTCATAGTCCGCCCCGAGCACTGTCAGCGCCCGCGGACCGATTGGAGACACCCGCCAACTTATACCTCTCATAGCTGCAAGCAGATAGACGCCCGGCTTGTCGATCACGTGTAACGGAATCGTCTCGAGAAAAGCCGCATGGGAGAGCAGCCGTTGCCGTTCGATCTCTCTCAGCCTTCGCTCATCCTTGTAGTCGTCGCTGGGATAATCGTCCCCATACAAGGTGGTTACCGTTTCCTTCGGCGAAGGGATGTAGTCGGGATCCTGGAGAAGGTTGTTGAGTATGGTCAATTGTGGTCGCGGAACGTGAATGGGGGAAGCGACCTTCGCGTGGTAGGCTTCTTCGACTCGATACTGTATTGCCAATCCAGCCTCTACAGACCCCAGCCGCCGCGGTGCATCGGAAGCATCCCGAAACAGGAGGTGGATATCAACGTCGCTCAGTTCAGGAACGTAATCAACCGGCGAATCCCAGTGCTTCTGTGCGGAACCCTTGAAATAGATGCCGGCGACTTCAGCGTCGGGTATCCGGTCGAGCAGAACTTCCACGAACGACTCGAGCATGGCATCAACTTCCTGCCGGAGCGAGACCGCACTGGGATATCCATCGGTCCATCTCGGATTCATGACGAAACGTATTCCGTCCTCGTAGGTGTTGCGGATTCAGTCAAGCCGAAGAGCCCGAGCACTGTACATCAAACGGAAGCACGGGTTCAAGGTCGGATCTCGACGTCGGAGCATGCTGTCAGGCGCTGCCGGGACCTTTCAAGCGCACCAGCCACTGCCGGGCGCTGCGACCATAGCGAGAGTCAGGCGCACGGCGCACTATCTCCTCGAGGATGTATCCCGTCACATTCTTGTCATCGAGATTGTGCTCGTAGAGTTCCGCCAGCCTGAAAGCTGCCCGCTCCCACTTGACACTGTCTTCCTTGAAACCCTGCATGATCTCGCGCAGAACGTCCGCGGCTTCGCTGAACCGACCCTCCCGTCTCAACAACTCTGCGGCCTCGAACAACGGCTGGGGGTCGTCCGGGAACTCATCAAGGTATCCCCGATACGCTTTCAGTGCGCCTTCAATATCGTCCTGAAGAGCGAGGGCACGCGCTTTGCTGAAGTCGGTTTTCAGCGGTTCCGCTGTGTGCATGTCGTACACCGCGTCAACGGCAGTGTGGGACATGGATTTTGCAACAAGAGGGCCGTACGCCACACCCGCTACTACCGCTCCCGGAAGGAGAACTCCGCCCAGGAACGCAAACGCGCGAACCAACGGTGCTGCGTCGACCGATGCCGCCATTACCCCTGCCGCAACCGACAGGTGGATGATGAGCGCGAGTAGTGATGCCAGCAGAGCGACCAAAAAGGGAGGCGCCTCGCGGTGTCCCCAGAACATCCGGTCCAGCAAGTGACCGCCGATCAGCATGAGAGCATCTACACAAAGCAACAGCAGTATGCGGATCAACAACACGGAATACGCTCCGGTTTCAGACTCCCTGATCTCCGGCCGACTTCACAGTCCTTCGCAACGCCAGGGTTTCCGGCGCTGTTCAAGCAATCAGGACCCTCCCTGCGCTCTATGAGCGAATTGTTGACCGGACTCTGCTGCGCCAGGTTGCGAGCCCGGTTCACGATTGGCCTCCCTCCTGGCCCGATCGCCGAGAGAACTACGTCCCAACCTGCCATCTCCCGAGGTACCTGGATTCTGACGCAATCCGACGGTATTGTCAATAGGGTTCTCGGGGCACGATTGCATTCCTGATTGTCCCGAAGTATAATCTTAGCGGGCTAACGGTCATGAAGGCACGGTGCAGAAGCAAGCGAGGACTGGTGTGAAGCTGAGACTACACAGCGACGGTGCGTCGCGAGGGAATCCGGGCGAAGCGGGCGCCGGGGCGGTGCTGGTCGACGGCAAGGGCAACGTTGTTGCAGAGCTGTCGCGCTATATCGGCAAAGCGACGTGCAACGTTGCCGAGTATCGCGCGCTTATCATGGGGCTCGAGGAAGCAATTGCGCGCGGTGCGACCGAGGTCGACTGCCGGACGGACAGCGAGCTGATGGCGAAACAGCTCCAGGGCACGTACAAGGTCAAGTCGCCTCACCTGCGGAAGCTTGCTTCCGAAGCGCTCGAACTGGCGGGCCGGTTCGAGAAGTTCAGCATCAGGCACATCGATCGCGGGAAGAACCGCAACGCCGATGGTCTCGCCAACCAGGCGATATCGATGTACGGGCCCGGCGGAAAAGTTGATGGACCGAGCGGCGATTTCAAAGACGATCCGTTGTGGCAGCAGACGCTCGACGTGACGGCCCGACTGATCGGCCAACCGCTTGACACAGAAAGCGCGGCCGCCGGCGTTCTCGCGAACGAGCTGCGGTTGACCGCGGTGAGGCTTGCCTCGGCGGTTGCGGAAGCCCTGAGCGAACGGAGCGCCTCTCGCCGAGAGGAGGCCTTTGCCGGCTGCTCGGGCCTTGTCGCCCGGCTGGAAGCGCAGCTCGCCCTTGCGGAGGTTGTTGGCTTCATGCAACCAAAAGATGCCACCAGACTCACGCAGGAAACCGAGAAGATAGGCAAGATGATCCGGTCGAGTCAGTATGGAACTGAGAACTGACAATTCAAGATGAACACGCGAAACAATTGGCAGTGGCAAACGGTCGCGAGACGTGGTGCGATTTGCATTGTCAGTTGTCCGTTTTGGAGTTTGCATTGCCCAACGTTGTTATTGTTTGTGCCGGAGCAGGTCGGGTGGCCGCCCGCAAGGGAGGAAAGTCCGAGCTCCACAGGGCAGGGTGCTGGCTAACGGCCAGGAGGGGCGACCCTACGGAAAGTGCAACAGAAAACACACCGCCTAAGGCCTTCGGGCACGGCAAGGGTGAAATGGTGCGGTAAGAGCGCACCGGCAGCCGGGTGACCGGCTGGCCTGGCAAACCCCACCTGGAGCAAGACCGAATAGGAGGGATACGGAGTGGCCCGCTCCACACCCTCGGGTTGGTCGCTTGAGGCGCGTGGCAACACGCGTCCCAGATGAATGGTCACCTCGGGCGTTCGCGCCTAGGACAAGACTCGGCTTACAGACCTACTCCGGCACGTGTTACTCTTCGAGCGCAACCTGGGCGATAGCGTGTTCTTTCGTGTGGGATAACGACAGGAAGGCTTTCGTCGCGCCGGCACGCGTCATCTCGCGGCGGGCGTCGTCCCGGAGAACGATCTGTGGTCGGCCCCGGTCGTCGTTGTCGACGGAAACCGAAGCCCAGCTCACTCGCTGGCCTGTCCCGAGCCCGAGCGCCTTTCCAAACGCTTCTTTGGCCGCGAACCGCGCTGCGAAATGCTGTTCAGGGAACCGTTTCGACAGGCAGTACCGGCGCTCGGCGTCCGTGAAGATCCTTTGCAGGAACCGGTCGCCGCGCCGCTCGATGACACCTTTGATCCGTGCAACCTCAACCAGGTCGACACCGATACCGACTATCACGGCACAGTTCTCCTCATGCGTCATTCGAAGCGAAGAGCGTCCACAGGATCGGACAGCGACGCTTTACGGGCGGGATAGACGCCGAAGAACACGCCGACCAATGCCGAGAACCCGAACGCCAGGGCGATAGACCACAAGGACGCGCGCGTGGGCAGCGTCGGAAACATCTTTCGAGATATCGTCGTGCCGAGAACGGCGACCAATATGCCGATCACCCCGCCGACCGCGCTTAGTGCAATAGACTCGATGAGGAACTGGACGAGAATGTCCCGACGTTTGGCCCCGACCGCCTTGCGAATGCCCACCTCCCGAACACGTTCCCGCACCGAGACGAGCATTATATTCATTATGCCGATCCCGCCCACGAGCAGACTTATTCCTGCAATCCCGCCAAGCACGTACGTCAGCGCATCGAGTATGGTGGTGAACGTGGCCAGCATGGCTGCCTGGTTTGTGACGGTGAAATCCACCTGGTTGTTATGCCGCTTCGCGATAAGCTCCTCGATGCTCTTCTCGGCGGCCTTGGTCGCATCAGCGTGTTGGACCGAGACAATTATCTCGATCAGAGCGTCCGTGTTGAAGAGGTCCTGGGCGCTTCGCACGGGGATAAACACGAGATCGTCCACGTCGAACCCGAGTGTCATCCCCTTCTGCTCCATGACGCCGATGACGCGGAACTTGGTTCCGCCGACGCTCACGAACTTCCCGAGCGGATTCGTGGCTCCAAAGAGTTCGTTCTTCACCTTCGTGCCGAGGACGACAACCCGTCTTTTTGCGTGGACGTCCTCATCGCTGACAAACTCTCCGACGGCAACGTGCAGGTTACGCGCGTGCTGGAACGAGTTCGTTACGCCAAGGATGTTCGTATCGCGGCGCCGGTTCAGGTATTTGACGTAGCCCATGCCGAACACCAGCGGCGCAACGTATTTGACGCCTCGAGCGCGGCGCCTGATCGTCTCGGCATCCTCGAACGTCAGCTTGTGTACCGATTCGCCCATGATCGGCATCTTGCCGGTCGTCTCGGATTTGCCGGGCGTAATGATAAGGATGTTCGTTCCGAGACCGGCAAACTCGTTCGTGACGTACGTGCGGGCTCCCTCGCCCAGGGCAACGAGAATCACGACCGAAAACACGCCGATTATAACGCCCAGCATCGTCAGGAACGCCCGCAACTTGCTGGCTGCGAGCGATTTAAACGCTACAAAAAAGCTGTCAGTCAGATCCATGCTGCGCTAAACCCTTTGATCTGTGCCGCTATTCGAGCTCATCAACGACTTCAACCCGGGCACCATTTACAAGATCGCGGACGTCGAGCGACGTGATAATCGGGTCAGATTCGTCCACCCCTTCTACCACCTCGGACGTGTCCCAGTTGGTCAGTCCGAGCTCGATTCGGCGCAGGACGGCCTTATGTCCGTTCACTACATAGACGTAGTTCCCGTCGGCCCTGTCGATCACCGCGTCTGTCGGGACGTACAACACGTCGTCGCGCTCGTCGAGTATCACTGTCACATCGGTGGACATGCCCACCTTGCAGAGCTCTTGCGCTTCGGTCATCTCCACCTTGACCATCACCGTCCGGTTCATCTCCTTGAGCATCGATATCACCGAGGATATGTACACCAGCTTCCCCGCGAACGACTGTAAGGGGTAGGCGTCGAGCTCGACGCGAACCTTCTGCCCCACCCGAAGGCCGCTCGAATCCACCTCATCGATCGATGCCTCCACCTTCATCGTGCTCGTATCTATGAGCCTGAACAAGGGGGACCCGACAACAACCGACTGGCCCAGATCAACGTACCGTTCACCCAACACCCCGCTCAGAGGCGCTCGCAGTTCCGTCTTATCCAGCTGAGCCTGCGCCACTTCCACGGCGGCCTCCAGCTGTTTCACATTGGCTTCTGCTATCTTGATCTCTTCGAGACGGACCTGGTACTCGTCCCGGCTCGCAAGCGCGGCATTGTGCGACTCGACTGCCAACTGATATACGACCTCGCTGTCTTCCTGCGCCGTCTCCGAGACGACCCCTTGCGCGTGCAACTCATTGACACGCTTTAGCGAGTCCTCGGTGTTCTTGAGACGGGTCTTTGCCTGAGCGACTTCGGCGTCGGACACAACCTTGAAGACGTCCGCCGCCGCCTTCGCTTGGGCCAGCCGAGCATCTCCCGCCTTCAGATTCGCTTCCGCAAGATGCAGGTTCGCCTCGAACTCGTTCCGTTTCAGACTCAATATGACAGCGCCTTCCTCGACCTTTTCGCCCTCATCGTAGTTCATGGCCTCTATGGTGCCCATCATCTCGGCGGTCAACACAGCGTCCACCAGCGCGTCAATAGTGCCCGATGTCGCCGCGGTAACCGTGGACTCGACGTGGCCGCGACGTACGGGTTCCACCATGACCTGTACCCTGCCCCGCCGCGTTTGATAGAAGAACGCTGCGCAAGCCGCGCCGACTATGACAACCAAAAGAATGATGACCGCCCGTTTGCTCACCATGATTCCACCTATTTTATCAGCGCGAGTCTATCGCGCACCTCGTCTTCCACCAGCATTCCGTCGCGCAGGTGCAGAATGCGTTCCGCGTGGTCTGCCACGTGACGTTCGTGAGTCACGACGATCACCGTGTTTTCCTCGCCGTGCAATTCTTCAAAGATATCCATGATCTCCTTGCCCGACTCGCTGTCAAGGTTCCCCGTCGGCTCGTCTGCAAGGATTATTGACGGGTTGTTTACAAGGGCCCGCGCTATCGCCACGCGTTGGCGCTGGCCTCCCGAGAGCTCCGTCGGCTTGTGGTGCATTCTGTCGGCCAACCCTACGCTCTCGAGCACCTCTGCCGCACGAGCACGCCTCTCGTTCCGAGGAATGTTCGCATACACCAGAGGCAGTTCCGCGTTGGCGAGCGCGGTCATACGCGGCAACAGGTTGAACGTCTGGAACACGAACCCTATCTCCGCGTTCCGCAGGTCCGCCAGCTTGTTGTCGGATACGCTGCCGACATCCTCGCCGTTGAGTATGTAGGTGCCAGACGTCTGCTGCGCCAGACAACCCAGTATGTCCATCAGGGTCGTCTTGCCAGAGCCCGAAGGTCCCATGATCGAAACAAAGCTTCCCTTCTTGATATCGAACGAGACCGAGCGCAACGCATGGACCTGGACTGGCCCCATGTCGTATGTCTTCTTGAGATTGTGCACCGAGATCAGCATCTTCTCACCGCTCAGCCCGGCTGCCTCAAACCGAGCACCCTGGTCAACTTGGCGGACAGGTCGTCGAACAGCGAGTACACGACGGGGACAACGACGAGCGTGAGCAACGTGGACATCGTGAGCCCGCCGATCACTGTGATCCCGAGCGTCGAGTAGAACCGCGCTCCCTCACCCCAGCCGAACGCCATCGGCACCATGCCGAGCACGGTTGTGGTTGCCGTGATGAGTATCGGCCGCAGACGTACCACACCACCCCGGACTATCGCCTCATGGCGTTCAAGCCCGTCCCTGCGCAAATGCAGTATGTAGTCGATCATAACAATTGCGTTGTTTACCACTATGCCCGCAAGCATGATAACCCCCACGAATGCAGGTATGTTCAGCGGTTTCCCTGATGCCAGCAGCGCAAAGAAGACGCCCACTATTGCCAGCGGGACGGTCAGCATGATGGTGAACGGATGCACGAGCGATTCGAACTCTGCCGCAAGAATGATGTACACCAACACTATCGCGATCAAGAACGCTTTTGTCAAACCCCCGAACGCTTCTTCCATATCGGAGACTTCCCCGCCAAACTCCCAGTATGTCCCCGGCGGGAAACTCATCCCCTCCATCGCCTCCACTATCTCTGCTTGGAGTTCGCTCAGCTTTTTGTCACCCGAAGTGTTGCCCTCTACCCTCACAATACGTTTCTGGTCTTTGCGCTGGATCACCACCGGGCCCAGCGAAAAACCGACATGGGCCACCTCCGATAACGGGAATGTCATGCCCGACCCTTTGGCCAGCACAATCTCTTCCAGTTGCGCTTTGTTGCGCCGGTCCTCCTCGCGCAACTGCACCCGGATGTCCGTCTCGTCTCCGCTTTCGTCCAACCGGCTCACCACCCTGCCGTTCATCGCTGTCTCGACTATCGAGGCGATAGTGCGAACGTCTATACCGAAATCCGCCGCCCGTTTCCTGTCGATCCTGACTTGGATCTCCGGCCGGCCTTCCTCGTCGCTCGACGTGATGTCAACCGCGCCTGATATTGCTGCAAGACGGCGTTTGGCTTCCTCCCCCAACTCGCTGAGCACGGACCTGTCCTTGCCGCATATCACGACTTCGAGGGGACTGCCTCCCGAAGTCCCACCCATATTCTGAAACTCCCATTTCACTCCCGGCAGGTCTCGCAGCTTCGCACGGAGACCGTCCGTCACCTCTTCTGTGGGCCGTCGTTCGCCATATTTTTTCAGGGTCGCGGCGATCTCCATCTCGCCCGCCACCACGTACGCCACGGTGAAATCAACGTCCGGCTCATCAAGCACGATCCGCTCGATGGTCCGTGCCATCGCATCCGTCTCATCCAGCGACGAACCGACGGGCAATTCGACGTCCACATCAAACGTGTCGAAATCCATCTTCGGGAAGAACGATCGGGGAACAACAAACGCGAATCCCACACCGCTGACAGCAAACAGGGTGACGCTAATCGCCACAACCGCCCACCTGTGTCTCAGCGCCCAGGTAAGCACCGGTCGATAGACCCGCTGGAGCCGTCCAAAGGCCGTACCGTCCACTACCTCGACGCTCTTCTTGCTCGGCCGCAGAAACGCGCCCGCAAACGTCGGCATCACCGTGAACGCCACGAGCAGCGACGACGCCAGAGAGAACGCAACCGTGAGCGAGAAGTCCGTGAATATCTCTTTCGATATCCCCTGTATCCACACAATCGGCAGGAAAACGGCGAGCGTGGTCAATGTTGAAACCGTCACTGCAACGGCTATCTGTGACGTGCCCTTGCTCGCGGCTTCGCGCGGCGAGCTGCCCAGCTGAAGGTACCGGAATATGTTCTCGAGCACAACAACCGAATTGTCCACCAGCATCCCTACACCCAGCGCCAAACCGCCCAGTGACAACATGTTCAGACTCAAGCCGGCGAAGTTGATCAGGTTGAACGTGGCGATCACTGAGACGGGAATCGCGAGTGCGATGATAACGGTGCTCGCGATGTTGCGGAAGAACAACAGCAACACCACCGTCGCGAAGATCGTCCCGTATATGGCGTTCTCGCGAACCGTGATTATCGACTGCATGATGAAGTCCGAGCCGTCGTAAGAAATATCCAGGCTGATCTGCGACAGCATCGGTTTCAGGTTCTGGACCTCCTCCCGGACCACTTTGGCGATCTGTACAACGTTGGCGTCGGACTCCTTGAGCACGGCAAGCTCTACTGTCGGCGTCCCGTTGAACCGGGCGTATGAGCGCTGTTCCTCGAACGTGTCTTTCACCGATGCGATGTCGCGGACCCGGATGTTCGACGTGCCGCGCCGCACTACTACGAGATCCTCGATCTCTTCGATCGAGTGCAGTTTCCCCACCGTGCGGACAAGGTACTCGTTGCGACCCCGCTCGATCCTGCCTCCCGGATTGTTGAGGTTCTCCGCCCGGAGCGTCCCGGCTATCTCGTTCAGGGAAAGGTCGTACGCCTTGAGCTTGCGCGCGTCTACCCGGACCTGAATCTCCCGCTCGAGCCCGCCGCGCACCTCGGCTAGTGCCACACCCTTTATGCGTTCTATCCGGGGCTTCACGGTCTCCTTGGCAATCTTGCGCAGCTTGTCGAGCCCCACCTCGGGCGACGACAGGCTCACCCAGACGACGCTGTCACCGCCCATGAACGACCGTTTGCTCACTATCGGTTCTTCGGCTTCTTCAGGGAGCATCGAGGCGATCAGGTCCACGCTCTCCCTGACGTCGAGCCGTGCTATGTCAAGGTCCGTGCCCCACGTGAACTTCACGTAGACGTACGACCACCCCTCCCGGGAATAAGACCGGATCTCCTTGACGTTTTCGACCGTCGCAACCACTTCCTCGATCGGCTCCGTTATCGACGTCTCTATCTCCTCCGGACCAACGCCTTCATACTCCGTGCGGATCGATATGTAGGGAAACTCCATCTCCGGGAACAGGTCTACCGGCAGCCCGAATATGGATATCAGCCCGCTGAGCACGAGCAGGCACACCATCATAAGGACGGTGACGGGCCTGTGGATTGCTACGTCAGTCAGCTTCATCTGCCCGATTCCCGTTGATGCTCAATGTGCGCTCCGACCGAGCCACCACATTGACCGCGTCGCCGGCGCGAAGATCGTCTCGTCCCACGACGACCGTCTCCTCGCCGCCCTCGAGTCCTTCAATAACTTCCGCCCAATCGCTCCCCTGTGCGCTCAACCTGACAGGCTTCACGTCGATCTTGTTGTCCGCGATCTTCAACACTACCGTCTCGCCCTCTATCGTGCGGACCGCGTCGCTCGACACAACGACCGCGTTCTCGTGGATGCGCGTGCTCACCAGCACTCTCGCAAACATGCCCGGCTTGATGCTCATATCCTCGTTGGAAACCATGATGCGAACCATCAAGTCCCGGGACACCGGATCGAGCCGCGGGCTGATGTAGCTCACCGTGCCCTCGAACGAACGCCCCGCCAGCGCGTCGATGGTTACGGCAGCCGTCTGTCCCAGCCCCACCTCGCTGAGCTTCTTCTCTGGTACGTTCACCTCTATCTTGATAGGCGAGACCTCGAGCGCGCTGATTATCGCCGCGCCCGGCGCGACAATCTCCCCCTCTACATGTTCCCTGTTGTACAGAACACCGGTCAACGGCGACACAATAACGGCATCGTCGAGCAGCTGCTTCGCCACCGCGAGGAGCGCCTTCTGGTTTGCCAGGTTCGCTTCGAGCACCTGGACACGGGTCAGCGCATCGTCGACTTGCGATTCCGCGGCAACATTGCCCAGGTCGCGAACCCGTTCAAGGTCGCGTCTGGCACCCGCAAGCTCCGCCTCCGTTCTCGTCAATCCGGCTTCCGACTCCGCCACGGCCAGTTTCAACTCGATATCCTCGATCAGTACAACCTTCTCTCCGGCCTCGACCAGATCGCCCTCGTCTTTGAGCAACCGGCCAATCCTGCCGCCTATCTTCGAGCTGATTCGCGCGGTCTCGTTGGCCTCGCACCTGCCCGTCGCAGACACTTTCTCGCTGAAGGTCAGCCGCGAGACCATCTCCGTCTTAACGGGATATGCCAGCGACAGTTGCTCTCTCGCCGGGTCAGACTCGGGATCTTCCCGCGCACCCGTCTCGCTGCATCCGCAAACCCCTCCCGCGACCACCACCGCCACAAGCCAATGCACTAGAACACCACTACTCTGTTTGTTCACCATCCGACGTCTCCGCATATCTGTAGTAACCCCCATTGAATGATCCCCGTGATCTGGCCGATCTCAGTCCTTCTCCAGCTCTATCCCGCGCTTCTCCAATATCGTTCCCTCGCCGCGGTCCAGGTTGACCAGCGCTGTGCGAAAGTTGATGATCGCGCTCAATCTTGCACTACGATTCAATGCCAGCTCTTCATCCACTTGCAGCACTTGAAAGCTGGTTGACACACCGACTTGGTACTTCTTCCGCTCGGCTGCAAGCGACTCCTCCGAGGCTGTGACCGCCGCCGTGTTGGCATCTACGAGCTTCCGGTTCGTCTCCACCTGTCGCACTGCCTGTCTCACCTCGGCAACTATGTCTCGCCTCGCAACGCCGAGCTGACGTTCGGCCTTCGCCACGTCGTACTTCGCAGCGCGATAGTTGCCGCGCGCCATCCTGTTGCCAATCGGTATCGAGCCCGTAGCTCCCCACGAATACTGGACATCCTCATGCTCCGTTATTCGATTGGTGGACTCTCTCCACGTTGGTGCGAGTGCGTTATACCCGTAGCTTCCCTGAAGGCTTATGTCCGGCAGCAGGTCGTTCCTGGCCTTGGCTAGTTGCAGCTCATTTGCTTCCAACGCTTTACGCGCTTGAAGGATCTCGGGCCGTAACGCCAAGGCGGTTTGTATGGACGACTTCTCGTCCATAGGGCGTCCCACAACGTCCGGTGTGTCGAGCAGTTCGATCTCCATCTTCCAGAACGGCTCGTCTTCCGAAGGTATCATGAGCTGTCTGAGCTGATCTTTCGCAGTGTCTATGGCTGCTTCAGCAGCAATTACCTCCGCCTCACGACGCGCCAGACCGGCTTCCGCCTGTGTGATCTCGATCGGCGCCGCCTTGCCGACTGCGACCAACTGTTCGTTCTGGCGAAGAAGGTCCTTAGCCGTCGCGAGCGACTGTTCTTTCACCCCAAGGTCCGCAATCGCATACACAAGGTTCCAGTACGCATTCTCCAATTCTGCTACCGTTGTCATAAGCGTCAGCTGCAGCTGGTACTCTGATATCTCCTTGCTGTTCCGGGCAAGACGAACGTTCAGTAGGTTCGGTCCGAACCCTGCCCCCCGCAGCAGGGGTTGCGATGCCGACATGCGAACGTTCGCACTGTACTCTGACATAAACAAGTTATAGGTCGTCTTGCTCTTCCCCACCGTGTAGGTCAGATCGTATTGCGCTCCCGTCGGGACTTTTCCCTGCAACGAAAGGCTTACGCTGACCGTGTGCGCCTCCACCGATGGAGGAGCACCGTATACCAGGTACTCGCTACCGCTCGGCGTGCTCCTGTAAGCCTGGGTGCCCTGGCCCGTGAATATCGGATCGAACTCGCCCCAGGCTGACATTATCTGAGCGTCCGCGGACAGCGGATCGTACTGGCTTATCGAGATGTCTATGTTGTTCTCCAGCGCGATCAGTATGCAGTCGCGCAGGGACAACCGCAGCTTCCTGTCCAGTCGAAACTCCGCCTCGTCATAACCGGGTGGTAGCGACAGGCGACCGAAATTGGTGCTCAAACTCAGTTCCTCTGACGCCTCCTGCTCGGCACAACGCGCTCCCCAGGAAACACACGCGCACACACACAACAGCGCCGCACAAACCACCAGCCGCAACCAGACCGCAGAGTTCAGATGTCGCATCTTGCGTAGAGTGCTCATTTCGATGACCCCCTGTGTGGTACCGGTTTGTCTCCTACGGGAATCTTGCCCGCCATCTTCTCCATCAACTCGAACAGCTTCTCTCTGTCGGCATCGTCCAGCGCTTCCAGTAACGCAATCAAACGCTGCTCGATGAAAGAGCGCACACCACGCGCCTGCTCTTCGCCCGCTGCCGTTATACGGACATTCACCACTCGCCGGTCGGACGTATCTCTGTCGCGCACGACAAACCCGCGCTTTGTCAGCGCGTCCACGATCGACGTGGCCCGGCTGACCGACACGCCCGTATGGTCGCCCAAAACGCCCATCGTTGCCTCACCGTTATCCATCAGATACATCAACGTCTGTATCTGCGAATCCGGCATGTCCAGCTCAGCGCTCACCTCTCCGCCAATCTCGTTCAGCCGCCGGGCAATCTCGCGGAGCAGCTCACGCCAATGAGCTATGTTCTCTCTCAGTCCAACACTCACTGAACTATCCTCCTGCTAAAACGTTCTGCGAAAAAATATTCCGAGAAGTGAAATATACCACGGTTCAAGCTTTTTGTCAAGCACAAAAATCAAGGAGGGCCTGAGTCAGGATTGGGGACTCGAGGGGCAGGTTGCTTTGTACTCAGGGCTCCCTTCGCGTCGCATCGCCCTGGGCTATATTCCGCCACCTCCTCCGGAGGCTAAGGCGCGGCGTGAAAGACTTGTCGATCCTGCTCGCGTCTTTTCGGCCCCGTGATCGAAACGGCTACAGGCTCCACCCTTCCCGGTAGTCTCGACAGACGTAGTTATTGGCTTCTGGGACGTTGGTGACCTTCATGTTGGCCGCGTCCCACTCGATCTTCTGCCGTGCGCGTAGGGCGACGTTGCCGAGCGAGACCAGTTCGCTGAGCGGAGCGGCATAATCGAAGTTCGATCCCGGGGTCCCTTCCCCTTTACACGCTGCGAGCCATTCCCTGGTGTGCCCGATCGATCTCGGGATGGTCTCGGGCGGCAGCTCGTAGTCGCGCATCCTCGATTCGGGCAGCAGCCTCGTGTTCATGCCGTAGCAGCCCGTGGTCATGATCCCCTTGTCGCCGATAAAGATGGACCCGTTGTCGCCGTCGCCGAGCAGTTCGTTCTCGCCGACACCTTCCGGTCGAGGCGGCATGGTGCCCCCGTCGTACCAGTACAGCGTCACCGGCACCATCTCGCCCCGCTGCGGGAAGTCGTACCTGATGATCGACGATTTCGGACCGGTCTCGTTGTTCCCACCGTCGAGCTTGACCGGTTCCACGCTGGTGGGCGCGCCGAGTTTGAGCGCCCAGTACGGCGGGTCCAGAATGTGGCACCCCATATCGCCGAGCGCACCGCACCCGAAATCCCACCAGCCGCGCCATCTGTTTGGCAGGTACGCGGGATTGTAGGGTCTGTATGGTGCCGGGCCGAGCCACAGGTCCCAGTCGAGCGTTTCGGGTATAGGCGGGGTCTCTGTGGGCCGCGTTATGTTCTGCGGCCAGCCCGGTCTGTTGGTCCAGACGTGCACCTCGCGGACCGGGCCGATACCGCCGGACCAGACGATCTCGCACGCCACCCGAACACCGGAGCCGCTGTGCCCCTGGTTGCCCATCTGGGTGGCGACCTTGTAGTTGCGCGCCGCTTCGGCGAGCATCCGCGCTTCGTACGCCGAATGCGCCATCGGCTTCTCGACAAATACGTGCTTGCCAAACTGCATCGCCGTCATGGCGGCAACAGCGTGTATGTGGTCGGGCGTCGCGATCACCACCGCGTCAATATCCTTCTGTTTCTCGAGCATGACGCGGAAGTCTTTGTACTTTTTGGCGTTGGGAAACGCATTGAACATCTTGGTCGCCCGCGCCCAATCAACGTCGCACAAAGCGACAACGTTCTGCCTGCGTACGGCCCACAAATCAGTCTCGGCACGGCCTCCGGCGCCAATCCCCGCAATGTTGAGCTTTGCGCTCGGCGGCGTACGGCGTTTGCCGCGTGATCCACGACCGGGAACGGTCGTGCAGCCGGCTGCGGCAGCAGTGCCGGCTATGAATGCTCGTCGTGTAATCTTCTTCTTGTCCACTATCTCGCCTTTCCAGTTTCCTGACTGTATAGGACAATCTCTCCCGCCTACAATACAACCCGGGCAAGACGTTTTTCAAGCAGTAAGTTCGCAATTCCGGCTCCGTCTTTCTTGACAGAGATAGCGGTGGACACTACAATGACGCCAGAAGAGCGTAATCGCCGGATGTTTAGCGAATGTCTGAGTGGCTCGGCACACCCCATCAGCCCGGGCCGGGTGGAACCGGAGAGCAACGGCCAATGACTCGATCTCGTCGACGCAAACAAATCACACTGACACCTATTGCCTGCGGTCTGGCAGCTGTTCTGGTCTGCGCGCCGGCCTATGCCGCGCTTATAACCATGTCGGGAACGTTGACTAACGAGGACACGGTAGCACCGATTGCGTTCGCGACCGTAGCGTTCACGCGCGTGGCGAGCATCGGTTCGGGCGATCCCGGCGACCCAATCGAGCCCATAGAGGCGGAGGAAACCACCAACGCCTCCGGCTATTACGAACTGACGGTCGATGACAGCACTCTATCAGACCTCGACCGGGTGCTGGTGTTCACTCGCGAATCCGGTTTCGTGAATGAACTCTACGACGACGTCCAGTTCGCCGGCAACACCCCCACCTACGCCGACGTCGCGCTGGCCGGTGTTGTCGAGGTGGATTTCACCGGCAGCGTGAGTGGCATCGACTTCGCCCTTGAACCGTTGCCGGGCGGCGGCAAGACGACGCACATGGTCGAGATGAGCGATGGTGTCGATCTTGCCACGGACGTCTATCTTCCCGACGGATTCGGCCCGTGGCCCGTCGTGCTGTACCGGACGCCCTACGACAAGAACACCGATAGCACCGGCAGTTGGCCGGGGTGGAACGACAGGGGTTACGTCGTCGTTTCACAGGACTGCCGGGGCTGTTACGGTTCGGAGGACATCTTTCGTCTGTTCTATGATGACGGGTGGGGCGAGAACAAGGACGGGTACGAGACGGCTCTCTGGATTCTGGCTCAAGACTGGTGCAATGGCAAGATAGGCACGATAGGCGGTTCCGCGCGCGGAATAACGCAAAACAGGCTTGCGGGAAGCGTACCGCCGGGTCTTCTGTGTCAAAATATCGGGGTGGCGTCGTCGAACATGTACGCCCAGGCGATCTTCCAGGGGGGCGGGTTCCGTAAACGCCTTGCCGAGGGCTGGAGCAGCGGTCAAGGCGCGGAATCGCGCAACTATCTCGAGACGGTAGTGAAAGCGAAACCGGATTACGACGACGAGTATTGGGGTTCGATGAATTTCGAGACCCGCTACGACCGGGTGAACTGGCCGATAGTAAACAGCGGCGGATGGTACGACATCTTCCTGCAGGGAACGATCAACAACTTCGTCGGCATACAGCATAACGGTCAGCCGGGCGCCGACGGCAAACAGAAGCTCATCATCGGACCGTACGGTCATGGGCGCGGGCTGGGCGGGTTCGAATGGCCGGCAGGCAGCCTCCCGGCAGCATATAACAGCTCGACGGCGTGGCTCGACCATTGGATCAAGGGTACAGACACCGGTGTGATGGACCAACCTCCCGTCTGCTACTACGTGTTGGGTGACGTCGACGACTTGTCGGGCCCGGGAAACGAGTGGCGGTTCGCCGACGATTGGCCGGTGCCTGCGGCAGAAATCCCGTTTTACTTCCTCGAGGACGGGACGCTCAGTACCGCGCTCCCGACCGAAAGCAACTCGTCCGACACGTACGTGTACGACCCCGACGACCCTGTCCCTACCCTTGGCGGCGCCAACCTTTCGGGGGACAAGGGTCCGTACGACCAGCGGCCCGTGGAGTCGCGCGACGACGTGATATTGTTCACGACGCCGGTCTTGAAGGACTATGTCGAGATAACCGGCAAGGTGCTGGTACACCTTTATGCATCAAGCTCGGCGGTTGATACCGATTTCACCGGCAAGCTTTGCGACGTCTATCCCGACGGCCGGTCGATGCTCGTCTGCGACGGGATCATACGGGCTCGTCATCGGAACAGCATGCGGACCGATGAACTGATGGTGCCGGGCACCATCTACGAGTTCGAGATCGATCTGTGGGAAACGTGTATCGCCTTCAACGCGGGCCATCGGATACGCGTGGCGGTATCGAGCAGCAACTACAACCGGTTCGACACAAACCCCAACACCGGCGAACCGTTCAACCAGCACACGCATACGGTGCCCGCAACCAACACCTTTTACCACGACGCAGCTCATCCGTCCCACATTCTGCTTCGGGTAACGGGTCCCGACTCGGACGACAACGGGTTGCCGGACATTGCGGACCAGGACAAGGACGGCATGCCCGACGACTTCGAAGAGCAGATAATTGATGCCGATCCTGAGGACGAGACCGACACCATCCAAGATGTGCTCCCGGACGACGACTTCGACGGGGACGGCTACTCAAACTACCAGGAATACATGAACGATACGGATCCCGTGCGGCAAGAAGCTCCTCTGGCTTCTGTCGCGGCGCTGGTTGCCGTTTCCCTTCTCGCGTTGGGGCTGGTCGGTACCGCGAGAGTCCGAGGTTGTGGTTAAACGGGAAGCACATTTGCGTTTCGCTGCAGGTTGCGCAGCAATCCTCACGACTGTGCTGACCCCCTGCCTCGGTGCGTATGGCGATGTCGTGTTCCCGGAAACCGCGTGGGAACAGCGCAGCCCCGCTGAACTCGGTCTTGACGCTGCCAGCCTCGACGAGCTTGCACAACGGCTCGGCGGCAGGGGATGTGTTGTCAAAGACGGGTACGTTGTCAAGAGCTGGGGAAACCAATCCGAGAAGGGCGACTGGTTCTCTTCCGCAAAACCGGTTCTGAGCACGTTGTTGTTCTTTGCGCTACACGAGGAACTGGTGCAAAGCGTCGACCAGCACATCGCGGACTGGGGCTGGAACCTTGCGCAAAAGGACAGGGCGATGACATTTCGCCACCTGGGAAGCATGACCAGCGGCTATGCCCGTCCCGAACCGGCCGGCACTGCGTGGGCGTACAACGATTACGCCATCCAGCTCTACCAGAAGACGCTTTTCGAGAAGGTGTTTGCCGCCCGCGGAAAGGAAGTGGCCGAAGCTGCACACCGTTTCGGCGCGCTGGGGTTCGAGGACGGGCTGGACTTCAATAGCAAGCATCGACTCAAAGCGTCGGTGCGCGATTTCGCCCGCATCGTTTGGTTCTGGACCCAGAAAGGCCGCTGGGGTGAGCGACAGATTCTGCCGCAGCGTTACTTCGACGAATACATGCGCCCTCACGCGCCGAAGAACGTACCGCAGACTGCGCCGGCGGAGACGAACGACTACCTCGAAATTGGCTCCTATGGCGGCGGCTCGGACCATTTCAGTGACGCGGGGCCGGGCATCTACGGGTTCAACTGGTGGTTTAACGATACGGGCCGCCTGCATCCGCACGCGTTGACGTGGCCGGATGCACCGCGGGACACCGTCATGTCGCTGGGCGCCAGGGGCAACTCGACAGCGTTCGTGCCGAGCTTGAACGTGGCCCTGGTGTGCGCCGACGGCGACTGGGGCGAAGTGCAGGGCGGCAACCGCGCCGCGAAGATGAACAGTGTAGTGAAGCTGTTGGCAGACGCTTGTGGATATGAGCCCGAGCCCGCGCTCGTTACGGGGATACTCAGGAAATGGCATCCCGTGACCCTTTCGATTCAGGGGCCGGATAGATCCGAAGCCGGGGAACCCAACCCGTTCACCGACTGTCGCCTGAACGTCGCTTTCTCCACAACGGGCCGTACCATCGTGGTGCCCGGGTACTACGCTGCCGACGGCAACGCGCTCGAGTCGGGCGGTCAATCCGGCCCGGTGTGGCGTGCCCACTTTACGCCGGATCGAGAGGGCGTTTGGGCGTATCGGGTGTCCTTCCGCACAGGGTCGAACGTCGCTACAAACCCCGAAGAAGACGCGGGTCAGGCGGCCGCGTGCGACGGCGTTTCCGGCAGCATCGACATCGGCCCGGCGGACCCGGATGCGCCGGGATTCTTTGCCAAAGGCATGTTGCGGCATACCGGACAGCGCTACCTGCAGTTCACGGAGACGAATGAATACTTCATCAAGGGGGGTGCGGATAGTCCGGAGAATTTCCTGGCCTTTGCCGACTTCGATGGCACCAAACCAACGCATCGGTACGAACCGCACGCCGGCGACTGGAGGTTCGGCGACCCTGTCTGGCATTTCACCAAAGGGAAGAACATCATCGGCGCGCTGAACTATCTTGCCGGCAAAGCGATGAACTCGGTCTATTTCCTGACCATGAACGTCGAGGGGGACGGCAAAGACGTCTGGCCCTGGACGAGCGACAAAGAACGCTACCGGTTCGATTGCAGCAAGCTCGACCAGTGGGAGATCGTCTTCTCGCATATGGACCGCCTCGGGATACTGCTTCATGTGGTCACGCAGGAGCAGGAGAACGACCAACTGCTCGATGACGGCGAGCTGGGCCCGGAGCGGAGGTTGTACTACCGCGAACTGGTGGCACGATTCGGCCATCATCCCGCATTGGTGTGGAATTTGGGCGAAGAGAACACGAACACGCCCGAACAGAGGCGGGCCTTCGCCGACTACCTACGTGGACTCGATCCGTACGACCATCCCATCGTGATTCACACCTTCCCAAGCAAGCGCAAGGAAGTCTATTCGGACCTGCTGGGTTACCCGCTGTTGGACGGGCCATCGCTGCAACTGTCCGACATGCGGGAAACTCACCGAGAAACTCTGAAGTGGGTGAATCGCTCCCGTGAAGCGGGCAGGCCATGGTTCGTCTGCCTGGACGAAATCGGCCCGCCGAGCATTGGCGTCAAGCCCGACGCTGAAGATCCCGATCATGACGACGTTCGGCGCTACGCATTGTGGGGAAACCTCATGGCGGGAGGCGCGGGGTGCGAATGGTTCTTCCAGAGCGACATCGGCTGCGAAGATTGGCGGTCACGCGACCATATGTGGGATCTCACGCGTATCGCCCTCGAGTTCTTCCAACAGCACCTGCCCTTCACGGAAATGGAGTGTGAAGACGGTCTAGTTGAAGGGCAAGGTGCGTGGTGCCTGGCGAAACCCGGCGAAGTCTACGCGGTATATTTGCCGCAGGGTGGACCCGCCACCCTTGCCGTTCCCGAAGGCGCTTACTCCGTGCACTGGTACAACCCCCGGGAAGGCGGGCCGTTGATCCCCGGACCCGTGCTCAGAGGGAGCGGCAAGAAGCGCTTGGGCAATCCGCCCGGCAACCCCGAGGAGGACTGGGTTGCCCTTGTGCGAGTCAACCGCTGAAGACCGAGCTGTGCGCGAGTGAGTCTGAAACCCAATCGAGACACATCATATCCCGCTACGCCGCCGGCGAAGACCTGCAAACAGTACAAGGCAGGCAACCAACGCAAACAATGTGAGCCATGACCCAACGGGTACTGCGGTTTCCCACCGGGCAGTTGGATCGGGATGATCCTCGGCATCCAGCGGGTTGGTTCCCGCATCGAGCTCCTCGCCGTCGCTGAAACTGTCGCCGTCGGTGTCCACAAATCGCGGATCCGTTTCGCCCGCATCAACAACCCCGTCATGGTCGGCGTCCTCGTCGCCGTCGTCGATACCGTCGCCGTCAGTGTCCGCATCGGCAGCGTTCGTCTCGTCTCCATCCCACACCCCGTTGTGGTTGGCGTCCTCGAGGCCGTCAGGGATACCGTCGCCGTCGCTGTCCGTGCTTAACGGGTCCGTCTCGCCGGGATCAACCACCCCGTTGCGGTTCGTGTCCTCAGCAGCATCGGGGATACCGTCGCCGTCGCTGTCCACCGCGTCGCCCAGCAGACCGAACGTCGTGAAGTGTATTGTGGTCGCGTCGACCACGTTGTCTGCTTCGCTGACCTCTGCCGACGCAATGGCGCTGAACGTCCCGCCGCCCGTATCGAGGTACTTCACCGTCACGGTGCGCTCGTCGACCGACGTGTCATCAACAACTCCGTCGTCGTCCGAATCGGGGTACGCGACGCGTATCTGCACCTCCTTGCCCGGCGGAAACGTTGTCTGCGCGTTCCGAAGCGACAGGTCGAAGTACGCCCCGAGATCGCTCTCAGTGCCCTGCAGGTACCCAACAACATCTCCTGTATCGACAAAGTTCGCGTCAAGCATTGTGTCGCTCGACAACGCGTCCGGCGGGATGGTTATCGTGACCGAGACACCGTCCCCGGCCCGTGCGGCGAGTGTCACCCGGTTCTGCCTGTCGGCTCTCATGGTAGTGCTCTTCTGGTGGACGCCCGCGACAACATTCTCCTCTATCACACGACCGGACTCCGGAACGGGCGTTTGCTGGGGGGCCGGGAACCCTTTCCCGGCACCGTTCTTCACCTCGACCGTGACGTAGCCGGGATCGTCGTCCACGCCGAACACCACGTCCTCGGCGACTGCACACAACTCGTACCAGTCGTCGGTTACGGCCGTGGTGTCCCAATGTATTGAGTACGGTGAAACCGTATCGGGATTGGTTTCGCCCGTTGCCGGGGGGATGTCCGTCCACGAGCCTGCGCCGACGGCACGGTACTGGAACCGCACGCCGACGGTCTGAGCGGGCGTGCCCGAAGCCAGCCGCGCTTCTATGGTGACACTGTTGCCTTTGATCTTGTCGCCAGATTCAGGAGACTCGATAGCAGCCCGGGACGCCGACGGAAAATCGAGATCCATCATGTAGAACTGGTAGTAGTAGTTTCTCGGAGAGCCAAACGGTGCTGGGAGCGGATCGACGGCTTGATCGAATCCGGGCGGGAACACGAAGAAGCCCACCGGCGGAGATTCCACGCTAAGCCGATAGCCGAGGCATCCCATGAACACGTACCCGTTGCGGCTCAAGCCAAGTGTTGTTGGAAGCAGCAGCGTATTGTTCTCCGGGTAATTGTAATCGTCGTAGAAGTCAGCAAAGAGACTGCGTTCGCCTGCGGGTGTGAACTGCTCGATAAGGATCACCTCGTCGCCGGTCAGATACCCCTCCGGCTTGCAGGAGGCAACGTAGAGGTTGTCGTCGCTGTCGCACCTGATGCCCGTGGGGGTATAGAACCCGTCGGGCATCGGGTAGGCAAATGTTATTGCGTTGCCCGACGGATCGAACCGTTGCACTGTGCCGCCGGAGACCGCTGGCCATACCTCGACCCACACCGACGCGTAGAGGTAGCCTCTCGAGTCGAACGCAAGCGCCCAAGGATGTGCCGGGAGTTTCTGACCGTGCGGGTTGATCGGGTCGGGGTGCTCGGTCACTTCGGCAAACACCGTCGCCGTGCCCGTCGGATCGATCTTGAGTATGTTGCAGGCATTATGGTTGCTAACAAACAGGTTGCCTTCAGTGTCAAATTCCGGTGCTCCGACCCCGTCCAGCCCGTCGCTCTGGTCGGCGAATATCTCGTATGAGGAACCGTCGGGAGTGTACTTCCGGATAACGTTGCTCGCCGACAGCGCCACGTAGACGCTGCCATCGTCGGCGAGCGCCAGCGACGCGTAATCCGCGGAAGCATAGCCGAGGTCCGCAAACAGCGTCTTGTTCCCTGCGGAGTCGTACTCAAGAACCTCCAACTTGTTTGAAAGACCGTCAGAACGCGAGACAAACAGGCGTTCCTTCTCATCGAGCATGCTCTCTCTGCCTCGGAACGACGACAGCTCGCCGCCGAATACGCCGTAGAGCTGGCCCTCCGGTCCGTCGGTGACCGCTTGTGCGAACTGCGACAGCGCGAAGATGTCTTTGTAGCCGTCATCGTTGAAGTCGCCCACCGCGATGCTCGATCCAGTCCTGTCTCCCTGGTCAGCTTCACTGCGCATGCCGTTGATCCCGTTAAGAATGATGTCCGCGTCGTCGATCTCCACGGTGCTGCCGAAGGCCAATGGCCCCAGGAAGACGCAGACACGACCGCTGCCGGAGGACTCGAACGGTGCAGCATCCGGCGCGCCGATCAGCAGGTCCTTCGCGTCGTCTCCATTCACATCGCTGAAAGCGAGCCGGGAGCCCGTGAGGTCGCCGCTGGTTCTGCTGATAAGCTCCACATCGGCATCTGCGTCCGTCTTGGTGCCCGAGAGAGACGCTGAGCCATGGAAGACGTGAATCACACCTTTGAGGTCAGCGTCCCAGGGCTCGTACATGCCCATCGAGTCTTCGCCGGGAAGCAACAGGTCGTCGTAGTTGTCGCCGTTCACGTCGCAGCAGAAGACCTCTCTCCCGAAAAACCACTCAGGGTAGTAGTAATGCTCCCCGTACACCCACGGATCAAAGGAATACTCCACGACGAAATCCGCGTCCGCCTGAAGATACTCGGAGTTCGGGCCGTCAAGCGTCTCCACGAGCGTCCCGTCGGTTGCGATCTTGAAGTAACGAGTCTGTGGTAAGTAGTTCTCGTGATAACTGACGCTAAACCATATATACGTCCCGTCGAAACATACACCCCCAAACGTTGCACCGGACGTTGTGTCATAGTCCTCCACCCAATAGGTCGCGACGTCGTTCCCGTCTGTATCCAGGACCCTCAACATTATGTCAAGGGTTGTCCAGAGATACGTCCCATCAAACGCCAAGTCAAGCGACAGCTCGGAAAAGCTCTTTACAACTGAGCCGGACGTCGTGACTTCGTAGACTTCATCGTAAACGTCGCTTATCCAGAGGTTGCCGGTGTTTGTATCGTATGCGATCCCGACCGCAAGATCGCAGAACGAACAGTCGAACGACGAGACAACCTGGCCGCTCGACGTGAACTCCACCACAGTCTGGTTCACGTAGTCAACACCCCAGAAGTTGGCCCCGTCGAACGTAACACTGAATACCTGGCTGCTTTTGGTCGTGTCGCCCAGCATCATCGAGTCTAGCACGTTTCCTAAAGAATCGAGCTTGTACATCCGATTGAGATAGCCCATCAGCTCTGGCTCAAGTGGGAAGTCCAGTTCCGCCTGGATGCACCACAGGTTCGATCCGTCATGGGTTAACCCGATCGGGTTTTTGGCGCCGATCTTCTTTCCCCCAAAGAACACGCTCGCCTTCGAGACTTCGTCCGGCATTAGCTCCCCCAGCACTATGTCGTCGGTCCCGTCACCGTTGAGGTCGCCCGAGTCGAGCGCTGCGAGGATAGGGCCGCATGATGGCTCGATTGATGCCACCGCCACGTCATAGATGTTAAGAGGATCGGTGTACAAGCCCGTCCAGGGAAGACTCGCTATGCGCGGCGACCCCAGTATCACGAAACTCATTCCGATGAGACTCCCTGTCAGAATATCGTCCGTTCCGTCTCCGCTGACATCGGAGCAGGACACGCTGAACCCCATCCAGCCGACACCGCCGTCACCCACAACGAACGCAGGCTGCACGGTTCCCGTGCCGAAGCCTGCATCGCCCGGAACAACACCGACACGGCCTTCACCCGTTATGGGCGAGCACGCTCCGAACACTATGTCCGTCACAGCATCCCCGGTGACGTCACCGGTCGCAACACTCATCCAGGCATGCTGCTTGTACTGCGGATCGGTCTCCGCTCCCGTCTCGATTATCGCGTCCGGCGTCATGGGAAGCTCCGCACCGGGGACCACCGACGGCGTCCCAAAGAAGACGTAGACCTGCGCGTGTTTCGGAATGCCGACGAGAAGGTCGTCGATCCCGTCGGCGTTCACGTCGCCGCTCGCTACTGATCGAGTCAAGAGACCGAACTCCTCGATCCACGCCTCGAGATGAAATAGGGAAGGTTCGGTTGCACTGAAGGTCACGTCCGCGCCAACAAGATCGACAGCGACTGTCGCGTCCGCGACAGCGCACATCGCTGCCAGCAGAATGCACCCGAACACAGACAAGAGCACTGCACGTATGGATACCATTGTGTTATCCTCCTCCCGGTGTGTGAAAGTCAACGGCCAGTTGTTCATACGACCAGTTGAACCCTTCCTCGAACGCCGCCCGGCTCAGCCCTCCGAGCAGCCCCCATATCCTGCTCCTCAACTGGCACATACTGTATCAGGGCGCAGACAGCCTGTCAGCTCAGCCGATAACCGTCCGGAGTGGTAATCAGTCGGCTCAGATCGTTCGTGGCGGCCAGCCGGTGAAGTCTTCTGTTTCGTCGGGACCGAGCGCGTCGCGCAGGGTTCGCGCTGCCGCAGCAACGCCGTCGCACCACGCAGCGATCTCATCGACGTTCGGCGCGCCGTCTTCCCAGGCGTCCCACGCGTCGAACAGCTTCTCGAACGGTGTCACGTCGACCAGCTCGCCGCACGTCCGTGTGAAGTCGTCGAGACATTGTGTGCGGTGGTTCGCATAGATTCCTTGTGCCTGGATGGCTGACCGCACTACGACCCATGCCACGGTGAAGGCGGCGTAGAGCAGCGCGTCGGCCTCCTCGTCGGCGGTAAACGCAGCCCGGTCTTTGAACTGTGTGAGAAACGTTTCGCGGTCGCGGGCCACGTGCTCGATCTCGCGCGAGACAAGCTCGCTCCATCCCGCTTCCGCGAGGCGACGCCGGCGCTCCTCCGGTTCGGCGTGTGCTGCTCGAGCCAGCTCTTCGGTCAACCGGTCGCACAGCGGCAGCCGGTTACGGCCCGGCGCTTTGAGCCACGTCTCGGCAAGCGCGTCCGTCTTCTCGTACAGCTCGTCGTCGACAAGCCCGCGTGCGACCGCGTCGTGCAGGGTGAGAAAGAACTCGTCCATGCTAAGAATCTCTATCTCGGGATGCCGGGCGAACACGTCCATCTCGGACTCGAGCTGGTCCCAGATACCCACCGCGATCTGCGCGAACATGAACATGAACGCGGGCCGGGTCGGACACTCTTTCGTGAACCGAACGATATCGCCGACGTTGTCGCGACCGACGTTCGCGATATGTACCGAGTGGAGTTTCGGGATCGGGCCGTGCGGGTAGCTCTTCGCGTACGGCGACCCGCCCAACCCGCACACCAGGCCCGGGCCGGGTTGCAGCATCTCCTGCTCGCGCCGCACGGCATCGTCGTCCTCGACCTCGCGCCACCAGTCCTCGAGAAACCAGTTCACCATGTTGCAGCCGTGTTGTCCGGTCTGGTCCAGCAATCGCCGGGTTTCTCGAAGGTACAGACCCACGAGATCGTCCGGCCACATGTGCGTGTAGGTGTATGCCGCGCCCGACGACGGACCCCAGAAACAGTCGTTGGGCGTTCGTGTCTCGTGATAGTATCGCAGCATCGCCGGCATGAGCTTGACCATCAGCGGCAGGAACCCCCAGCCGAACTTGAAGGTGCCGCGTTGCGGCGCGAGCCAGTTGCCCGAATGGAGGTTGTTCATCGCCCAGGTCGCGTCGCCGTCGCTGTTGTAGAAACAGACGTACACCTTCTTCGGGTCGGCTTTGCACGATTCGGCGTCCGGGATAGGTTGTGTGTACGCAGCGTCCGGGTCGCCGACGCCGCCGTGGATGGTCAGGTTCGGCGTCGCCACGCTGCACAAGGTGAAGAAACCCCGTTGCGCGGCTTCCGCGACATACTCCTTCTCCTGGTCGCAGACGCAGTGCCAGTTCATCTGCACGCCGGGCGGTTCCGCCGATTCGAGCATGCGCCGGTACAGGTGCAGCGTCCGGCGGTACTGGCGGCTCAGCGGCAGGTCGAGCGCGAACCCTCTATGGTACACGACGTAATCTTCCAGCTCATGCGACATGGCGTACCAAAGCGGACGATGGACGCAGAAGTTTGCGTAAAGCCGCCTATTACAATACGGCCACAGGTTGTCGACGGCCCACTCGGCGGCGGCGGCGTCGCTGGCGAACCTGCCGTGCAGATCGTCACGTTTCGGAATGCCGTGCCGGTCCATCCAATGCTCCTGGTCGGGAGATATCGGCAGAAGACCTTCGAGCCCGGCGCGCGTGATCGCCAGGTTCTGTGTTTGGATGACGTCCTCGGTGTCGTAGAGAATGTACCCGCCAACGACGTCTTTGTACCGTTCGATCACCTCGTCCACGTCGTCTACCTGTTCGGCGGGCAGACCGAACGTCTTCACGTAATAGTCCAGCCAGTGGCGCTCGTAGAGCAACCGCGGTTTGCCCTGGCGGGTCTTGGCCTCGCGCCGAACGAGATAGAGATGCGGTTCGATCCGGTTGATCAACCCCTGGAACGACCGGTACCAGATCCAGAAATCGACGCTCTCGTCCGCCACGTCGGGTTCCGAGACCACAAGACGTTTCACGGGAGGAATCGAGGGAAATACTTCCGTCAGTTGCATGCGCGTGCCCCTTTCAATGGTGCGTCATGACCCGTTTGCAGTGCGTTGTCCCGACCAAGATACCTTGTCGCCGGGGACGTGTCAATGGATTTGCGGTAGACCGTAGACGGTAGACGGTAGACGGGGATTTAGTAGGTAGCATGTAGTAGGTAGAATTGAGGGTTCCAGAAGCTGGACCTTGCGGTTTCTTTTCGGTGGTTTTTCTTTCGGTGTTGCCATATAGGGTAGAATAGGCGGTGTGGAGTCGTCATAGTTGAGGGGAGTTGGGAATGGGCCCTTCGGACGGAACACTCTTCGAGCAGTGGGCGGCGGCCCGCGATGCGGATGCGTTCGCCGAGATCGTGGCACGCCATTCTGCCATGGTGTACGGCACGTGCAGACGCGTCCTGGGAAACGCGAGCGATGCCGAAGATGTCGCTCAGGAGTGTTTCATCGAGTTGGCGCGGCCCGGTACAACCATAAAACGGTCTCTCGGCGGCTGGCTGCACAGAGCGGCTGTCCACCGGTCGCTGAACCGTATCAAGGCCGAGAAACGGCGGAAGAGGCGTGAGGCACGGTTTGCCGCGAGAACTGGCGACCGCGGGGAGATGGAGTGGGACGACGTCCAGGCGTTTATCGACGAAGCCATCGCCGCGTTGCCCGACAAGCTTCGCGAGCCTGTCGTCTACCGGTTCCTTGAAGGGCAGACGTACGAGGCCATAGCGCGGAACCTCCGCATTTCGCCGTCGACGGTCCAGTATCGCGTGAACAAAGGTCTCGAAGATATCCGCACGTTTCTGAAACGTCGAGGCGTGCCGGTCGCAACGGTGTCGCTAACCGCAATGCTGGGCGCGAACCTGTCGGCCGAGGCGGCTCCCGCCACACTCACCGCCGCACTCGGAAAACTGGCCATCGCTTCGAAGGTTAGTGCGGGCACTATCGGAACAGCCGCAACCGGCGCGGCGTTGGGAGGAGCTTTGATCATGAAAAAAGCGCTTGTTGGCGTTGTTGTGGTAGCGGCTGGAGTTGCCGGATTGTGGGCGGTGACGCAGAGACAACAACCCGAACCGGTCGAGGTCGCACCCGAAATTGCTGTGGCGCAAGTGGAGGAGCCGTCTCCTGAGCCGGAGACCCTTGCTCTGGAAGCAGCCGGGCCAATGCCTGAGACCTCTGCGCAAGATGAGCCAACCGTATCTGAGAACGTGCCTAAGACAAAGAGCGCTGGCGCAGTTGAAGGCGGGGCGATAACGGGCCGGGTGTTCGATGCGGACACGGGCAAGGGGATCGCGGGGGTTGTTCTTGAAGCAGAATTGGCCAGCGCGGATGAGCATGTCAAGTCCAGCGAACCGACGAATACATCGGGATACTACCGGTTCAAGGGTCTTGCCGGAGGGGAGTATGGCGTGGGGCACGGCACGCTCGAAGGCTACCGCAATCCGGCATCCTCGTTAAGAAGCATTCTGGGGACAGCGCAGGTGGTGCTCGACCCAACGGGCATTGTTGAGGGGGTTGATTTCGCGCTACGCCGGGAGGCGCTCCTCGCGGGCATCGTGGTCGATGTCAACGGCCAGCCAGTGGAAGGTGCCGAGGTAGCGCTGGCTGAAGACGAGGTATTTGGTGGTGGCACACATACGCAATCGGACGCCGACGGCTCGTTCTCGTTTCACGGTCTGCCGCCTGTGGATGATCTGTGCATCCAGGCACGCAAAGCTGATACGTTGGTCTCTGCGTCCCAAACCATCTTGCTGCCCGAGGAGGGTGTTACTGACCTCGTACTCTTCCTTGGGCCACCAAGCACGATATCAGGAACGGTCGTAGATGGACACGGCCTTGCATTGAAAGATATTGAGGTATGGTCGCAGCCAGTGCCGGGAGGTTCTCTGGGAGGACCTCATACTGTGTCGGATATTGCAGGGCGATATACCCTTGCCGGGCTTGCCCCCGGGATGCACGAGTTAACTACGAGGAAAGCTGGGAGCTTTGGAGGAGCAGAAGGGACGGGAACGTTGGTGGAGCTGGACGCTGGAGACCGAATCACAGACTTGATCCTCGTCTATGACCAGGCCCTGACCATTTCCGGCCATATCATGGATACCGATGGCATTCCAGTTGTCGACGCCACAGTGGTGGCCATGTGCATTGGTGGCGCTCAGCCTGCCAAGACCGATGAACAGGGGCGGTATCAAGTCGCGGATCTGGCTGACGGAATCTATGATCTGGAAGTAATGGCCAAAGGCTACCGCGATGCGAGAAGGAACGGCGTTCGTGCCGGTGCCGACGGTGTCGACTTTGCTATGGACAGTGGGGATTTCGCGATCTCGGGTCGGGTGTTGTGCGCAGATACGGGAGAGCCTATCACCAAGTTTGAGGTCGCTTGCGAGATCAGTTGGAGCGAGCAGTTGACATCATCTGTTGTGCACGAATTCCAAAAAGTGAGTAACACGGAAGGCCGGTTCCGGTTTGAGAAGTCGCAGCCGACGAGCTACGCTATCGCAGCGCGAGCTTCCGGCTATGCGACGGCGCAACAGTTGGTCTATCTCGGAGGGAGCCAACGCGAGCGCGAGGTTGTGTTTCGTCTCATGAAAGGCAGGGATCTACACGGCATTGTTACAACCACCTCGGGCGAACCCATGCCCAAGGCGAAGCTGTTCCTGGGGCCGGTCAGAAACTATGGCAAACGGTTCACAACCACGACTACGGCGGACGGGACGTTCGTACTCGAATCCTTTCCCAAAACCCGTCAACTGGTCTCTGCGTATCACCCCAACTATGCCATCGGCTCGGCGGAAATACCTGCGGAAGCTGAGCTGTCGGAACCGGTGGAAATCGTGCTTTCAGAAGGTGGGAGCATCCAAGGACTTGTTTGCTTTCCTTCTGAATATGAGAGACTGGATTGGGATGTTTTCATTAGGTATCCCGAGCGCCACTACCTTCAGCGGTACAGAGCCGAGCTGAAGCCGGATGGCACGTACGAATTCGCGCAACTGACACCAGGAGAGGCCCGAATTGGTCTCGATGTGCGTTCCGAAGACGCAAGGACCTTGCGCAGCTTCAGCCGGCCTGTGATCATTGAGGACGGGAGAGTCACTGTGGCAGATATTAACGTGCCAGAAGGCAGCGGAGTGATAGAAGGAACCGTGAGCCTGGGGGATGAGTACGGCTTCGAGAGGATTCTGCTGCGCCTTGATCTCGCCACACCGGCGGCCGACGAGCGGCTTGAGCTTCATTCGCTGGCCGATGGCACTTATCGCATGGACAGCGTTCCAGCCGGCAGCGGGGTTCTGGAAGTCGAGGCTCAGATGCACTCCGGTGAACGTATCGAAGCATCTGTGTTCGTGGAAATAGGCGAAGGTGAGGTTGTCCGGCAGGACATCGACCTGACGGGCTGAACCGAGGGGTCGAGAAAGAGGTAGTAGTGCGCCTCGGCTGTACCGCCCACTAAACGCGCTGCCATCCCAGACCATTCGTGGGTCGTTAGAAAAGAGAGGACGACGGCAATGGGGCGGATTGCCAGGTGAGAACCGAGTCCTGCGGTGTGTAGATGATCGCGATCACCACCAACAGCTCGGTCGAGATTCCCTGCGGATCCGCCCCTTCCTTACCGCAACAGAATCCTGCAACGAGAACGACACAAGTCCGTATGTGCGACGGTTGGAGAAGGGGATCAACCGCAACGCGAAGGTCGGTGGGCAATGTAGCAGTCCTGGACGCAGAGGTCACTCGTCTAGACCGAAGTTAGCCCAGACTGTTTGTGGCTAAGCCATTGTGATTGTGTGGGTTAAGTGACATTCGTGTTTTCCGGGTTCTGCCTACACTTTCAAGGGGATT
>CAZGCA010000026.1:45865-64398 GCA_964524145.1 uncultured bacterium | reverse complement strand
GCTGGTTGAATCAGATCGAACTGTACTTCTCCGTGCTCCAGCGAAAGCTCCTTACGCCCAATGATTTTCCTGATCTCGACACCCTTCGCGAGCGCATAGTTCAGTTCCAGAACCGCTACGAACGCCACGCGAAACCCTTTGAGTGGAAGTATACCAAAGATGACTTGCGGCGTCTCCTCGCTACGCTCTCTCATGAGGATGCGCCCAGCAGATGCGATGTACCCTTGGCGGCATGAAACCTCAAACACAATACGTCACCGTACTTACGAATCGGTGCACTTAGTGTGGACTTACGAAATGGCGGCAGCCGTGCCAGAGAATCTTGGTAGCCGGTATGACAGTAGCGTGCGAAGATAGAGTAATAGGCAACAATGCCACATACGGATGTGATGTTTCTCGTTAGATAGTGCTAACTCCACATTTGATGATGTATACTTTTGGAAAAGGGAGGCGATACTCAAAGCACGAAGGAAGCTCAAAGCTGAGACGCTGGCACGACGCAAAGCTCTCAACCTGGGCGGGTGGAAGAGGCCGAATCTCTACCCTACCACTGCCTCCAACCTCTACCAAATGTTCTGAAGACGTACAAGGACAATAAAAAGGGCCACTTCATATTCTTTGGAAGTGCGCTCCTATCAATAACTTATATGGTGGAGACGATGGGAGTCGAACCCACGACTTCTTGTCTGCCAGACAAGCGCTCTCCCAACTGAGCTACGTCCCCACTTGAGAACATGTCGCGATGCTTCGCTACCAACGTAGTATAGCGCGTGCTGGCGCCGTTGTCAACCCACCGAGTGCGGGAATCCGGGATGGTGTTTCTAAGCGTCGGAAGTGTCATGTCCCGTGCCTATCGCTGTGTTTCTTTACTCGGGAATGCTGGGCGGGTATGATAGACGTGAGACCCCTTCGTTGCGGGTGTTTTCATGATACAGTAGAATAGGTCCGGGCGGGTGTTGGAAGACAAAGGTGGGGGAGGTGCGAACTCGGTATATGTTGGTTGACCGTGCCTCCCATTTGCCACCATCGTTGAAGTTGCTGTGTTGGTGAAAAGTCCCTCGTGTTCCGTGCTTGCGTGCAAGCTGGTTGTGTGTGCTGTGTTGCTCGGGTTCCGAGGAGCGCATCCAACCACAACCGGGCTCGAGCCAAGGCAAGGCAGAATAGAATGAACTCATGCTCCAATACCGACCCCGTGCAAGCAATGATGCATAGGCGCGGGTTCGAATACATCTCGGCCAATCCAACCTCCGGTCTTCTGATTCCTCGCAACGCGGACGACGATACAGTCGACGTGTTCTACGAAGCGATGAAGAAGTACTCGTTCCGGCTGTTGCTGCGCAACATACTTCGGCATCGGGATTCCCCGTTTGGCACGTCCGATCTGCTGCAATACTCGACGGAGCAATGTGTTGAAAACTACGTTGGCTCGCTCGTCGAGATGGAGATTCTCGAACCGGCCGACGGCGGCAGGTTCACGCTTGCCGCCGACGACGTGCGCGGTTTCGGTGAAACGCTCGAATGGTTTGTTGCGAACGTCTTCGTCAGGGAGTTCGGATCGCCTGCCCATTGGACGGTGAAACTTCGCGGGACGACATCGGGCGGCGATTGCGACGTTATCGTCTCTATGGAGAACGAGTTGTTGTACGGCGAGGTGAAATCGTCGCCGCCAAAACACGTCGAGCAGAACGAGGTGAGCGCGTTCCTGGACCGGTGCGAAGATTTGCAGCCAGATTGGGCGATGTTCATCGAGGATACGGAACTGCGAATGAGAGACAAGATCGTCCCGATGTTCGAGCAGGAGTTTAGAGGTAGAACCCCCGAATCGGGCGGGAAGAAGACCGGTGTGGAACGTCTCGTAAATGAGATATTTCATGTGGATGACCGAATCTACATAGTGAACAGCAAACGCGACCTCGTGACGAATATCGGGCGCTGCGTGGCACACCATCTCAAGTCGCGGGGGATAACGTTCGGGTGACCATGGTCGAGATAGACGGTCAATACGGTTCGGGAGGCGGGCAGGTGCTGAGAACCGCCATCGGTCTCTCGGCGCTCACCAACACCCCGTGCCGCGTCATCAACGTCCGGGCGGGCCGTCCCAATCCGGGCCTTCGCGAGCAACATCTCCAGGCAGTCAACGCCGTTGCCCAAATCTGCGGGGCGCAGGTAGAAGGTGCGGAGATCGGGTCGCCCACGCTTACGTTCATCCCGGGGAAAGTCGCCGCCCAACAAGGCGAACAAGTTGAGGTGCAAATATCGACAGCGGGTTCGGTCGGCCTTGTTCTCCAGGCGGTTTTCATCGCGGCGGCGCAGAATCCCGTTCGTGTCAGCATCACTGGCGGTGCGACGTTCGGCAAATGGGCTCCGCCGCTCGCGCATATCGAGCGCGTCTTTGGGCCTCTGGTCGGGAGGATGGGGCTGAACGTCGCCATAAGATGCCGCCGCGAAGGGTTCTACCCGAAAGGAGGTGCCCAGGTGGCAGCGCACGTGAGCCGCCGCAACGATCCTATGCCTCTTCGGCTCGTTGAGAGAGGCGACCTGGTCCGAGTCGAGGGTGTCTCTGTGGCGTCGTCCTCGCTGCGCAACTCCCGCGTTGCCGAACGGCAGGCCGAATCCGCCGCGACGATCCTGAAGGACGCGCTCGGAATGCTGCCCGCTATACGGGTCGGGTACTCTGATACGGTGTGCCCTGGATCGGGCATCCAACTCTGGACCGTGACGGCGAATTCCGTGCTTGGCTCAAACGACCTCGGCCGACGAGGCAAACGGGCAGAGGTCGTTGGCGAGAAGGCCGCCGGCAGACTGCTCCGGCAGTGCGAGACCGGCGCCGTCGATTACCACACCGCGGACCAGCTCATGCCGTATCTGGCGATGTGGGGTGGGGAAGTGTTCGCATCGCGCATCACCGACCATTGCAGAACCAACGCCTACGTTATCGAAAAATTTGTTTCAGGTAAGTTCGTCTTTTCTGGTACAATGATCACGTTTGAGACGGAACCAAGACAAGGATGCCCGAAACCAACTGATAAAGGTTGATTTCCATGATGAAGGATAAGTTGTTAAGCTTGTTGGCAAAACCTGAAGTCCGGACGGCGATCTTTCTTGGAGGCACGGACACCGGCAAGACAACCCTGATCGAGAGACTGCTCAAGGACCTTGTGCCGCGGTACTCGGTTGCGGTAGTAGACTGCGACGTGGGCCAGTCGCATGTTGGTCCACCGACAACTATCGGCTGGTGTACCGTGAGCGGACGGTTCGACGGGTGGGACAGCATCTCCCTTGGTGGGTTCTACTTTGTGGGGGCTGTCTCACCGGAGAAGCATCTCTGCCCGATGGTTGACGGTGCGCGAATCATGTGCGCCGAGGCACGCTCGACCGCGGAGAAGGTCCTTGTGGATACGACGGGTTTCATCCACGGTCCCAGTGCAAAGGATCTGAAACACTCCAAGATAGACGCAATCGCGCCGGACGCTGTCGTTGCGGTGCAGCGAGAGGGTGAACTCGACCATATTGTGCGGCGGTTCGAAGAGCCGGGCGGGCCCGCGCTGCTCTCGTTGCCGGTTGCAGAAGAGGTTCAAGACAATACCGCAGAACAGCGGCACGCATATCGCACAGATCTGTTTCGTCGATACTTCAAGGGATCGCACCATGTCGAGGTCGACCTCCGGCAAGCGCCGCTGCGTTCAGTCTCCGGTGCTCGTGAGAAGGTGTCGGGCGATCTGCTCGGGAGGATTGTCTCGCTCAGGAATGCGTCTCACTCCGACGTGGCCCTGGGCCGCATCATCGAGTACGAGGCGAAACCTCCTGCAATAACCGTCGAGACACCGGCGCCCGACTCGCTGCAAGTCGGTTCCGTTGTTCTGGGTAACGAGGAACTCCTGTAAGGTTCTACCCGCTTGCGTGGGAGGACGGAGAGGAACCGCCGGGCGTGCAAGCGGGATAGAGATGGCATGCCGTCCAGTGTCCCGGCGAAATCTCCGCGTACAGCGGTTCGACGGACCTGCATACATCCATGACGCTGGGACAACGTGTGTGGAACCGGCAGCCCGGCGGCGGGCTGATCGGGCTCGGCACGTCGCCCGCGAGAATAGTCCTTTCGCGTTTCGCCTTCGGGTCGGGCACAGGCACCGCCGAAAGAAGCGCCTGTGTGTAAGGATGAAGCGCGCCCCCGAAAACTGCGTCGTTTGGCGCGTACTCGACTATCTTGCCCAGGTACATCACCGCTATCTGGTCGCTTACGTGGCGCACAACGCTCAGGTCGTGCGCTATGAACAGGTACGAGAGGCCGAGCTTCGCCTGTAAATCGCTTAACAAGTTGAGTATCTGCGCCTGTATCGAGACGTCGAGCGCCGAGACGGGTTCGTCGGCGATGATGAGCTTTGGCTGGACAGCAAGCGCGCGCGCTATCCCTATACGCTGGCGTTGTCCGCCACTGAACTCGTGCGGGTACCGGTCGATATGCTCCGGTTGGAGCCCGACCAGGTCGAGTATCTCGGCGATACGTGCCCGGCGGCCCTTGCGCGCTGCGAGCTTGTGTACCTTGAGCACCTCGCCTATCATCGCGCCTACCGTCATCCGCGGGTTGAGCGACCCGTACGGGTCCTGGAAGATGAGCTGCATGTGGCGGCGGATCGCCCGCATCTCCCGGGCGTCCAGGCCGAATATGTCCGTCCCGTCAAAGTAGACCTTGCCGGCGGTCGGCTCGATGAGCCTTAGTATGACGCGTCCGGCTGTGGTCTTGCCGCTGCCGCTTTCGCCGACGAGCGCAAGCGTGCTGCGGTCGGCCACCTCGAACGAGACGTCGTCCACGGCCCGGACGTAGTCCGATGGACGTCCAAATACCCCCTTGCGTACAGGGAAGTACTTGACCAGCCCCTCGACTCTGAGCAGCGGTTGTCTCGCTAACTTCTCTTCCATCAGGTCCTCACCGTCCTACGCAAACCAGCACGCTGCGAAATGCCCGGGCTGCTTTTCCTCAAGTGTCGGCTCCTGTTCTGCACACCGAGCCTCCGCCCTGCTGCACCGCGGATGAAACTTGCATCCTGTTGGAAACCTGAGCGGGCTCGGGACCATGCCCGGTATGACGTTCAGCTTGCCACGCTTCTCGTCAAGTTTCGGCAACGCGCCGAACAAGCCTATCGTATACGGGTGCAGCGGGTTCCCGAACAGTTCGTCGGCGGTCGCGTGCTCGACTATCTTGCTCGCGTACATGACCGCGACACGCTCGGCCGTCTCGGCAACCACACCGAGGTCGTGCGTGATAAGCAAGATCGACATCTCACGCTCCCGCTGCAACTCGCGCAACAGGTCGAGTATCTGCGCCTGTATTGTCACGTCGAGCGCGGTCGTCGGTTCGTCCGCGATAAGCAGCGCCGGGTCGCACGAAAGCGACATCGCTATCATGACGCGCTGCCGCATCCCGCCGGACATCTGGTGCGGGTACTCGTCAACTCGCACCTCGGGCGACGGGATACCGACCTGGCGAAGCATCTCGATGGCACGCGTGCGGGCATCCTTCCTGCCCAAGTGCTGGTGCAGCCTGATAGCTTCCATGATCTGCCACCCGACGCGAAACACCGGGTTGAGCGACGTCATCGGTTCCTGGAAGATCATGGCAATATCGTTCCCGCGCACGGCTCGCATCTCTCGTTCGCTCAGCTTCAGCAGGTCGCGCCCCTCGAACAGCACCTCGCCCCCGGCTATCTCTCCGGGCGGGTCCGGCACGAGCCGCATGATCGACAGCGCCGTCACGCTCTTTCCGCACCCGCTCTCGCCAACCAGCGCAACAGTCTCGGCCCGACCAATATCGAGCGACACTCCATCAACAGCCTTCGCCACACCGTCCTCGGTGTGGAAGAAGGTCTGCAATTGCTCTATTTCCAGCAACTTGTCTTCAGCCATATCCATAGCGACATGCGCCCTCGAGCAGTGGGTAGACGGTAGACGGTAGACGGTAGACGGGGATAAGGCAATGCCGGGTTTCAGTAGTCCGTAGACGGTAGACAGGGATTGGGGATAAAGCCGTACCACACATGCAGCCCACTCCCGTTACTCTCACCTTGTCCGTCAACTCGCAGTTCTCCATCTCCTCTCTCGCCTGTCCCCGTGAAGAATAATAAGTTGAACGGGGCAACCGTCCCGTTTCTTCTGCCCTCAGCCCCTGCGGAAACCTGAACATCCCGATCCCTGTCTACCGTCTACTGTCTAGCGAGTACTGCTTTCATCAGCCCGTTGAGCATCCGCGCTACGTGGTCGCACGTTTCCTCCAAACAGTCCACCTCTGCAACGTATCCCAGATCCCTCACGAGAATCAAATAGTACCTCAACTCCTCAAGCGAGGACGAGGCCATATTGTAAAAGTTGGCTTTATCCTTCGTCCCTTTTCTCTTGAACCCTTCCGCGATGTTCGCTGGGACTGAAACCGCGGCCCGCCTCATCTGTGATACTAGGCCAAAGCGCTCCTCCGCAGGGAAAGGTCTGGTAATCCTGTAAATGTCGAGCACGAGCCTATGACTTTCCTTCCATACGTCCAAATCGCGAAAACTTACTATCTTCTCCTTCGCCATACCAACATCCCCGTCTCCAGTCTACTGTCTACCGTCTACCGCCTCTTACGCTTCTCGCAACTTCGGGTCCAGGGCGTCCCGCAATGCGTCCCCCACGACGTTTAGCGCCAGACTTATCAACGCTATCGCTATAGTGGCCGCGGTCATCTGCCACCAGAAGCCGCGGCTCAGCTCGATACGTGCTTCGTCGATCATAGCACCCCAACTCGGCTCGTTCTCGACGCCGAGGCCCAGGAAACTCACGATCACCTCGGCATGTATGAACGACACAAATCGCAGCGAGAAGCTGATCAGCACCAGATGGAACACGTTCGGGATAACGTGGTGGATGATGATTCTCCCGCGCGAACACCCGTACGCGCGCGCCGCCATGACATAGTCGCGTTCGCGGTGTTTGATGACCTCGCCACGGATAATACGGCATATGCCCACCCAGCTTGTCAGCCCGATGGCGAGATAGACGACAGCCATCCCGCGCAGGGGAAGGCCGAAGAGGGTTTTGCCGCGCAGCACGAACGCGAACGCCAGGATAAGCAGAATCCAGGGGATAGACTGAACCGTCGAGAACAGCCAGACGATCAGATCATCGATACGACCGCGAAAGTATCCCGCAATCGCGCCAAGCGGGACGCCGATGGTGATTGATATCAGCGACGCAACGAACGCGACCGTCAGCGACACCTTCACACCGTAGAGCGTCTTGCGCCACACGCTCTGGCCGAATATGTCCGTCCCGAAACCGTGTTGCTTCGACGGCGGCTGGTACCTATCGCCGACCGCTTTGCTCCAGTCGCCTGCGATGACACCCGCATACACCAGGATGGCGACCACGACGTACAACAGGACGATGCCCAGACACACCATGACGAGCTTGCGGCGCCGCAGCTGCCGCCACGCGTCGGCCCACATGCCGCGGCCCTTCCGGACGTCGGTCTCTGTTGCAGCAGCCATACCGGTCATTCGAACGATATCCTTGGATCGACCAACGCGTAACATAGGTCGGTTGCCAACTGTCCCGCAACGTAGAGGAGCGCGCCGATGAACGTCATTGCGTTAACCACGGCATAATCGCGGCTGGTCACCGCGTCCACCGTGAACGATCCCAGGCCGGGAATCATGAAGAACCGTTCGAGAAGAAGCGAGCCCAGGAACAAGAAGGGTATTGCAAGCACCACGGTGCTGATGATGGGCACCATCGCGTTCTTGAGCACGTGCCTGAACAGAACGCGCGTCACGCCAAGCCCTTTCGCGAACGCCGTACGCACGTAATCGGCCCGCATCTCGTCGAGCATCACGGTTCTGTAGAAGCGCACGTTCGAGCCCAACCCGCTTGCAATCCCCAGCAGACACGGCAGCGCTACGTATTTGAACGCGCCCAGGCCCGGCTCGTACCCCACGACGGGGAACCAGCCGAGCTTGTACGCCAGAAAGTACATACCGAAGAGGATATAGGAGAGCATCGGGAGGCTCATACCTACGACGCAGACGAAGACCACCGTCACGTCCAGCCACGTGCCACGCACGAACGCCACCCCGAGGGAGATGGCGATCGATATGAAGAGCGTGCCCAGAAACATCGGCACCGCCAGGCTCAACGATGCGGGAGCGCGCTGTTTCAGTTCGGTCCAGACCTCCTGGCCGCTCACCCGCGACCGGCCGAACCGGAACGTGAGCGCTTTGACAAAATGGTTGACGAACTGGCTGTCGATAGCTTTGCGCACGTCACCTTTGCTGAGCGCGCCCAAATCCGCAAATACGGGCTTGTCCCACCCCAGCTCGCGTTTGATCTCGGCTATGGTCTCCGCCGACGCGCTTTTGCCGGCCAGATCGGCCGAGACGTCGCCTCCAACCAGGTTAAACAGAACGAACGTGACCAGGAGCACCCCGAGAACGATGGGGATGGTGTAAAGGAGTCGCCGTATGACGTACGCGGCCATCTACCGTCCAACCGCCCTCCTGCGGGCTTCGACGTCCACGCGCTGGTACTTGAGGGTGTTGTACGCGAAGACGTGCGGTTTGTAGTTGAGCAACCAGTCGTACTTCAATACGTACGCGACTCGGTGCAAGGTCAGTAGCGTCGGACAATCGTCCTGCACTATCCTATCCATGCGGCGGTACAGTGCCACCCGTTCCGGGCCGTCCGGCATGGCTGCGGCCTCGAGGTAAAGCTCGTCGAACTCCGGGTTGCTGTAGTTGAAGTTGTTGGGCCCGGGCGAAGAATTCTTGCTGTAGAACAGCTGCATGAAGTTTTCCGGATCGGGATAGTCTGCGATCCACCCCATGGCGAACATCTGGGCGCTCTTGGTCTTCACGCGGTCCTGAAACGTCGGCCAGTCCATGTACGCGACGTCGAGCTCGATTCCGACGGCTTCCATGGTGCGCCGTGCATAGTCGCCCATCTGTCTGAACGTGGTGTCCGTGCCCGGCATGAAGAGCTGTATTGCAGGCAAAGGACCGCCATGGACGCGAACCGCTTCCTCGAGCAGTTTGCTCGCTCTCTGCGGGTTATACTCGCAGTTAGGGTTCTTGCCTTCAGGATCGTACTCCTTAAACACGGGAGGCAGGACGCTCCGGGCGGGTTCGCCCCGGTTGTTGGTGAATATCTCGATGTATTCTTCACGATTGAAGGCCATGCTCATCGCACGGCGCAACGGCTTGTTCCTGCCCACGACCGGATCTTCCATGTTGAACCCGTACCAAAACGTGCTCGGATCCGGGAATATGGTCAGGTCGATACCTTTTTCCGCCATCTCCGGTTTGAGTTGGCGACCGACGTCGATGGCTTGGTCGTAGTTATCCTTCGGAATGGCCGATGCGTCGAGGTTCCCCTGCATAAATAGTAACCACCGCGGCTGGTCTTCGATGATCACCTGGTACTGAATCTCGTCGATAAACGGAAGCGGCTTGCCCGCGTCGTCGAGCAGCCCCTTCTCGGCCTCGCCCGGTTCGCCTTCGGAAGGGTACAGCTCGCGCCTATACCGCGGGTTACGCACCATCACCAGCTTGCTGCCGCGCACCCAGCTCTTGAGCATGAACGCACCCGTCCCGACAGGGTGGTTCAACAACTCTTTGCCGTAATACGTGACGGCCTCGCGGGCGACGGGCGCGGTCGGCTCGTGCGCCAGAAGGTAGAGTATTTGCGGCCACGGTTTCTTGAGCGTGACAACTAGGGTCAGCTTGTCGGGTGCCTGCAACCCCTCCACCTCGCGCGAGTAGTCCACCGTCTCGCCCTGCTTGACGGATTGGGTATACTCACGAAACTCGTCGAGACCCACTATGTGGTCCTCGAACACCCACCAGTTCTTCGAGACGTTCTTGATGTCGGCAACACGTTTCCACGCGTACATGAAGTCTTCGGCAACAACCTGACGCCCACGACCGCCCGTTGACTCGAAGCACGGGTCGTCGGCAAAGTAAAGATCGTCGCGCAGCCGGAACGTGTACGTCAGCTTGTCATCGCTTATCTCCGGGAAATCGGCAGCAAGGCACGGGACAAGTTCGTAGGGCCGTTTGAGGTAGTGGTACTGGTAGAGGCAATCGAATATCCTGCCGGCGATCAGAGCCGAGGTTGTGTCCCCGATATCCATCGGGTCCAGCCCGCGAAGCTTTGCCGGCAGAGCTGAGTACCGGACGGTCCTGTCCCCGTTGCCGCTCCTCTCACTCTTGCCACATCCGGCCGCAGTCACTGTCACAAGAACGGCCAGGAGCAATCCGGCCCTTTTGGCTTTGTGCCGCTTCAGGTTCAGTGTTGCCACTCCCATCCCGTAGCCCTGGCTAAGTAGATCCTTGGAGGCTAAGCGTGGTATATAACGTTGCACGTTTACACTGTCCGGCGCGAGTACCATTATACCACGACCACTAAAGAGCATCAACGTGGCTACGCCGCCGGATGTGTGGTATACTAGGGTAGAGAACGAAGACTGCACATTCTTCGAGCGCGGCAGGGCAGCGAAATGGCGAAGGTCAAACCATCGAGGGTCCTCGATGCTATCAGACAGATAGGTCTGTGTGCCAACTCGAAACCGCAAGCTGAGCAGGCCCTGCATTGTGCGGTCGAGCACGCCCGCGAGATGCTTGACTGCCAGACAATCGCGATAATCCTTGCCAACACCGAGACGGGGGGTTCCGGAATCAAGATATCGCGCGGGCTCACCAACCGGTTCCTGACGGGATATCGTCATAAACCGGCTTCCGGACCGATAAGCAGCGATGTATGGTGGGGAAAGCCGCTGCTTGTTAACCAGGCAGACAGCGACAGTAGCGAGTACAAAGCGCAAAAGCTCGAGCACGACTTCTCCTCCGCGGTAACCGCGCCAATAGCCGTAGACGGGCGCCTCATCGGGTATGTCTTCTGCGACAGCGATCGACCGGGCCACTTCGATGAGGACGACCTGCGGCTCGTCGAGATCCTGGCTCAGCTCGCCGGTTGGGCGGTCGAAAAAGAGCGGTTGACTATGCTGACCAAGGCGCTGACCCGAACAACCGAATTAGGAATGACGCTCACCTTTGACGCGTTCTACGAGGAATTGGAGCAGGAGACAGCCGTCGCCAAGCGGTACAATTCCGATCTATCGCTGATGCTCTTGCGGATAAACAACTTCCACGAGTGGCGCAACACGCACGGGCCGCGGGCCGCAGCAGAGTTCTACGCGGAAGTCGCCGAGCTGGTCCAGCAATCCTCGCGCACGCCCGAGATCATAGGCAGGCACGAGGTCAGCGACATAGTCGTCTGTCTCTCGCACACCGGCCCCGAAGGCTCCGCCTGCCTCGGACGGCGCATCTGCGACGAGGTCGCCAGACACGTCTTCAAGTTCCCGGAGCCGGAGACAACGGTGAGCATAGGCGTCACCGCGCTCAGCAAGGAAAACGACACGGTGGCGTCGATGCTCCATGCGGTCAAGGCCGCCACGTTCCAGGCTCAACGACTCGGCAAGAACGCCGTCGCGATCCTATAGCGCGCTAGCCCGCTAGGTGTCAGACTCTTCGAGCAACGAGCAGCAGTGCGGCGAATCAGCGATCGCCGTCTGAGGTCGAGCGGAAATGGTCGACACGGATCGCTGCCACCAGCGCAATGAAGCTTTTGGGAGGCAGTATGACGGACGTCAGGTTGTCGACTGTGTCTGTGGGCAGCAGATCGATGTCCTTGGATTTGAGCGGGATATCCGGGCGGTACTCGAACCGGTGCCAGCTCGAGCCTGCGGGTATGCCTGCGAGCCCGGCCCGGACCTCTGAATCGGAAAGATTGACCAGGAATAAAGCAACCGCTTCGCCGTTGCGAGCGACCGCGGCAGCGCGAAGACTCGGGTGGACGGGCTCGAGAGCGAGCTTCACGGAGTCGTCGCCGGGCCGCACGAAACGCGTGAACATGCCGTAAGCCAGTGCCACCGGCCGAACCGACCAGCTCTCGTCGGCGTAGTTCCACAACCCGTAGTCCATGAAGTTGTAACCGGGATACATCTGCCGGCACAAACACCAGATCGCACCGCCCGCGGCACCACCGTCGAGCATATCGCACGCGGCCATCGCCGTGAGCAGACCGTATTCGTATCTGCGCACGCCCGTATGGTTCCGGTCTGTCGTTCCGGGCCAGTGAAACCCGAACTCCGCGAACAGCACGGGGAGAGCCCGCCCTCCTCCTGCGTTCTCTCTCGCCGATGCAACAGTCGTGTCGACCACCTCGCGGAAAAACACCGACTGGCTTTCCTTGAGGTACTTGTGTCTGGACCACGCAGCACAGTACGGGCTGGTCTGCGCGACGGCGTTGTCGAAAAACTCCTGCATTACCGTGACGTCGGCGCCCACTATATTCACGTCGTCTGCGAGGCCCCCATCCCGAACCGCGTCTGCAAGCAGCTTGTGGGCGTCGGCGAACGTCTGGAACGGGCCGATACGCTTCTCCCAGTAGAGGTCCGGCTCGTTCGTTATGGTCAGGTACTTCACGCAACTGAGCCCGTGCCTGTCGCGCAGCTGTCTGACCAGCTTCGCGAAGAATCGTGCGCCTTTGCTCGCGTTCTTCGGGTGAAACGGCATCTCTTCGGGTTTCCAGCCCCACTCGACACCCGTCAGCACAACGGGCACGTCAAGCTCCTGGTACGTTTTCAGTGTGCGCAGCAGCGACCGGCCGTTGTCGCTCGAGAGATCGACTGTTTCGAGGTCGCGCGACGGGTTGACCACCGCCCACCACACAAAGCTGCGCACCCAGCCCGGCCTCAACGCCTTGATACGCGCATCGTGCAGCGCTACTGCGTCGTCGTCGACACCCTTCTCGCCGTTCTCGTCGTTGTAAAAGAACGGATCGTCCTCGAACCCAAACCCCCACAGCTTCTGGGTGATGACTTCCTCTGTTCTGAGAGAGGCGGTGATCTCGTCCGGGACCGGCTCGGGCGGTCCGGAGACGCGTTCGATCGTGATGTCGTCAAACCACGCGGTTCCCCGCCCGTGCAGCAGCACCAGCACATTGATCTGAGCGGCTTTGGCCGGGACAACAATCTTCTCGCTGATCTGTTTCCAGCCGGCGGTTCCGATGACGGGAGCGGAATCCGACTGGGCGAGCCGATCCTTCTCGTCACCGCCCGTCGTTCCCGGCGCCGGACACGCAAGACCCAGGTACGCCCCATGACCATCCCGCACGTTCGCGGTTCGCACCGAGACAACAACCCGCCACGTCTCGAGAGGGTGGACGTCCGTGACGACGTGCCGCCAGTGAGGCCAGCCTATCTTCGGCACGTCGTCGGGAACCGCAATTCTCAGCGAACCGGGGGCGCGACGACCGACACTGCGGTCCCACGCGCACTCCATGCCGGAATTCGCTTCTACCCCGGCACGCCACTCGACGTCCGACGGAGACCCCTCAAACCCCCACTCTTGGGCACAAACCGCGCCAGAGCATGGAAGTGACGCTGTACACCACAGCACCAGGATCCACACGAATCGCCGCTGCATAACATTGCCTCCTGACGTATTGTCCGAGATGCGCCCAGGGAAGACTGCCCATTGCTTCCCCCTCGTCGGCCCAATCGTACTACCCAACGGGTTCGTTGTCAATCCGGCAGTATGTCCAAAAGGCTGCCAGGCGGACGCTCGTACCGGGAGACCGATTCCTTTCATGTTGTTTTGGGATGTCAAAGTGTATAAAATATAGAGTGGGAACGCGGCGACGACATTCAGGGCGCATGGACGCCAGGCAGCAAGTTGCGGGGTAATGGTTGTGTACAACAGACTCAAACGCCTTTTTCGGGACAATCTATGGCACCTGTTCTGGGCGCTCCAAGCGCTCTCGGTGACGCTGCTTCTCATTTGGGAACTGGTCGAGCGCGCCGTTTTCCAAGAGGCCACACGCCAGCCTTTGCACTACACGGATTTCGTGCGCGCCCTGGCAATCTCTTTTATCATCTGTTATGTGGCGATCCGTCACGCCGTGAGAAAGGACGCCGATCGCGAGCGGCTCGAACGCGAGATCAAGAGCCGCGACCGGCATCTTGCAGCGATATTGACCGACTCGGCCGACGCCATTGTCGGCATGGACACAGAGGGCGTGATCACGTCGTGGAACCGCGGTGCAGAGACCATATTCGGGTACACCGCCGACGAGATGGTTGGCCAACCATTCCTCAGGATAGTGCCGGAGAACCACCGGTCGGAACTGGACTTGCTCGCAAGAGAGGTCGAGGAGAAAGGGTTTCTCAAGCACTTCGAGACCGAACGTGTAACCAAAGAAGGCCGCGTCGTGACCGTCGACCTGACGCGCACTGCGATACGAGACGAGAGCGGCCGACTAATTGGCAGTTCGGCCATATTGCGCGACATCACCGACAAGAAACAGCTGGAGGAACAGCTTATCCGGTCGGCAAAGCTCGCCTCGGTTGGAATGTTTACCGCGGGGCTCGCACATGAGATCCGCAACCCGCTCAATTCTATAGGGATCCAGGCTTTCCTTCTCGAAAGGAGGCTCAAACAAGCGCCGAGAGAGTTGCAGGAACAGTGTGGCAAGAGTGTCGGAGTGATCCGCAAAGAAGTTGGGCGACTCGAGAATCTCGTCAACGAGTTCTTGCTTTTTGCCAACCGGCCAAGCCTCAACATCGAGTTGGTGGACCTTCACTCGATTATCGATTCCGCCGCCGAACATCTCTTCACATGGCACGGCAAGCTCTCGGTTGACTTTACAAAGAACTGCGATCCGAATCTGCCGTTGATAGCCGCCGATTCCGAGAAAATAAGGCAGGTGTTCCTGAACATTATGCAGAACGCCATCCAGGCGATGCCGGACGGCGGCAACCTCACCTTGACGACCTCGGCAAAGAACGGGTATGTCACAGCAAAGATCGAGGACACCGGTATAGGGCTTCCAGCAGTTGCCGGTGAACATCTCTTCGAGGTTTTTTTCTCCACCAAGGAAGGTGGGACCGGGCTTGGACTGCCGATAGCGTACCAGATCGTTGAAACTCACGGCGGGAAGATATCCGTTCTATCAAAGCCGAAAGGCGAGCCAGGAGGCACTGTTTGCACCGTCGAGTTGCCTATCGAGCAACGATGAGCCTATTTCGGGACTCAACTGAAACGGCGTGTTGCGTGTGCCCTTTTGGAATGGCGCAGCAGATCGGCGGCGAATCGACGTGTCGCCGGATAGGGATGGTGAAGTGGCCAGGATAAATGTCGGGGAGCACGAAGAATGCAGCTACTTGTCGTAGTTCTCAACAAGGATGAGCATCTTGAACAGGTATTGCAGGGTTTTTTGGAAGTCGGTGTTCGGGGTGCCACGGTTATCGACTCGGTGGGTATGGGCCGGATCATCTCATACAACATCCCGATCTTTGCAGGACTGAGACACCTATTCGATGCCGAACGCCCGCAGAACAAGACCATTTTTGCCGTGGTCGAAGGCACCATGGTAGACGACGCCATAGCGATGGTCGAGGAGATATGCGGCAGTCTCGACGAACCGGGCGCAGGCATCGCCTTCACGGTGCCCATCTCGCACGTGAAGGGGCTTGCCGAAGAGTTGTAGCCACACCATGGAACGCAAAATCGCTCTTGATCTTTTGATACTGCTCTGCTCGGCCAAGCTTGGCGAGGAGATAGCCAGGAGGCTCGGCCAGCCGACGGTCATAGGCCATCTCTGCATGGGCATAGTCGTCGGCGCGGTAGCGGGGGTGCTGGGTTTTTCGTTCGACCTCAACATACAGGTCTTTGCGAAGTTCGGTATATGGCTGCTGCTGTTCATGGCGGGGCTCGAGGTAAGCCTGGCCCAATTGATCAAGATCGGCAAGGCGGCAATCGTTATTGCCTGCGCGGGCGCTGCCGTGCCTTTCGCCGGTGGGCTGCTCCTGGGTAAGGCATTTGGCTTTTCGACAATCTCTTCGCTGCTTATCGGCACTGCGCTTATGGCAACAAGCGTCGGCGTCAGCGTCGAGATATTGCGCGAACTCGGCATGATCCGGACGCGGCTGGGCGCGCTCGTGGTCGGCACAGCGGTTGCAGACGACGTCGTCGGCATCTTTGCGCTCTCGGTACTCTCGGGCTTTGCCGGGGTGGGCGAGTCGGGCGTGACGGCATCAGTCGTGAAGCTCGCGTTCGGCGTGGTAATACTCTTTGTAGGCGGCCTGACGCTGGGCATAAAAGCGATAAAATATGTCGAGCGAACCCTGGACGAAAGACGCCAGGCCAAGGTGCTTCCTTCCGGCAAGGTTGTCTTCGCCAAAGGCAAACGCGTGCTGACGATGGCCGAAGCCCCGCTGACGATCGCTTTGATTGTTATGCTTGCGTTCGCGATCATCGCGGAGAGCCTGGGCATGGCAATGATCACCGGTGCGTTTGTTGCCGGTTTGATGCTCGGCGAAGCGCGGATGCATCGCGAGATCGCAAACCGCATCTCCACACTCGGCAATGCGCTCTTTGTCCCGATATTCTTTTGTGTCACCGGGCTCAATTTCGATCTCGGGGCATTTCAAACAGCGGGCGCGTTCACGGTTGCCCTCGTTGCGGTCGCGGTCGGCACCAAGGCGTTAGGGTGCGGTGCTGCCGCTCGAGCGTTCGGGTTCAGCGGCAAATCCGTTGGGTTTGCGATGATTCCCAGGGCAGAGATATGCCTGATTGTCGCGTTGCTCGGGTTGCACGGAGGGTTGATTGCCCAAGACGTTTTCTCGTCTGTGCTCGTAACAGTGATAGTCACGAGCTTGTTGGGGCCGCCGTTCATCAAACGATACTTCGAACAGTCAAAAGTCGCGGCCGAAGTCATTCCAGAGGTTCGCGACACCAAGGCAAGTGAGGTGTAGTATATGCGCATATCAGACTTCTTGCGGTCAGAGTCCATCAAGATGCCGCTCAAGGCTACCAAGAAACAGAAGATCATCGAAGAGCTTATCGATCTGCTCGTCGAAAAAGGCGATATCCTCGATAGAGAGGCCGCGCTCGCAGCGGTGCTCGAACGAGAAGCTCTTATGACCACCGGGATCGGCGACGAGATCGCTATCCCTCACGCCAAGGCCAGCGGGGTCACCAAGCTGGTTGGCGTCTTGGGCAAACCTGCCAAACCGGTCGACTGGAAATCCGTTGATAAGAAACCCGTGGCGCTCGTCTTTCTGATGCTGAGCCCGCTGGACCGGACCGGCCCCCATATTCGTGCACTGTCGAGGATTGCGCGCCTGTTCTCGAAGGTCGAGTTCCGCAATCGTGTCATTGAGGCGCCCGATTCCCAGTCAACCTGGGACGTCCTCGCTGAGGAAGAGTCACGCCGCCGATAGCAACTCGACCCGAAACCGGCGCGGCATTGAGGGTCTCGTGCGTGTCGAAAGGGCTTCTATCAACCAAGGGCGCGGAGTGCCTGGTCCCGCTCGTTATCGGCGTTTGGGACCGGTTCATTTCCAGGAATCTTGACCCAGGGAAAGCACTTGTGCAAATCGCGCAGGTGTGCTAGGATATGTTTCCCCGCCGGGGGCGGCCGGCCTTGAGCCGGCAGCAAAGCAACGCAGTCGAGGCACGACATGGTTGATTCTCCCGCGACAATGCAACCCGTGTAACTGGATCGTCTGGAAGGAGGCTAACAGAGATGAAGCGTAGGATAGAGAAGGTCGCCGTGCTTGGTAGCGGCGTGATGGGCAGCGGCATAGCCGCTCACCTGGCCAATGTCGGCATCCCGTGCTACATGCTCGACATTGTGCCAAAAGAGCTCACCCCCAAGGAGGAAGCTGCGGGCCTGACGCTCGACAGCCCGAAGGTCAGAAACAGGATCGCGGCGACGGGCCTGCAAAACGCGCTCAAAGCTCGGCCGGCAGCGTTCCACACGAAGAAAAACGCCGAGCTGATCACTGTCGGCAACTTCGACGATAACATGGACTGGCTGTCAGAGGTTGACTGGATAGTCGAGGTGGTCATCGAAAACCTCGAGATCAAGCAGCGTGTGTTCAAGAACGTCGAGAAGTACCGCAAGGACGAGACCATCGTCAGCTCGAACACGTCCGGCATACCGATAAAGGGGATGGTCGAAGGGTTGTCCCAAGGCATGCGGGAGCATTTTCTCGTCACACATTTCTTCAATCCGGTCAGGTACATGAACCTGCTCGAACTCGTTGCAGGCGAAGACACCGACGCGGAGATCATGGAGTTCATGGCCGATTTCGGCGAGCGCGTGCTCGGCAAGGGAATAGTTTTCGGCAAGGACACCCCGAACTTCATCGCCAACCGGATAGGCATCCAAGGCAGCATGTGTACCCTCAAAACGGCCCTCGAGATGGGGTACAAGGTCGAGGAGGTCGACCGCATATTCGGTCCCGCGCTCGGCAGGCCGAAGAGCGCGGTCTTGCGCACGGCAGACATCGTCGGTCTCGACACGATGCTCCACGTAGCCAAAAACGTCTATGCCAGCCTTCCCGACGACGAATCTCGCGAGATATTCAAACCGCCCGAGATAATGGAGAAGCTCGTCGAGAAAGGCGCTCTCGGCCAGAAATCGGGCGCCGGGTTCTATAAGAG
>CAZGCA010000026.1:0-45855 GCA_964524145.1 uncultured bacterium | reverse complement strand
ACGGCAAGAAGGCGATTCTCGCGCTCGACCTCGACACGCTCGAGTACCGCGAACAGGACAAGGTGCGGATTGACTCGCTCGGCGCGGCCCGCAACATCGAGGACCCGGCAGAACGAATCAAGACGGTCGTTTTCGCAGACGACCGTGCGGGCGAGTTCGCGTGGCGGGTGATCACCGACGGGCTCCTCTACGCGGCACGCCGCATTCCGGAGATCGCCGACGACATCGTCAATGTCGACAACGCCATGAAATGGGGCTACAACATGGAGCTCGGCCCGTTCGAGACGTGGGACGCGCTCGGCGTCAAGGAAACCGTCGACCGGCTCGAAAAGGAAGGCAAAGAGATACCGGAGAACGTCCGGAAAGTTCTCGAGAAAGGCGACGGCAAGTTCTACCACTACGCTGACGGGAAGCGCTCGTACTTTGACTTTGCCACGGAGACGTACAAGGCGGTTCCCGCGAGCCCGAACGTGATCGTTCTGAAGAGCGAGAAGGATCGGAACAAGATCGTGAAGCGGAACCCCGGCGCCATTCTGATAGAGATCGGCGACGGCGTACTCTGTCTCGAGTTTCAGACGAAGATGAATTCCGTCGACGACGACATCGTGCAGATGATCTTCGACGGTGTGGACGAGATGGAACAGAACTGGGAGGCGATGGTTATCGGCAACGAGGGACAGGCGTTTTCGGTCGGCGCCAACCTGATGCTGTTACTCATGAACGCGCGCGCGGGCAACTTCGACGATATAGAGAAAGTGGTCAAAGCGTTCCAGGATGCCTGCATGCGCTTGAAGTACTCGGACAAACCCGTTGTCGCGGCACCGTTCTCAATGGCCCTCGGCGGCGGGTGCGAGGTGAGCATGGGCGCAGACAGGATCCACGCTGCCGCCGAAACCTACATGGGCCAGGTCGAGCTCGGTGTTGGGCTGATACCCGGCGGCGGCGGCACCAAAGAGCTGCTCGTCCGCCACATCGAGCGCGTGCCCGCCGAGAGAGAGTTCGATATCGAGCCTTACGTCCAGAGGGCCATAAACACCATAGCGATGGCGACCGTGTCAACGAGCGCGGAGCACGCCCGCGAGCTCGGGTTCCTTCGCCCCACGGACAAGGTAAGCGCGAACAAGGCCCACCTTATCCACGACGCCAAGCAGACGGCTCTCGCCATGGTCAAGGAAGGATACGTCCGCCCAAGACCGCGGACCGACATCCGCGTGCCCGGCGAAGACGGGTACGCGACGATCAAGGTCATGCTACGCACGATGAAATGGAGCCATTACATCAGCGACCACGACGAGCTGATCGCGAGCAAGCTGGCCTACGTGATGACCGGCGGCAAGGCATCGCCGCACGAACCTGTGAGCGAACAGTACCTGCTCGACCTCGAACGCGAGACCTTTGTCAGCCTTTGCGGAGAGGAGAAGAGCCAGCAACGTATGGAACATATGTTGACCGCCGGAAAGCCGTTGAGGAATTAGAGGTCGACCGGATTGCCAGGAAAGGGGACATCGGAAATGAGAGACGCTGTTGTGGTATCAGCAGTACGGACACCCGTTGGCAGGGCGATAAAGGGAACGCTGAAAGACACGCGGCCTGAGGATCTGGCTGCGCTGGTTATCAAAGAGGCCGTCAACCGTGCCGACGGATTGAAGAATGAGGAGATTGACGACGTCATACTTGGCTGCGCGGCTCCCGAGGGGCCACAGGGAATGAATATCGCGCGCGTTGCGGCACTGCACGCCGGTCTTCCGGACGCGGTGCCCGGGATGACGATCAACCGGTTCTGCTCGTCGGGACTCCAGGCCATAGCCACCGGTGCCGGAGCCATCAAGTCGGACTGGATGGACATCATCGTCGCCGGTGGTTTGGAATGCACGAGCTGGGTTCCCATGACGGGCATCAAACCGAGCTTCCATCCCCGCATAGCGGAGGAATTACCCGAGATATACACCCCGATGGGTATCACGGCCGAGAACGTCCAGCGCAGGTACAACATCTCACGCGAGGATATGGACAGGTTCGCGATGAACAGCCAGGAGAAGGCCCTCAAAGCCATCAAGGAAGGGAAGTTCAAAGACGAGATTGTGCCGGTCAAAGCGAGGGTGTTTGTCAAGAAGCCCGACGGTAGTCGCGCTATCGAGTACAAGGAGTTCGATACCGACGAGTGCCCTCGGCCCGGCTCGACAATAAAGGTGTTGGGCAAGCTGCGACCCGCATTCGACCCGACGGGACAGATAACCGCCGGAAACTCCTCGCCGCTCAACGACGGCGCTGCGGCCGTCGTGCTCATGTCGAAAGAAGAGGCCGCGAAGCGGGGCATCAAGCCGATGGCGACGCTGCTCGCCTGCACCTCGGCAGGTGTGGCCCCCGACGAAATGGGCATAGGCCCGATAGCGGCGGTTCGCAAGCTTCTGAAACGAACCGGTGTCAAGCTCGAAGACATCGATCTGATCGAGCTCAACGAGGCGTTCGCATCACAGTCAGTTTACTGCATCCGCGAGCTTGGTTTCGACGAGTCAATAGTCAACGTCAACGGCGGCGCGATAGCGCTCGGGCATCCGCTCGGGGCGACAGGTGCCAAGCTCACGGTAACCATCCTCCACGAGATGGCACGACGAGATGCACGATTGGGCCTCGTGACAATGTGCATTGGCGGCGGCATGGGCGCAGCAGGACTATTCGAAAGGAACTGATCCAGGCAGGCTAGATCGATCATTCGTAGTACTCTGCCGGGAGTTCGATAAGGAATATCTGGGCGAAATCCGCGCCGGTCCAGTCGAATGCGCGTCTGCCGGACTCGTCGACCGTCGGTACGCGCTTGTTGTAGGCAATAGTGCGGCCGTCGTGCGACCAGACCAACGCGTCGCGCAGGTTCGTCTTGCGCACGGTGTCGTCCAGGTCGCCTTGAGGCGTCAGAAACACGGTCTTGCCAAACAGCGGTCCTGCTTCGACGCAGGTCACCGCGACACCGTTATTGCTCATACACGCTATCCAGTCGCCCGACGGATGCCACCTCGGTCCGGAATCTGCTCCGTGCGCCAGCGCCGTCACCTGGACGGGCCGCTTGTCAAAGCCGGGGTCGCGGTCACTGCCGTCTGAAGGAATGACGAAGACCTGGGCCGAGCCATCCGGAGCGTGACCGAGATACGCGATACGCGACCCGTCGGGTGATCCCCGAACGATGCCGTCGGCAAATCCGCGCGTCAATCGCCGTACCCGGACGCCAGCCGGCGGCGAGGGAAACCGCGTCGCGGAACCCGAATCGGCAGTGGTTATGTCCACGTCGGCAGGCATATCAACCACGAAAAGCGATTGTTCGTAGTCCACACCGTCTTGCGCACGCACCTTCCCGATAAACGCTCTCATCAACCCGTGCTCGTCAACCCAGCTATCGCCCCACGCCTTCTCGATCTCGCCCGGCTTCGACCTGCCCAACGGGACGACCGGCACGAGAAGCGCGAAGTATGCGGCAGCAGGTGCCGGCGCGTCAGGGTTGCTCTCCATGTATCCGACAGTGCGGTCATAGTCTCTCAACAACGCGTCGTCGTACGTGAACCCGATCCGGTTGCCGTCGCGCGAGTATTCGTGCCGGTGCGTTCCGCCACGGTGCGCCCCACGCGTCGTCGGCCGCGACGTCTCCGTGTCCCGAAGGTCGAGCCAGGTAAGCTTCTGGCTTCCGTCCCCAACCACTTCGGCCCCTACACGGTTGGGCTTCGCATAGTACCCGCGCGCGGCCACCTCCGACAGCGGCGGCCCATGTATCAACACGACCTTGTTCTCGACGGGAGAAAAACTTGCCGCGGCCACGCCCGGAGCAGCATCCTCGCCGACAATGCTCCGAGGCCGGTAGAGGACGGTCTCCTCTCCCGTTGCTATCTCAACCATCTCGATGGTTTGCGAGTTGCCTATCCCGGACCCGACGGTATCCCGCGTGTCGTAACAAAGAAACCGGTCGTCCCGCGAAAAGTTGTCGTTGTTGTCCAGACAATGGTTCTTCGCACTGAACGTTATCTGCCGCTCGGCATACTGTTCGGCCAACGTTTCAACGGACACAAGCATCAGAACGAGAACCGTCCCAACACAACATATCTGCGATATTTGCTCTTTCACTCCGTTCCTCTCACGATGAAACTCAGGTTCCTTTTCCAATGGACGTGACGGAATCAGTGCGGACCGTTGGGAACGCGGAGATGCGCAACCGTGCGCAGCCCATCGGGATGAGCGTTACCATCTCGACAGGTTCGTTCGTGACAACCGGGCTCGGCAACGACGAAATGGGGCCCACGAGCCCGTCTTCCATCTGCCACTCGGGTATCCTGCACGCGCGCGCGCGAAGCTCGAGGGGAGCCGTGTCAACGTTGAACGGCTGAGCAGCGAGTTTCCCTGGTTTGCGAACCACCTCGAACGAGCCCGCGGGATCGACAGCGTCGAGCACGAGCCCGTAGTTCCATGGCGTCGTCGGATACACCTCGTACTCGGGCCACTCGTCCGTGCCGCCGAACCTTTCCCATCGCTCGCCGATCTTCAACGAGTAGGAGAGCGGCCCGCGGCTGACCGAAACGGCATTGCCATTCTTTGCCCAGACAGTGACTGCAACCCGCATCGGGAACTGAACCGCCACGGTGTCGCCGTCGGCAAACGTCCGGTCGATGACGATATAGGACGACGGTTCCGCACTCACGGTCACGGGTTTCCCGTTGATCGCCAGGTTCGGAGCGTCACACCATCGCGGAACGCGCAGGTGGAGCGGAAACGGCACCGGTTTTGGACACCTGACCGTCAGCGATACGATCTCGTCGAACGGGTAGTCCGTCGTCTCGATGATTCTCACCGTGGTACCGTCGCCGACCTTCGCCTCGACTTCGCACGCTGCGTACAGCGACGCGGCAAGACCGTTGTCCGGCGTCGCGTGCCAGATCTCCTCCGCATAGTACGGCCATCCGTGTCCCACGTTGTGCTGGCAGCAGCGGTACCGTTCGCCGGGCGAGTACGCGAGCATGCATCCCTTGTTCTGCAGCCGAGGCGACTTGTTCTCTTTGTCGAGCTGGACCATGTTGGGCGCGGTCAGGTAGTGCAGCCCTCGAAGGTCCGGCGTCTGCGAAGCGGGGAACGAGTTGAACGCGACCTCCTCGCACCTGTCTGCGTACACCGGGTCGCCCGTTATCTTGAGCAGCATCTCGAAGCTGTGCATGAGCTCGACCATCGAGCACGTCTCGGCCGCCTGCCGAGGGCTCGTGTAGCCGGCTCGACAGTTCTCGTCCGCGCCGAACATCCCGCCCGGCATCTGGCCGTAGGTCCCCATCACTTCTGCGTAGTTCCTTTCCGTTGCTCGCAGGTACTTCGGGTCTCGGGCCTGCTGATAGTATTCCGCCGGCTCGCGGAACGCCTGGCAGATGTTCACCCCGTGCCAGGTTGGGATCTCCTCAGTCCAGTTGGCCGTCTGCTCGTGTATCCGCTTCGCCAGATCGAGCAGCCACGGCTCGCCCGTCCGGTTGTAGAGCCAGTAGATACTCTCGAGGTTGTCGCCCGCACGTATGTTCGCCCAGAACGCCGGCAGAAGGTCTTCAGACTTCAGACTCATCTGGTACCGAAAATAGCTCGTCATGAACGGTATCACCCGCTCGTCGCCCGTCGCCTCGTGCAACGACTGGAGCACGTTGAGCACGATCATGTTCGGCCACAGATCATGCTTCTCCTTGTTCATCCTGGGGCCGAAATACCCGTCGGAATCCTGGCTCGCAATCGCCGCGTCTATCCAGTAGCTCGTCTCATTGATAATCCACTCGTCCTTAAGAACGTACCCCAGGTCGCCAAACCCTTTCAGCCAGTACGGCAGCTCTTCCCAGCCGCGCTTTTTCGGCTCGATCCACCCGTTGCCCTCCGGCCGGCACCAATGGCTTACATCCGGCAACCGGCCTGTCATACCCTCCGACATCAGTTCGAGCTGCCTGCGCAGCCAACCGCGCGGCGTGATCGCGCCTATCGGAAGCTTGACAAGCGGATTCGGCGTCAGCGGAGCTCGGTTCGACACGTAGAAATCGTTGCACGCTTCCGTAGCCGGCGCTTTGACAGCGTATACTTCGGCCGCCTCACCACGACGCGCAGACAACACCAACACGACCAGGAGAAACGCTGTCACAATCTTCATCTCAAAGTATCCTTTCGGTCCACACTACCTGACGTGCTCGCAATCGATACTCTATCACTCGAGCGGCACGGCAAACGCATCTATGAACTCGTCAAGCTCCCCAAACCTGCTCCGGCGGAACGGCTCGCCGTACTCGACACCTATCTCCTGTCCCGCCTCCGCCGCTGAGCCCCGCAAGAACTGGTCGAGCAGCACACGGGTCTTCTCTTCAGTGATCTCATCGAGAACGGGTATTCTCAGCCCGGCCGCGGCAAGCTTCGACCTGAGACCGTGCATCATATTGCGCATCATCGTCTTGTGGGCGCAGACGGCATCGATCTTCACGTCCATGGTCTCCGTTATGTCAACGATATGGTTGATCTCCGGCAGCTTCCGAGCATAGTACAGCCGTTCGGCGATCCAGTGCGGTTCCAGCCCTTCCTCGATATGTTCCGCATGGTGAAGATGACCCGCCGCCTGCCAGCACGCGTCGTCCGCCGCACGTGCAGACTTCAGATGGTCCGGATTCTCCTCGTATATCCCCCACGGATCGAACCCGATAACCGTTTGCGGTTTCAGTTGCCGGAACAGCCGCACAAACTTGCCGCGCATCTCTACTTCGGACACCGGGTCGAGCTCGTCGTTTATATAGTCCAGATCGTGTATTTCCGCGATACCGAGGATCTCCGCCATATCACGCACTTCTCTCCCGTTAGCGGCTATCGTCTCCTCCTTCGAGAGGTCGAGCGAATCCTTCTCGTCGTTGGTGACCCGTATCATGTGAACGTCCCACCCGTCCCGCGCGAGCTTCGCCAACGTGCCGCCGCAAAAGATCGATGCATCATCCGCGTGCGGACTTATAACAACCACAACCTTCGCGCTCATATCCGCCTCCTTTGGCAAGTCTTCCGCCAACCGCCCAACGTGGAAGTTATTCTACCCCAAACGCCCAGCGGTAGTAAAAGGGAATGGCACGGCCTGGCATAAGAAGCTCGTGGTTGGAACGTTGCGTATTTCCCGCCTGCACCGCACAAGCGGTCCAACGGGGAATCCAACAAACGTGCAAATATGCAGCACATCCGGAGTTTGCATCAGCGGAAAAAATTCGCGCGGGGATCTCTCAATCCCCGCGCGTTACGTACAGCTAGCTTGGCACGTGCGCCCTGACCACTTCTCTACGCAGTGGCCGCCAGGCCAAGATTCGAGGTGGCTTAGTACTGTTCGCTGCTGATGATGCGCCAGGCGTCCCCTTCCTTCTTCAGCATGAGTTCCAGACTCATCCCGCCGAAGCTGCCCTCGAGATCGACCGGCGCTACCGTAGCCGTCTCGCCATCGATGACCGTTTCGGCGTCCTCTATGATGATCTCGACGTCGTCCAGGAACCCTTGCTCCATTGCGCCGCCCACAAACTCGGCCAGGGCTTCCTTATCGCCCATCTCCGGGTTGTCGAACTCATCCGAGTGGGTGGCCAGGAACTTGTCGATGTCGCCTCCCTCGAGGCCGGCTTTATAGTCGGCCACCGTGGCGGCAATAAGCTCCTCGTCGCTCGGGCCGCCGCCGATCATCGCGCAGCCACAGACCAGGACCATCGCAAGACCCACGCTCAACGTTGCAACTGCCTTCCGCATACTCTTTCCTCCTCTGTTACACTTGTGGTACAGTACACAGTGCCAAGGAATCTGTTTCCTTAGGCGTTGACTTAATGCAGAATAGCACTAAGACTGACGTTCTGTCAAGTCGCAAGAACCCGTGACTCGAACGGGCATGGGGAACCTGTAGAATGGACCTCGCGGCTAACAAACGATTCTTCACGGACTTGTTGAATTCGGCCACGTTTCCCGGACACGGTGTCAGGGTAGAGATTCCCGGGCACCAGGAAGCGGCTGTACTGAACTACGGGTCCGTCGAAGACCAAATAGAGATGGGGAGACGAGCGTTCGAGTTCGATTGCGAATGCGCGGAGAAGGTGGGTGACGACCGCGTGCCCGTGGCTCATGCGTGGTCGGGCACAGACGTCTTCGCAGCAGCGTTCGGCTCCCCGGTTCACAGGTCGGAGAACGATATGCCGTTTGCTCTGCCGGCGGTCTCTACTGCAGAAGAAGCCGACGACCTTGTCGAGCCCGATATTCATACAGGTCCGCTGGGCGACATTCTCACGCTGGCAGACGGTCTGGTGGAGCGCTGTGGCAGCGAATGCCCCGTTCGAATATGCGACGTCCAGAGCCCGTTCGACGTTGCCGCTCTCATATGGGAGAAGACGGCGTTCTACGTTGCGCTGCTGGACACACCCGACGCTGTGCACCGACTCCTCGAGAAGGTTACTGCGACGATGGTCCGGTTTGTCCGCACGTTTCGGGACCGGTACGAGAACGCGTGCCTGGTGCATTACCCAAACCTCTGGATGCCCGCCGAATGGGGTGTCTGTTTGTCCGAAGACGAAGCCGGCAGCGTATCAGCGAGCCAATTCGAGGAGTTCTGTATGCCGTACCTGAGCCGGTTGGCAGAGACGTTCGGAGGCATCTCGCTTCACTCGTGCGCCCACAGCCAGCACCAGTGGGACAGCTTCCTGCAATTGCCGGGATTGCGCTATCTCAACTTGCACCACCCGCCGACGTCGCTCGAGGTCGCGATAGAGAAATGTTCAGGCAAAGCTGTCCTGGTGCCCGGTGACAAGAACGGCCACGAGGACTACCTGGACTTTGTTAAGGAATGTCTCGCGCTCGCACAACCGGACACACGGTTCTTCTTCATTCCGGAAGCGAAGAGCACTGAAGAAGCACGCGACCTGGCGAACGATATCAAAGCGCTGTGCGGACGCTGATGGACTGAGCCTCAGGTACTGGGCACAGCGCAAGCCGTCGTTGCGTCAGCCAGGCGTTTGCCGTACAATACTTGACTGTCCGATTTGGTTCTCGTCTTGATCGCAGAAATGGAGGGAGAGCGGTGATGAGCAACAGACCATTCCATCTGCGCTTTGCGTTCTTCACGGTAGTCGTTGCAGGTCTCGTGTCAGTCGGCACCCTGTGGGCACGGAGCATTCCCGAACCCATCAGCGAAGAGGCATTCACGGTGCTGATGGCATTCTACGATTACGATACCGAGATTCCCCTTGAGGCACGCGTGGTCGAGATGAAGGAGACGGGGACGAGCGTGCGCCGGAAGGTGGTGTTTCGCAGCGCTCGTGGCTTCCTCGTGCCGGGGTATCTCGAGTTCCCGAAGAAGGCCGAGCCGCCGTACCCGTGCGTGCTGCTGTTGCACGGTTGGTCAGGATCGAGAGAACACTGGTGGGAAGACGGCAACTACATCAGCGGTGGCGACGCACGCGAGGCGTTGTTGGAGAAAGGCTACGCCGTCTTTGCACTTGACGCCCAAGGCCACGGGGACCGCATAGCCGAGAACGATTATCACGTCGTCAACCTCTACAACGAGCCCGGGACACCGCCGCGCAAGAACTACTTCACCGTGCGCGAGATCATTGCGCAGACCGTTGTCGATTACCGTCGGGGCCTCGATTACCTTGCCACGCGTGACGAGATCGACATGGATCGCATCGGCCTGCTGGGGTACAGTATGGGCGGGTTCCAGGCCTTTGCGCTGACAGCCGCGGAGCCGCGCATCAAGCTTGCCGCGGGCTGCGTCGTGCCCGTGTCCTGGAGCGAGGATGTCGTGCTCGCGCCCGCCAATTACGCGCGTGGGATCGGCGACCGGCCCTTCTGCATGCTCATGGGACGCGAAGACACAATGTGCAACGAAGACCAGGCGCGCGAACTCTACGAGCTGATTGAAGGGCCGAATGCGAGGATCTTTCTCTATGATGCCGGTCATCGATTGCCCGTCGACTACGTCGAGGACGCGGTTGCGTTTATCGCCGCGCGCCTTTAAGAGCGCGTGGCGGGCGGGTTCATATAAGAGGTTTCTGACAACATGAATGGTTCCCATAGCACACAGGAGGGGAAACGATGATCTATCGATCTCTGCTAACGTGGGTGTTGCCGATGGCGTGCGTGACGTTCAGTGGCATACCATCGGGCGTTCCCGCGAACACCGACGCCATCCGGGAAGTGGTCTCTGGCGCGCGAAAGGAGGCCAACGCGTCGTGGTGGGGGTTCAACGCCGACGACGCAACTGAAAGTCTACAGGCAGCCATCGATTCCAGGGCGCAGACCGTCATCGTCCCGTACATGGGCGACGACTGGGTCGTGCGGCCCATCACGCTCTCGAGCAACCAGGAGGTTATCTTCGAACCGGGCGTCGTCGTACGCGCCAAGGAGGGTGAGTTCAAAGGGACCGGCGACAGCCTGTTTACGGCATCAGGAGAGAACGACATCACGCTGCGGGGATACGGCGCGACGCTGCGCATGTGCAAACGGGATTATATGACCAGCAACTACAAGAAGGGCGAGTGGCGCATGGTGCTGAGGCTTCTCAGCTGCCGGCGAGTTAACGTCCTGGGACTGAACCTGGAAAGCAGCGGTGGCGACGGGATATATGTCGGGGTGCGCGGCGACGACCAGCCGTACTGCAAGGATATCGTCATCCGGGACGTCACCTGCCGCGACAACTACCGCCAGGGCATCAGTGTTATCAGCGCCGTCAACCTGCTTATCGAGAACTGCGTCCTTGCCAACACCGGCGGCACCCCGCCCGAAGCCGGTATCGACCTCGAACCCAACCACGCGCACGAAAAGCTCGTTAACTGTGTCGTCCGCAACTGCGTCATGGAGGACAACGACGGTGCCGGCATGCTCGTGTACTTGAAGCACCTCTCCCGCGACAGCGACCCCGTATCCATCAGTTTCGAGAACTGTTACGTGCGCGGCGGCGAAGACGTCGGGATCGGTGTCGGCGCCCTGAAAGACGACGGACCGCAAGGAGTTGTCTCGTTCAAGAACTGCACCATCGAGGACACCGTGAAAGGCGGCATATTCGTTTACGACAAGTCTGCCGACAGCGCTCGCGTCCGGTTCGAAAACTGCCGCTGGAAAAACGTCGGCATGGCGAAATCGGTACGGAAGCCGCGTCCGCCACTGCTGATCTCCCTGCTTAGACCCAAGCTCACGCAGAAGCTTGGAGGTATCGACTTCATCGATTGCTACCTCTACGACACCGTCGACCGGCCGGCACTCGTTGTCGAATCTGGAAAGGACTACGGAATCCGCGACTTGCACGGACGGATCACGGTCAAAAACCCACACGGAGCACGCACCGACCTCCCCTCGAGACAGCTCGACGTCGACCTCGAGGTCATTGAGCCAACCCGGTAACCATCTATGGGTGCGAGTCGGAGTCCATGCGGCCTGTGGACGAGACCAACATGCGGTACTCGGTTATCCTTCGCGGGCCATCGGGAGCACAACTCCGCTTTTGCCTCTCTTGAATTGACACCCATTACGTCTAATGTTACCATGAATGCGGTTGGTATGTAGGATATCATTGAACTTGGTTCTGTCCCGCGAGTTGTTGAGTTAGTCGATAGGCAAACAATGTATCCATCGACGGGAGACGTGTCCCTCTCAGGAGAAGACAGCGGCATGGATGACACCAGGAAAACCAAGGCTCAGCTCATCGAGGAACTCAGCGTCCTGCGCCGTCGTGTGCAGCAACTTGAACATGCGGGCGAAGAGCGCAAAGATGCAGAAGACGCGTTGCGGGATACACTTTCCGGGTCACGACAACGCCCACCGGAGGTCTGGAAGCTTCTGGAGGGTACGCGCGTAGTGCTAGAGTATCACGATTTCGAAGAGGCGGCACAGCGCCTGTTCGATTCGTGCAAGGAACTCACCGGCGCTTGCGCGGGCTACGTTGCGCTGCTGACGAAGGAAGGCAGCGAGAATGAGGTGCTGTTTCTGGATTCGGGTGGACTGCCCTGCACAGTCGACCGATCGCTGCCGATGCCGATCCGAGGGCTGCGAGCCGAGGCGTACCGTACCGGCCGGGTGGTCTACGATAATGAATTCTCGAACGCCAAATGGGTTGAATTCCTGCCCGAGGGGCATCTAGTCCTCGACAACGTTATGTTTGCTCCTTTATCGATCGCAGGGCGGACAGTTGGCCTGCTCGGTCTTGCCAATAAACCGGGCGGCTTCACGGAAGACGATGTTCGAATAGCAGAGGTGTTTGGTGAGCTTGCCGCTATCGCCCTGCGCAACAGCCGGACACTGGAATCCCTTGAGCACAGTGAGGAACGATTCCGTTCGGTGGTCGAGACTGCGACTGACGCCATCATCAGCGCAGACAGCACGGGGACAATCTGTTTCTGGAATACTGCAGCCGAGAACATCTTCGGTTATACCGCCGACGAGGTAATCGGCAAGCCGCTCACGGTCATGATGCCCGAACGGTTCCACGAAGATCATCGGAACGGGCTGCACCGATTGGTTTCAACGGGGGTGGCGAAACTTATCGGGAAGACGGTTCAAGTGACCGGGCTGCGAAAGAACGGTACCGAGGTGCCCGTCGAGCTCTCCCTTGCAACATCGCGGACGGAGGAGGGACGCTTCTTCACCGCCCTCTGCCACGACATCACCGAGCGGAAGCAGACGGAGGAATACCGGCGGGTCTCCCAACGTTTTCTTGAGATTGCGAACAGGCACAGTGAGATGGGACCCTTGTTGGAAGCATTTGTGGCCGAGATCAAGGGGTTCACCGGCTGCGAGGCCGTAGGAGTCCGTGTCTTGGACGAACACGGTAACATACCCTATCAAGCGTACGACGGGTTCAGCCGGGGTTTTTATGACTTGGAAAGCCCTCTTTCAGTAGCGGCAGACGCGTGCATGTGCATCAATGTCATTACCGGGGAAACGGACCCGAGACTCCCTTTCTACACGAAAGCCGGTTCTTTCTTCATGAACGGCACCACGCGTTTCTTGGCGACCGTGTCGGAGGAGGAGAAGGGGCGGACGCGCAACGTCTGCAACGAGATGGGGTACGAGTCTGTAGCGCTCGTTCCGATTCGGCTTGGGGACCGCATAATTGGGTTGATCCATGTCGCTGATCCCGGTGATGAGATGGTTCTAATAGAAAAGGTGGAGACGCTCGAAGGGATAGCGTTGAAATTGGGCGTGGCTATCGAGCGGACCCGGGCAGAAGAGGAACTGAGACAACATCGGGATCATCTTGAGGAGTTGGTGGAAGAACGCACGACCGAACTGGAACGTTCGCGTCAGCAGTTGCGTGAACTGGCGGCGCGACTCCGGGACGCGCGTGAAGAAGAACGCATACGCGTTGCTCGCGAGATTCATGACGAGCTGGGCCAGGTGCTGACTGCGTTGAAGATGGACCTTGCCTCCGTCGAGAAACGGTTATCGGAGATGAAGGATCACGAGTTGCAGGACGTCCTGCTTGACAAGGTTCGGTCGATGGCAGATATCTCGGACAGAACCATACAGTCCGTGCGAAGGATCTCTGCGGAACTGCGGCCCCCGGTTCTGGACCATTTTGGTCTCCTGGCAGCGATCGAGTGGCACGCTGACGAGTTTCAGCGAAGAACCGGTATCGAATGCACTGTCTCGGCAACAGATGAGAAGAGTGACTTTGATGAAGCCACCTCTACCGGGTTGTTTCGCATCCTGCAGGAGGCGTTGACCAATGTGGCCCGTCACGCCCAGGCCGGTAAGGTTGCCGTGAGGCTGAAGAACGACGGTTGTAACCTTGTTCTGACGGTCAAGGACAACGGTAACGGGATTGCGGAAGAGGAGATGTCGGATTCCAGCTCATTGGGGCTTCTGGGTATGCGGGAGCGAGCCGTCGCTCTCGGTGGAGAACTTCGCATCTGCGGCGTCCCGGGCAAGGGGACAACCGTGGAGGCATTGATTCCGAGCGACTCGTTGGACGAGGGTTGAGATTGGGAGACTGCGCGCTATGATAAACGTTCTGATTGCAGACGACCATCCGATTGTACGGGAAGGGTTGAAACAGATCATCGCGGAGACCGACGATATCGTCATCAAGGGGGAAGCCAGCGACGGGGCCGACGTGTTGGACAGAGTGCGACGTGGTCGCTGGGATGTGATCGTGCTGGACCTTTCCATGCCGGGCATGAACGGGTTGGACCTTCTCAAGCAGTTGAATGTCCAGTACTCCTCTCTTCCCGTCCTGGTTCTGAGCATGCATCCCGAAGACCAGTATGCCGTGCGCGTCTTGCGTGCCGGTGCATCCGGCTACCTCACCAAGGAAAGCGCCGCGGACCAGTTGGTGGCGGCAATACGAAAAGTAGCCCAGGGCGGCAAATACGTCAGTCCGGCTCTTGCTGAGAAGCTTGTGTTCGATCTTGATGCCGGCTCGGACAAACCGCCACATGAGAAACTGTCCGACCGCGAGTTCCAGGTGCTTTGCATGATAGCGTCGGGCAAGACGGTCACGGAGATTTCCATCGAGCTGGCGCTCAGCGTCAAGACAGTCAGCACGTATCGGTCACGCATTCTCGAGAAGATGGACATGCAGCGGAACTCCGATTTGACGCGCTACGCCATTCAGCAGGGGTTGATCAGTTAGACAGTTCTTGTCCTTTCCAAGACGCTCGAAAAGCCATCCGTAACGCATGCGCTCTCCTGTAAGACAGATTCCTACAAGCTCCTTACACAATGTCCGACAATAGAATCAGCGTTTCGCTGATTTACGTATTTGCGGTTGTGTGCTAGCCTTGAGTATGGATGTTGTTACTCATCTAACGGAGGAGGGGCGGTGCGCCCCGTTGACCAAGGACTGAGCGTTCGGACAGGAGGAAGCGTTTCTCATGTACACGCGGAACAGTGAACGTCGAAGCGCACAAAGAAGATCAAGAACATGCGGGACACTCGTCAACATGGAGGCCAAGCGGCTCGCACTACGGAAGGCGTGCTGTGCGGAGCGTGCGACCCGAGCCGAGCGGATCCTTTTGAAACGCAGCCGCGCATCCTTGCCGGGAAGAGAGTGATGAGTACATGAAGGCCAGAATCGATTCGGACTTATGCACAGGTTGCGGTACATGTGTGGATATTTGCCCGGAGGTGTTCGAGATGATGGGGGACGTCGTGATGGTCAAATTCGTCGTCGTGCCTCCAAAGTATGAGCCGGCCTGTGAAGAGGCGGCAGCCGAATGTCCCCTGGAGGCTGTCACTCTCGAGAGGCAGACAGTACGCAGTACTGAATGACGTTGCGGGACATATCCAATCCGCACTCCGCCGATCAATAGGAGATGGCACCTCGTTTCCTGTCCAACGTGGCTTTGGACCCACTGAATCCGTGTGGGAGAAGGCGAGTTCACTGTTTCCCGAAGGTTCTGAGCCGATTGTCCGTGGCGTTTCGCATCAACAGTAGTGCCCACGTGTCTTTGTGTTCGGCACAGTAGAGGTCGATATCCGCCGGGCTCAATATCATAAACGCCGTCGAAAGCGCATCTGAAACGGCTGCGGACGGACACGATGCCCAAGCGCGAAGAGCGCCTTCGGCAGGGCGGCCGGTTCTAGGATCGACGATATGCCGCCCCCGCACGCGTGTTCCCGAACCGCTGAGCGCTCTGTCAGACAAGAGGAGTTCTTCCGGCACGGCTTGGCCCCCCTCTACGGTCACCTCCCAGCCGCGCTTTCCAGGCGGGGCGCCCATGGCCAACACAGAGCTTTGACCTCCGCTGAGCAAGGCGGTCTCGAACCCCGACCCCTCGTCGACCCAATCGCGGAGGTTCTCGGCGGCTTTATCCAAGGCAAATCCTTTGCCGATTCCGCCCATGTCGACCAACACGCCGTCCGTTTTGAGTGCGACCGTGAAGTGCTCTTTGTCCAGCACGACTTGTTCCATACCTGTTCGCTTTCTCGCCTCGGCAATCTCCTTGGCGCCAGGCCTGCCCGACGTACCCTCAGGCGTCCGCCAACATGACATGAGTGCTCCAATGGTCACATCGAACGCGCCACCGGTTTCCTTGTGGAGGCGGCGGGCAAGTTGCAGGCACTCGAAGGTGTCGACGCTCACGCGCACGGGCGCCCTTGCCCCGAGCTTGTTAATGCGCGAAATGTCGCTCGATTCGATGAAACGGCTCAGGCCTTGTTCGAGCCGGTCGATCTCATGGAAGGCCGCTTGTGCGGCTTGCCGCGCGTATTCAGCACTGTCGCCTGTCCCGCCCTCACCAGCGACGATGATCTCGAACGTGGTGGCCATGGCTTCGTGGGCAAATCGGTGAAACGCCGGTTTCATCGATCTCTTCTTCCCGGAAGTCTCATCCATAGGATAGCGCTATTCCCGGGGACCGGTGTCGGGCGATCCGCCGGCCCCTTCCCGCCACGCTGGATGATGGTGTTCGGCCCATTCCGCGCTCACCGTGCCCAGCACTATCGAACGGAGTGTACCGCGATTTGCCAGCGTTGCCAGGTACAAGTGTACGATGGCTGACATGGCAAACAGCAGTGCTCCGTAACGGTGGATCTCGCCGATGAGCTCCTGCCCCTCGAGACCGAACACAGGTACTACCAGCCCGAGTCCGGACAGATGGGTCACCAAACCGAGCAGCACGCTGCACCAGAAGTAGGCTTTTTGGCCCGCGTTGAACCGCCCGGCGGGCAGCCTGTCGTCCCCGCCCAGATAGCTGCCGACATGTCTCGCCCAAATCCAGTCGTGATCCTCAAATCGGCAATCCATGGCCCAGAGCAACATCATGAGTACCATCGTCACGGCAAAGACCGCCCCGGACCCAACATGGAGTATCCACAACCAGCCGTGGAGCGGACCGCGAAGGACAATGACAGCCCAGAACCCCGTTACGGCAAGCGTAAGGAAGCCCAGAAGACAGAGCGTGTGAGTGAGCCGTTCCCAAATACTGAACCGGTACACGAAGGCGGTGCCTTTGTCCGGCTTCCAGCGTCGGGTTCCAAGAGCGGCGTAGTGCAACATGCACACGATGACGCTACCCGTCAATGCAACGAGCGAGATCAACCGAAACATGCCACCCCCTTCAGTCAACCCGTGTTGGCTTTCGGACCACAAGGGATCTCACCGCCCGTTCCAGCGCCGCGAAGCCGTACCGTGCGACCGCTATCGCCAGAAGGACAGCAACCGCCCAACCGCCAACAACGTACACGCGGCGCAACCGCACGCTTCTTGCCCAGGCCTTCAGCAACTGCAAGTCGACTCCCTGGATCTCGTGCATGAGTCTGACAGCAACGTCCTCTGTCTTGAGCGGACCGAAAGCCCTGACCTCGCCGAAAAAGAACGGCGCGGCCGCTACGTGACAGTCTTCGCAGGATCTCGCTCCCAAAGACTGTCGTGCGGGCCGGACGTCATGCGCCAGAGGCCAGACGTAGGGCTCGGCGGCGGGATGGTCCGACGCTGCGAGTTTTCCTGCCTCATCCAGGCGGAACATCTTCCCACCTGAGACGTACACAGAGTCGCTCCTACCGGCTTCGTGATCGGCGGTCTCATTCAGGGCTTTGAGCACCAACGCAACCTGTTCCTCGGTGAAAGACTCCTCGGCCCCGACGGTTTCCTCGACTGCACGCACCACAAACTCGGGTACCAACGGGGAAATCACCTCGTCGTTGCGCCACCCCCACGTCGGCGTATCAGACTCGCCGTCGGGCAATTCCACAACAGAGAGGTATCCTTCATGGTTTCGGCCATAACCCTTCGCACCACATATGAAGACCGGCTCGCCTCTTGTGGCATCCTCCGGAGCCAGCCATTCGATGATACTGACAATCGCGTGTTCCACCAGAATATCGACGTCTCCCGCCTCCGGGTCGAAGTCCGGAACCAGCGGCAGGACTTCGCCATCCTTTACCTGTACCCAATGTCCTGTTACACCTGTCACGGTGCCGGCGTAGTCCGAAACGTCCAGACCGCCATCCACATTGAGGCGGTACACCTTGCCGGCCGTCACGAACACCGGTTCGCCCGCCGGCATCTTATCGGGGTGGAGCATGGCGAGAGCTGCGAGACCGTCGCCGAACGATGCCAGCATCCTGCCGATCTGCTGCTCGGCGTCGAGTATTCCTTCCGCAAACGGGGCCACCTCGTCGGGTGAGAGCGGCTTTACTCCGTCGCCATCGAGTCGCCCCCAGAAAGCAGGCCACATCATCCTGTGAGCGGCGAGCTTCCCGCCGGCCTCCTTCACGTAGACCGGCTCAACAATGCGGGGAGCGTCCGTGTACCACTGGGCCACGCCGTAGATTCCAAGACGATTGGCGCGAGACGCGCGGACACGCACCGGCACCTCGGCGGGCCACGGCCCCGAATGGCACACAGTGCAGGCCATCTTCTCGAGATGAATTGGCGGAAGTCCTTTATGTACCGGTCGATGAGCACCAAAACGTCCGTCCAGCGAAGCCTCAGGATTGCCGAGATGACAACCTTCGCATGAGAACTCGGCGACCACACGTTCTCCCCGCTCCTCTGCCTCGACGTCATAACCGCGCACCATGTCGTGGTCCAAACCGTTCCGATGGCAATCGGCACATTGCATGCCGAAAACGGAATGTACGTCGCTGTCCGTCTCCCATCTCTCGACGTCCACTCGCGAGACAGAGTGGCAATACAGGCAGTTTCGGTCCACAGGCTTGGCCCCAACATCGAACAGGACACGACCCTTGTGGTCAAAGCGTCCCGGATCGTACCGGATCGACGGCGGGACGGCGTACAGCGTATCGTCGAGGTTGGGGCCGTCGTGCACGGCCCACGTGTTGGGCAACCGGGACGCCACACCGCTCACGACTCCCAGGCCGCTGGCCGCTGTTGCCGCCCAACGGAAGTTCTCGCGCGCCATCTGCTTGCCCCACTCGCTGGGATCCTGGCCGGGCGAGCCGTTATGGCAGCCAAGACAGTTTATCTCGACGGTGCCCGAGACATCCCACCTCGACTGCGGGTCGGTGAGCGTGTCCGCAGGCTCTCCCATGTCGCCGCCCGCCATGTGGCGCCCAAACAACTGCGTGAACCGCCACTCAGTTACACCAAGTTCTTCCGGATGCCATGTTCCGGGCCAGCCGCGATAGGACAGCAAGAGCTGCGTTCCGGTCTTCTCGTCCACCCAGACCCACGGCTCGCCGGGCCTCCTCGCCGAACTCCGTTCTTTGGAAGAATTGAAGTGCAACCCGCCGGCAACAGTCGAGTAGTTGTGGCAGGGCCCGCACGTGTTGCGGGCCGAAAACGGCATGGGATAGGCGTAAGCGGGGGATATCTCCTGCTGCTCTTCATCAAACAGAGGGATGCGGTGTACCGGCGTCGAGCGACTACCATCCCAATGGTTGGGTTCTTCGGTGTCGGCGCGGGCAGAGACGGCCATTGCGAGAGCAACAAGAATCGAGGTCGCCAGAGCTGTGCTCTTCAAACCCTGAAGTCCTCCGGCCGGAATTCGAGTTTGCGTCCTGCTTCGACGGCCTCATTGACTTTGAACGCAACGACGGTCGTTTTGTACGCCTCTTCGGCGGGACAGTTCAGGGGTTTGCCCGTCCTGACGGCCTCGAAAAAGTTCTCGAGGTGAGGTTGGTGAGGCGGTTTGAGAAGCTCGATAGGCAACGGCCAGGCACCCACAGGCGCAGTCTCCCGCACGTCGATGATTATGCTTCTGGTGCTGGCCGGCTGGGCCAGACGCTTAGGCCTTCTTAGATAGCCTCTTTTCGCCAGGTCATACCATTTGGCCGCGTCCGCGTGGGCCTCGCGCAACGCGGCGTTACCCCGCTGCGGAGCCTCCGAGAGGTCGATCGAACCGTCCTCGCCCAAAAAGGATTCGTAGAAACCGCCGTGTCCGGTGGTGGTCAACACTTGGTACATAGCGCGCCCGAGGCCGTCCTCATTCTCAAACTCGAAGATGGCCATCACGTTGTCGTACCATTCGTGATGTTCGTAATAGTCAACGCCGCCGCCTGACATTACCGACTTGGGCTGGGCGCCGAATACCCAACTGAATACGTCAATCTGGTCCGAGCCGAGATCCGCGATGGGGCCGCCGCCGTACTTGCGGTACCAGCGCCAGTTGCGGAACTGGCGCATCGAAGCGTAGCCGTATCTCTCGAGGAAATCGGGGCTCATCTCGTGTTTTCTCGGCCACCCCAGATCCCCGCTCTTGGGACGGTTCCACTGGCCATACGCCTGGGTTATGCGCCCGAGAAGTCTCTCTTTGTGAACGAGGGTATCGATGGCATGAATGTAGCGCGGATTGCTGCGCCGCTGGCGGCCGATCTGAAGAAGTCTGCCGGTTCTTCTGGAAACCTGCACCATCTTCTTAGCTTCCTCAATCGAGTTCGACATCTCCTTCTCGCAGTATACGTGCATGCCGCCTTCCATACAGGCGATAGAATGCTCGGCGTGCTTCCAATCGGGCGTGGCGACTATGACCGCATCGAGATCGTTCTCAGCAGCCAGCAACTCGCGGTAGTCTTCATAGACGTTGATCTCATGCCCATTCTTCTTGAGGTAGTTCTGCCCATACTCCTGGCCGTAAGACCAGATGTCGCAGATGGCCCTGAACCGGATGCCCGGGATCTTGAGGATCGAATCGATAAGAACACGCCCCTGGGCGCCGACACCTATGAGAGCGATATTCAAATCGCCCGTCCGAGGCGCGGCGGCTTGTCCGGCACTGTTACGCGCCACAGCCAGGCCGGCCCCAGCCGCTGAAGCCGACGCCAGGAACGTTCGCCGACCCATCTTTCTGCTGCTCGGATACTTGCCTTTCACTTGACTGACCTTTCCCTCCATGCCCACGGCATAATTGCGCTTAGTGAGTTTCATCGCCAGCATGCGATTGCATCATACATAATGGTCGGGACGCAATGCAATGTCAGCCCCCAAGGCGAAGACACATTGGCGTCCGGACTTGCAAATCCGGCGAGATTGGGCTATTCTGTCATTGGGTGTTGCAAACGTTGGTTCTGAACAACACAGAGGTGAATGATGTCGAAGAACTTGGACCGCCGCGGCTTTCTCAGAACGTCTATTGCGGCATCTTCCGGAGTTGCCCTGGGATTGAGCCGTGAGGATAAGATCCTCCTTGCCCAAGCGCCAACGAAGAAGGCTGAAAGGCTGCCTGCCGGCACAACCAGGGGATTCCCGACGGGAAAGATCGGCAACCTCGAGATCAGCAGGATCATCTGCGGCGGCAATCTCATCGGCGGCTACGCCCACAGCCGCGACCTGTTGTACGTGTCGAAGTTGCTCAAAGAGTATTTCACTGACGACAAGATCCTCGAGACACTCGAGATAGCCGAGGAGAACGGTATCAACACTGTCATGACAGAAGGCAAGGACGGTGTCGATATCATCAACAAGTATTGGCGGGAAAGAGGCGGCAAGATACAGTGGATCACGCAAGATGTGCCGACGTCGAAGGACGTCAAGACCGTAATACAGAAGTCCATCGACAATGGGGCGTGCGCAGTACATCTGCAGGGCAACGTCTCAGACTTCTGGGTGAAACAAGGCCGGATTGACCTTGTCGGAAAGGTTGTCGAGTTCATCAAGGAGAACGGCCTGCCCGCAGGAGTTGCGTGCCACTCGTTAAACGTGCCTATCGAGTGCGAGAAGGCGGGCGTCGACCCCGATTACTACATGAAGACTCTCCACAGCAGCGACTACTGGTCCGCGAGGCGCGAGGGCCAGACACGCGATGTGATTGACAACCGGGCCGGTAATTACTGGTGCATGGATCCGGAAAAGACTATCGAGTTTATGAGAACGTTGGACAAACCGTGGATCGCCTACAAGGTGTTGGCAGCAGGCGCGATCCGTCCGAAGGAAGGGTTCAAGTATGCCTTCGAGAATGGCGCCGATTTCGCCACCGTGGGGATGTTCGATTTCCAGATCGCCGAAGATGTCGAGATTGCGAAACGAATACTGTCTAACGTAAAGAGAGAACGGCCTTGGAGAGCTTGAGGACCGGACGGTCGGGAGAGAAAGGAGGTTATTCGTGTCGGAAGATCTAAACCGCCGCAGTTTCCTGAAGGGATCTCTTCTGGCCTCCACGGGCGCTACTCTGGGTCTGAGCCTCGAAGAACGGACTTTGCTGGCGCAGGCCGAGAGGAACCCGACGCCCCGTTCGACGAAGGGTGCCGCCGAACCTCTGCCCATGGGCAGAATCGGCGAGCTCGAGATCAGCCGCCTTATCTGTGGCGGGAATCTCATCGGAGGCTTCGCCCACGCCAGAGATCTGCGGTATGTCTCCAGGCTTCTGAAAGCCTACAATACCGACGAGAAGGTTATGGACACGCTCGAGTTGGCGGAGGAAAACGGGATAAACACCATCATAGTTGATCCCGGCGCCACCCGGATCATCAATAAGTACTGGAAGGAACGAGGCGGAAAGATCCAATGGATTGCCGAAGGCCATCCCAGGACGGACGACTTGACAACCGACATAAAGAAGTCCGTTGACAACGGCGCATCTGCGGTGTATCTGCAGGGCGTTATCGGGGACATCTGGTATAACAAGGGACAGCTGGAACTCATCGGGGAAACGCTCGATGTCATCAAGGACCACCTCATTCCCGCAGGCATAGGAGCCCACAAACTCGATGTGGTGATCGAATCCGAAAAAGCGGGATTCAACCCGGATTTCTACGTCAAGACGCTGCACAGCCGCAGCTACTGGTCCGCCAGGCGCGAGGATCAGACGCGCGATGTCGTCGACAACCGTGCCGACAACTACTGGTCCGTTACGCCGGAGAAAACCATCGAGTTCATGAGGACGGTCAAGAAGCCGTGGATCGCGTATAAGACTCTGGCCGCGGGCGCTATCCGGCCCAAGGACGGTATCAAGTATGCCTTCGAAGGCGGCGCCGACTTCGCCTGTGTGGGCATGTTCGACTTCCAGATCGAAGAGGATGTGGCGATTACGAAGAGAATACTGGCGAACCTGAAACGAGACCGGCCCTGGAACGCGTAACAGAGTCGGGTGCTCAGGCTCGGGAGAGATCAACCATGGCAAAACCACTGAACCGGCGCAGCTTCTTGAAGAAATCCGTTGTCACGTCCTCCGCCGCTTTGGGGATCGGGTTCGAGGAGAAAGCGTTGCTGGCTCGAGCGGAAGCGCAACCCGCGCCACCGGTGCCGTCACCCTCCGCCGGGAAGCTGCCCATGGGTAAGATTGGCGACCTCGAGATCAGTCGCCTCATCTGCGGCGGCAACCTGATCAGCGGCCATGCCCACAGCAGGGACCTTATCTACGTCTCGCCATTGCTGAAACGCTACTTCACCGATGACAAGGTTCTGGAAACACTCCAAATAGCTGAAGAGAATGGGACTAACACCGTCATCCTGAGGCTCGACTCTCACTGCCTCAGGATTCTCGATAAGCATTGGAACGAACGAGGCGGCAAGCTGCAATGGGTGGCACAAATCAAGCCGACAGAGCGCAACATAAAGACAGACATACAGCAAGCCGTCGATAACGGCGCTGTCGGGGCATACTTGCAGGGCGGCGTGAGCGACACGTTTACCCAGCAAGGGCGGATCGATCTGATAGGAATGGCCGTCGAATACATGAAGGAGAACGGTGTTATCGCAGGAATTGGCGCTCACATGTTGGAGGTGCCTGTAGCCTGCGAAAAGGCAGGTTTGAACCCCGATTTCTACATGAAAACCCTCAACAGCAAGAGCTACTGGTCCGCTGGTCCCATGCCGCGTCACGACAGTGTCTGGGCCGAGACACCGCAAGAGACCATCGAGTTTATGAAAACTGTCAAGAAACCCTGGATCGCATTCAAAGTCCTCGGTGCCGGCGCCATTCAACCCAAGGAGGGATTCGAGTACGCGTTCGATAATGGGGCCGATTTCATCTGTGTCGGAATGTTTGATTTCCAAGTCGGCGCAGACGCACGAATCGTCGACGAGCTCTTCTCAAAAGGAATAGACAGACAGCGTTCCTGGATGGGATAAGGTATGGCCGGACCGCCTCGACCAGTTCGCGCCTTGATGCAGGTCTCACAGCTTGCCTTCCCAGCGACCTTCTCACCACTCGACAGCCGTATGACGATTGGTGTATAGTAATTGGCACCGGTTCGAATCATCTTTAAGTGTAGAGCAAAGGGTGTGTTATCCAACGGAGGAAGTCCATGAAAGAGAAAGTTGAAGAGGTTTTAAACGAGATCAGAGGGATGCTTCAGGCGGACGGCGGTGACGTCGAACTCGTTGAGATCGAGGACGGCGTCGTGAAGGTTCGGCTTAAGGGTGCTTGTGCCGGGTGTCCCGGCGCACAGATGACGCTCAAAATGGGTATCGAAAAGCGGCTCAAGGAAAAAGTGCCGGAGGTTGTGAGCGTCGAAGCCGTGCCCATAACCTGAACTCTATGGGTACCGAGAAGCGCGAGAGTATAGGGGCGGAATATATTCGCCGCACGGCGTACTCGCGCGCCATGTGGGGCGATAAGCCCCGACTCGTCCAGCCGGCGGAACCGCCCGCGGCAACTCCCGTCGCGCTGCGTAAGCCTGAAGAGATTGCGGAAGTATCGATCTGGGACGCGATAGCAAGGCGTCGGTCTGAGCGAGACTACAGTGGCAGCGCTTTGTCAATCGACGAGCTTTCGCAGCTGGTGTGGGCGGCACAGGGCATCACGGGCGAGGCGGGAGGGTACCGCCTCCGCGCAGCGCCGTCCGCAGGCGCTCTCTACCCGATCGAGACGTATCTGGTAGTCAACAACGTCGGGGATGTCCCGCCAGGCGTGTATCGGTATGACGTCCCGCGGACAGAGCTCGTTCCGGTCAGGCTTGGCGACTACCGGCAGGCAGTCTGTGCGGCGGCACTGGACCAAGTGATGGCACGCGACGCAGCGGTCGTCTTCATCTGGACCGCCGTTATCGCCCGCTCGCTCGGCAAATACAAGGAACGGGCGTACCGCTACATCTTTGTCGATGCGGGCCACATCGGACAGAACGTGTCGCTCGCAGCCACAGCGATGGGATTGGGGAGCTGCATGATAGGCGCTCTGTTCGATGACGAGGTGAACGCGCTCGTTGGCGCTGACGGCGAAAACGAGTTTGCTGTGTACATGGCGACGGTGGGCAGTTGTCAGTGATCAGTAGTCAGTAGTCTGTAGCCAGTAGTCAGTTGTCGGTTGTCAGCGACTGAATCGCTTGCGAGGTACTGAATGGGTAAAGGAGTTGCTCAGAAGATTCTATCACGGCATATTGTCGAAGGGCGTCCGGTTCCGGGCGAGGAGATCGCGCTCAAGATCGATCAGACGCTTACGCAGGACATCACCGGTACGTTAGCGTATCTACAGTTCGAGCTGATGGGCGTTCCCAAGGTACGCACCCAGCTCTCGGTCAGCTATGTCGACCACAACACCCTGCAAACAGGGCCCGAGAGCCGGGACGACCATGTGTACCTCCAGACAGTCGCTGCGAAGTACGGAATTGTGTTCTCGCGCCCGGGCAATGGGATATGCCACCAGGTACATCTCGAACGGTTCGGGATACCGGGCAAGACGCTGCTCGGCAGCGACAGCCATACGCCGACTGCCGGTGGACTCGGCATGCTCGGCATAGGCGTGGGCGGTCTTGACGTCGCGGTAGCGATGGCTGGAGGTCCTTTCTACCTTGAGATGCCGCGTATAGTCCTCGTACGCTTGACAGGAAGGCTCAAACCGTGGGTGAGCGCGAAAGACGTCATCCTCGAGCTTCTGCGGCGGCTCGATGTCTCCGGCGGCGTCGGCAAGCTATTCGAGTATGGTGGACCGGCCCTCAAATCGCTGGCCGTACCGGAACGAGCCACGATCACCAACATGGGCGCGGAACTCGGCGCCACGAGCTCGGTGTTCCCCAGCGACGAACAGACTCGGCGTTTCCTCACTGCGCAACAGCGAGCTCGGGACTGGAAACCGCTCGTCGCCGACCGCAACGCTGAGTACGACGAGGTCATCGAGATAGACCTCGGCACACTCGTGCCGCTGGTCGCGTGTCCCCACAGCCCGGGAAATGTGCAGCCGGTACGCAAGGTTGCGGGTACGCCGGTCGATCAGGTTGCCATAGGAAGCTGCACAAACTCTTCATATTCCGACCTTATGCTCGTTGCTCGCATGCTGCGCGGAAAGACCGTACATCCAAACGTCAACCTCGTTATCTCGCCTGGGTCGCGGCAGGTGCTCGAGATGCTCGCGAAAAACGGTGCCCTGGCAGACATTATCGCGGCCGGCGCACGCGTGCTCGAGAACGCGTGCGGTCCCTGTATTGGCATGGGCCAGGCGCCATGTTCGCGAGGCGTGACGGTACGCACGTTCAACCGCAACTTCAAAGGCAGGTCCGGAACGGCCAATGCCCAGATATATCTTGCCAGCCCGGCCACGGCCGCTGCGACGGCTCTGGCAGGGAAGATAACCGACCCGAGGCGGTCCGGCACCGCCCCCAGGGTATCCATGCCGCGGTCGTTCCTCGTCGACGACAGCATGTTGATCCGGCCGCCGAAACGTCGTGCAGGGCTCGAAGTACGCCTCGGCCCGAACATCAAACCCGTCCCGCGTCAGAAACCGCTCGCATCGAGCTTCACGAAACCCGTGCTGCTCAAGGTCGGCGACAACATATCGACCGACGACATTATGCCCGCAGGCGCGAAGATACTTCCGTTGCGGTCCAACGTGCCCGCGATATCGGAGTACGTCTTCTCGCGTATCGAGCTGGGGTTGGCCGCGCGAGCCAAAGAGTCCGGTGGCGGGATTATTGTCGGCGGGGAGAACTACGGCCAGGGGTCCAGCCGCGAGCACGCCGCTCTCGCACCAATGTACCTCGGTGTCAAGGCCGCGATAGCGAAATCGTTCGCGAGGATACACCGCACGAACCTCGTGAACTTCGGACTGCTGCCGCTGCTTTTTGTGAATCCGGACGATTACAAATCCATATCGCAATGGGACAAGTTGCGGTTCGCCAACCTCCGCCGGTCGATCAGGTCGTGTGCTCCGTTCGAGATAGAAAACGTGACCGCGGGAACGACGTTCCAGGTAACGCACACCCTCTCGGAACGGGAAGTTGCGATAGTGCTCGCGGGCGGGCTGCTCAACCACACGGTGCGGCGTGACAAGCGGTAACAAAGCGCAAGACGAAGACCCGGAAACACCTCACCGAGTCGTCGACCTGTTGTCTCGCAGAATAGAGTTGAGACGGCGCGACTTCATAGCGCTCGGTGCCGCAACGGGCGTTGGCGCGCTGCTCGCCATCGAGGGGTTCGCGCGGGAACCGTCCGACGTCGAGCTTACCGTATGTGATGTCCGGCTCCCTCCCGGGTCAGGTCCTCGAACCCCGGTCAAGATTCTGCAGATTAGCGATCTTCATTTTCGGCGGTTTCGGTCGAGGGAACGAAACCTCGTCGCGCTCGCGAAACAAGCCGACGCCGACATCATCGTGTGGACGGGCGACCTTATCGAGAAGCGGTTCTATGCTCCCGGCTGCATGCGGCTCGTCGCCGAGGTTGTCGGCCGGACGCGCTCGCTGGCCGTGCAGGGCAACTGGGAACACTGGGCCGGCGTGGCAGGCAAACGGATTCGTAAGATGCTGAGAGAGGTCGGCGTCCAACTACTCATAAACGAGTCCGCGGGCGTCAGTGTGCGCGGCTTCCCCATCCAGTTCGTGGGAGTGGACGACGCGTCTGTCGGCTATGACTCGTTGCCGTTGGCCTTGCGGAACGCGCGAAAGGATGAGTTCAGCTTCCTGCTTTCCCACGCACCGGTGTTGCTGCCCGAGGCCGCTGCCGAGAGGATGGACCTGGTTCTCGCAGGACATACTCACGGCGGCCAGATATGTCTGCCGGTTATCGGCGCACTGCGCCTTCCGCCGGGCAGCGGGAAGTACGTCTCCGGCGAATACCGCGAGGGCAAGACATTGATGTACGTCAACCGCGGTATCGGGACAACGATCATCCCTGCCAGGCTGTTCTGCCGACCTGAACTCACCCTGTTCAAACTTCGTACGTGAACGGGCTACTTGATATAGCCCAACGAGCGCAGCATCTCGAGCGTCTCCTCGTCAAACACGTCCTCAGGCTTCGCTTGGGGAAGGTCTGTCGCACCGCCTTGCTTTGCCACATCGAGTGTGCGCCGCAGTAGCGAGACTCTCTCCGGGAGACCGTGCGCCCGATTGAGTCTCTCGGCACGATCGGAGCTCATATCGAATAGCTCGTCCTGTCGTTCCTTCGGGATAGGGATGTCGTCTCCTTCCGCAACAAGGATCGCTTTCGAGAGCACGTACTTCCAGTTGTCCAGGTAGACGCACGCGTGGTGATAGTCAGCGGTCGAGATCACCTCTCTGTCGGCCGGAACGCCCGTTCCCTCTGCGAGGGGCAGCAGAGACTCACCAACCAGCGTTTCCGGAAACACCTCGTCCAGCACGTCGGAGACGGTGGGTAGTACATCCATGAGCCTTACCCGCGTATTCACGCGCGTCCCCGCGAGCCTGTTGCGGGGCAACTTGATTATCAAGGGCACGTGGATCACTTCTTCGTAGACAGCATGAGCGTGTCCCATGCCACGATGTTCCTGAAACTCCTCCCCATGGTCGGAACATATGACTATCAGAGAATCGGTGTACAAGCCCCGATCTTGGAGCGTCTCGATAAACGTGCCAACCGCTCTGTCCGTCAGACGAGTCTCACAATTGTACATCCATCTGACATATGCAAGGTCTTCCTCCGGAAGCAGGAAGTTTGGGTCCCGGAATTTCTTCAATTCCGTGGGAAGAAAGGTGTCGCGGTACGGCCCGTCGTAGGAAGCCAACTTCTCGGGCAGAAACTCCTCGTGCCGTCTATATGGACTATGGGGATACCAGTAATGTAGCCATACAAAGCGAGGAGACCCGTCAGTACTATCAAGAATTGACGTCCCGGCTTCTGTGACATCAGCAGACTCGGCTTTGAGACGCAGCTCGTAGCTGCTAAAACCTTGCGCAAAGCCAAGATAATTGTTCAACCAGGGGTTAGTAATAAACGCATCCGTACTGTATCCGAGGTCGTGAAGCCATTCAGCCCACGTATAGAAGTGTCTAGCCAGGTAATCCTTCGTTTCCTTGTTGAGCGTGAATTCAAACGTTAGACGTGACGTGAATAAGCTCGCGATTGAAGGGGACGTGCTTGCTGCCTGGCTCAGTGCGTATTCGAAAACGATGCTGTCCTTCGCTACTTCGTCTATCCGTGGTGTAAAAGATTTTTGCGGCAGGGAGCATCCCGTAGCGTCGCTCCTGAGAGTATCAATGCATATCAAGAATATGTCCGGCCTAGCGCGGCTGGACGAGGATACCCGCCACACAATGAAGACTGCGACAGCGCATACGGCTGCAACGATAACAGCTACGCCCAGTCTCCGTAGTGTCCCGGCACTATTCAATGTTCGCCACTCACAAGAGATCATCCCTACCGCCCAGAGGCGGTGCCTATACTATTATGGACAATACACCACTCAATTTCAAGGTTCGACACTAGCTTTGACCGCTTCCCGGTTGAGAGCTTCTCGAGAGGTGCCTCGGACAGATGCTACAATCGTAGTCCGACGTCATCGAGCGCTGCGGTTGATAGCCTTTCGGGCTTTATTGTCTCACCAACGGGCCGGGAACGAGCTATTTGATATAGCCCAACGAGCGCAGCATATCGAGCGTCTCCTCGTCAAACACGTCCTCAGGCTTCGCTTGGGGAAGGTCTGTCGCACCGCCTTGCTTTGCCACATCGAGTGTGCGCCGCAGTAGCGAGACTCTCTCCGGGAGACCGTGCGCCCGATTGAGTCTCTCGGCACGATCGGAGCTCATATCGAATAGCTCGTCCTGTCGTTCCTTCGGGATAGGGATGTCGTCTCCTTCCGCAACAAGGATCGCTTTCGAGAGCACGTACTTCCAGTTGTCCAGGTAGACGCACGCGTGGTGATAGTCAGCGGTCGAGATCACCTCTCTGTCGGCCGGAACGCCCGTTCCCTCTGCGAGGGGCAGCAGAGACTCACCAACCAGCGTTTCCGGAAACACCTCGTCCAGCACGTCGGAGACGGTGGGTAGTACATCCATGAGCCTTACCCGCGTATTCACGCGCGTGCCCGCAAGCCTGTTGCGGGGCAACTTGACTATCAAAGGCACGTGGATCACTTCTTCGTAAACAGCATGAGCGTGTGCAATACCACGATGTTCCTGGAATTCCTCCCCATGGTCGGAACATATGACTATCAGAGAATCGGTGTATAAACCCCGATCTTGGAGCGTCTCGATAAACGTGCCAACCGCTCTGTCGGTAAGGCGAGTCTCACAATTGTACATCCATCTCACATAGTCAAGGTCTTCCTCCGGTAGCAGGAGGTTCGGGTCCCAGAATTTCTTCAATTCCCTGCCGCCAAAGCTTTCGCGATACGGCCCGTCGTAGGAAGCCAGTTTCTCGGGTAGAAACTCCTCGTGACGCCTGTAGGGATCGTGCGGGTACCAGTAATGGAGCCAGACAAAACGTGGTCCCTTGTCGAGACTGTCAAGAAGTGACGTTCCATACTCGGTCACCTCTGCGGACTCTGCTTTGAGACGCAGGTCGTAGCTGTTAAACCCTTGCGCGAAGCCAAGGTAGCTGGTCAACCACGGGTTTGTGATGACCGCATGCGTATCGTATCCCAGGTCGCGAAGCCATTCGGCCCACGTGTGGAATCGGGGGGCCAGATAGTCCTTCCGTATTGGGTCCAGCCCGAACTCGAACGTCAGGCGTGACGTGAATAAACTCGCGATTGAAGGGGACGTGCTCGCTGACTGGCTCAGCGTGTATTCAAAAACGATGCTGTCCTTCGCTACTTCGTCTATCCGTGGTGTAAAAGACTCTTGCGGCAATGAGCATCCCGTGGCGTCGCTCCTGAGAGTATCAATGCATAGCAGGAATATGTCCGGCCTGGCGCGGCTGGATGAGGATACCCACCATACAATGAAGATGGCGACAGCGCATACGGCTGCAACGATAACAGCTACGCCCAGTCGCCTTATTGTTGCGGCACTATTCAATATTCGTACCTCGCAACAGATCATCCCTACCGCCCAAGAGGCGGTGCCTACACTATTATGGCCAATACACGACTCAATCTCAAGGTTCGAGTTCGGTTTTGACCGTTTCGCGGTTGTCGATGGCCTCAAGACTTTCGGTGGCACGGCCGGGCGGAAACGTGTGGGCGATCTGGTCGGCGGACATCACACCTGTCTTCTTTCTTTGAGTTTCGCACTGTGACAATGGTATCTTGTCATCATGGCAAGAATAACACGAGCCGTGGCGGTGGCAGCTGCAGCGGTGTTCGCAGCTTTGGTTGGCTCTATGCACGCTGCGGAGGGACGGGACGCGGCTGACAACACGAGTTCCGAAGTTGTGGAACTGATCAGGGATCGCTGTTTTCGGCAAGGCTTCAAGGTTTACGATCCGAAGCCCGGCGCGATCGTCGTGCGGCGTGTGCTGCAATGGGGCAAGGCCGATGAACAACCGGTTTGGGGGCTTGCACAATGGAGCAGCCGCCACACGTTGGAAGACGTATCGCCTGAGGTCCTGCCATCGGGCTCGGTTCGCATCGCCGACGCCGCCAAAACGGTGGTCGTCGGTCAGCCGGGTTCGGCCGAGGCGGACCTCGTCATGGGTGTTGACTCGAGACAGGAGTGGGGCGAGCGTCACCGGCGAAAGGGCGAGCCGTGGCCTCATCTTCTTGTGGAACAGCGGTTCTCAAACCTCTGCCCGCCACTGGTCGAGCTGAATGAGTTGCGGTTCCGGGTGGAGGCCCGGCTCAACCGCGCCAAACGATTCGAAACGCCTCAGTACAACCCTTCGTACCATGCGGCCCAGTTTCTCATCTTCTTCACAGTGCAGAACCGTAACCGGGATTCGGCCGGGTACGGCGACTTTGTCTGGCTCGGCGTTCCCATTTACGACGACCGGGACCGCACGGGCAAGACAATCATTCCCGGCGACTCTCTCGGCAATCTTATCTACACCCCGGCCAGGTCCTCTTACACCAACACTCCCGTCTCGACCGGGGTATGGATCGTCTTCGAAGCCGACCTGCTCCCCCTCGCGTCTGAAGCGCTCGACGAGGCGTGGGCTCGCGGTTTCGTGAAAGATTCCCGTGACCTCTCGGACTACCGGCTTGGCGGCATAAATATGGGATGGGAACTCACCGGCATCAACAACGTCGAAATGCAGGTCCGAAACATCAGCCTGAAAGCCGTACCGAAAGCGCGGTAAGGAAAATGAGTGTGCTGTCCGCGAATGCCGACACGCAGGAGTTAGACTGCCATCTGCGCAAGCTCTTCGGTGTTGACGACACCGAACTGCTCCTCGCAGAGTTGGCGATAGAGTCCGTTCCGTCGAATAAGCTCCCGATGGGAGCCCTGCTCGACCACGTGCCCTTCGTCAAGGACAAGGACGAAATCGCAATCAACAATAGTCGACAACCGGTGGGCAATAACGAGCGTAGTCCTGCCGTGCATCAACTCGCGCAAGGCGGCCTGAATAATTGCCTCGGCGCGCGAGTCGAGATTCGACGTTGCCTCGTCGAGAATCAGGATCTTGGGGTTGCAGAGAAACGCTCGCGCGATACTTATACGCTGCCTCTGTCCGCCGCTGAGTATCACGCCGCGTTCGCCGACCTCAGTGTCGTATCCGTCAGGCATATCTCGAACAAACTCATCAACGTGTGCCATGCGGGCAGCTTCAAGCATCTCGGCCTCCGACGCCCGTCGCTTGCCGTAGAGTATGTTGTCCTTGATGCTGCCGGTAAAGAGAATAACGTCCTGCAGCACCATACCAATATTGCGGCGCAGTGATCGGATCTTGACGTCGCGAATATCGCAACCTTCCACCTTGATGTGGCCGGCCTGGATATCGTAGAAACGGGGGACCAGATTAACGAGAGTCGTTTTCCCGGCTCCGCTGCGTCCGACGATGGCCACGGCCTGTCCCGGTTCGGCCTCAAAGGAAACGCCTTTGAGTACCGGAATGTGCGGGGTGTATCCGAACGTCACATCTTCAAACCGCAGATGTCCGCGGATTGGCGAGAGCTTCTTCGCGCCCGGCGCGTTCTGAATGTCCGGGACGCTGTCGAGCACCTCGAACACACGATCGACCGCAGCCAACTTCTCCTGGATCGTCGCTGAACAGTCCGCGAGGCGGCGCGTCGGCAAATACAGATGTTGTATGAAACCGTAGAAGACTATGAGTTCGGGCAAGAATGAGGGGTTGGCAATGGCCCGGTAACCGCCGTAGGTTATCACCACAATGGGACCGAACGCCTGCAGAAACTCTGCGACCGATCCCAACGTCGTCCGCAGGCGCACGCGTTTGAGAACTTTGCCGTAGTACCGCTGCAACTGTTTGAAGAAGCTTTGTTCTTCGGCTTCCTCCCGAACGAACGCCTTGACCACCTGTAGTCCAAGAAGCTTCTCGGTTACCTCGCCCGACATATCCTCCATCTCTTGCTGAACCGCTGTTGCCGCTTTTCGCAACCGGGGGTTGACGTAATGAAAAACCACGCCGTAGACGGGCAGAGTGCATAAGCTCACGGACGCCAAACGCCAATCGAGTGCGAAGAGGAATATGACCACGCCGGACAAGAACACGACATCCATTCCCACCGCGATAACGCCGTGGTTCAGAAGACCCGTGGCCTCATTGAGGTCCGCAATGAGGCGTGCCGTTATGTTGCCCGTGTGGCGTTGGTGGTGGTACGCGAGACTCAGCCGCTGCAGGTGACGGAACAGGGCAAACCGAAGGTCCAGGATGGTCTTGTGGCCGGCTTTCGCTGACAGATACGAGCGCAAGAACGTCACGGGCGTCCGGGCCAAAAGGGTGAGGGTCAACACCCCGAGAACCACGAGGAGTCGCACGGTCTTCTCCGCAACCGTCAAGTCCTCCAGGAGAACATACTTCGTCACCAGGCCCAGGCTCGCAGGCAACGCCAGCGCCATCGTGAACTTCAGGATGCCAAAAAGCGTCGCGCCCAATACCAACAACCAGTATGGGCGCGCATACCGCAAGAATCGCCAAAAACTTTTCGAGAACATTAAGTGATTATAGCACAGTCGACTGGGGGTTGTCTATGCCTCGAGCACTGCCTTGACCGCTTCGCGGCTGTCGACTGCTTCGAGACCTTCCGTCGCGCGGTCGAGAGGAAACGTGTGGGTGATCAGTTTTTCGAAGGGGAACTTCTTGCCAAGGACCAGTCGCACGGCCTGGTACAGATGAGAGGTGTCGCTGACCCAGATGCCCTGGAGTCGCGCGTTCTTGCGGGCGATATCCTCGAAGAACGCTACAGGCACGTCGCCGACGGGCGTGGCGATTCCCGGTATAGCATACGTGCCGAGCGGGGCAACCATCTTGATCCCGTCGATGGCGGCTTTCGGCGAGCCGGTACAGTCTATTACGACGTCCGCACCCCGGCCTTGTGTCACGTCTCGGATGTAGGGCAGCGTCTCGGCCGGACTCATCTTCGAAACGTTCACGGGTATCGCACCGAACTCAGCGCACATATCGAGCCTCGACTGGGCCTCGTCTCTGTCCAGCACGTACACGTCGCAACCGGACCGGAGCATCGCGAACGCGAGAACGAATATGCCCACGGGACCGGCTCCTATGACCACGACCGTGTCCCCCTGCCGTATATCGCATTGTTCGACGGTGCTTGCCGCTGTCGCACCGGAGCACGACGCGGGCACGAGCACCTTCGGGTCGACCTCACCATCGATCTTCAGAAGCGGTGTCGACGCGAACAGGTGAATGTATTCCGAGTAGCAACCGCGAAGATGCGGCGGTTCTTTGCACGACAGTGATATACCGTAGGTCTGTCGCGACGGGCAGAGCCCCGGCATCTTCTTGATCAGGCAGTAGTAACAGGTGCCGCAGACAATTCCCCGATCCCACATCACCAGGTCCCCGGCGCTGAGTTCCCTGCCGAGCACGTCACGCCTCGGAGAACCGAGATCGGCCAGTCTGCCTATCCCTTCGTGGCCGAGAATGATGGGCACCGGCGTTCTCGGGTCTTTGCCTTTCCACATATGGACGTCGGAACCGCAGACGCCGATAGCATCGAGTTTGACAAGGACTTCGCCGGCCTCGAGCGGGCAGACGTCGAACTCATCCATCGCCAGCGGTTCGTTGAACTGTGTAAGTACCGCAGCCTTAGATTTCATGAGCTACTCCTTGGACGGCTATGGTGCATCGAATATCGTTCCCTTCAGATACTCGGCCCACATTGTTTCGAACCAGTACTCGCGTTCCGGTATCGGCCGGACGGGCACAACGTTCACTTCGAACGAGCTGTCGTCGGCCATCCGGATCTCGACCACTTCGTCCCGCAACGATTCGTTCTCGGGCAGGAACCGCCATTCCGGGCCAAGGTCCGGATGAATCCGGATGCCGTCGGGCGACATCACCATGTGCGACCCGCGACTGCCGCTTCCGCGTTCGAGCAGCGCCTGTATCGCTTCGAGAAACGCGACATGCGTGAGCGCAAGGTTAGCCACGTGCAGCGCCTCTATCAGCGTCTTCTTCTCTGCGAAACGCACCCCCTCGCCTTCGATCTGTTGCCACAGCCTGTGGCCGTCACCAAGCGCTTCGGCGACCCCGTCAAGGCTGCGCACGTGCGCGCCATAAGTGGTCATTCGTTCCTCGATACTGTCGAGAGCGGTCTCAACCGGGACGGAGGCCGTGGATGAGCCCTTCACGAACCGCTCGACGCGGTCGAACTGTGCCGCGATATGCTCGGAAGCCGTCGCCCGGAACTCATCGTGCCGTTGGACGCCGTGGTTGTACCGGTTGGCGATGTATTCGGCGGCACGCAGACTTCCTACCTGGGTCGCGTTCAGCGCCGCGCCGCCGGGCCGCTTTACTCCATGCGTGCCTGCGACTTCGCCCACCGCAAACAGGTGTTTCACGGTCGTCTCCCACCACGCGTTGACGACAAGCCCGCCGTTGTTATGCTGCGAGCAGACGGCGACCTCGAGCGGCTCCCGCGTTATGTCAATATCATGTTCGCGGTACAGCTCTATGCTCAACGGGTTCATCGCCTCGAGCCGCTCGATAGGCGTGTCCTGCAACGCGCCGGACTTTTCGAGATACTGCCGTGCCTCGGATTCGAGGTCCGACAGGCTGAACTCGGTCATGTCGCCGGTCGCCACGGGATTGCGCGTGAAATCCATAAACACCCGTCGCCCCCTGACGACTGTTTCATAGTAGACAAGAACGTCTATCAATGAAGAGCCCCGGTTCTCTATCTTCTGCGGGTCGAACGGCCATTGGTATCCTTTCAGGAATATGTCCGTGGCGAGCGTGCGCATGGACGGAAAGTAAGGGTTCAGGAACTCCTGCGTGTCCCCGCCATGCTCGTCCGTGCTGAAGTAGCGCGGAATGACCTGCTGGTACGTGCCCGAAAGGTTCCAGCGGAACGAGGTTGATGCCAATCCGAACTGGGACTCGGTCAGGTTGTTCGCGGCGGCTCCGGCGCGGAACGCGGCTTCATAGTTGCCTCTCAACACCGTCGGATACACGGACGTCTTGTAGAGGGCTCCCGGACCTCCGGTCCCGAGCACGACGTTTTCCGCGCTGAAAACTCTCAACCCATGGTGCGGCCCGTCAACTTCGTTCTTGTCGACGACGATAGCGCCAACCACCTTTCGTTCCCCACCGTCTCCGCCGGAGATCAGCGACAACAGGTGGCAGCCGGAGTAGATGGGTATTCCGTACCGCTTCACGGTCGCATGAAGCACTTCGAACATGTACTGGGACGTCTTCGGTCCCGCCGAAGTCCCGCGTTCGAGCGGGTCGTGGTCGGTCTTGTACCCTATGTATCCGCCTTCGGGCGTGTGCGGGAACGGTACGCCGAGGTCGACGAGATGGTAGAATTCGCGCAACGAGTTGACCGCCTCGATCAACGCCAGGTCGCCGTGCATGCAGCCGCCGGCAGTCAGGGTTTCCGCGAACGCTCGCGGCGTGTCCGGCTGGTCCGCCGAGGTGCCCATCTTGTAGTACGTCTGCTTGTCTGAACCGGAGAATCGCGACGCGCCAAGACCCAGCCCGTCGGTCGCTATTGCGATGATTTCCTCGGGCTTCTCGACGCCTTTCTGAGCGAAGAATTGGTACAGATGGACGGCACAGTTCAGCGCGGCAGCGCCCGTGCCGACAACAAGCGTGTTGACGCTGACGAGCGGTGCGTTCACGCCCGGCGCAAGTTCCACTTTCGTCTCGTCCGGCATGCCCGTCTCCTGTTGGGTTTGGTTTCTCTCTAGGGCTCTTCTGAAGATGACCGACGCGTTTGGGGTTTGTCGACGTTCCGGTGCAGGTACACCAACAGCTCGGAGGCGAACCCGGTGCACACCAGGACTGTCGTGATTACCAGCGCCGTAAGTCCCAACACGAGCAACACGCTCACTCGGCCCAGCGCTACTCCCCCTATCGTTGCGATCAGCCCGAAAACAAGGAACGGCAACGCCGCGCCCGCGAAGAAATGCAGCGGCCGCCGGCTAAACCGGGTGAGGAACAGCGCCGTCATCATGTCGAACGTGGCACGCCAGTACCGCTCGACCCCGTATTTCGAACGACCTTTGCGGCGCGGATGGTGCGCGACGGGTATCTCGCCGATCCGTTTGAACCCGAGATGGTACGCGAGCACGGGAATCTGCCGGTGCATCTCTCCGTAGAGCGGCACGGATTTCACCACAGCGTTGCGGAAACACTTGAACCCGCAGTTGATGTCGTGCAACGGGACGCGTACGATGTGCTGCATCCACCAGTTCGAGAAGGCCGAGATGAACAGCTTCTCGGCATGATCCTGGCGTTTCTGTCTCCAGCCGGTCAGTATGTCGTACTCTCCGGCCTTCATTTCGTCGAGAAACTTCGGTATGTCGGCGGGGTCGTTCTGAAGATCGGCGTCCATGGTGAAGACAAGAGCGCCTTCGGCATCGCGAAAACCGGCCTTGAGAGCTTCGCTCTTGCCGTTGTGCGCGAAGAGATGCAGTCCGCGAACCTGAGGATAGGTTGCCGCGAGTTCCTCGATCAGGTCGCCCGTTCTGTCCGTCGACCCGTCGTTTACCAGGAGCACCTCGTATGACATCTCGTCGGGAACATTCGCCACTATCTTCTCGACCAGTTCGGTCAGGTTCTCTTCCTCGTTGTATGCAGGGATGACGAAACTGAGGTCGAGAGCGGTTCCTGCGTTTGCTTCAGGCTCAGGGTTCACATTTCCGGTCCTTTGAAGAACACCGATACCCAGGATGGTCTGCACGTCCACGGTCGATTCACGCACTGCACCATGCTCGCCGCCGAGGCAGCGAGCAATACCGCGACAACTATCCATTGCCACTTGTGGCGAATCCGATCGAGACTCAGCGCGCCGATGCTCAGGAACAGCGGCGAGAAATGGATGAACCCGCGGAATGCCGGGGAGCATCCGCCGTAGTTGTTGGTAGCGGCACAGTTGATCGCTATCGAAAACAGGACGGCCGACCCGACGCCCAGCACCTCGGAGCGCAACGGGAACTCGCGGTCCCGCCAGGCCAGTATCACGGCAAGCGCCGACACGAGCAGCATCGGGTAGTGCGAAAACTCGCCCCTGAATCCGAACATCATATTGAAGAAGTACGTGTATTTCGGTTCCCGCAAGGCGTCGGTCTTAAGAGGCTCGAGCCAGTACGAGCCGGGATACTTGTACCACTCGGGATAGAGATAAGCGGGAAGAAAGGTTCCCAGGGTGCCGTATGTGAGGGCAAGGTGCAGGACCGCCATGGGGAGAACGCCCAGCACGCACCAGCCAAGACTGCGCCAACCCGTCCGGCTTACAAGGTACACCAGGAAGAACGGCACGAACAGCAAGCACCAGAACTCGAGAATGGAAGCGGTCGCGATCAGCAATCCCGCAACCACGAACCACAACGGTCGTCTCGGGATCTTCTCGTAGACCAGTCCGAGACAGAGAAATCCCGCTGCGAAAAGTGTCGCGCCCGCAGGAACATGGTTGTTGACGGTGATCGCCATCCCCATCGCATGGTTGCAGAACGCTCCCGCAATGAGCATGACGAGCCTGACAGCCCCGTCCTTGATGTACCAGTTTAATGCTGTCCGCAACAGAAGCAGGTACACAATGAACGGCAGCCCCATAAAGGTTAGTGTCAGGACTTTGACGACAACCCGGGACTCCTCTTCGTCGCGGATGTCGTACCCGAACACATGGTAGAGCACCCAGTATTCGCCGGCCATCAACGTCGGCAGGACCGGCGGTTTGCTCGAGAGGAACCGGCCGTCGACGTACACCTGGTCAATCGTCTCGAAGCAGCTTTCATCGATACAGAACGTGCCGGCGTGTACCAGGCGTTCGACGGTCGCGAGACGCGACTTGGTGTTGGTCCCTGTCGGGTTGGGACTGGTCATTATCAGCAGAAACACGGCTGCTGCCGCTATCACCATGTACTCGAAGATCGCGAACTGCGACCCCTGACGCGTTCGATCAGAATCGGTCACTGTGGCCTCCAGAGACGTTGTTGTGCTTCGTCCAGACAAGAGCTATGCCGCGCAGGCGGCGGGTGTATGCTAGCAAATCAACGTCGCGCTGTCAACGAAGAGCGGGGCAGCGGCGGAACGGTTCACTCTGGAACGGCTGCGAGCAACGAGTCCCTGACCGATTGTGCCAGCACCTCGTACCCGTCCTCGGTCATGTGGACGCCGTCGTCTGCTATGCATTTCGCCCGGCCGTAGTGCTCAACAACTGCATACAGGTCGTCGATTGCGATATTCCCGTCCCGCGCCATACTATCTATCGCCGCTTGGTTGTACGCATCGATATCTCTGTCATACCTGTGGAAAGGCTTCGAGGTGTTGTGGCGGTCGACAATAACCGGGGTGGTGGTGGCCCATACGAGCCTTGCTTCTGTCTTGGCTCTGAGCCGTCTCACGATCTCCTCGAGATTCTTCCGGTACCGGTCAACGGGCTGCTGGTAGAAACCCGTTTTCGGGTCGACACGGAGGTCGTGAAGACCGCAGTTGACGTGAATGATGTGCGGCTGACAACCGGCGACCCACTTCTCGAGGTTGGCAAGCACGTTCGAGCTGTCGCCGCCGTTCTCCGGGATCACCTCGACCCGAATCTTGCCTGCGAGAAACCGATCCACTCCCGGAGCATAGCCCAATGCTATTGAGTCGCCAATGAGCAGCGCGACAGGGTGTGACACCACGTCAGACCAGCATACCGTCGGTATCGCCGAGCTTGATAAGCTCTATCTTGTCCGGGTCGCTCTGTCCGAGCCCGTATTCCTTGTCGGCGACGACAAGATGCCGCAACGGAGGCGCTATCTTCCACGGTTCGCCCTTGAACTCGTCGCGTTTTGCCTGGATGACTTTGCCGCAAACGATGTCGACAGCGACAGGGTCGCGCGAGACGAGCAGCCCGTTGTATGCCCACCGGTGCCGCGGGTCGAACTGTGGCCCGCCGCCGAAGATGGGTTCGAACGCGTCAACGACGTTAAGCACGCACTTGTCCTTGATCGGTGAATTGGCGATAATGCGGCCCAGGTCGGCGCAAGCGCTCTTGTGAATATCGGCAAACAACGCGTCCTTATTCCTGCTGATCGGCAGAACGTGCGCGCCCAGTGCGCCGACCCAGTTCTTGACGGCGACACCGATGCCGCTCAAACCGTGGGTCTTCATCCCCGGCACGTTGATAAGCTTGGTGGCCTTCTGTGTGACGACCGTGCAGTACCCCGTCGGTTCGTATTCGAGCCGGGTGCCTCTGCCTTTCAGCTCTTCGAGGTCGGCCCATTCGTGACCCCGGTCGAAGAAGAAGATGTTCTTGTCCGGCAGGCCGGCTGAACGGAGGCCGTTCACGATGGCGGTCATAAGCTCCTGTCGCGGCGTCGTCATCATCAGTGTCACCTTGATACCGACGACGTCGTCCGACGAGAAGAGCTTGCCCCACGCCGGCGCCTTGCTCGACTCGTCGAGCAGCGAGCAGACCGCCTTGTCAAGCATCTGCTCGACAATCGCGGCATCGAGCGTTCCGGGCCCGCTGATCGAGTTGGCGTTGCGGACGAGCACAACCCGGCTCTTATCCGCCGCTGCACCTTCCCCGGCTTGCCCGTAAGCGTGTGCCATTGCCGAGATGCCGAGTGCGGTGCCAGCGACTCCGGCGGTGCCACCGCGCAGAAAATCGCGTCGTGTTATTGTTCCGCTCGTTTTGTTATGCATGCTGACTCTCCTCCTTGTCGCTTACCTGCACTCGACTGCACACAGCTATCCTACCTAACGCGCCTTTCCGTGTCAAGCCGACGGCGTGCCCAGCCGCCAATTACCATAGAAAACCGCACTGACGAATAGGTAAATGGGGTGCTCACACGCGGGATGATTGGCAAGGCCGAAGAAAAGCCCCCAGCCTTAGAGCGGTTTTCCGAGCGCCGCGTTGATCACGAGTTGGATGTCTGCGGCGTCCCACGAGCCGTCGCCGTTGACGTCGCCGGCTTCAGTCTGCGTGGATATACCGAGCACCTGGTTTACCACAATCTGGATGTCTATTGCGTTGACAATCTCGTCCCCGTTAACATCCCCGATACTGCCGACAAACAGGAATCCGTCCGTCGAGAGCGTGAGAACTTCTTCTCCCTCCTCGTCCGCAGCGGAGACCGACGAGCAGTCGATCGCGAAACTGCGACCAGTCGGAGCCGTTTCAAGCACGTCGAACGTGAGCGTTGCCAAGTCGCCGCTCGGGAGCGTCTCGACTTCGAAGCCGAGCCTGCCTGCAACGAGTATCACAGCGATGCCAAGCGTGTTATCAACATTCGCCGTAGCCTCCTTGTGAGCGTCCGAGGCTGCGTCGCTCAGCACGAGATTCTCGTCCATCCGCAGGTAGTCGCTGTCGTATTCTATCCGGAAAAGCAAGGTGGATATCCTTGTGTCCAACCCGTTGCCGAACGTGTCGAGCCGAACCTGCACAGTCGTTTGTTCGCCGGGCATTGCACTGTTGCGGCCAACATGAACAGTCGTCAACCCAAGATACGTGAACTGGTCGGCGGCGGTGACCGATTCCGACGTCTCCGGATCGATTATCTTTACCGCGACCGACTCGCCCGTGGTTCCGGGAGGTGATACGGCGACTAGTTCTGTGGGGGAGACAACCTCGACGCCGGCGGCTTGTTCATCGCCGAACATCACGACCGCATCTTCACGGAAGCCGCTGCCGGTTATGGTTACCTGCGTGCCACCGGTCGCCGGACCACTCGTGGGGTCTATGGTGACAACGTAGCTGAACGCATCTCTGAGCAGGCTCGATTGCGACGTCTCCGGATCGATTACCTTGATGTCCACGGTCTCCCCGGCATTGCCCGGGGGAGAAACGGCCAGCACCTGAGTGGATGAGACAAACGTCACACTGTCGGATTCCTGGTCGCCGAACATCACGACCGCTCCTTCGAGGAAGCGGCTGCCTACTATCGTCACAAGGGTGCCTCCCGTCGCCGGACCGCTTGCGGGGTCTATCCGATCGATCCGAGGCGGCGGTGCTTGTGTCGGGAACGGATCGCTCCCATCAGGCATGCTGTCGCCATCAGTGTCGGCATTTGTCGGATCAGTCTCGAAAAGGTCCACGACGCCGTTTCCGTTGAAATCCTCCGCGCCGTCGCTGACGCCGTCACCGTCGGTATCCCAGTCCAGGGGATCGGTCTCTCCGGGATCAACGATACCGTCGCCGTCCAGATCCTCGTACCTGTCGGGTATCCCATCCCGATCCCTGTCGTATGTCTCGGCACCTCCAGGGCTCAGCCACAAGAAGACGTTTCTGGACAGTTGCTCATGATCAAGCAGGCCGATCTGGGCGTTGGTGAATGGTGTCTCATCACAGAACACCACCGCACGACCTGTTTCTAATTCCGCGGCCGTCATCATGACCTTCGTTGTCTGGTAAAACGCGAGCGGGTCTGAGGGTAGTCCCAACACCAGTAGCTCGGCGCCACCGCTTATGTTAACCTGTTCGAGCGTCCCGTCCAGTTCCACCTCATCTACCGTGACTCGTTTGTATGTTATCGGATGCACGGCGAAATCGTTGATAATCGTCGACACCGACGTACCGCTGCGCAATCGTGTTCCAAACAACTCAGTGATGCTGTTCGCAAAACTGACTGAAGTGCGGTCGGAGTCGCGGTCCCCGACAACGAAGACGCTTCCGCCTCTCAGGAGAAACTCCAGAACGGCCTCCTGCTCTGACTCCACCAACGCCTCCAACTGGCCAATAGTCGATACGACAAGCAGGTCGACTCCCTCCAACAACTGCTCGTCCACGACGGATCCGAACAGAAACGGGTTGTAAGCAACCTCCCTGTTGGTGTAATTAAACTCGCTCAGCAACAGGTTCCCCAACGCGCCATAGCCGTCTCCGGTTATGCCGTTTAGAATCGAAGACGGCGCATCGACGGCCGACCTCTCGACAAGCCACAGCGCAAACGTTTCCGGCGCCTCCTCGACCACCAATACGACTTCGATCGTCTGGACATTCTCGGCCACGTCCGGGTTGGCCGATACAGTTACGGTACCGAGGTAGGGACTTCGAGAGGCGGTCAACCCCTCGATCGAAGTTGATATCTCCAGCTTCGATGGTGTCATGCCTACCGAAGGAGCTACCGAGAGCCAGTTGAGCCCCGGCTCGACGGTAATGTTTGCCTGCCACGAAATTGTGCCCACACCTGCATTGTCCACTTCTATCACTATCGGCGCCGGGTCGGCTCTCCCTTCCACGGAACTGAACGAAACACGTTTCGGGGCCAGTGAGAGCCACGCCGATGGCGTCAGCCTCCGTTTGTCTATTCCGTCCGGGACACCGTCCCCGTCGCAATCAGGATCATCCGGGTCGGTCTCGCCTGGATCGACAACGTCATTCTCGTTGCGGTCTTCGTCGCTGTCAGCCAGTCCGTCTCCGTCCCTGTCCGGGATCGCCCCTTCAGCGACGGGCAGGAATGCCACATTCTTTATCAGCCCGTTGGCGGACTGCATGATCGGCTGTTCACCGAGGATAACACCTGCATCAAAATCGAAGGTCAGCTTCGAGAGAAACGGCCCCGAGCCAACGGCCGCAAACGTATCGTCGCCTCCAATATCGGCGTCGCTCACCAGCTCGGGCAGATCGAGTGAAATCGATTCGACCGCGGTAGGTCCTGCCATTCTCACCGCATAGAAGGTCTTGTCGACAGAAACAAACAGCGTGTCGGACTGGGTGCCGACCCAAACGCTCAACACTGACTCTATCTGGCCCAGATCGACTTCGTCCGGCAACGTTATCGGTGTCGCAATGGGGCCGGTGCCGTCGATGGAAACAAGGTACAGATGCCCTTCTCCCTGACGTTCCCGATCGCATTCGTCGTCCTCTTCACCGTCCGCGTCATCATCGCTTTCCCCGTCGACCTCCTCGCTGACTTGCCCGGACTCTTCCCCTTCGGGCTCCACATCCTCGACAACGGCAATCACCACACTTGTCCCGTCATATGCCAGGGGCAGTTCATACATTGGCAGCGTGCCGAGCGGGGCTCCCGGAATCACGGTGCTTCCCGTTACGCCAAGATCCGCGTCGGCTTCTGCCGCATTGCTCAGATCCAGCTCGAACACTTCAGTCACGACTTCCACGACATCATCGGGGCCTTCAATCTCGCCCCAGATCGCCACGGCGGCGCGAGAACCGTCCGCCGTCAGCGCGATGCCTATTGGAACGGCAATGGCAAGCTCGCTTTGCGGTTCAAGCGCGACCGGGCCAGCGCCCAGTACGCCCCTGTCCACGTAGTCAGTCTCGACGAGAGCGACTGAGACGCCAAACTCCGCAGGGTCCACTGAGAAATCCGCGTTCCAAAGCAACGCCAGCACACGCGACGTCCCGGGTATGTTTGCAAGTTGCATCACACCGGTTGGCATGGATATGGTGGCAACCGCGGCCGAACTTGTCGCGTCAAGCAACAGTATCTCTCCGGAAAACCCCAGCCCTTCGTTCCCGAACGTCGGGACCGCGAGCATCGTGCGCACTACAGGGTTCTCTTGCGAGCCGCGTGTATCAACAAGCGTTGGGTGGAGGATCAACCGCAGGTCCGGCACCGGCAATTCACGCTCCACTTCCCGAAGTGGAGCTACTGCGTAAGCCGACAAGGTGCCCGAGGTATCCGACGCACAGAGATCCAATGGCACGCTGTTTGCCGCAACAAAGATGGACCCCGCCTCCGGCCAGAATGCCGGCGGGACCGGAGAAGCCGACGGCAGACTCATTGTCCGGCCCACCTGCTTGCCGGAGTCAAGGTCTGCCACCCAAGCCGAAGCCGCAACGGGCTCCGGTACGACGTTGCTGACCTGCGTGGTGACAAAAACGAGCCGGTCTTCGCTCCAGGAACCGCACGGCAGTGCAAGAGCAGCTATGGCTAACACAACCGCACAACGGTAAACACAAGTTGCTCGGGACACAATCCACTCCCTTCAGTATATGCGGGGACAACTCCGTCGTCCCCTCGCACGAATCTCACTGTTACCGCATTATATCAGAGCATGCAAAAGCCTGTCAACAGAAAGAGCCTCCAGAAGCCCTGCGTCAGGTAAGAGGGTTTTCTATGCGACCCCGCACTAGGTTGCTTTTCTATGGCGTTTATTATATGAGGGCTGTACGAGATCCATGGCCCAGAAAGGAACGACCTACCACCATCAAGATTTGAAAACTCTAGATGCCACCGGTCTTGCTAACATCGTACGGTTCATAGGTCACGTTGATAGCGGTGCTGCTAAACGAGAAGCTCTGTGCGGGTGATCCTGGTTATCTGGTCATAATATCGAGGGGTAGGGGATTACACAAAACCGCTTGGCCTGTCGTCGCGGGGGTA